>JBLHNQ010000001.1:0-325657 GCA_047650635.1 Halioglobus sp.
GAAGCAGATCTATTCAAGGCTCTAAACGATCAAGATACTCAAGAGCATGCAGAGAGACTGCGGTACAACGAATGGCGGACTGATCGGGGCCTATCGACGCTACCATAAACCTTCCACCACTTAAGGCACTCTTTCGCAACCAATTAGTCCGCAAGGATGCCAGCCTATACCTTGTTTCAGATCTGATGGGGCGTAGCTCTGTAGAAGTTACGAAGCGTTAGTATGGGTAACTGTATTGTGTTGGTGTAGCGGTGCTGCCGCGAATCGATGGCTCTGTACATCTAATGACTCAACGGGATACAACTTTGAAAACAGAGGGTGGCATCAGACGAGTTTTCACTCAGGCGCTAAGTACGTTCTCAAGCCTTCTGAGCGATCTCTATTTGCTTAGTGTTCATGGCACCAGTGTAGACCCATGGTGGCGGCTAGTCTAAAGCGGCAGTTTTGTGCCACGCAGGGACATTAGCCACCTCAAATTTCATGCAATAAAAAAACCGCCCAGCGGCAGAACCACTGGCGGTCAAAGGGACCAAGGATGGGGTAGGGAGTCCATCACATGTGCTAGAGAATACGTGCGTACAACCGAATTGGATTACAACGGGAGTAAGGGGCCGCCTTCACCTGTGGCTGAGTACCAGTTGCGGCCTTACGGGTTATTAAAATTCCAGCTCCGCCTCCCTCTTAAAATGTTCTTATGGGGAGATGGGCTGAAATGGCAATATCTTATCTTGTAAGCTTTCGCTTTGTATGGCTCGGGGCTAGGAGGCGTGGGCCTGCCGAGGACAGGTGCCTTTTCTAGGCTCCGATATATAGACCGGACTATTGGAATACGATGGGAATCGAGCTGTGGGGGTAGGGATGTAACACCGACACCATGGCTCACAACCTAAGAATATCAACCAACTACAAGCAAGATAGTCTCTCTGTCAAACGCATGTTGAGCTGAAGATGCAGGACAGGTGGAATTAAGAAGAACGTAGCACAGGAAAAAGCGGCTGCAAGCCTCGTAAATACTGGTCGGTGTGAGAGGATTCGAACCTCCGACCCCGTCGTCCCGAACGACGTGCGCTACCAGGCTGCGCCACACACCGAAGTCAATGAATACGCGGGCTTCAGGCTATTACCCCCTACTAGAATTTAATGGAGTATCAGGGGATTCCAGTTAGGATGCCGCTTGATGCGCGCCATGTAATGGTACGATAGTTACCTCGGCAAACAAAATTTATTTACAACTCGGGCGGATGGCTTTGACTCGCCTGATCTACCTCAATGGGCGGTAGGTCACCCAAACTTGCGGTCGTGGCCTGATCGGAATCTGAGCTGTTGGCGTACTGATTGTTTACCGACTTATACACATGGTCATTGAAGATGTGCAGACTGATGATTTTATCTCTGGGGAACGCCATTAGGTAGTCACCTAAATCCTCGTCATCGTTCAGCAGCTCAATAACTGGGTCATACGAAGATGTGAGTTTGAATTCGAGCGTTCTACTGTCCCGATAGCCACTATAAACAGGCAATATGGTTAGGTGGCTATCCGCACCTGGCTCCAAGGTATCTATCATCAAACCAACGTAAACTTTCCGCGACTCCATCGAGACGGCAATGGGCTTATAGCTCATTAATGCACGGTAGCAAATCAACTCAAAGTCGTCGTTTTTAATTGCCTTCTCGTAGTTATTAACTTTTGCTTCTGGCACATATCTGTTGTATCCCTCGCCCGCCAACCACGCAAAAACAATGGTACTGATGGAAACAATTGTTGCCTCGTCCATAGGGCTCATTTTGAAGAAAACTGGAATATCTAACGTCCGCGTCAGGCTGATCACGGTGATATCAGTCAACCAAGCGAAAGTAAAGAATACCAACCCAACAGCAAAGCTGTGTAGATATAGCCTGTGACCTGATTGGCGTGCGACACGATATTTGAAGAGGTAGCACTGAGAAGAGAAGATGTAGCCCGCGGCTGCGGCCGCAACAATAAAAAGTGCGGATGCACTCAGCATTCTGGTGGTACCTGACTAACCGAGTAGCTTGGCGCGGGACTTAATGAGGTTGTTTATAGAAGTCTTAAACTCAGGGTCTTTTCTGGCTTCACTTAGATTAAGTGTGGCCTTGCCGTCGCCTCTTATCGAAACGTGCGTCGATGAAAACGTTTTTTGGTTGTTTTTATTTTCAGTCTTCTTTGCACTCATAATCTTTTCCATACTGTGCATAACTATAACTGGCTAGATTGTCACACAAACACCCAAATGATGTCTATACGTCAAGGGCATCTGTGAACCGCCCTAAGTACAAGCAGCCTAGCTGGAATCCCTACTACCTTCTGGCTCGCAGATCAGTCTATGTGTAGTAATAGCGGAGAGTGGGCCGTGATACCAAGGCAGAAAACTAAGCTCTGCATCGTGTTGATACTCTGGCACCAGTTACAGTTCGACAGCTCTGAAACTGGCTAGCCTAAAACGTCCGCTTTGTACCAACTGATCCGACCCCGATAAAACAGACCATTCAGTTAAGCCCTCATAGACCCCTCTGCACGCTCTGCGGTTACATCTTGTATAAATTATATGAAATTTAGTTTAATGTCCGAAGGTCAAGGTAACCTCAGAATAAGCATGGTTATTATTCACTCACGGACAAAATAGAGGCGCAAATGAAGAAATACGCACTAATCATATTGGCAGGCTTTATCTTTTGTGGAGGCGCAGCGGCTCAAGAGGTACCCGCAGCGACGCGCAAATTTATCATGGAAATCATGGTTACCTCAAAAATGACCGGGATATGCGGATTAGTGACTCAAATGGTAACATTTCAAGAAACCACCAAAATGGACCGAGGAGATGATTTCATGGTGCGCTTTCTAACCACGGAAACTGCTAGGCTAGGCATGTCGCTGGAGGGATTTGTAGCTCAGTGCAAAACCGTGGTCGCAAACTATGAAGAATATGCCAAAGACTTCGGGATACCAAACCTCTAATCAAGTCCCGCTTATTTCTCGCAGGGGAATGCTTCTTTAAAAGCGTTTTGGATGAGGCTCTCGGCACCCAAGTGTAGTTCTTCTGGGTGTTCTTCCATATATTTGACGGCAATTTTCATTAGTTGCTTTATTGTAACTTCGACTGGCACACACCGTACTGCAGTTAAAGTCTCCCAAGCAACCGCTTTAGCGGATGTGTCTGCGACACCAGCGATATAGCCACCGCACGATTTTGCTTGAAATGGGGACACATCAGTACAGATTTTCAGCATTTCCGCGCCAGTGTAATAACCATTAGCCGATGCCCCCTGAGCCGACAGCAGCACAGAAAATAGCATTCCGAATATTGAATACTTCATAGCTTCCCCTTGATTGAAGGTAAAACTTTACATAATGCAGGGAAATTGGTAAAGCGGTACTGAGGCATCACCTGCGATCTAAATCGGTCGCCACACAGCAGGTACATATCTAGCCCCGAAATTCTGTCAAGTACACTCCAGAAACCCCTCCGAAAATTAAGGGCAGATACTATGGTTTCCTCAATGATTCATGGGGTTGCAGCACAAGCTCCCCTCTGAGTTTTCGGACACCGGCCATTCTCTAGTTTTGCGGATATAAAAATACTTCTATCCATGCGGTACTACTCAGGAATGCCCTGGACTATTTACCCCCCCTATACCATTGGAGTCATGTGCTGATAACTCTAGGTACATATACAGTCCCGAAACTCTGCCAAATACGGCAAAGAAACTCCTGTGATTAGGTCGCCAGCTTCCCGCTTTAATCTTGCATTACATGGGCCTGGAGCGTGTAACCCCTCACTGAATAAGTTGACCGGCAAGGGCATAGTTTCGGGAGATCAAAAGACAGGTTTTGCTAGGTTCTAATGCTGGGTATTGTTTGTCGCTCGGTTAGAAAAGCTATCACGATAAGTGAGGATTAGATCAGGAGGTTAATGTGAGTCATCCAGTAGCCTCTTACAACCAATCTACATATACTGAATGCGTATTTATGGCCGCATCCATATACTTTAATTGTTAGACAAAAAAGGAATCATAATTTTGATAAGACTATTGTTACTAACTCTAATTCTTGTTGGCTGCACATCATCTCCCGGAATAATCGCCATAGGTGATGACACATATACAATAATGATTTCCGGTAAAAGTGGATTTGTTCCTGTCGGTGGCATGAAAGCCGATGCTTATGAAGGTGCTCAGAAACACTGTAAAAGCCTCAGTAAGTCACTTAAGGAAGTGTCATTCAATGAAAATTCAGGCTTTGGTAAGTTTCCAGAGGTGGAATTGAAGTTTAAATGCACTTAGTAGTGCCTCACTAAAAAATCCTGACAGGTATGGCAATCAGCGCGGGAAATAGGCAGTAGCAGGGGTTTGACCTATGCCATGACCTTGGCTTGCCTAGTGTTGCTTAGAGCGGCTTACAGGGCCTCTCAGGACTTCCACCTATTCAGCTAGTTAGCTGTCCATAATTGTCTGTGTTCCGTCCTGCCTGCCGGATTCTTGCGATACTGGCACATAAATACTTTGCAGGTATCAGCGCAATACTTTTGCCGCTTGTCCATGCCATAGAAGGGAGTGCCACAGTAGTCGCAAAACCTATATTTATTTACGGACAGATTATTGTTTTCATTCATTAGTGGTCATCCTTTTTTTGCGGCCTATGAATTGCCCCACAAGAACACCCAGCTCACGCTTTTAGGGTAATCAATTAATTAGGTAAGTATCGAGTCACAAAGAAACTCTAAACACTGCCCTAGCATTGTTGGTTCGCAATCTAGATGGAAACGGTGAAATTACCAGGATGCTGTTTATCTTTCTTTTTTCCGAATATCAGCGAGAAGTCAGTCTGCGAAATTTCGCACGATATATGCTCAAAATCAGAAATTCGCAGCAGTGCAGAATGTCTGCTTTCACCTGAGGCTGTGTGAAAACGCTCTTCGAGATATACTACCCCTGTCGTAGTAGCTCGAGATTCTTATGAAGCGTTTCGTTGAAGGCGAAGACCGAAGCCAGAGCACTTTATTCCCGGAACGGCTCGATGAATACATCGCAGACGATAACCCCGTCAGGGTTATCGATGTCTTTGTAGACGAACTGGGCCTGAGTGATCTGGGTTTTGAGCGCGTTGTCCCACAGGTCACTGGACGCCCTGGCTATCACCCGGCAACCCTGTTAAAAATCTATGTCTATGGCTACCTTAACCGGATTCAATCCAGTCGCCGATTGGAGCGAGAGACGCAGCGCAATGTCGAGCTGATGTGGCTCACCGGCCGGTTGATGCCGGACTTCAAGACCATCGCAGATTTCAGAAAGGACAACGGCAAAGCGATACAACGAGTCTGCCGGGAGTTCATTGAACTGTGTCGGTCCCTGGAGATGTTCACACAGACTATCATTGCAATCGACGGTAGTAAGTTCAAAGCGGTAAACAGCAAGGGCAGGAATGACACCCGGGCCAGCATGAAGCGCCGTATCGCTAAAATAGAACAGCACATCGAACGTTACATGTCGCTTTTAGATGAAGCCGACAAAGAAGAGCCATCGGCTCGCGATATGAAGGTACCGGAACTCGAGGAGAAAATTGCTTCGTTAAAAGCAAGGATGCAGCACCTAAAAAAGCGTGAGCGCGAGGTACTCGCGCATCCGGACAAACAAATCTCACAAACCGATCCGGATTCTCGCTTGATGAAGAAGGGTGGCATGGGCGCACAGGTTAGCTACAACATTCAAACCGCTGTCGACACAGAACATAAACTGATCGTTGCGCACGATGTCACCAATGCACACGTCGACAGGAATCAACTCTTTCCTATAGCAGGTCTGGCCCAGCACACGCTGCAACAAGAAGAGATCAAGGTACTCGCTGACCGTGGTTATTACAAAGGCGAAGCCATAAAAAACTGCTATGACGCTGACATCAAGGTACTGGTACCCAAACCGATGACATCAGGAAATAGAGCGGCGGGCCGTTTTGATAAAGAGGACTTCCATTACGATGTAGAAGCAGATCACTATCGATGTCCAGCCGGTGAAATATTACCCCGGAGAAATAACTCGGTTGAACATGGCATGATGATTCACACCTATTACACATCTCTAATTGTGTGTCGAGACTGCGAATTGAAATCGAAGTGTACCCGGGGCAAAGAGCGCCGGGTAAGACGCTGGGAACACGAAGGCCTACTGGATGTCATGCAACAGGAATTGCGCAATACGCCTGATGCGATGACAATACGATCTCAGACTGTGGAGCATCCGTTTGGGACGTTAAAAGCCTGGATGGGATCGACGCATTTTCTGATGAGGCGGCTCAAGAATGTTCGAACGGAGATGAGCCTGCATGTCCTGGCGTACAATCTCCGACGAATGATTAGCATCATGGGCGTCGTACCGCTGATGGAGGCGATGAGGGCCTAAGACCCTTATTTGGCACCACATTATTACTCTTGCAAGGCCAAACAAACTGTTATACACGGAACAGAGAAAATTGACCGTGTAGGAAGTGTCAGAATCACATCGCTGACATCACGATTGCGGGACAGCGACACTAGCGAATAACACTGTTTTTACAGCGTATATTGCAGAAGCTGGTTTTCACACAGCCTCGCCTCAAAGCGGACGTGATACGGGTCGAAATTGCTGCCTGATTTAGGCCGCTTCGCACCTAACTCCGGTCATTAGCATCAGAAAGAATTCATCGGCTTTATGAGCAAAAGAAAGCCGACCCTGAAAGGTCGGCGTATCTTGGGGCGTGCTATCGGCGTTGGCGGGTGCGCGGGCGATTAACACCCTAGGTGTCAACCCAAACGTGCGACCTGGTTTATCCCTCGGTAACCTTTCTTCTGGAAAGTCGGCGGGCAGCTATGACGAACAGTCCCAGTACTGTCAGGACCAGTCCATAAGCAGAGAGGGTGGGGACCGCCTCGGCAGTTGGGGGAACGGGCTCAGTACGCCACATCCACACGCCTATACTGGCGAAGCCGTTACCTTTAGGCTGTGTATTTGGGGTGCTAGCACTGTCATTCCCCAACACCGCTAGGACGTCGGCGATCAAGGTATACCTTCCGGTAGTCGGGTTCAATTCGGACGAAGTCCAGCCCCTTACCTGCTGTTGTGTGCCTACATCTACGGTCGGTGAAAAATCAACTACAAATGCTGGTGCCCACGTGGAATCGGCCTCGGTAACGGATGAGTAGGTGGACGGTACGGGCAGCGGCGGGGTAACTCCGTAACTGTTGAAAAGTTCAGATGATTCATCCACAGATGCCCAGTTATAACCCGTCACATCAACGCCATTCAACGTACCGGCACAAACACCCGCCGGGCACACCGCATTCACATCGTCCCACGACAGATTGGTAAAATCGACCGGCTGTAACCATTCCTTGCCATCACGAACGACGGACTGCCCCCATGACGGCATGGCGATGAATAATAGTAATGTGGTCATAATCGTAAAAAATTTGTTCACTTTCTTCCCCTTCCACGTTGAATAATTATTATATCGGTAGGAGTGAAAAGGATAACTTTTGCCTGCAAAGGCGCCTCAACTTGCCTAACTTGGGGCGACCATTGCATTTCGGCGACTGAATAGCCACAAATATTTCAATGCCCTTACCCGTACAAGTTACGTAAACCCTCAGGTTCCTAATTTCTTCTTTGAGGTGAAAGCGGCCATTAGCCCCTGACGACTTTGCTTGTCCTATCTTGAGACAGTAGCCATTCTCAAATCTCAGGCAAAATAAAGCCCGCCGAAGCGGGCTAATCACTGGACTTAGTTCTTTAAGCTTTCTTGCGCCTTGACCATCCAAGGCCGGCGAGTCCAATGCCGAATAGGGCGAGGGTGGCTGGGATGGGCACATTGGCTTGTCGCAACGTCAAACCCATACTGTCGATCTGGCTGAACGTCGTGCCGTTACTCCAACTCGCCAACCACTGAGCGTTCGCGCCAGCGGTGAGGCTATAGCGGCTGGCAAATAATGGTTGTGGGTCTCGAAGATCCTGAAGTTGAAGAATAACACCGCTGCCTGAAAGAGGGACTCCGGTAGGAACCACAGTTAGGAAAGAGGGGTTTACATATTCTCCGAACGCTACCGGCCCCGTGAATTTAATACGAGCAAAATCTACAGCAGAGATAGCTGCCCCGGGTACGTATCCATCATTGAGTTCAAGATAACCATTGATCGGCCCGCCGACAGGACCGCATTCAAAGGCGCAGGTGCCGCTAAAATCATAGAAAATCGGGCCAGACCAAGCATTGGAACAGGAGAGGACCAAACCGGCTAGCAGAGAGAGCAGAGATGAGCGCATAAGATATTCCTTATTTTTTTATCATTTAAAACCAGCATTGCCATGGCCAACTCGTTGAGCTGTAACCTTATCGCCACATTCAATTTTCTAAGATCTATTAAGCACTTTTCATGCCAACCCAGCAAACACGTCACCTCCAGCGGTCCATGGCTGTGATATGAGTCACATTTGTAAAAAAAGCTGACAAAATAACTGTACGAAATATAACCAGCAGTGAATGTCTCTAGAGTCTCGAAAGCAGACATGGCGCTAGCGATACCAGCTTGTCGCAAAGTAGGCGAAAGCGGACATGGCTGAATAACTCAAGCTAGTTGCCACACCTTCCAATTTTCGTGCGAAAGTTTCAAATTCCGTGCAAACCGACAGCAGCCGCACCAAAGCGGGCAACCATAGCCCTGTCTATCCTGTCATCCATGGCGCATAACTGGGTAATTAGTTTCATGCGGGTAATGGTGCGCATTCTGGGGCCTTCCCTGCTGTCCAGTTTGGCCTCTACCTTGTGCTTCTGATGTATCAGCCCATCTAGGTCGCCACACTCCTGGCTGTAGTAGGGCAGTCGATAGCATTGCCGGCAATAGAAGCCATTCCCACCTAGCCGTAACTTGTACCGCCTGTTCTGGCAGCCCGGGCAGGTGAAGTAGTGGCGCACACCTCCAAAGTGGCAGGGTGCTGTATCAACACGGATAGCCTGCTTCATAGGTTCCCCGTTCTTGGTATATGACAGGTGCAGGTGTGGCCGCTGGTAGGACAGTGAAATAGTGCTGTCATTAGTCCAGGCAATACTGCCCCTGCTGTCCATCACCAAACCAGCCACCCTCAGCCAGCCGGTTGGCATCCAGTGGTAAGCAATCTTCTACTGTGTGCTGCATAAATTCACCCTAACTAATTTGGCTAATTACCGCTTACTGTCCGGAAACCTACGCCCTCAACCTCAACTTTTCACTACCTTCCATGGGCTTTGCTTTTCTACCATGTCGGAAAACTCGCTTTGGCCTATTCCCATTGTGAGCTGATCGCCTTTTGCCTTTTGCCTTCTGCTGTCCTGGGGCCGGTTGATGGCCCCCATGAAACATACAACGGCCATTGTCATAAATGCTCAGGTTCTTGCAGGGTGTGCCTGCCCTAGTTTTCGCACCGCACCGCATTTCCCTGCACTCCTCAGGGAAAGGTGGAGCAGATACCATGTAGCCTCGCGCATATCCCACAGCCTGCCATTGTTCCCCTGCCTGCCGGTGGGCCTTGCTGTGCGCCTTCAACATCTTGCGTAATTCAGGGGTTCCATAGTTCATGCCTGCCCCCTGTAACCAGCCAGCACTGGCCTCCCCAGTCAGCTTCCGAGAACCCTCACCTTTGATATCCTCAAGGCGCTGGAGCCGTTCTTCTACTGTAATCTCGTCACCCATCGCTTAATCCTTGTTACTAACGCTATGCGTAAGTAATACTCACCCAATCTTTCCTATTACAGATAGTGATTAGCCAAATCGCCTGGCTTCCTTGTTCGCCATTTCTTCCGCCAGATATATCTTCAGACGCTCCTTGTCTAGGTCTGACACCAGTCCGTAACGGACTATGGATATCCTGTGCTTCATCGCATCCAGCTCTGTCATTGGTTGCTTCTTTTTTTTTACTATGTGCATTCGGCTTACCTCCGAAACGTTTTGAATATCCGACAGGTAGCCGCCTGCGGATACGATTAATTTAGTTAGTCACCTTCGAAACAAAGACTCCATCTCAGGCACAACTTCAATTCCAGCCCGCACCCCTATGCGGATTGTGCGGAACGTGCGGATGCCAGTACGTTCAAGGGATCTGAGTGCGGGTGATATGTGGGAAACGTGCGGATTAGGATAATTCAGCACCAGCAGTGCATTTGTTTTCCGCACAACCTCACCGAGTTGTCCGCACATGGAAGCCCAGTTTTTATGCGGACTCCGCACAATCCGCACTTTCCGCACGGCCTTTATATTCTTTTCCATCGGTTGGCTGCTCCTTTTGTATTTGTTCCGGTACATTCCACCTTTCCAGCCCTGACCAGGCGCTCCATTACTATTCGGATATTGGGTACTTTCTGACGGTGCTCACGACGCGGGGCCATGCGCTGAATGAAATCGATCTCGACCTCGCTACCGGGCTGTCCCGCCATCCATTCAAGGTATTCAAGGGCAAGCCTGTCTAGGTTATTGGCCTCGGCTATCTGGTTGTCACGAAGGGTGGTGCGAAGGTAGTACATCGCTAGGTAGCAGCCCCGAAGCATTTGTTCTTCAGTAACTGAGTCTCCCAACTCTACAACTGAGAATATCCCAGCCAGACGTAGCGCCATTTCACCTGACTTGGATGCGACAGGTCGTATTGATTCAAATTCACCGCCGACAGCCTGCTCTATCTCCACCTGGTCATAGAACTCGGCATAGACCTCGTTGGCTCCAGGCTCCAGCCCCAACTCAGACAACTTACAACTGCCATCCTCATCGATAACGGCTGTGCCAAGCAGGTCGGCTATCCGAGTATGAAAGCCCTGCAGAGCCTCATCAAGGGTTGCTCCTGCGTTGTATTTCCGCGTACCAGCCTTGGGCGTAGACCTGACCATCAAGAACCGTGCAAGCCAACCCTGCTGCATCAGCAACGGGTCGCTCATGTGCTTCTCAACCACAGCAGGCTGAACCATTAGATGGATGGATAGCCTACGCCCATACAATGCGGCACTTTCGCCATCCCCTGCTCTGGTACGAATGATAGGGCTGCCATCCCAGAACTTGGAAAGCCCGGCAATGGTCTTCAGCATATTGTCCGCATTCATCGCGTGACCACCCAGAAACTGACCACCCTCATCAGTAAACAAAGCCTGACTTGGTAGGCCGCTGATAAAGGACTTTTGCAATCCCTCCAGTGTTGGCTCCTGCGCCAATATGATGGGTGTCGGTGGCGGTAGTGGCTCTACAAGCTGCGCCAGGTCACCGGCAGGATTGTCGCCCTTCAGTGCCTCACCATAGTTCTTCTTGTAGATAGCCTCAGCATCTTTGTGATCCTTCAGAAGTTCCGGGTATGCCTCCAGCAGCTTCTTCTGGTGAGCCTCAAGCCCCGACGCGGCCAGCTTGTCACTGGATGACTTGCGCTCGCCGGACTCACTAATGGTCAGTACAAACAGAGACAAAGGAATAGTCCGCACATCGATTACGACATTGGCAAGCGAATGTGCCGTGAAAGCTGCCACTGTCAGTATTGAGTGTGCCGCTGTTTCCAGTGGAGACTGAACCGCATCAGCTATAGCTTTGGCCGCGCCACCCAATAGCGGGCCAAGCTGCTCAACTGGGTAAGACTGCCTTCCAGTTATATTGGGGAAGTAAACTTCAGAGAAATCGAAGCTATTCGTATCGCTAACTTCCCTTGATATTATGCTGACATTTGGCGCAGCAGGCTGAGCCTCGGCGATAACTTGTCCATAGGCATCTGCCCGCCTATCTAGCTCACTCATGGGCAACGCCCTCCATATAGCAGACACGTTGAAACCGCATGAATCTATCGTGCTGCTTATCAGTGAGGATGCCACCACCACGCACAAGGTCTCGATACTTCAGGCAGTACCTGTGCATCTGGGTCAATTCAATGTCTGAAAAGTAAGGAAGATCTGGTACTACAGTCGGTTCCAGCCGACACGCATCAGCTATATCCTTCAGTGCTGTATCAACAATCTGCTCTACAGATTTATTTTGGTATATAATATTGTCTGACACGTCTGCTTACCTCAAGTGTCCATGCCTCGATCTGCTTGCCACAGATGCGGGGCTTTTTATTGGAGTTCAAGTTGGAATCCCCCAGCGCGTTATGCTGCGCTGGTTGGGATATCGACTGAATTCAATACGTTAGGAAGATTGCTCTTTCCTTTTTTAGGAGGTACTTCGGTAATGCGCTTGTATCGGCTGCGTAACCAGGTAACCAGGTCTTCGTGAAAGTAGACGACCAGACCATTGCTATCGACGCTGAATATCGGGCCTTCTGGCTGCTTGCCTTCAGCAACAGCGGCATAATCTCTCATGCGCTGCTTTGACCCCCAGGAGGAGGATTTGCCGATCAGTTTCATGGCTGATTTTTCTTTGTGCGGATGTAATCGGGGGAAGTCAC
Source organism: Halioglobus sp. (assembly GCA_047650635.1). Taxonomy (GTDB): domain Bacteria; phylum Pseudomonadota; class Gammaproteobacteria; order Pseudomonadales; family Halieaceae; genus JBALVT01. The sequence goes on from JBLHNQ010000001.1 coordinate 12,427, forward strand.
CTAAAGGCGACGGATTTTCTCTATCTAACATTTTTAAATCTCCACTTTTCAACGTTGTGGAGTGCAGGTTAAACTGTCAGGACATCGGCATGATGTGACCTTTGGTTTGCTTGCACTCCCTGGGTCGGTTTGAGGGGTATTTCTAGTACCCCTCGGGCCATTTACTTGGATATCATTTCATACTCTTTCCAGATCGCCAATCAAAGAATCAGGGGCGAGCGCCCCGAACACAGACAAAATCGTGATTTTTTTGTTTTTCTCAGCCCATATATTCTTATTCCTACTTAACTAGTCTTAATTATATTTTCTTACCCAAACATACCGTCCAGCACCTTGGCTTGATTCAGGTGTTCTTGATATTCGCGGGCATATCGCATCGTAATTTCTAAACTGCTGTGATTAAGCATCTGGCTGATAAGGTGGATTGATACGCCATTACGGGCAAGAGTCGCTGCGAACGTGTGTCGGGTAGCGTGAAAGCCAGCCTTGATACCAGCCGCCTTGGTTAGCTTCTTGAATAGATACTTCACCTGATTGGTAAGCCTGTCGGACTTGGACTCTGTATTCTTAGGCGGTAGCTCTGGGTCGAATACCTTGCCACTGACAAAGGTAACGCCCTGCCTGTTGCGCCAATCTTGAATTAAAGCCGCCGCAGTCTTATTCATCTTTACGTTATGTGACTTACCATTCTTGGTTTCGGGTAGGTCAATGCTGTCAGGACGAACCAGTGACCAATCAAGCTTTAGGATCTCTCCACGGCGCATCCCGGTATTAATAGCCAGTGGAACCATGACGCGGAAGTAATCTGGGTATTTGTAGCTACCGGCTACCTTGCAGTTTAACTCCGCGTACAAAGCCTTAACCTCGGCCACATCGAAGGCTTTATAGGGACGCTTGTAATCGAATGGCTTGGCTACCCGCTTAATCCCATCACAGGGATTGTTAGCAAGAATCTTCGCTGTAATGCACCAGTTGCAGAACGCCCTTAGCGTCGATCTGTAGCGATCTATGGATGATGCAGCTATATCACCATCGACTATCCACCGCTCCTCTATAGCCCGTACCTGGTCATTAGTAATAGCTGTAATCGGCAGGTCTGCCAGTGATGAGTAGGCTGTCAGCAGCATGTCACGGGTACGCTCGCCACCGTTGGTCGATGGTTTTAAGTATGTTGTGTAATACTTACCGTTATCAGCGCACAGCTTCGCGATTGTATTTTTATCAGCAAATGCTTCGGCTTTCCTAGCCTCAACAGCCTTAGCCTGTTTCTTTGCTTTCTTCTTCCGTATCTTCTGCACCTTCGCCCTAGCGGTAGCGCGATCCGCAGCTGGGTCACCGCCGCCATCCACTTCGCCGCGATACTTCTCTGCCAGCCCTCTCCACTTCTTCATAGCCGCCTTCTTGCCAGCCACGGGTAGTGCCCTGAAATTCTCTATGCTTGGGTTAATCAGGTGGTAAGAACGCTTGGCTCCCTTCATCTCACCAGACTTAACACGGTAGTTCAGATACAGCCCAACCTTGCCAGAACCGTAGACTCGAAGTTGGAAACCAGAGATTACAGTGTCCGAGTAAAAGTCACGCTGCTTTGGGGCAGGAAACTCCAGTGTGGACAGCAAGTTTTCATCAATAAGTTGCAGCATTTTCCAGGGATTCCAGCACAAACTCCTGAGCATCCTACAACACATTCGGCTAAGAATGAATAGAATTGAATGAGGAAAAAACTATATACAGTGCGTATTATGATGTTTAAGGAGATAAATGAACGGCTTTACTGCAAAAATATGCTGGATTCCCTGAGCTAAACACTTCCTCCCGAACGACGTGCGCTACCAGGCTGCGCCACACACCGATTATCGACTGTTTTCGCTAATACACCCCTGCCCAGCGCGCGATAAACTGACTGAAGACACTGAGTCCAATAACAATGACAATCAGAATAACGACCAGCCTGCCGGGGCGAAACGGTTTGCGTTTGACAGAATTAACACCTGTGGAGACAAACGCATCCACTTTGGCCTGATCTTCAGGATAGAGGCGGTTTTCAAAATTTGAATCTGTGTTTTTAGAAGCTTGATCAGTCATAGGCATAAAAAAGGGAGAGAATAACAATACGTATTCTCTCCCCTTCCGGTCGAAAAGTCACCCCATTGGGATTACTTTTGTGTCATTCGCACACTAGAAATCAAACATGGCTTCCGGCATGGTCATAAGGTTATCAGGACCACTCAGCATAGACTTTTTATGGGCGCGGGTTCGCGGCAAAATACGCTCAAAGTAAAAACGCGCAGTCATCACTTTAGCCTCGTAGAACGACACGTCACCATCACCGGCTTCTATTTTCTGACGCGCTAAAACTGCCATGCGCGCCCAGAAGTAGGCCAGGGTCACATAACCACTATACATAAGGTAATCCACCGCTGCCGCACCCGCTGCATCGGGGTTTTCCATAGCGGCAGTACCTATAGTCACGGACAACTCCAGCCACTCATCGACGCATTCTTTCAATCTGACTACAAATTCTGCATCTTCCTCGGCAGTGTTGGCCGCACAAAACTCACTAACTATATCAGTGAATCCCATGAGTAATTTGCCACCGCTGCCCAATACCTTGCGTCCTATCAGATCCATAGCCTGAATACCGGTGGTGCCCTCGTAGAGCATGGCGATACGCGCATCGCGCACAATCTGCTCCATGCCCCATTCCCGAATAAAGCCGTGACCGCCGTAAACCTGAACACCAAGGTTAGCGGACTCAAAACCGGTTTCGGTAACAAAAGCCTTCGCAATAGGCGTGAGAAAGGCCATCAAATTATCAGCTTTTTTGGACTCTTCTTCTGACCCGGCCTGCATCACATCAGCCAACTGGGCAAGATAGTACAAAAAGGCGCGGCTGCCTTCAGCAAAAGCTTTTTGCGTAAACAGCATGCGACGCACGTCGGGGTGAACTATGATCGGGTCGGCGGGGCCTTCAGGATTTTTTGGGCCTGTGAGACTGCGCATTGCCAGACGATCTCGAGCGTAGGCCAGTGCGCCCTGATATGACAGCTCACCGTGTGCCAAGCCTTGAATCGCAGTGCCTAAACGCGCTGTGTTCATAAAGGTAAACATGCAAGCCATACCTTTATTCGGCGGCCCAATCAGGTAACCCTTGGCGCCGTCAAAATTCATTACACAGGTAGCTGAAGCCCTGATACCCATCTTTTTCTCAATGGAGGCGCAATGAACTGAGTTGTGTTCGCCCACTGAACCCTCACCTGTGAGGTTAAATTTGGGAACGATAAATAAAGAGATGCCTTTGGTGCCTTCCGGGGCATCCGGTAGGCGGGCGAGAACGATATGCACAATGTTCTCAGCCATATCGTGCTCACCAGCGCTGATGAATATCTTGGTCCCTGTAATAGCATATGAGCCATCGGCCGAAGGTTTTGCCTTGGTTCTCAGTAGGCCAAGATCGGTACCACAATGAGCCTCTGTAAGACACATAGTACCCGTCCATGTGCCGGACACCAGTTTGGTAAGATACTGTTCTTTTTGCTCTACGCTACCGTGTTCTTCGATTGTTTTGATAGCGCCGTGGCTCAACCCTGGATACATGCCCCATGACCAGTTTGCCGAACCTGTAAGCTCTGTGACGCTGATACCCAAGAGATTCGGCATGCCCTGACCACCAGATTCCACTTCAGCAGCAAGCGCGGGCCAGCCATTCTCTACATATTGCTTATAGGCCTGCGGGAAACCGTCCGGAGTTTTGACACCAGACTCGGACCATGTGCAGCCCTCTTCGTCACCGGATTGGTTCAACGGCGCGATGACTTCTTCACAAAACTTGGCCGCTTCACCAACAATAGCATCCAACATATCCTGAGTGGCTTCTTCAAATCCGGGCAAAGTTTTATAGAGCTTCTCTGACTCCAACAACTCGTTCATAACAAAACTTACGTCGCGCAACGGTGCTTTATACTCTGGCACGGTATGTACCTCCTGATTGTCGGGGTTAATCGTGCACGACAAGAATTGCGTGCTTACGAGCCTATGTGTTCGCTGCACACATTCTGCTCAAAACCCACCCAAAGTCAAATACATTTTTGGACTTGAGCGACCTAGATCAACATAAAACTAGTTATATGCATTTGCGTCAGCAGCCACCCTGATTCAATCCGGAGAGAAGTTTAGATGAAAAATAGTCGTGAAGATTTAGCGCCAACAAGGCTCACAATACACTGCCTGCAAACTTTACAGCCACACAATGGCGCAGCTGATGACATCTTTTTCACCATTGAAATCTTACGCACTAGAGGGGCTGTTCCCCAACTACTGTTTGCTATGCGGCCTGCGCAGCTATCGGGATTTTGCCCTCTGCCAGCCCTGTGAATCTGGTTTAGCAGCCAATGATATCTGCTGCACACAGTGCGCCCTTCCAATGTCCCAGCCATTACCGCGCCATGTTAGCAGGGGGGACGCACTATGCGGGCAGTGCCTGCTCTCTCCACCGGCATTTGATCGCGTGGTCGCCCCATGGCTGTACGATGAGCAAATGGCTTTCCTGATACACCGCTGGAAGTTTCATGGCGAGCGCCAATTAACACCCCTACTCGCTCACCTGTGGTTAGAAAAGTTTTCCAAAAGCTTTCAGGCAATCGACATCATTGTTCCCGTGCCCCTGCACTGGCGGAAATTTTGGCACAGGGGATTTAATCAATCGGAGATACTTGCGACAGCGCTACGCTGGCAATGCCATGCTCTGCAACATGTACGCTTGAGCACACGTCTCGTCCAACGCCATCAGGCAACGCTTCCACAGTCGAGTTTGCCTGCTTTGGCTAGGAGAACCAATTTGATTGCTGCCTTTACAGCACGACAGCGCTGTGACAATCTTCGCATCGCCATTGTAGATGACGTTTTGACAACGGGCGCCACTGCCACTGCAATGGCCACCACGCTACGAGATGCGGGCGCAGCTCATATTGAAATCTGGTGCCTGGCACGCACACCCGCCCCCAATAACTGAGACATTAGTATCGCCGGAGCACGATATGCGGTTATCCATGTTTATCATACTGCTTTTGAGCGCTGGTCTAATCCATGCAGAGACGGTGCATATTGCTGTAGCGACAAATTTTAAGTCCACTGCCAAAAAAATTAACACTCTTTTTGAACAAAAATCGGCACACACTGCGGTACTCAGTAGTGCCTCTACCGGAACACTCTATAGCCAGATCACCCATGGTGCGCCGTTTGATATATTTTTTTCCGCAGATAAAAATGCTCCCTTGCGCCTTGAGGAAAATCAGCTTGGCGTAAACGGACAACAGTTTTGCTATGCGATGGGCGGCCTCACGCTTGTAGGCAGCGACAACGCCGCAGAAGATCTGGCAAACCCCAGGCTCAGCCTGGCCATTGCCAATCCCAAGACCGCACCCTACGGTAGAGCCGCCTTGCAAGTTATACAACGCAGAGAATTCAAAGCAGCCTCTAACAGAAAATTAGTGCGGGCAAATAATGCCATTCAAGCCTATCAGCACTGGCACAGCTCCAGTGTTGACCTTGCGCTGGTGCCCAATTCGCTGGCGGCAGGCGAAGGCGCAGCTATTTCATCCAACTGGTACACTCCCATTGAGCAGCATGTAATCTGGCTAAAAAGGGCTAACAGTAATCCCGCTGCCAAGGCCTATATGCGCCTTATTCGGAGTGAAGAAGTACAGACAATGATCCAAAATACAGGCTATGGAACCTGCCCATGACCGAGGGAGAACTCGGTGCAATTTGGCTCACGGTGAAGCTGGCCTCAGTGACCACCGTGCTTTTGCTACTGCTTGGAACACCGCTGGCGTGGTGGCTATCTCGCCGGCGTACTAATATTTCAGCTCTGGTAGAATCTGTTGTCGCCCTGCCCCTGATTCTGCCACCTACTGTTTTAGGTTTTTACCTGCTACTGATGCTGGCACCGCAAACCGCATTGGGAGAGTTGTGGCAGAGCCTCACGGGCTCTCAACTCGCTTTCAGTTTCAGCGCGCTGGTAATCGGCTCTGTCATCTACTCACTACCCTTTGTGGTACAGCCCCTTCAAGCCGCCTTCAGCCGGGTTCCCCACGGCCTGCTCCAGGCTGCCGCCACTCTGGGTGCCCCACCATTGGACCAGTTTGTATCTGTTGTGCTGCCGCTGTGCAGGCGTAGTTTTGTTACTGCCGCCAGCCTGGGCTTTGCCCACACCGTGGGAGAATTTGGAGTGGTGTTGATGATAGGCGGCAATATTCCCGGGGAGACGCAGGTTATTTCCATTGCCATATACGATCAGGTTGAATCACTGCAGTATGACAACGCACATCGATTGGCCGCCGGTTTGCTGCTGTTTTCTGCCGTATTATTGTTTTTCCTGTACCGCGGCAACCGCCAGAGTTTTTGGAGGCTTCCCGATTGAGACAGATAAGCCTTAATATTTCGCATACAGGAGACAACGGCTTCTCCCTGCACATCGAGTGCAAGGTTCCCGCATCTGGCGTTACCGCCATCTATGGCCCCAGCGGCAGTGGCAAAACCACTGTGCTAAACGCGGTTGCCGGCATACAACCAGCGTCGGGTAACAGCACTATTGTATTTGGAAACGAGCAATGGCAATCCGGCACTCAAATTACACCACCGTGGAAGCGCAAGATTGGGTTTGTCTTTCAGGATGCCCGTTTATTTCCGCACCTTAATGTCAGGCAAAACCTGGAATACGCGATTAAACGACGCGGAGATGAGAGTCAGCCCTCCTTCGATGAAATTGTAGACTGGCTAAATTTGGAGGCACAGTTAGCCCGCCTGCCTGAGCAACTGTCCGCAGGACAACAGCAGAGAGTGGCTATCGGCCGGGCGCTGCTCAGTGGTCCGCGTATCCTGTTAATGGATGAGCCCCTTGCCAATCTCGATCATGCCGCCAAAAGCGAATGTCTGCGCTACCTACAACGCTTGCGAGCCGAGCTGGACATCCCTATCTTGTATGTCAGTCACGACATTGAGGAAATCAGCCAAATCGCTGACAACCTGTTACTGCTCGAACACGGTCGTCTGGAAGCCCAGGGGTCGCTAATTGACCTATGTGGTCGCCTGGACACGCGCCTGTCACATGAAGAGCAGGCCGCCGCTATTGTCACCGGTGCAATACAACACCACGACACCGAGTTCGGTCTCACTGAAATTCGGGTTGACGACCAGACACTGCTGGTAAACCACCTGGAAGCACCCCTGGGCCAACAACAACGTCTACGTATTCCCGCCCGGGATGTGAGCATTTGCCGCGCACGACCGCACGACAGCTCAATCCTTAACATTATTCCCGTTGAGCTGCTCGAAATAGAGGCAACAGGTGGCTCCCGGGTTTTGTTGCGTCTGTCTCTGGGTGAACAATACCTACTCGCCCGGATAACCCGTAAGTCTGCCGAAGTATTGCAATTGGCTGTAGGTGACAAGGTGTTTGCGCAAATAAAGAGTGCTGCGTTACTTTCGCAAGCCACCACGGAACCTGCTTAATGAACACTCCCCCCTACGACCAACTAACTCCCGATGTTGTCATTGAGGCCGTAGAATCGGCCGGCCACCTCAGTGACGCACGTCTGCTGGCACTCAACAGCTACGAGAACCGCGTCTATCAGGTGGGCATAGAAGATGGTACACCCCTCATTGCAAAGTTCTACCGGCCGCAACGGTGGAGCCGGGCTCAAATTCTAGAAGAACATCAATTCAGCTTCGAACTGCAGGACGCCAACATCTCAGTTGTCGCACCCATGCTCGATGACGGCGGAAACTCTCTACACAATTACCATGACTTCAACTTCGCTCTATTTACCCGGCGCGGAGGATATCCGCCAGAGCTCGATGATTTGGACAACCTGTTCATCTTGGGGCGAACGCTAGGCCGCATTCACGCGGTGGGACGCGCGGGAAAATTCTCTGAGCGTATCACTATTTCTGTTGAGCAAATGCTAACCCGTTCCAGCGACTATCTGTTGCAATATTTTATACCCAGCTCTTTACAGCCCGCATATGCCAGCCTCGCTAAGGACTTGAAGGAAGTCGTTTCAGAAATCTACAGCAGTGTAAAAGCCAGTGACCTGATCCGCATCCACGGAGACTGTCATGTCGGCAATATTTTATGGCGGGACAATTCGGCTCATTTTGTCGATCTCGACGATTGTGCGATGGCACCTGCGGTGCAGGATATCTGGATGTTCCTCAGTGGCGATAGACATCGCCGCCAATTACAACTGGCAAAAGTGGTAGAGGGCTACAACGAGTTTTGTGATTTCGACCCAGGGCAGTTGCGCTGGATAGAAGCCCTGCGCACTATGCGTATTGTGCATTACGCCGCCTGGCTGGGACGGCGCTGGGAAGATCCCGCCTTCCCACGCAGCTTCACCTGGTTTAACACTGAACGCTATTGGGGCGAACACATTCTGGAGTTGCGCGAGCAACTTGCCGCACTGCGCGAAGAACCGCTGAAATTACTATAACCTGAGCACCCCGACAGTTATTTACCGGACGGCGGGTACACAATCGACCACAGCCAGTTAAAAACACTATTTCCCGCCAGCACATCGCGGTCAACCTGCTCAAAGAAACGTTCCAGTTCAGCTGGCTTGGAAAAATAGTCCATGCGCGTTTTAAACCCAAGCTCGGGGTCCAGGTGCTTGATGACTTCAGCCGGACTTCCGGCTACAACCACATTGGCAGGTACATCACTAGTGACCACAGCTCGAGCGGCCACAACACTATTTTCTCCAATTGTGACACCCTTAAGTACGGTGGAGTGATCTCCCAGCCAAACATTGTTTCCAATATGAACAGGCGTCACTTTTTCATCCCGCTCCGTCCTGTCGTAGAGGGTATGCCAGTCGGAGTCGGTAATATAGGTGCCATTAGCCATCATCACACCATTGCCGATTGTGATCTCGTCACTGGCGCTCAACCGCGAACCCGGGCTCATCAAAACACAATCACCGATCTCAACCCTGCCCTGCCCCTCAGCCCGGCCCCATACTCCAATTTCGACGCGGTGCATCGGTTCACCAATTGCGGTAAAACTTTCACCGATACGTATATTCGGGCCGGAAATGTGGACATACCAAGGTTTCATAATGGTGTGAAATGCCCCCAAATATTCACACTGTGGGCGGAGGAAATACTCCGCGTACCTGTGCCTGAATTTGAGGTATAAATTCTTTACCCAGAAGGGTCGTAAATCCTTGCGCATCAAATGTACCCAATGTCGTGTATAAAGCTGCATCAATAGTATAATCGTTGAGCTTTATGATCGCAGCGACATTGACCCAACGCAATGCCTGAGCCACAACTTCAAATTAACGTTGTTTTACGCGGGAGCCGCAATCCATTGCCAGCAAATTCTCGTGCCGTACAAAGTCATCAACACAATACGCATCCAAAATTGCCTCACCTTGTGCGTCGCCACCTGGCACACCCACACCGAAAACCCATCGCGAACCACAGTCACACTGCATTTGAGCGGTTAATCAACAACTTAAAAGAGAACAAACGCCCGATAATACTCGACTCTTTCTGCGGCACGGGGCAAAGCACCGCAACACTGGCCCTTCGTCACCCCGGGCATCTTGTGGTGGGTGTTGATAAGTCTGCCCATCGTCTGGAGAGGCACATAACAAATGGTGCCGATAACTATCTACTACTTCAGGGCGATTGCGAAGATATCTGGCAACTTCTACTGCGTGACGGTATTGCTGTCGACTTTCACTATATTTTCTACCCAAACCCCTGGCCGAAGTCCCGTCACCTGCAGCGCCGTGTTCACGGGAGTGCAGCTTTTTCGTGGCTGGTACAATTAGGCGGGCAAATTGAACTTCGATCGAATTGGCGACTCTACGTAGAGGAATTCGGGTTGGCGCTGCAACTGGCAGGCTATCCAGGGCGTGTCTTCATATTGCAACAGCAAGAGTCCATAACTCTGTTTGAACAGAAATACAAAGCCAGCGACCATGAATTATGGGGCTATGCTGCCAGTCTGACACGAAGTGACGACACGTCCTATTTGGGCTAAAGTGGTGCCCCTGACTGTTCAGAAAAATGAAACATCGATTAGGGAACAACCATGTCAACAACAACCAAAGACGTCGTGTGGGATAGAATTCGCGCTGAAGCTAAACTGCAGGCCGAGGCCGAACCGGTATTAGCGAGCTTTTTGCACGCAACTATCTTAAATAGTTCCACTTTGGAACAAGCTTTAAGTTTTCACTTGGCCAATATGCTAGACAGCCCCACGGCCTCCGCTTTACTGCTACGCGAAGTCATTCTGGAAGCGTTTACCAACGACACTTGCATCCCGAAAGCCCTAAGGGCAGATCTGCTGGCAGTGGAAGAGCGGGACTCTGCGTGTAATCAGCTCTCGATACCCTTTTTGTACTTCAAGGGCTTCCACGCGCTTGAAACTCATCGCGTTACACATTGGCTGTGGCAGCGCGGGCGAAAATCTCTGGCACTATTTTTCCAAAACCGGATGTCCTCGGAGTTTGGTGTGGATATCCATCCGGCGGCTAAACTCGGTTACGGCATTATGCTCGATCACGCCACGGGCCTGGTCATCGGCGAAACCGCTGTGGTCGGCAATTACGTCTCCATTTTGCAATCCGTGACGCTGGGAGGAACAGGTAAAGATGAAGGCGATCGCCACCCCAAAATCGGTGATGGCGTTCTTATCAGTGCAGGCGCAAAAATATTGGGTAACATTTGTGTTGGCGAGGGCGCCAAAGTGGGGGCGGGAAGTGTGGTGCTGGAAGCGGTACCGCCACATACCACCGTTGCAGGTGTACCCGCTAAAATTGTTGGTCGGCCGGCCTCAGATCAACCGGCACGTGAAATGGACCACGACTTTTGTTGTGATGAAGAAACAGAAAATTGCGAGGAAACTAAAGCCGCCCAGCTTGTTTAACGCAGAGCTGGCGAGGCTTCTGGCTAATCTGCCTGATGATATCGTGGAGATAGCTCTATAACCGCGTCAACAAACGCGGTGACATTATCAGGGTTCACTCCGGGAGTTATGCCGTGCCCAAGGTTGAACACATGGCCGGTGCCGTGCCCATAACTCTCTAAAATGGACGCCACTTCTTCTCGAATCCGCGCCGGAGAGGCATACAGCATACTTGGATCCATATTGCCCTGAAGTGCCACGCGATCGCCTACTAGCGACCTGGCTGCGCCAATGTCGGTTGTCCAGTCTATGCCCACTACCTGAGCACCGCAGTCTGCAATTGACGGTAACCACTGCCCACCATTTTTAGTAAAAACAATAACCGGAATACGACGTCCGTCTGCCTCAGTAGGCAGACGGGAAATTATGCGTTGCATGTACTTAAGCGAGAATTCCTTGTAGCCCGTAGCACTTAGGGCTCCACCCCAGGTGTCAAAAATCTGCAGAGCCTGAGCGCCTGCCCTGACCTGTGCGCAGAGATAGTCCGCTACCGCATCTGCCAGCAAACTGAGCAGCGCGTGCATCAATTGCGGCTTATCGTAAGCCATTGTTTTGATGTTGGCGAAGTCTTTGGAAGAACCACCTTCGACCATATAAGTGGCCAGTGTCCAGGGGCTCCCGGAAAACCCAATCAATGGCACTTCGCCATTTAGCTCGCTGCGGATGGTGCGCACAGCATTCATAACGTAGCCGAGATCATCATCGGCCTTAAAAGATGCTAACCCTGCGAGATCAGCTTCACTGCGCACCGTTTTATGAAATTTTGGGCCCTCACCCTCTTCGAAGTAGAGCCCCAGACCCAACGCGTCGGGGATAGTCAAAATATCTGAAAACAATATCGCGGCATCCATAGGGTACCGGCGCAGCGGCTGCATGGTCACTTCACAGGCCAGTTCAGCATTTTTGCACAGGTCGAGAAACGAGCCCGCCTGTGCCCTGGTGGCACGATACTCTGGTAAATATCTTCCTGCCTGGCGCATCATCCACACAGGAGTGCGATCAACCGGTTGACGCAACATGGCGCGTAAAAATCGATCGTTCTTCAGTTCTGTCATTGCTTGTTTCCCAACCCAACTTTAAATTGTAAGAGCGCGAATACCACCCGAGCACAGAGACCAGGGGCAGCCACACTTTTTGGTAGCCTAAACTTCCAGATAATCGAGGATGCCTTCAGCGGCCTGGCGCCCCTCCCAGATGGCGGTGACAACGAGGTCAGAACCTCTCACCATATCACCTCCGGCAAAAATTCTAGGGTTGCTGGTTTGGAATTTGAAGGCCTGGTTTTCCTCGGCAATGACGCCATCCCAGTCATTGGTTTTCACTGTGACGTCTTCAAACCATGCCGGTGGATTAGGCTGAAAGCCAAAAGCGATGATAATCGCGTCTGCCTCCAGCACCTCTTCACTTCCCTGCACGGGTTGCGCCCTACGACGACCATCAGCATCCGGCTCGCCCATCTCAGTCTGGATCATTTTTACACCACAGGCTCGACCAAAATATTCAACAATTTCAGTAGGTTGCCTGTTATATAGAAACACAACGCCCTCCTCGCGTGAGTTTTTCACCTCACGTCGAGAACCTGGCATATTCTCTTCATCACGTCGGTAAGCACAGATAACCTTCGCCGCCTGTTGGCGAATCGCAGTACGCACACAGTCCATGGCGGTATCGCCACCACCGAGTACAACTACTGTTTTACCCTTCAAATTGACATAAGCTTTAGGATCTTGTGCAAACCCTAAATTGTGATTCACATTTCCAATCAAGTAGGGAAGTGCCTTATAAACGCCGGGCAGCTGTTCGCCGGGGAAATTGCCGCGCAGGTCTTTGTAAGTGCCCATGCCGAGAAACACAGCATCGTATTGATCCAGTAACTCAGTGACAGAAATATCCTTGCCCACTTCAGTATTGAGCTTGAACTCGATGCCCATTCCCTCAAAAATTTCGCGTCGCAGAACCATCACCTTCTTCTCGAGCTTAAACTCAGGGATACCGAAAGTGAGCAGACCGCCAATTTCCGGGTAGGAGTCATATACCACCGGTTGCACGCCAGCGCGTACCAGTACATCGGCACAACCCAGGCCGGCCGGGCCGGCACCAATAATGGCAACTTTCTTATCCGTAGGAATGACCTGCGAAAGATCTGGCCGCCAGCCCATGGCGAGAGCCGTGTCGGTAATATACTTTTCCGATGCACCAATGGTAACAGCACCAAAACCGTCATCCAGAGTACAAGCCCCCTCGCACAGTCGATCCTGCGGGCAGACTCGGCCGCACACTTCCGGCAAAGTATTGGTTTGGTGGCTCAGTTCTGCCGCCTCAAATAGATTGCCCTCACTCACGAGTTTCAACCAATTTGGGATGAAGTTATGTACCGGACATTTCCACTCACAGTAGGGGTTACCGCACTCCAGGCAGCGGTGGGCTTGATCTTTTACTTCGCCTGCAGAGTACGGTTGATAAATCTCCACATACTCGGATTTACGCGCGAGCAGATCTTTCTTTCCCGGGTCCTGTCGCCCCACATCAATAAACTGAAAATCATTCGCCAAACGTTCATTCATAAAATCCTCCTGCCCGCTAGTCTGTATTGCGCAAGCGCGACAATAATTGATCCAGGTCTGCTGCCTTTGGCTTAACAAGCCAAAACTTACCCACGTAGTCCTCAAAGTTGGCGAGTAAATGTGCCCCCCACTCTGACTGGGTCTCCCGCGTATATTCCTCGATGTTTAAACGCAGGTGATTGCGATAGGGCTCCATGTGCTCAGAGTTAACCCTATGAATTTCAACCAATTCACTGTTGTAGCGATCGATAAAGCAACGATCCTGGTCAAGCACATAGGCAAAACCACCGGTCATTCCCGCACCAAAGTTCACTCCAGTTGGACCCAAAACGGTAACACTGCCGCCGGTCATATATTCGCAGCAATGGTCACCCGCTCCCTCGACAACCGAATGACTGCCGCTGTTGCGAACCGCAAAGCGCTCTCCAGCGACTCCCGCTGCAAATAACTTTCCGCCGGTTGCACCGTAAAGGCAAGTGTTGCCAATAATAATCGCTTCCTGAGATTTAAACTCGCTGTTCAGCGGAGGGTAGACAACCAGCTTGCCGCCTGCCATTCCCTTACCTACATAGTCGTTGGAGTCACCCTCCAGATACATGTGCAGACCACCGGCATTCCACACACCAAAACTTTGGCCAGCAGTACCCTTAAGGCGCATAACAATCGGCTGATCTTCCATACCGTTATTACCGTAGCGGCGGGCGATTTCTCCGGACAGCCTGGCACCTATAGAGCGATCGCAGTTAGTCACTGAAAATTCAAATTCACCACCACTTTTTCCTTCGATGGCAGAGCGTGCGACGGCTACCATTTGCTCGGCTTTTTCGCCCTTGTCGAAGGGGTCATTTGACTGAACCTGACAAAACTCAGGCTGGCCTTCGCTGTCGGGGCTCTTATACAAAATAGGGCTGAGATCCAGACCGGCCTGCTTTTGCGTCTCACCGGGCAAGCACTGCAGTAAATCTGTTCGTCCAATAAGAGCCTCCAGTGAGTGGACTCCAAGACGAGCCAACCATTCGCGAGTTTCCTCAGCGACGAAGGTGAAGAAATTAACAACCATGTCTACCGTGCCTATAAAATGGTCATCGCGCAGCAACTGGTTCTGCGTCGCAACACCTGTGGCACAGTTATTGAGGTGGCAAATACGCAGATATTTACAACCCAGTGCCACCATAGGCGCCGTGCCAAATCCAAAGCTTTCGGCTCCAAGAATTGCCGCCTTGATCACATCCAAACCGGTCTTCAGGCCGCCGTCGGCCTGCAGCCGAATCTTGCCGCGCAGACTGTTGCCGCGCAGGGTTTGCTGTACTTCGGCAAGCCCCAGCTCCCAGGGAGAACCGGCATAGCGAATTGAAGTGAGTGGGCTGGCGGCAGTGCCTCCATCATAACCACTGATCGTGATGAGATCGGCATAAGCTTTCGCGACACCAGCGGCAATCGTGCCAACCCCGGGCTCAGAAACCAGTTTGACCGAGACAAGCGCCTGCGGGTTGACCTGTTTGAGATCAAATATGAGCTGGGCCAGATCTTCTATCGAGTAGATGTCGTGATGCGGAGGTGGCGATATCAGTGTCACCCCCGGAACTGAAAAGCGCAGTCGCGCAATAAGCTCATTCACCTTTGCGCCGGGTAGCTGACCACCTTCACCGGGCTTGGCGCCCTGCGCCACCTTAATTTGCAGAACCTCTGCATTAACCAGATAGTGTGGCGTAACTCCGAACCGGCCGGAGGCAATCTGTTTAATTTTGGAGACTCTATCGGTACCAAACCGTTCAGGATCTTCTCCGCCTTCACCAGAGTTAGAGCGAGCACCAATACGATTCATCGCGGCGGCTAGTGCCTCGTGAGCTTCGGGGCTCAAGGCTCCCAACGACATGCCAGCAGAATCGAAGCGGCGGAAAATATTCTCTACCGGCTCCACTTCATCCAACCGCAACGGCTGCGCCGCATCCACCGGTTGCAGCAAGTCGCGCAATGTTGCCACGGGGCGCTCATTCACCAATTTTGCATAGTTTTTATAGATCGTGTAGTCACCTGTTGCGACAGCCTGCTGTAAAGTGGTCACAACGTCAGGATTGAAAGCATGATACTCCTGACCATGCACGTACTTCAGCAGCCCTCCTCGCTCTATAACTTTCCGATAGGACCACGCTGCTTGAGAGAGGACTTTTTGATCATTTTCAAGATCAGTGAAGCGGCTGCCTTCAATTCGGCAGGCAACCCCGCAAAAAGCCAGATCCACTACTTCCGAGGCCAGGCCCACCGCTTCGAACAACTGCGCACCACGGTAGGAGCTCACCGCAGAGATGCCCATTTTGGACATAATTTTGAGCAGGCCCTTGTTTACGCCCTTGCGATAATTTTTGTAACAGGCACTGGGTTCACCCAGAACCTCTCCATTGCGAATAAGGTCTTCAACCACACTGTATGCCAGATAAGGGTAAACGGCCGTCGCTCCAAACCCCAGCAGACAAGCTATCTGGTGAGAATCACGGGCGCTGGCAGATTCGACAATAATGTTCGCATGACAACGCAGGCTCGTCTTTATCAGGTGGTGGTGCACTGCACCGGCGGCCAGCAGACTGTGAACCGGAGTTTTGTTTTTGGCAATTGCACGATCTGACAGAATGAGTATGGTGACACCTTCGCGCACAGCTTGCTCTGCCAGCTCCACTAACTCTTCGATGGCCTGTTTCAAGCCTTTCTCTGCAGGATTATAGGTGCAGTCAATATCCTTCATCGAAAAGCCGGGCCGATCCAGCTGTAACAACTTATTGAATTTCCCCTGGGACAGCACTGGCGAAGTGAGAATGACCCGGTCGGCGTGTTCCGGCCCCACATGGAAGATGTTTTTCTCTCCCCCAAGGGCGGTCTCCAGCGACATCACAATGGTTTCACGCAGAGGGTCAATTGGAGGGTTGGTCACCTGGGCAAACTTCTGCCTGAAATAATCGTAGAGCGACCGCTCCTTACGCGACAGCACTGCCATCGGTGTATCATCACCCATGGAACCCACAGCTTCGTTTCCGGATTCAGCCAGAGGGCGCATCACTTGATCACGCTCCTCGGAACTCACCTGAAACATTTTCATGTAACTGTCGAGTTGATCTTTATCTATGCCTGGAGCAGCCTCGCCACCAAAAGTACCTTCAATGCGCTGAGAATTTTCTCGTAACCATTTTTTGTAGGGGTGACTGGATTTAAGGCGGTTGTCAATTTCATCTGTGTGTAGCACTTCACCCGTGTGAGTATCTACAACCAGGATTTGCCCGGGGCCCACGCGGCCTTTGGCCACAACGTCTTCATTTTTATACCCGTGTGTGCCCACTTCCGAGGCCACAGTAATAAATCCATCCTTCGTTCTCACCCATCGAGCGGGGCGCAAACCATTTCTGTCCAGTACACAAACCGCGTAACGTCCATCTGTCAGAACTATGCCCGCTGGACCATCCCAGGGTTCCATGTGCATTGAATGGTACTCATAAAAGGCTTTCAGGTCCGGATCCATAAGGTCGATGTTTTGCCATGCGGGCGGTATGAGCATACGCAAGGCCTGGGGCAGGCCCATACCGCCAGTCACCAGTACATCCAGCATATTATCGAGACTGGATGAATCGGATCCCGAACGGTTTACCACCGGCGCGAGCTCCATGATATTGGGTAGCTTATCGGTTTCAAACGCCGCGGTTCGCGCAGCGGCCCAATTTCGATTGCCATCAATAGTGTTGATTTCCCCATTGTGAGCCAGCAATCGGAACGGCTGTGCCAGGGGCCACTTCGGCATAGTATTGGTGGAAAAACGCTGGTGAAAAACACAGATCGCCGTCTCGAGGCGCGGATCGTCGAGGTCGCTATAAAAATGTGGCAGATCGACCGGCATCACCAAACCTTTATAGGAAATTACCCGGCCCGATAAACTGCAAATATAGAAATCCTGGTCAGACTCATTAGCCAGCTCTGCTTTGCGCCTTGCGACAAACAATTTACTAGTGAGCTCTCCTTCAGAGAATCCCGGGGCATTGAAAAACACCTGTTCAATACGTGGCAGGGTATCCAGCGCAATAGGGCCACAAACAGAACTGTCAGTAGGAACACTGCGCCACCCGATAACCGGTAAGCCCTGATCGGTTAAAGCTTTCACCAGTGCCTGCCTCGCAGCTTCGGCGGTACTTTCATTCCGGCTCAGAAATATTTGACCAACGCCAAATTTGTCGCCCGGCTCTACGTCGAAACACTCCGCCGCCACTGTTCGCATGAATTGCTCGGGCATTTGCATCAGCAGCCCACAACCATCGCCCGTTTTGCCATCGGCGGCAATACCGCCGCGGTGAGTCATGCAGGTCAGTGATTCAATGGCAGTTTGCAACAGGCGATGACTGGCATCCCCCGACCTATGCACGATAAGGCCGAAACCACAGTTGTCACGAAATTCTTCAGGTCTAAATAGGCCTGCGCTCATAGTCAGTCCAGAATAATGTTGAAAATCAACAGGTTACAAAGAATAAATCCGGCGCTCGGCATAGGTTCAAGCAAAAGCGGACGCTCATATTACACGGATGAAGACGCGCCGACAAACAGCTGTTTTCATAGTGGTTATGCGCCAGAGCAATGCCTGGATAGGAAAGCCAATAGTTCAGGGCGAGTTACATCATTGGAAATGCAGGCCTCGCCCACCGACTTCAGCAACACAAGCCGTAAACGCCCGTCCAGGACTTTCTTGTCTCGCGCCATATGCTCCATAAATTCTTCCGGAGTCATGTTTTCAGGAACCCGCACTGGCAGGCCCATAGCGGTTAATAGGGCTCTGAAGGACTCCACTTCTTCCCGGGCAATCCAGTCGCGGTCTGCCGACAGCTCCATCGCCAGCAACATGCCGGTCGCCACCGCCTCTCCGTGCAGCCACTTGCCATAACCTTGCACCGTTTCGATGGCATGACCAAAAGTATGGCCAAGATTCAAAATAGCTCTAATACCGCCCTCACGCTCGTCGGCGGCTACAATTCGCGCCTTCGTTGCGCAGCTGCGCTCTATAGCTTCAGCCAGTGCTGACTCTTCTCGCGCGAGCAAATTGGGCATGTGCTGGCAAAGCCATTGATAAAACGGCAGATCGCAAATCAAGCCATATTTGACTACTTCCGCCAGACCTGCGGCAATTTCCCTCTGAGGTAGAGTTTGCAGGGTATCGAGATCAATAAATACAGCGGCAGGTTGGTAGAACGCACCTATCATGTTCTTCCCACGAGGGTGATTTACTGCAGTCTTTCCACCCACCGAAGAATCCACCTGGGCCAGCACTGTAGTGGGCACCTGAATGAAGTTCACTCCCCGTTGGTAGCAAGCAGCGGCAAATCCGGTCATGTCACCGATGACGCCCCCACCAACGGCAATAAAGCTGGTAGAGCGGTTGTGGCTGTCTGCCATAACCCGGTCAAAGATTCCCGCCAGAGTGTCCAGAGTTTTGTATTGCTCCCCATCGGGAAGCACTACTTCAGTGATCAGGCTCCGATCTCCCAGCGCTTGCTTGACGCGATCGGTATATAGTGGAGCAACCGTCTCATTGCTAACAATTACAACTTGAGAGCCGGGTACATGTTTTGCTAACAAGGGAGAATCACGAAACAGATCGCGACCGATATAAAGTGGGTAGCTGCGCTCCCCAAGGTCAACGTGAAGTGTGTGCATAAGCATTGCCACAGGCCTGCCCTCCCGAGAAGTATCTATAGCCGGACATCGGCCTGTGAAATCGGAAAATTTACTTAATCTGCAAACAGACAAAGATTACCTGCACAGAGCCGAACATAATACCGCTTAGGGGAGGCTTACTGAAGCTCTTTAACCAACTGTTGCGCGACGGTCCGCGGGCTACAGTCATCTGTGTTAATGACGTGATCGGCAATTTCGCGGTAGAACTCATCTCTTTGCAACATCAAAGCTCTCAGAACTACCTCAGGATCACCATCTTGTAATAACGGTCTACGCCGATCGCGATGAGTGCGCTTGACCTGCTCTTCCACCGAGGCATGTAAGTAAATAACGAAGCCGCGGGCTGATAGAGCTCTGCGGTTTGCGGCCCGCACAACAACCCCACCACCCGTAGCGAGTAACATATTGTCCTGCACGGTCATTTCTTCCACAACCTGCTGTTCCCGATCGCGGAAGCCTTCCTCTCCCTCAACATCAAAAATCCAGGGTATATCGGCGCCTGTGCGTCGCTCGATTTCGGTATCGGTATCGGCAAAATCAAGATTTAAGCGCTGCGCTAAATACTTACCGATGGTTGTTTTTCCGGCCCCCATGGGGCCGACCAGAAACACGCGATGAAGTGGGGGCATGAGGCCAGTTTTACCCTTAATCCAGCAAGCTATCAGCCAAGATGCGAGGCGTGATAAATATCAGGGTTTCGGTTTTGGTCTTTGAAGTAGCAGTGTTTTTAAACAGTGCTCCGACATAGGGAAGGTCACCAAGGAATGGGACCTTAGTAACAGACTCCAGGTCTTCTGTTCTAAATACACCGCCCAAAACAATGGTCTCACCGTTTCCGACCAAAACCTGCGTAGTCAGCTCGGTTGTATCAATCGCCGGAACCAGACCACCCTGGCCTGTCGGAACCAGATCTCCCAGAGAATCCTGAGTAATAATCAGGTCCAGAAGAATTCTGTCGTCGGGCGTGATGTTGGGTGTTACTTCCAGTTTGAGAACAGCGTCTTTAAAAGAAACTGTAGCTGCACCACTGGCCGCAGATTCCTGGTAGGGGATCTCGGTACCAGAAGAAATGGTCGCTTTTTGTTTGTCGCCAGTAATAACTTTAGGCTGAGAAACCACTTCGCCCTGTCCCGCAGCTTCCAGTGCCGAGAGCTCAGCGGTCAAAAACAGGTCATCGCTGGTAAAGCCAACAGCGAATCCGCTAGTCGCAGCACCCACGCCAAGGTCTACTAGCAGGGCTCCAGGAAACGACAGCGAAGGCGTCTCACCAGCGATCACGGAATTATTCAGGCCCACTACGTTAGTTGTATCGCCCGATACTGACAAAATATCGTCGCCTTTGGAATCCAGATAACCGCCGCCCCAGGTAATGCCCAACTCCTGCTCCAGGTCAGACTGGGCAATTACGATGCGTGCTTCGATCATAACCTGCCTAATAGGAATATCCACCAGCTCTATAAGGTCACGCATTTCACGCAATTTGGCACTGGTCTCTGTCACAATAATCGAATTGGTTCGAGGGTCGACAATAACTGAGCCACGACCTGAAACCAGGCTGCCCCCGTCTTCTGAGCCGGCACCAAACAATGCGACAACACTTTCTGCATTGGCATAGCGAATGCGGATGAAATCAGTTTGCAAAGGAGCCAGTTCAGCAATTTGCTTATTGGCCTCAATTTGCTGGCGTTCACGCTCTGCGATTTCCGCAGCGGGGGCTACCATGAGCACGTTACCTACTTGGCGCTTATCAAGACCACGGGTCTTCAACACCAATTCCAGGGCCTGATCCCAGGGTACATTTTGCAAGCGCAAAGTAATGCGTCCAGCCACCGTGTCACTGGCCACCAGGTTCAGTTCTGTGAAGTCGGCAATCAATTGAAGTACCGCTCTTACTTCAATATCCTGGAAGTTAAGCGATATCCTGTCCCCAACATAAGTAAACTCATCGAGCCGTTCTTTCTCTTCTTTCTTGCTGAGCGGCTTGACACTTAGAATGTACTGGTTGTCAGTTTGGTAAGCCAGATAATCGAAAGAGCCCGTTGTTTTCAGTGTCAACGAGGCTCCTCGCTCAGTGGTATTTACATCAATACTCTCAACAGGAGTAGCAAAATCGGTTACGTCGTAGCGACGCATTAAGCGTTCTGCAACTGTTGTATTAACAAACTGCACCTTAACGGTATCTGCCTCGCTAAATACATTGACGTCCACAGAGGGGTCAGTCAGTTCGAGAATCAGCCTGCCCTCACCACCTCCAGTGCGCTGAAACTGCAAATCACTAATTTCTGAACGAACCTCTGTCACAGGCTCTACGGCAGTGTCCAGTCGATTCGGATCAGATGTCTGCTTAACATAGCTCGGGCCGCCATCCTGACCGACCGTAACGAACAGGCTATTGCCCTCTACTCTGGTTTCATAAGGAACGAGCTTCACAAGATTAACCACCATGCGAGTCCGGTCGCCCGACTCGAGCACTACAACACCAGTGGCATTACCATAGGGAAGAGAGTACCTCTTAAGCTCTAGCGCACTGCTGGTATCGGGAAAATCTATAGCGATCCTTGCGGGCTTTTCAATGGTGTAAGCATTTATATCGGCGGGCACTTGGTCGAAATCAAGCCGGATCTCAAATTTACTACCGGGTCGGGAGCTAAATTCTATATCGGTAATGCTCGGTGCGGCTTGTGCAACGCTGGCGAATATCGCCAGCAGCAGGCCCACTGCCCCCAGCTGTAAACTCTTTACACGATAGTCTTTGATTGTCTTCACTAGCCCGTTCCCCGAGTTCAATTTTTTTATCATCTTTTTAATCAACATGGCATTCACCAATAGGCGGCTTACGAGCCGTCCAAGCCGCTTAATTTAATTGAGCGAGGGCGCTCTACCCAGCCGTCGGCACTGCCATCGCTAACTATTTCTATTACCGCCACATACGTGCCAGTGTTATCAACAATTTTTCCGTGATTACGTCCCAGATAATCACCCAGCTGAACCCTGTGTACACCCCCTTCCGGGTCTTGAATCAGGGTCCAGTCCTGCTCCCCTTTTTTCAATGTCCCCACCATTGAAAGCGAGTCGAAGGTGAATTGTTCCAAAAATTCCTTGGCTCTGCTGTTGTCTGGCTTGACCGCACTCACTGACCGGAGTTGGGCGATCTCACGCACTTCTATGGGCCTATCAAATGGGCTGCGCTGCACTGCGGCACTATAGGCAAAGGCCTCATAGGCCTTAAACGTGGGTATGGGTGCAATAATTCCACCGGGGCGCGCCTTTTTTTCCGCCATAAAACCATCCAGATCGGAAAAGTCGTTGCCACCGCAGCCGATTAACAACACGCTACATACAATCACGGCAAAACTGGTAGATAAAGAGCTTCTCATGACTATGCCTCCCCATCCTTATAGCGATAGGTTTTGGCGATAATACTCATATTCAGTTGGCTCGAATTAGCGCCGCCGGCAGAAATCGTAAAATCGTGCAGGGTTACAATGCGCGGCAAACTAGCCATCGCGCTGATGAATGCACCCAAATCGTGATATGAACCCTTCGCAACAATGGCAATAGGCAGCTCTACGTAGAATTCTTTAGCTTGTTCTGGCTGCAAATCGATAGAAGTAATTTCAAGCCCGTTGAGCAGGCCTTTGTTGGTTATATCCTCCAAAAGGCCAGGCACTTCGGTATCGCTGGGCAACTGACTAACAAGAGCTCCGAAAGATTCTTCCATCTCGACCATCTGCCGCCTGTAGGCGTCCAGGTTTGCAGCCTGGAATGCCTTTTTTTCAAATTCTTTCTTTAGGCTCTCCTCTTCCACTGCAGCAGACTTCAATTGAACCTGCAGACCATCGATATGATAGTAGTATCCAGCCGTTAAAACCACTGCCAGCAAAGCTGCCCAAATAAATATCTTGACAGCAATTGGCCACGAACCAATGTTATCGATATCCAGATCATTGACGTCGAATTCGCGTAATGAACGTAGTGTGTCTTCAAATGCCATGCTTAGCCTTCCCCGCCCTGTGCACCAGAAGTTGGCAGTTGTACTTTCACCGTCAAATTGAACGTAGTGGCCTGATCGCCATAATTGGGCGCTGCACGTACAGCGTCCAAATTGGGATTGGCCAACCAATCAGAGGCATCCAGTCGTCGCATTAGACTCGACACCCGGTTGTTGGACTCTGCTATGCCACTGATGGTAATCACCTTATCGCGAGTTAGCAGCTTGGTATAAAAAACACCATCGGGAATGGTTCTTACCACTTGGTCGAGAATACGTACAATAATCGGCCTGTTACCCTGCAGTTCCTGAATGACCTTCATACGGTCCAGCAATTGATTGCGCTTCTTTTGGATGTCGCGAATTTCTGTGACCTGCTTGTTCAGTGTCACAATATGTTCAGTCAAATATTTGTTTCGGGCATTCTGTTCATCAATTTGGCGATTAACGATACGATCGCCCAGCAACACCAGCGCCACGCCAAAGGCGAGAACAAACGCAATGACTGCTAGAAACTCTTTTTTGAGCTCCTGGCGCCGCTCATCACGCCATGGAAGTAGGTTAATTTGCGCCATTAGTCAAAACTCCGTAAAGCCAGGCCACAGGCAATCATCATGGCGGGAGCATCACTGCTGAGCGCGACAGCATTTACACGTGATGAAATTGTCATGTCGGCGAAGGGGTTTGCAACTGTGGCCGGCGTGCCTAGCTTTTCCTGGACTAGCTCGCACAAGCCCTCCATAGAGGCAACACCACCCGCCAGAATAATATAATCGACATCGTTATATTGACTTGAGGAGAAGAAAAACTGCAGCGAGCGGGCCACCTGTTGAACCACTGCTTCCTTAAAGGGTTCGAGAACCTCAGGTTCATAGTCGTCGGGCAATCCGCCCTGCTTTTTGGCCAGCCCTGCCTCTTCCAGAGGCAGGCCGTAGCGGCGCATGATTTCATCGGTAAGTTGCTTACCGCCAAATAATTGCTCTCGTGTATAAATCGTCTGCCCGCCAGCTAACACACTCAGCGTGGTCATAGTTGCGCCAATGTCCACAACAGCCACGGTGCTGTCGCCTTCGGTGCCCTCCTGACCTTGTATAAGCGTAAATGCTCGCTCCATTGCGTAGGCTTCAACATCCATTACTTTGGCGGTCAACTCCGCACCCTCTATGGCCTCCACTCTCGCCTCGATAGTTTCTCGTCGACACGCGGCCAGCAGCACTTCTACCTGATTTTCACGCACAGATGAAGGCCCCTGAATCTCGAAGTCTATGGCGACTTCTTCCAGCGGGTAAGGAATGTACTGGTCGGCTTCCAGAGTCAGCTGGGTTTCCATATCATCTTCACTGAGACCACCAGGCATATCAATCATCTTGGTGATGACCGAAGAGCCCGCCACCGCAGCGGAGACAACTTTCAGCTTCGTTCTGGATTGTGCGACGACGCTTCTAATGGCATTTGCAACACCATCAACGTCGTTGACATTTTTTTCAATAACAGCGTCCAGTGGAAGAGAGCTCACGGCATAGCTTTCCACACGGTACTTGCCTCCCGTGTAGCTCAATTCCAACAATTTCACCGTCGTTGAACTTATGTCCAGCCCCAGAACCGGCGTTGCTTTTCTTTTTCCCATCATACCGAGCAATTTATTTTCCTATCAGTTTCACTAACTTAGGATCTTCTTATACACCGATACATTAAATAACAGATATAACATACGCGTGGATATATCCAAAGCTTAAAAAGGCTTATAATTACCATTCGTTAAACCCCACCCCCAATTAAAAGTACTACAAGCTGCAACCAGAGTAAAAGAAGACTATGAGATTTCTCCACTTAATTTTGCGCCTGACCGTTCTGGGTTTGTTCGGCGCTCTCTGGCTATTGGCTGGAGTCTATTTATATCTTAGCCCCAAACTACCCGATGTAGAAACACTCCGAGACGTGCAATTGCAGACGCCAATGCGTGTTTTCACACGTGACGGTGACTTGATCGGCCAGTTCGGGGAGAAAAAACGCAGCCCCCTGCCGTATGAAAAAATTCCACAGCAATTTGTGCTGTCCCTAATTGCAGCCGAAGACGATAGCTTTTTCCAACATAGCGGCATAGACCTGATGGGATTAATGCGAGCGGTCTCCGAGCTGATTTTAACCGGTCAAAAGGGGTCGGGCGGCAGCACGCTGACGATGCAGGTTGCACGAAACTATTTTCTTTCCCTCGACCGCACATTTATCCGAAAATTTAACGAAATTTTACTCGCTATCGAAATAGAAAAGGCTTTAGACAAAGAGGAAATTTTCGAGCTCTATTTCAACCGAATATTCCTGGGTCATCGGGCCTATGGTTTTGAGGCAGCGGCGCAGGTTTATTACGGCAAAGGGATGAGCGAGCTCAACCTGGCCCAATTTGCAATGCTAGCAGGAATCCCCAAGGCACCCTCGCGCAACAACCCAATACGTGGTCCGGAGACTGGAGAGCTAAGACGCAACTGGATTCTAGGGCGTATGCTGGAACTCGGCTACGTTACACCTGCAGAACACGCTGAGGCAGTAGCCCAGCCTGTCACAGCTAAACATCACGACGAAAAAATAAACTTCGCCGCACACTACGCTGCTGAGATGGCTCGACAGCAAATGCTGCAGCGCTATGGCATGTCTGCGTACAACGATGGATATCGTGTCTACACCACTATTGACAGCAAGCTGCAAC
Source organism: Halioglobus sp. (assembly GCA_047650635.1). Taxonomy (GTDB): domain Bacteria; phylum Pseudomonadota; class Gammaproteobacteria; order Pseudomonadales; family Halieaceae; genus JBALVT01. The sequence goes on from JBLHNQ010000001.1 coordinate 38,364, forward strand.
AAATCGCTCAAGAGTCGGTAGCTCGCGGCCTGTTCACCTATGACAAACGGCATGGTTACCGCGGTGCTGAACAGCAGTTGCCACCGCCAGACCCCAATGCCTACGTAGAGACCCAGGTAAGTAAATGGCTCGATGCACTGGCTACAACGCGTGTCATCGCCGGTTTGCAGAGTGCAATTGTTACCAAGCTATACAAAGATAAAATTGATTTTATTTTGGCAGATGGGAGTTCCAATCAACTATTGTGGGATAACGGGCTAAGTCAGGCGAGACCGTATTTGAGCGAAAACTCCCAGGGGCCAGCGCCTGAATTACCGGCCAATGTTGTGGCCGTTGGCGATCTGATACGCCTTAAACTCAATAAAGACGGACAGTGGCAGTTGAGCCAAATTCCGGCTGCGCAGGCAGCGCTGGTTTCTCTGTCGCCAGACAACGGTGCCATTATTTCAATCGTAGGGGGGCTGGGCTTTGAACAGAGTAAATTCAACAGGGCCACACAGGCTCAACGACAACCGGGGTCTAATTTCAAACCCTTTATCTACAGCGCAGCATTCGATGCCGGGCTCACCGCAGCCACGCTAATCAATGACGCACCCGTCGTCTTCGAAGACAGTTCGCTGGAAGGCCTCTGGCGCCCCGAAAATGATGGTGGTAAGTTCTATGGGCCCACTAGACTCCGCTGGGCATTGACCAAGTCGAGAAATCTGGTCTCTATCCGTCTTCTTCAACAAATCGGCATAGAAAAAGTCATTAATTATGCTGGACGCTTCGGCTTTGATACCGCCAACTTCAATCGGGACCTTTCCCTGGCACTTGGCACCCACGCTGTATCACCTCTGCAATTGGCTTCGGCATATACCGCACTGGCTAACGGAGGCTACCGGGTTGAGCCGTTCCTTATACAGCGCATAGAAAATTTATCGGGTGAAGTTGTTTTTCAAGCCAATCCGCCAACAGTTTGCAGAACGTGTGTGGAGCCGAGCGACAATAAGGCGTCACCCCCAGCAGACACTGTAGACGGCCCAACATCACAAGACGAAAGTAACGCAGAGCTGAGTATGGAGGAAATTCTTGCCCGGCGAGAGCCTTCAGCCTTAAAGCACCCTATGGCACCGCGAGTCATGGCAGCAGACGTCAGTTTTATTATCGACAGCATCTTGCAGGATGTCATAACCAAAGGCACTGGGCGCCGAGCTCTAGTGCTGGAACGTGGCGACTTGGCTGGAAAAACCGGCACCACTAATGGCCCGATGGATGCCTGGTTTTCAGGCTACAACCGGGACGTGGTTACGACTGCCTGGGTTGGTTTTGACCGTTATACGCCGCTGGGTAGACGCGAATTTGGCGGCACAGCTGCTTTACCAATATGGATAGACTACATGCGTGAGGCCCTACGCAACAGTCCGGACGTCGAGCGCCCCCTCCCACTTGGAATTGTAAACGTCAAAATCGACCCAGAAACAGGACTGCTCGCCAGACCCGGGCAGAAAAATGCCATTTCTGAATATTTCAGAGAAGCTAACGTACCTGAACAGGAGGCTGCGGAAGAGGGGCCGGGGGCCGGCAATCTCGGGACAGATGACCTGATTCAGGATATTTTCTAGGAAAGCCGATCCAAACACCTACGCTTATAGTGTCGGTTCGTAGGCCTCAGGATAGGGCAGGCGCGCCACGCCGCTATCTACAGCGGCCCTGGCGACCGCTGGTGCCAATCGAGTGAGCAACCGAGAATCTATTGGTTTCGGGATAATATAGTCCCTGCCAAACTCCAGTGACTCCAAACCACAAGCATTCAGCACATCCTGCGTTACCGGCTCCTTGGCCAGATCACGGAGCGCGAGTACAGCGGCTACCTTCATTTCTTCGTTGATACAACTGGCACGAACATCCAGGGCACCCCTGAAAATGAACGGAAAGCCAATAACATTGTTCACCTGATTCGGAAAATCTGATCGACCCGTGGCAATAATAAGGTCGTCACGAATTCCCTTGGCCAACACCGGATCGATCTCGGGGTCGGGATTTGAGCAGGCAAAAATAATAGGCTTATTAGCCATAGACTGCAGCATTTTAGGGCTGAGCAAGTTGGCGCCCGAAAGCCCTACAAATACATCCGCCCCCGCCACTGCATCTGCCAGCGTGCGCTTGTCAGTATCATTGGCAAACTCTTCCTTATAGGCGTTTAATCCTTCGCGGCCGAGTGAAATAACCCCGCGCCGATCAATCATATAGATATTTTCCTTACGCGCACCCATACGAACTATTAATCTCATACATGCGATAGCGGCAGCCCCGGCCCCAAGGCAGCAAATAACAGCGTCTTCCAGTTTTTTCCCCTGTATTTCCAGAGCGTTTAGCAGGCCCGCGGCGGTAACGATAGCCGTTCCGTGCTGATCGTCATGAAAAACCGGTATATTACACTGCTCGATTAGACTGGCTTCAATTTCGAAACACTCCGGAGCCTTTATATCCTCAAGGTTGATGCCGCCAAAGGTGTCGGCAATTGAGCGAACAGTGGAAATAAACTGTGCCGAGTCCTCTGTATCCACTTCGATGTCGACAGCATTAATTCCGGCAAAGCGTTTAAACAACAGGGCTTTTCCTTCCATCACGGGCTTACTGGCAAGTGCCCCTAGATTGCCAAGACCCAGAACGGCGGTACCGTTGCTAATGACAGCGACCAGATTGCCCTTGCCGGTGTACTTGTAGGCATCTGCCGGATTATTCGCGATTTCGCGGCATGGCGCCGCAACTCCGGGGCTGTAAGCAAGTGACAAATCCTCCAGCGTGTCCGCTGTAGTAGTTAGCTCAACACTAATCTTCCCAGGTGTTGGTTCGGCATGATAAGCCAGAGCAGCTATTCTTAATTGTTCGGACATAGGTGTTACCACACTCGTTTGTATTGGCCGTAGATAAAAGAGGCCCAAGAGAATATAGAAAAGCCAACACGCGAACAAGACAGTTGCTTTGCTTTACTGCAATATTTGCACTATTAATTTAGAGCAAAAAAAAGCGCCGGCCCCTGACAGGGTGGCGCTTCCAGCGTACTGCACTGCGGCAGTACCTGACTTATTTATGCTTTTTTGGTACCGCGGCTTCCAAAGCGCTTGTTAAAGCGATCTACACGGCCACCTGTATCGAGAACCTTTTGCTTACCGGTATAAAACGGGTGGCACTCAGAACAAACATCGATGTGAAAATCACTACAGGTAGTAGAGCGAGTCTTTATAACGTTTCCACAACTACAGGTTGCAGTGACGTCTTCGTACTTGGGATGTATATCAGCTTTCATAATGAAGCTCCTTATCTGTGGCACCGCCGCTCGATCTTGTCGAGCACCGCACCTGGGAGTGGCCAACTGGCCGGTCAAAAAAATAGGCGGGCATCTTAACAGACGCAGCACGATACGCAAGACCCCGTTTAAATTGTTACAATGTCGGCAGAGCACCACCACTTCATCAACTAATCACTAGCTAGAATATTAATGTCTATACTCCGCCTGGCCATACCCTCGCCCCTGCGTGCCGAATTCGACTACCTTCCTCCAGCCAGTATGGACGAAGAGCAACTTGGCGAATTAAAACCCGGCATCCGAATACGCGTGCCTTTTGGACGCCGCGAAACCATTGGCTATCTGTTAGACGTAGTGCCAAACAGCTCAATTGATTCCAGCAAGCTCAAGGCCGCGATAGAAATATTGGACATCGCCCCCCTGATAAGCGGGACAATGGTGGCACTGTGTGAATGGGCGGCGGCTTACTATCAGCATCCCGTGGGCGAAGTGATGCCCGTAGCCTTCCCTCCCGGACTGCGTAAAGGTCAAGCACGCAAGCCTCGCGGCACTCCCGGCTGGAGCTTGACTGCACAGGGTAAAGGACTTCCGTCGGGGGCGCTGGGGCGCTCACCAAAGCAGGCCTTGGCGCTAAAAATACTGCAACAGCGAGACGTCACCGCAACCAGCGTATTCACCGAAAATGAAATTTCAACAGCAGTGTTGCGGGCGCTGCAAAGTAAAGGCCTGATACAGGGAGAACTACTGAAGTTAGCGCTGACTGCAGCGCAATGTCACACTCCACTTAATTTGAATTCAGATCAAAACCTCGCCGTAGAGGCGCTGACGCAACACCTTGGCGTGTTTGGCGCACATCTTTTAGAAGGCGTCACCGGCAGCGGCAAAACTGAAGTTTATCTCCAGTTGATCGCCAAATGCCTGCAGCTACAACAACAAGTTTTAGTACTGGTTCCCGAAATTGGCCTCACTCCACAAACCCTGGCGCGGTTCCAAGCAAGGTTCAGTGGCAGTATTGTGAGCCTGCATTCTGGCCTGCCGGATGGAGCGCGGCAGCGGGCATGGGAAGCGGCAAGGGATGGTAGCGCCCATATCATACTCGGCACCCGATCGGCGGTATTTACTCCCATTGCGAACCTCGGTCTGATAGTAGTCGACGAGGAGCACGATGGCTCCTATAAACAACGCGATGGTTTCCGCTACTGCGCCAGAGACATTGCCGTGAAGAGGGCTCAGCTGGAAAGCTGCCCTGTGCTGCTTGGCAGCGCCACTCCTTCTCTTGAGAGCATCTATAACGTAAGAGAGGGGCGATATCAGCACTATCTGTTACCCAAGCGCGCGGGCGACAGCATCCTTCCCTCTATTCTGACGGTTGATATACGCAAGCAACAACTGTGGGGCGGACTCTCAAGCGGGGTAATAGAATCCATCGGCGAAACGCTATCAAATGGTCAGCAGGCGCTATTGTTCCTCAACCGCAGGGGTTATGCACCGACCCTACAATGCCACGACTGCGGCTGGATTGCCGAATGCCGGAGCTGTGATGCCCGACTAACCGTGCACCGGCGACGGGGTAAATTGCGCTGTCACCACTGCAGTGCAAGCCAGTATTTACCCAAACAATGCCCCACATGCCAGAGCCGGTCACTAATGACGGCCGGACTAGGCACAGAGCAAACAGAGGAGTTTTTGCGACAACAATTTACAGATTGGCCAATTCACCGGGTAGATAGCGACTCGATGGCAGGGCGGGATACGATGCAATTACTCGTAGATGAGGTTATGAGGGGTGAACCCTGTATTTTGCTGGGCACTCAAATGTTGACCAAAGGGCATCATTTTCCCGCTGTCAGCCTGGTGGCGATACTTGATGTAGACAGCGCGCTGTTCAGCACTGATTTTCGCGGCGAAGAGCGCATGGCTCAACTGCTGACGCAGGTTGGCGGACGGGCAGGTAGAGCAGATCTCCCGGGGCAGGTGATCCTCCAAACCCACTATCCCGACCACCCGGCGCTGCTGGCTACGGTGCAAATGCCCTATGGCGAAAACGCCCGACAGATGCTGAAAAAGAGGGAGGCGACCGGGATGCCGCCCGCTGGCAAACTGTTGATGCTGCGCACGGATTCTGCCGATGCTGAAATCGGAGAACAATTTCTGCTGACGCTGAGACAACAAGTGGCAGTGCGACTGCCCGCCACCGCAAAGGTAATTGGGCCTCTGCCCTCCCCCATGCAGCGCCGCGCGGGTAAGTTTCGCAGCCAAATGTTAGTGCTTACCCCGAACCGCCAGTCTGCGCAATATGCTGCCGCTGAGTTGGTTAAAATTGCGCAGACGCTGCCGGTTAGCCGGGGTATGAAATGGTCCATTGATGTAGACCCTCTGGACACATTCTAAGTCGTTCGCATCACAGGCTGGATATTAAGCCTTCATAGAGCGATAATACATCGCCGGCCGACCGGCCCAAGCTGAAGCAAATCGAGTACACCTCCTACCATGAAGCAACAACTTAGTCAGCTTATTCAGCAGGCACTGGACGCACTTGTCGCCCAGGGCGACTTACCGGCAGACATAGAACCGCGTATCCAGATTGACCGCACGCGTGACAAAAGTCACGGCGACCTGGCAAGCAATATTGCACTCACTCTGGCCAAGGCCGCAGGGAAGTCTCCACGAGATATTGCCACTGCCCTGTGTGCCGCTCTACCGACGGTCGGTTTCGTTGAAAAAACCGAGATAGCAGGACCGGGGTTCATTAATTTTTTCCTCAGCAGCGGCAGTAGCCAGGCCGTCATCCAGGACATTCTGGCTAAAGGCTCTGACTACGGCCGTTCAAACGAAGGTGCCGGACGCAAAGTTCAGGTGGAGTTTGTTTCGGCCAACCCCACGGGTCCTTTGCACGTAGGTCACGGCCGGGGTGCAGCGGTGGGCGACAGCATTTGCCGCCTGCTAGCGTGTACCGGGTGGGACGTCTCCAGCGAATTTTATTACAACGACTCGGGTCAACAAATTCAAAATCTGGCGCTGTCGGTACAGGCTCGATGCAATGGCCAGGGGCCAGATCACGATAGCTGGCCCAAAGATGGCTATAACGGCGAATACATTGCGGACATAGCGTCGGCGTACCTCAAGGGTGAGAAAGTTGACGCCAAAGACAAGCACGTGATCGCGTCTGGCGACCCGACAAATCTCAATGACATTCGCGATTTTGCCGTTGCGTACTTGCGTCGCGAGCAGGATCTAGACCTGAAAGCTTTCGGCGTCGACTTTGATCTATACTTCCTGGAATCCTCGCTGTACGAATCGGGGCAGGTTGAAGCCACTGTGGCGCGGCTGGTAGACAATGGCCATACCTATGAAGAAGGCGGTGCGCTGTGGCTGCGCTCTACAACATTTGGCGACGACAAAGACCGGGTGATGCGTAAAACTGATGGTGGCTATACTTATTTCTTGCCAGACGTCGCCTATCACCTCAACAAATGGCAACGTGGCTTTGGGCGGGTAATTAACGAGCAGGGCGCAGATCATCACAGTACTGTTATGCGTGTGCGCGCTGGCTTACAGGCGTTGAATCAGGACATCCCCCAGGGGTGGCCTGAATACGTCTTACACCAGATGGTGACGGTAATGCGCGACGGCGAGGAAGTTAAGTTATCAAAGCGCGCCGGCAGCTATGTGACCCTCAGAGATCTCATCGACGAAGTGGGCCGCGATGCCACGCGTTATTTCCTCGGTGCACGGGCTGCCAACTCGCAACTGAATTTTGATATCGACCTGGCCCTATCTAAAACCAACGACAACCCGGTGTATTACATCCAGTATGCCCATGCCAGAACCTGCAGTGTTATGCGCAAACTTACTGAACAGGGCTGGGACTGGGATACCAATTTCGCCTTCACCCAGCTGGATCAGTTAAACGAAGAGTACGAAAAAGCACTTATGAACACGCTCGCTCGCTACCCCGAATTGGTAGCCAAAGCAGCAGCCAGCTCCGAACCTCACACAATTGCGACCTACCTGCGTGAATTAGCCGGCGAGTTTCATAGCTACTACAATGCCCATAAAATGTTGGTGGATGACCCCGCTATTCGCGCTGCCCGGGTGGCCTTGAGCGAAGCTGTTCGCCAGGTCATCGCCAATGGCCTGGCACTGTTGGGCATTTCTGCGCCGGAGTCTATGTAAGCAATGGCCAAAGACTATGCCAAAACACGCCAACCGAGCGGCCAACGCCCCAGAAAAACCAGTACCCGTAAACCGGCAACGAGGGGAAATACTCGCACAATGGGTTGGCAATTGTATGTCGCAGGATTACTGTCCGGCGTATTCCTAAGCTTTCTGCTGTATCTGGGTAGTCTTCCACCGGCTGGCGATGGCGTTATGCTGCCTATGCCACAAGCTCAGGCACCAGCCAAAAGTGAGCCACCCAAGCCACGTTTCGACTTTTACACACTATTGCCCGAACGATCTGTTGAACGTACGGCAGCGCCAGCAGACACTGCCACGCCCCAAAGCGCAAAACCCGCCGAGTTTTACCTGCTGCAGGCTGGCTCTTTTAAACAGCGTGAAGATGCAGGCCGCCGACGCGCGGAACTGCTGCTTTTAGGTCTGGAGCCAAATATCGAAGAGACCAATGGCGATAATGGCCGCTGGTACCGCGTTTATCTGGGGCCATTCCAGTCCCGCGCTAAACTCAACAAAGCCCGCAGCCTGACGGCGGCGCAGAATATCGACACGCTTCTATTAAAGCGTCGCAGTGGCTAACGAGCCGTCAGACCTAACACTGCTGCACCACAAAACCTCTGCTACTTTTACCGGCCTACTTGAAATAAGCTAAGCAACCCCCCATATCTGCTCAATACCCGAAGGAGATTCAAAGTGGAACAATACAGAGGCACCACCATTCTATCGGTACGCCGAGGAAACAGTGTAGTAATCGGTGGTGACGGACAAGTCTCCATGGGCAACACCGTTATGAAAGGTAACGCTCGCAAGGTACGACGCCTGTACAAAAACCAGGTATTGGCTGGTTTCGCGGGGGGTACAGCAGACGCCTTCACCCTGTTCGAACTGTTTGAAGCCCAGCTTGAAAAGCATCAGGGGCACTTGGTTCGCGCCGCCGTTGAATTGGCCAAGGCCTGGCGCACAGAACGCGCTCTGCGACGTCTCGAAGCACTGCTGGCAGTAGCCGACAAAGACACATCTCTGGTTATTACCGGTAATGGAGATGTCATTGAGCCAGAGGACAACCTTATTGCCATTGGTTCCGGCGGCCCCTACGCCCAGTCTGCAGCACGTGCGCTATTGGACAATACCGAGCTGGACGCGCGCAGTATTGTCGAAAAAGGCCTGGGTATCGCGGCGGATATTTGCATCTACACCAATCACAATCGCACCGTTGAACAACTGGATATTTAGGAATACACATGTCAGATATGACCCCGCGTGAAATCGTCCACGAACTGGATAAACACATTATTGGCCAAGAGCCGGCAAAGCGCGCTGTGGCGATCGCCCTGCGCAATCGTTGGCGGCGCATGCAGCTACCTGAAGCGCTGCGCGCTGAAATAACACCCAAGAATATTTTGATGATAGGCCCCACTGGCGTCGGAAAAACTGAAATTGCCCGCCGACTCGCCAAATTGGCCAACGCACCTTTTATAAAAGTTGAAGCCACCAAATTTACCGAGGTAGGCTACGTTGGACGTGATGTGGAATCCATCATCAGGGATCTGGTCGATGTGTCTATAAAGATGTATCGCGAACAGGAGATGGAGAAAGTGCATTTCCGCGCGGAAGAAGCCGCCGAAGAGCGCATCCTCAACATCCTGCTTCCCCCGGCACGAGACAGTGACATTGATAGCAATTCAAGTGCACGCCAATTGTTACGCAAAAAACTCCGCCAGGGAGAGCTGGCCGAGAAGGAAATAGAAATAGAAATCAGTGCTGCGCCCGCCGGCGTAGAGATTATGGCCCCCCCCGGCATGGAAGAAATGACCAACCAGTTACAGAGCATGTTCTCCAATATGGGCCAGCAAAAGCTCAATAAGAAAAAAATGCCCATCAAGGCTGCTTTTGACGCTCTGCGCGAAGAAGAAGCAGGAAAAATGGTCAATGAGGAAGAGTTAAAGCAAAAAGCGATTCACGCGGCGGAGCAAAACGGCATCGTATTCATCGATGAGCTGGACAAAGTCGCGAAGCGCAGCGAAGGTGCCGGTGCTGACGTATCGCGAGAGGGCGTGCAAAGAGATCTGCTACCCCTGATTGAAGGCAGTACAGTGACAACTAAATTCGGTATGATTAAAACAGATCATATATTGTTTATCGCCTCCGGAGCCTTTCACTTGGCAAAGCCCTCTGATCTGATACCTGAATTGCAAGGTCGCCTTCCCATCCGGGTAGAATTATCGGCCCTGAGCGCCGAAGATTTCGAACGCATCCTGACCGAACCCGACGCCTCGCTCACCGAGCAATACCAGGCTTTGCTGGCAACCGAGGGGCTGCATATAGAATTTGATAAGGCAGGCCTGAGGCGCATTGCCGAGACTGCCTGGCGGGTCAATGAAAAAACTGAGAACATCGGAGCGCGGCGCCTGCACACCGTTATGGAACGCCTTTTGGATGATGCTTCGTTTAGCGCTGCCGACACCGGCCTAACCGACGAAACACTGCTCATCGACACGCAATACGTCAACGACCAATTGCTGGAGTTAAGTGAAGATGAAGATTTATCGCGCTTTATCCTCTAACGACTAATGGGCAATTCAAACATCAGGCCGGTCGGCATCAAACTGCACACAAAATCCCGACAGCTAGAGCTAAGCTACGAGAACGGGGACAGCTACTCACTGAGCTGCGAGTATTTACGTGTTTATTCCCCCTCTGCCGAGGTTAAAGGCCACGGCCCCGGACAGGAAATTCTGCAAATCGAAAAGTTAAACGTCAACATCACAGCAATTAAGCCAGTGGGAAACTATGCCCTGCAACTGGTATTTGATGACGACCACGATACAGGGCTGTATTCCTGGCCCTACCTCCACGAACTGTGCACCCTGCACGATCAGTGGTGGCAAATCTATCTCGAGCGCATGTCACAAGCGGGTGCCAGCCGTGATCCATCTGTACAGGTTCTCAAACTTTAAGCTCGCAGTACCCGGCTCAGCCCTACAGTCCATCGACCGCAGCCAAACTCCACAGAGGCTGTTAGGGTTCTCTGTGCCGATAGATACCCCATTCTATTCACGTTATAATGGCGAGGTAATTCCACTACATAACCGACGATATAGAGATTCCATGAGCGACAAGGAAACAACCCACTTCGGCTACAAAGACGTTAAACGCGAAGAAAAAGCCGGTATGGTTGCCGATGTATTCCACTCCGTAGCGGCCCGCTATGACCTAATGAATGACTTGATGTCCGGTGGCATTCATCGCATCTGGAAGCGCTTCACCATCGAGCTCAGTGGCGTGCGCAAAGGCAATGCCGTGCTGGACATTGCGGGAGGCACGGGAGATCTCGCAGCAAAATTTTCTGATATTGTAGGCACAGCGGGTCGGGTAGTGCTGGCCGATATCAATGACTCTATGCTCAAGGTGGGGCGTGACAAACTTATCGACAGTGGACGACAGGGCAACATCGAGTATGTGCAGGCCGACGCCCAAAGCTTACCTTTCCCCGATGACAGCTTCGACTGCGTAACCATTGCTTTTGGCCTGCGCAATGTCACCGACAAAGACGCTGCACTGGCATCCATGCTGCGCGTACTCAAACCCGGCGGGCGGCTATTAGTGTTGGAGTTTTCCAAGCCCACGAACGAACTCATGAGCAAAGCCTACGATGCTTATTCCTTCAACATTCTTCCCCGCATTGGCAAGCTGGTAACCAACGATGCAGACAGTTATCAATACCTGGCGGAATCGATTCGCAAGCATCCCAATCAGGAAACCCTAAAAGAAATGATGGAAGAGGCCGGTTTCAATCGCTGCGAATATCACAACATGACCGGCGGTATCGTCGCTTTGCACAAGGGTATCAAGGCCTAGAATGGCAGTCCCTATCGACCCGGTAGTTCACACCGCAGCTCTGGCCGGCCTCGAGGCTGCACTTAATCAGGCTCTGACTCTGGCACCTGAAGGTCGCGCTGAGCTGGCCACACTTGCCGGTAGCGTGTTTGCCGTGCAGTGCACCAAACCCGAACTCCATGTGTATCTGCAACCCACTGAACAGGGCATTCGACTGATGGGCGTTCACGAGGGCGATGTTACGACCAGCGTGAGGGGTGAGGCCTCGGATTTTACCGAGCTGGCAAGCTCCGCCGATCCCGCAGCCACGCTTATCAATGGCAAGCTGGAGCTTCGCGGTGACAGCGGAGCGTTAATCCAGTTGCAAAAAATTCTGAGTAATCTGGACGTCGACTGGGAAGCACCCCTAGTGAGTGCACTGGGCGATGTTGCCGGCCATCAACTGGCAGAATTATTACGCGGAGCTTTGCGTTGGGGCAAACAAGCCACTGAAAGTCTGGCGCGGCAAATCAATGAGTTTATTCACGAGGAAGCGAGACTCAGCCCACCACCGCTGGAGCTGGAAGACTACTATCGCGATGTTCAGGACCTGGTAATGCGAGTAGAGCGACTCGCATCGCGAACCCAGCGCTTGCGTAAGCGATTGCAAGCCCAGAAGAGCTAGACCTACCCATGTCGCGCATAAGCCGAATCAAAAAAATACTGGGCGTCGTCAGTCGCTACAGACTAGATGAATTTGTCGATACACGTACACTGCCAGCACTGGCGCGCACTGCTCTCAAGTTAATTCCCTGGGGTTTGCGCAAACCCCCAGACCTGCCTCGCGGCGCAAGGATTCGCAAGAGTCTGGAAGAGCTGGGCCCAGTGTTCATCAAGTTCGGACAAATGCTGTCAACCCGGCGAGATCTCTTGCCTGAAGACATCGCGGATGAACTAGCCAAATTACAGGATGATGTTCCGCCATTCCCGCAGCAGCAATCGATCGCTATCATTGAGCAGGCACTGGGCAATCCGGTCGAAGAATTGTTCAAGCATTTTGACTCCACTCCACTAGCCTCGGCATCGGTAGCCCAGGTCCATTCTGCGACATTGCTTACGGGCGAAGAAGTGGTCATTAAGGTCATACGTCCCGACATAGAGCCTGTAATCCGGCAGGACATAGCGCTCCTGCATACACTAGCCCGCCTGGTAGAGAAATACTTGCCCGATGGTCCAAGACTGCGTGCGGTTGAAGTTGTGGCCGACTACGAAAACACCATATTGGATGAATTGGACCTTCAGCGAGAAGCGGCTAATGCCTCACAACTGCGGCGAAATTTTGAGCACAGCAAACTGCTCTATGTGCCAAAAGTCTACTGGGACTATACCTGCCACACGGTCTACACAATGGAGCGCATTTCTGGCATACCGGTTACAGACCTCAAGCAACTGCGAGACAAAGGTGCAGACCTCAAAATGCTGGGGGAGCGCGGCGTAGAGATATTTTTTACCCAAGTATTCCGGGATAGTTTCTTCCACGCCGACATGCACCCGGGCAATATTTTTGTCGATGCGAGTAACCCGGCAGACCCCAGTTATATTGCTGTAGATTGCGCCATCATTGGCAGCCTCAGTGAATCCGACCAGTACTATCTGGCTCGAAATTTGCTCGGCATCTTCAGGCGCGACTACCACGAGGTGGCCCAACTCCATGTTGAGTGTGGCTGGGTACCACCGCAAACAAGAGTGCAGGATTTCGAATCTGCCATGCGGGCAGTTTGCGAACCCATCTTCGAACGCCCTATAAGTGACATCTCCTTCGGGCAGCTTCTTATCTACCTGTTTCAGACCGCGCGTCGGTTTGGCATGGAAGTGCAGCCCTCGCTCATATTGTTGCAAAAGACCTTGCTGAATATCGAGGGGCTGGGGCGGCAACTATATCCACAACTCAACCTGTGGGACACCGCTCAGCCTTTTCTTGAACACTGGGTACAGGAACGATACTCCCCGCAGAATATGTTGCGAAAATTACAGCGCCAGGCCCCCTCGTGGTTGGAGCAATTACCTCAGCTACCTGATGCCCTACTGGAAAACCTACAGCACTCGCGTGACCTGGAGCAGCGCGCTAGCCTACAACAGCATCGTCTGGATCAGTTCCAGGCTCAGCTTGAGTCGGACAAGCATCGGCGTAAATATCGAACTATTGCGTTCATCGCTCTAATTTGCGCCGTAGTCGTAGCAATCCCGGGCAGCGCTCGCTGGCTAGAACAGGCCCCTTCACCGGCCTGGCTGCTGGCGCTGGCAGCACTCATCCTCTACTGGCGCAGTGGGCGCAGCAACTGATGTGCCTGCCCGACTCCTGTGACATAATACGCGTTCATGGGGAAGGAGCTCATAGTGGAAGCTAAAGGTTTTTCACAACAACTACGTTTCAATGAGCAGGGCCTAATACCGGTCATTGCTCAAGACTGGAAGACGGGTGAGGTATTGATGCTCGCGTGGATGAACTCGGAGTCAGTGGAGTTGTCGGTGCAAGAAGGCCGAGCGGTTTACTGGTCCCGCTCTCGGCAGGCGCTATGGCGCAAGGGTGAGGAATCCGGCCACATTCAACACCTGAAAGAAATACGCATGGATTGCGATGCAGATACGCTGTTGATCAGCGTCGATCAGGTAGGCGGCATCGCCTGTCACACAGGACGCCGCAGCTGCTTTTATCAGAAACTTGAGAATGGCAATTGGACAGTGACCGGGCAAGTGATCAAATCTGCTGACGAAATTTATCGGAAGGACCGATGAGCAATATACTCGAAGAGTTGACTGAAATTCTGGAGCAGCGTAAAAATGCTGACCCCGAGCAATCCTACGTGGCAAGCCTGCACTACAAGGGCCTGAACAAAATTCTGGAGAAAGTGGGCGAAGAGGCTACCGAAGTTATTATCGCAGCCAAAGATGCCCAGCTTAGCGGAGATCGCAGCGACTTAATTGCAGAGACCGCTGACCTTTGGTTTCACTGCATGGTAATGCTGTCGCACTGTGGCGGCAGCGCGGAAGAGGTCACCAGTGTTTTGCGGGAACGTTTTAACTTGTCCGGGCTGACAGAAAAAGCAGCCCGTACGGAATCACACTGACGTAATCGATAGAAAAGGAGAGGGAAATGGGTTTTGGCGGAATTAGTGTTTGGCAACTACTTATTGTACTGGCCATTGTGATCATGCTTTTCGGCACCAAGCGCCTGCGAACATTGGGTGGCGATTTGGGCAGTGCCATAAAAGGCTTCAAAAAAAGCATGTCAGATGATGAAAACGGTGAAGAGAAAGCCGACGATGATGCAGATGCATCTTCTGCCGGCCTGAACAAAGATAAGTAAAACGAGCTACCTAAATGTTTGATATTGGCTTTGCAGAGCTCATTCTTATCAGCGTGGTCGCGCTATTGGTGATCGGGCCGGAACGACTACCTGGCGCTATTCGTACCGGTAGCCTATGGCTCAGTAAATTCAGACGGGGATTTAACGACATCAAACGAGAGGTTCAACAGGAACTGCACAATGACGGGGTAATGCAGGAACTGCGTAAAACCGGGGAAGACCTGAAACAACAGGCCAACAATATCAAGCAGGATGTAAAAAACACTGCTGAATCTGCCGTACAGAGCGCAGCTACCAGCGATAAGACGGAAAATCCTGTAGAGAAAAACAACACATGAGCCCCGCCCCAGAAACACAAGACCAGCCAAAGCCGCTGGTAGCGCACCTCACAGAGCTGCGTGACAAACTGCTTCGCAGCCTGCTGGCAGTGCTCATTGTGTTTATCGGTCTGTTTCCCTTCGCCAATGAAATTTATGCGTTTGTGTCTGAACCCCTACGCTCCATTCTGCCCGAAGGTGCGACCATGATAGCAACAGACGTTGCCTCGCCATTCTTGACGCCCTTCAAACTGACCATGGTTGCTGCCCTATTCCTCGCCATACCCTATGTCCTGTATCAGGTATGGAGTTTTATCGCACCCGGCATGTATCGACACGAAAAACGTCTGGCCGTACCCATGATGATTTCCAGTGTCGCTCTTTTTTACGCTGGCGCCGCTTTTGCTTATTTTGTCGTGTTCCCACTGATATTTGCCTTCTTTACCAGCGTGGGACCCACCGACGTAACCATCATGACAGATATTAATCGCTACCTGGATTTTGTACTTAAACTCTTTTTCGCCTTCGGCCTGGCATTTGAAATTCCCATCGCCGTGATTCTTTCGGTCTGGGCCGGAATCACAACGCCGGATGCTCTGGTTAAGAAAAGGCCTTACATAATCGTTTGCTGCTTTGTTGTCGCGATGTTGCTTACACCGCCGGACATTATTTCGCAGGCACTTTTGGCTCTGCCAATGTGGGCGCTGTTTGAAGTGGGCGTATTTTTCGGCCGTTTGATCGAACGCTCAAAATCTAATGATGAGCGCAGCGAAAGTAAAGATTTATCCGAATAGAGCACGCATATAAATAGGCAGCTTACGATGACACTTCGCGCAGTGCAGCCCGAACGATTAACTCTCTCCTTCTTTGCCTCACTGGGTTTGCTACTCCTTTTATTTTCATCAAGCAGTTGGTCACAAGATGCAGCAAAAAACGACGCGTCCATGCGTGAAATCCTTGAATCTGAGGAGCAGGTAGAACGTCTCCTAGAAGAAAAAGAACAGTCTGACCCCAAAGCCATCGACGCACAGAAAACACCGCTTTCCAGCATATTAGGCCTCAGTTCGGCAATGAAAGCAGGAGACTACGCCAAGGCCAGTACATTCCTGGACATGCGTTACTTGCCCGAAGAGCTCGACGAATTCACCCCCGAACAACTCGTGCAGGCACTGGGTTACGTGTGGAATCAGCAAAACATCATTGACTTCAATTCGCTAAGCGATGAGCCGGAAGGCGACCTCAACGATGACCTGCCCAGCTATCGAGAGCGAATAGGTGTTGTAACCATCAGCACTGGTGAAGTGCTTATATTGCTACAACGCGTTCCCGACGGCAAAGGTGGCAAAGTGTGGAAACTGTCGAATGCGACGGTGGCCAAAATACCGGAGATGTGGAAAGAGCTGGGTTACAGCCCTGTCGCCATCTATTTCAAAGGCTTGTTGCCCGACTTCCAGTTTATGGGCATGGACAACTGGCAAGTCGGCGCTACAGTACTTTTTTTCCTCTTGGCTTGGCCGGTGGCCGCGATACTCAGTTCGATATTAATGCGCATCGCTTTGCTGATACCCAATCGCTTCCCTCTGGGGATTCAACGTTTTTTCAAAGGCCCTCTGCGCTTCTTCCTGTTCATTCTGCTGGCCAGGCTGATGGTCAATGAACTCGGGCTATCCCTCACTACCCGGGTGTTCATGCAGTCCAGCGGGGTAGATTATATTGCGTATACGGTCTTGTTTATGGGTTCAATCTCATTGATTCGGGACTACCAGATTCGCAAAATGCAGCACGTCGGCAAACCTCAGCTGGCTGCCCTGCTAAAACCGATGACAATCATTATCAAGACTGTGCTGATTACCATAATCACCCTTGTATGGGCAGATTCGGCCGGCTACAACATGTCCACCATCCTGGCGGGCTTAGGTGTGGGTAGTTTGGCCGTTGCCCTGGCTGCACAAAAAACCCTAGAAAACATGATCGGTGCCGTCACGCTTTATACCGCAAGACCTGTAAACCCAGGTGACGTTTGTCGTTTCGGAGATGTGGTAGGCACGGTAGAGGAAATTGGACTACGGTCCACAACAATCCGCACACTCAACCGCACTGTGGTTGTCATACCCAACGCCGTCTTTTCCGCAGCGGAAATTGAAAACTTCTCCGAGCGTGATCGCATCCGCTTTTTCCACGAAATCAGATTGGCTATCTCCAGCCCAGCCCAATTGACCACCACCCTGGAAAAAACACGGGAGCTGTTCTCGAATCATTCCGAAGTGATGGACGACACTATTAGCATTCGCCTATCACGCATTGACGATGCAACGGCAATACTGCGCATAGATGCCGGTGTAGCCACTACCAATTATCAGGAATTTTTAAGAACTGCAGAAGAGTTAAATTTAGGCATTGTCGCCATCGTACTAGACTTGGGCGCTGGCTTCAGTGGGCCCAGCCAAACACTCAAACTCAGGCAGTTCACTGACGATGCAAAAACCTTCGCAGGCACTGGCCAGACAGTTTGAAATCCAGCAGCGGACTTACCATCCTGTGGCAAATTATACGGTTTCTCAAGCCCTATAAACCTCGCCTTGTGCTGGCGAGCATCGCATTGTTATTCACCGCCGCAGCCACACTCTCTATGGGCAAGGGCGTGCAGGTGTTAATCGACCAGGGCTTCGGCGGCAGTGTGGGCGACCTGCGCTACGCCATCGGCCTAATACTGGCACTGGGCGGTGCCATGGCCGTTGGTACCTTCATGCGTTTCTATCTGGTTTCCTGGCTTGGCGAGAGAGTGAGCGGCGATATACGACTGGCGGTTTTTGACAATATTGTGCGCCTGAACCCAGGCTATTTCGAAACAAATCGCAGTGGCGAGATTATGTCTCGCCTCACCACTGACACGACCTTGCTACAAACTATTATTGGTTCCTCTGTGAGCATGGCACTGCGTAGCAGTCTCACTTTAAGTGGGGCACTGGTAATGATGTTTATCACAAACCTGAAGCTGAGCCTGATTATCACAGTGGGTATCCCTCTGGTTTTACTACCGATTCTTGTCTTTGGGCGACGTGTGCGAAGGCTGTCGAACCAGAGCCAGGACAGCATAGCCAGTGTTGGAACCTATGCTGGAGAAATAATACAAAACATCAAGGTGGTACAAAGCTACACTCGTGAGTCCTATGAGTCCTCCGCATTTTCCGTTGAGGTGGAACGCGCCTTCAGTATTGCCAGAAAACGGATTTTCACCCGCTCACTGCTCATAGGCGCGGCAATCTTTATACTCTTTGCCAGTATGTCGGGCATGCTGTGGTCCGGGGGACGCAGTGTGCTCTCCGGAGCCATGACGGGCGGAGAGCTGGGCGCATTTGTATTTTATGCCCTTATGGTGGGTAGCGGCGTAGCAACCATCGCAGAAGTCTGGGGCGAACTGCAGCGTGCGGCGGGCGCGGCAGAGCGATTGCTCGACCTGCTGAACACCAGCAGCCTCATTGAAGACAAGGGACGGTCCGAGCTTAAACACGATAGAAAACAGCCCGATGTACACTTCAACGATGTCACTTTTTCCTACCCCACACGCCCTGAATTTGCAGCACTTAAGAACTTTTCACTGCATATAGAGCGCGGTAAAAGCTTGGCACTGGTAGGGCCTTCAGGCGCAGGAAAGTCTACCGTGTTTGAGCTGC
This sequence comes from Halioglobus sp., assembly GCA_047650635.1. Taxonomy (GTDB): domain Bacteria; phylum Pseudomonadota; class Gammaproteobacteria; order Pseudomonadales; family Halieaceae; genus JBALVT01. The sequence goes on from JBLHNQ010000001.1 coordinate 57,006, forward strand.
TGTTGCGTTTTTACGACCCCCAACAAGGAGAGGTGATACTTGACGGAATTAATATCCGTGAACTGCCGCTGAAACAGCTGCGGGAGCAAATGGCCCTGGTCCCACAGCAGCCCACTCTCTTCACTGCTGATGTGAAGTACAACATTGCCTATGGCAAAGCCACCGCATCCGAGCAAGAAGTTTTCACTGCGGCGAAAGCGGCCTACGCTCACGAGTTTATTATGCAATTACCCAGCGGTTATGCCAGTCACCTTGGGGAGCAGGGTGTGCGTTTGTCCGGCGGACAAAGACAGCGCATTGCTCTCGCTCGCGCCATACTTAACGATCCTAGAATTTTGCTATTGGATGAAGCAACCAGTGCACTGGATGCCCAGAGTGAGCAACTGGTCCAGGAGGCGCTGCAAAAACTGATGCACAAGCGCACTACAGTAATTATTGCACATAGGCTCTCCACCATTTTGCACGCTGACAAAATTGCCGTCATGGATCACGGCCAAGTCGTTGCAAGCGGCACCCATGAACAACTTCTAGAGAGCTGCGAGCTTTATTCCCGCCTCGCGAAATTGCAGTTTAGAGACCCAGCCCCTGCCGATTGAGCTAGCGCTGTGACGCCTGGTTGAGCATACGAACACGGGCACGTCGCTCTTGGTTTACACGGGACAGATCACTTAATGTATCTTTTGAGATTTCGATAACATTACCCAGCCAATCAACGGTCAAACGGGTGTTATTCGACGCACATTTAATCATTCCAGTCAGCGGCGCTTCACGTAAAATCCCGGTGGAGTCTTTCCAGACAGAGTGCAAATGGTCGCCAGTGGCCTCCCTGGCAGTTTCGAGGGCGATCGACATAACTTCCATCGACTCCAGTAGCGCCTCGATGCCGATCCACTCAATCATTGCCCCCTTTTCAACGCTGTGTCTGAGATTGCGTCGCAGCTTGCGCGCTAAGTTGCGAAACTCCCGGTCTACACGTCCGCCAAATACTGGGTCTGCGGCGGACGTTAACTGGTCTTCAGCCGCTAATTCGCGCCAGTCAGCAAGCGTTAGAACGCCCTCAATCTGCGGAAATACAAGCTTCTCTTCAGTGTTCATGTGCACGTACATCTTTTCGATATAGACGCGGCCGTCTTTGACGACTGAATCTCCTGTTATTTCACCCTCACGCCAACGTACAATATCCGCTAGTAAACGGCGAGCACTGAGAGCCATTTTGTCATGCTCCCGTTGCAAGCTGTCGACGTTATCTGCAGCGTTTTGGTCAATCTCTGCGACACGGTTGTATACCAGATCTTCGCGGGGGTGATGGTAACGATCAGGCCAGAACACCATGTAGTCCATAGTTTCATACATAACATGAGTGTCTACCAGCTCGCCGGAATTAACGGCTTCGAGCTGTTGTGCGAAGATAGCCATTACACTGGCGATGTGTTTATGCTCAGCGCGCAGGGCCGCCATGATGGGCTGTTCACCAGCCACGTTTACTTGAGGCCTGGGCTTGGCTTTTGCGGCTCGTTTGCGCGGCATAGGCTTGCTCGCCTTGGACGCATTCTTTTTAGCTGTTTTACTGGCAACCATTAGGCTCCCTCCAATCAATATTCTTTACAAAACAGGGTGTTAAGCTAACCTGCCTGACGTATTACTTTATTGATCCGGCTCATTGAATACAAAAACACCGGCGAGATGCCGGTGTATAGTGCGAAACATTGAACTGACGCGCCGACGTGCTAGTTGCTGAACTCGCGCACCAGGCCAGAAATTGACTCCTTGGCGTCCCCGAACAGCATACGTGTATTTTCTTTGTAGAACAGGGGGTTTTCGATACCGGCAAAGCCGGAAGCCATGGAGCGCTTGAGCACAAACACAGTGCGTGCGTGGTCAACATTGATTATCGGCATTCCGTAGATTGGCGAAGACTCTATCTCCCTGGCCGCGGGGTTGACCACGTCATTAGCACCGATAACAATAGCAACATCCACGTTTTCCATGCGCCGGTTAATGTCATCCATTTCCAGCAACTGGTCGTAGGGAACATCTGCTTCAGCCAGCAAAACGTTCATGTGTCCGGGCATACGCCCCGCCACCGGGTGAATACCAAAATTAACTTCGGCACCGTTTTTTTCCAGCAGCTGACTCAGTTCCTTCACCACGTGCTGGGCCTGCGCCACAGCCATCCCGTAGCCTGGAATAATTGCCACATTGCTCGCCGCTTCCAGAATATAGTAAGCGTCCTGCGCTGAAATCGGCTTGATTTCACCTTCTACCTCGGTGGTATCCGAGCTCACAGTACCAAAACCACTGAACAGCACATTACTCAGGGAACGGTTCATCGCCTTACACATAATCTGCGTAAGAATAATACCCGATGCACCAACCAGGGAGCCCGCCACGATCAGAATATTGTTATTGACTGCAAAGCCCGCAGCACAGGCTGCCAGGCCCGAGTAGGAGTTGAGCAGTGAAATAACAACAGGCATATCGGCGCCGCCGATAGGTATCACCACCATTACACCAAACAGCAGCGACAGGCCGATAACCAGATATAACCATAAAGCATTGCCAGGCTCGATACAGAACATGACCGAGCTGGCAACTATGCCCAGCACGATCAGGCTGTTAACCACCTGCTGGCCTTTGAACATCACCGCCGCGCTACCAATTTTCTCACTCAACTTGCCATACGCTATCAGCGAGCCGGTAAAAGTCAGACCACCGATAAGAATGGACAGCACGATGGTGACCAGAGTAAAGGTCTCGGTAGCGTTAGCCAGTGCGGCCCAACCAACCAGCAAGCTGGCCATACCACCAAAGCCATTGAACAGCGCTACCATCTCTGGCATAGATGTCATCTGGATCATACGTGCAGCACTGCCACCTATGATGCCGCCAACAACAAAGCCCAGCAGTATCCACTGATATTCAACAATCCCCTGGTCGAGAAGCGCCACCACCATAGCGAGCAACATTCCCAACGCAGACAACATATTGCCGCGACGTGCAGAGCCAGCCGACCCCAGCAACTTCAAGCCGTAGATAAACAGTGCAGCTGACACAATATAAGAAAACTGAATTACCATGTCCAAACCCGATGTAAATTCCATTACTGGCCACTCCCTTTCTTCTTGAACATGGCCAACATACGGTCGGTTACCATATAACCACCCACTACATTAATCGTTGCCAGAGCTACAGCAGCGGCACCCAGCCAGTTGGCCAAGTCCTGCTGACCGGTTCCCGCCAAACTGATAGCACCCACAACGGTAATACCTGAAATCGCATTGGCGCCGGACATCAGAGGGGTATGCAGTGTTGCGGGAACCTTGGTGATTAACTCAAAGCCCAAAAATATGGATAGCATTAAAATAAAAGTCAGAAATACAATTTCCATCAGTTCTCTCCCGCCAGTACTTTCTTGATTGTTTCATTGGTCACTTCACCACCATGAGTGATGATGCAGCCAGGAAGAATGTCGTGTTCGAAGTCGATAATGAACGCATTACTGTCTTTGTCCCAGCTGTCCTCAACCAGGTTGTACAGATTGCTGGAGTACATTTGGCTGGCATCGCGGCACACTTCGTTAGACAAGTTGCCCTGGCCAATAACCGTCACACCATTTATATCAACAGTCTCGTTGGGAACAGAGCCCTCCACATTACCGCCGGTTTCTGCAGCCATATCCACTACGACAGAGCCGGGGGCCATGCCCTCCACCATGTCGCGAGTAACAATTACCGGGGGCTTACGACCAAAAACCTGGGCCGTTGTAATAAGTACGTCTGATTCAGCAATGGCATCTTTCTGCGCCTCCCGCTGCAGTTGTATCTGCTCGGGCGTGAGTTCCTTGGCATAACCATCGGAGGTTTCACCCGTGTCGCCCAAATCGATATCAAGAAAAGTGGCACCCAGTGACCTAACTTGCTCCGCCACGACGGGGCGAGTGTCAAAAGCCGTCACCTTCGCACCCAGACGCTTGGCCGTAGCAATGGCCTGTAGCCCCGCCACACCCGCTCCAATAATAAACACCTTGGCGGGCTTAAGCGTACCAGCGGGGGTCATCATCATGGGGAAAATTCGAGGTAATTTCGCCGCTGCCAGTATCACCATCACATAACCCGCCAGATTGGCCTGAGAACTCAGAGCATCCATCTTTTGACTACGGGTGGTGCGGGGAATCATTTCCATGCTGATAGATGTCACACCCTGCTTACGCAGAGCTTCCACCAGTTCGTGTTCATTGAATGGGTCGAGATAGCTGATGTGAATGCAGCCCGACTTCATCATTGCCACCTCTGCCAGCTCCGGCTTGCGCAGTCGCAACAGCATGTCTGCCTCACCAAACAGGGTGTTGCGGTCATTCGATACCGTCGCACCCACATCTGTGTATTGGGCATCAGTAAAGCCCGACCCGAGCCCCATGTCTGCCTCTATAACAAGCTCTGCCCCCATCCGACACAGCTTCTTTGCTGCATCGGGGGTAATTGGCACCCGGTTTTCTCCCGGATGTGTCTCCTTGGGAATTGCAATGCGCATAATAATGTATTACCCCATAATAATTCGGTGTTTTTATCAGCCGGTAACTGTAGCACAGCTATCGTACCGCTGACATTATGACGAGTATTCAGGTGATGAATGATTTGACCAACGCGGGAAGCTGGCTGTGCGGGTAAACCCGGTAAGTCCACCAGGGTGGAAGCAAATCCCGGTATTCATGCTGCGCATAGCGAGAGTCCACCAACAGGGCCCGGCCGGTGTCAACGCCCCGCCTGATAACCCGCCCCAGAGCCTGGTCAACTTTTTGCATGCCCGGATATAAACAAGCGTAGCGAAAGCCCTGACCATGCCGAGCTTCGAAATAGCTTTGCAATTGCTCGGTGTCTTTATTCATCTGCGGCAGACCGACGCCGACCACAGCCACTGCACTAAGGCGCTCTCCGGGAAGGTCTATGCCTTCACCAAACACACCTCCCAACATACAAAATGCGAGAACATTACGCGCACTTTCCAGCAAATTCAACAATTCTTCCCTCGCAGACTCGCCCTGCTGCGAGCTCTGCCACCAAAGGGTAAGCCCTCTTTGCTCCAGACCATTAGCCAGCATCAGTGACACACAATCCTCCATATAGCGGTAGGAAGGAAAATATACGATGCAATTTCCGCTTTCTTGCAAAATCCAGTGTTCTAGCAATTTAGCCAGTGCTGGCAGGGAAATCGATCTCGCTTTGTATCTCGTATCGATCTGGGTGGCGAGGGAAACCTCAAGTTGCTCAGCGCTAAACGGTGAGTTCAGGCGCCGACAGACTGCGTCCTTCCTGAGCCCCAGGCCGGCGTGAACCCAATCAACAGGAGACAATGTGGCAGAAAATACGTTCAGCGCGTGTAACTGTTTCTGCCGTGACATCAGCAACCGAGCGGGATCGAGACAGTTGAGCCTGAGGCGCAAACTCTGTTTGCTGCGGTCTACGCTCCCGGCCGGGACTAGCCGTGTCATCTCAAAGCGATAGTCTTCTCCCCAGTTTTCAGCGACACGCATAAATTGCAGCACGTCGAAGAAGAACGCTTTCAGGTCCGGCAACCGATGCAGGTATGCCGGATTTTCGGCCACTTGCCCCCCGACCTCTGCCACCAAGCGCTGCAGAGTATCCAGTAGGGCATCCGAGGGTTCTCTTCGAGATTCAAATGCAGACTCTTGCCAGGTCTCGTTTTGCAGTGCGAGCATCTGCCGATTAATTTTCTCCAGGCTGCGAAGCACTGGCCTACTAGCCTTTTTCCCAAGTTGAGACTTTGCCCGCATCAGTCCGGCCTTGGTTAGATCAGCGCTATACATCGCTCTGGCGCGAGGGGGGAGGTTGTGAGCCTCATCGACCAAGGCTGTCCAGCGCTGATCCCCCCCATCAATGAGCTGTGAAAATATAGGCGTTAAGCTATAAAAATAGTGCAGGTCCGCAATGACAATATCCACCCATGGCAACAGATCGAGCATCAATTGGTAGGGGCACAGCTCAAACCGGCTAGCCAGAGCTTCAACATCTTCTTTAACCAGGGAGGGCGCGTCAATGGCTGCTTCCATCGCCTCGGGAAGCTTGTCGTAGTAATCCTGCGCATAGCGACAGTCATCCCGGTGGCACGCTTTGCCCGGCGAAAAGCAAATTTTGTCTTTCGCCGTCAGACTGAGCGCAACGCCTATAAATCCCGACTCTCGAAAATGGGCCAGTGTGTGTTCTGCAGCACGGCGGCCTACCGACTTTGCAGTAAGATATAATAAACGCTCGTGTTTGCCTGCGGCCAGAGCCTTCAATGCCGGAAACAGAACTGCGGATGTTTTTCCAATTCCAGTGGGTGCCTCTAATAAAAGCTGGCCGCCCTGATCGACACATTTATACACCAGCTCTGCAATGTCCCGCTGCCCCGGCCGGAAGTCGCCGTAAGGAAACGCCATTGCGACAATACTTTTGTCGCGCGATTTTTTCAGCAATAAGAGTTTATTCAACCAGCTCGAGTATTTTTTCAGAGCTTGCTTGAGAAACTCCGCCATTTCCTCGGCTGAGTACGTATAGGACGACGTCCATTCCTGCTCTGTGTCAATATTGAACCAGGTGAGATGTACGTCGAGTTTTTCAAGGTTCTCTGACTGGGCGACTAATGCCGCATACAGTCTGGCCTGTGCCAGATGTACCTGCACAACCGATTCGGGAATCGAGTCGGGGCTGACCCGGCAGGTTTTTATTTCCTCGACCACACCGGCAATGGCGTCGTAACCGTCGGCTCTGCCGCGCAGCGCCAGTTCGCACTCCCCGTCGCTGTAATTATATTCAACCGCATACTCACTGATATAAGAGTCGGGTCGTTTGCTAAACACACGCTGATGACCCTCGGTACCTTGCACCCCGGTGGGCGATGGTGTAAATCGATGGTCAATATCACCGCTACGATAACAAAATTCCGCCAGATCACGCACGCTCACGGTGAAGTCAGCCATCATCGGGTTCCTTTTTCCACTCCACCCAGGCGACCGCAGTGGGAATAGCGTGTTCCGTAAAATATCGCAGCCAACGCTTCTGGTTATTTTGCAGCGCATCACCCGGTCCCTTCACCTCGATCATGCTGTACTCGCCCGCCTGCTCGCCAAAAGCAATGAGATCAGGAAAACCGCTGCGATTTTCTGCCGGATCAAATAGCAGTCGCTCCCAAATGGCAAACAAATCCCGGGCGGGAATAATTGTAAGTGCTGTGGAGAGCAGGTTTTCATCAACCGTACGCCAATCTGTCCAGTGGCACTGATAACCCTCATAGCGCTTATAGGCATCCATTAAGACATCGTGTAAATCTGCGCTGCGCAGCTCATCCAATCTGCGTGTGATTCCCTGCGCTCTGCGCGCGGCAAATCCGGACTCATACATATCCTTGGGAACACCCTGATAAGCGTTATAGAAAGCCCCGGGGACATCGGCAAATATCTGCTCCCAGAAAGCCAGACCAAACAGCGTGTTCATCAGGCTATTTTCAACATAGTGCGCCGTGTGCCACTGCCCTTGAAAGTGCAATTGCGCATCACGCTCTACACGTTCACCCGACCGAGTAAGCACTATCGTGATTTCCTGAAACTTGTCTGGTGCTCTACGCTTTGGTCCTGCGCCAAGTTTTCGCTTTGCCCTGGCCAGTATTTTAGTAGCAGCTTCCTGCTCGGCTTCACACCAGGGGGCGGCCAGAATATCTTCACACAGTGCAACGACTCCTCTCCAATTTTCAAGACCCTCCAGTATGCGAGCACGTCGCTCCCTCGCCGGATGCCTGTCGCTACGTTGATACAACTGCACAGCGAGTTCCAGTTTACCGCGCCGCTCCAACTCTCTTGCAACAGTATTCCAGGCACGCTGCCAGCGATGCTGATTTACTGCAAAACACGTCTCGGACTCGAGCATCAACATGGCAACGCCATCCATGCCTTCCTCGTCATCTACCTCAAGACACTGATAGAAAACATCCTGCAGTTCGCAGCAAGCCAGATATTCCTCCAGTGCCTGCCTACACGAAAAAAGTCTATGTTGCGGATTTAACGGGTAAGGGTAATGCCGCGCCAGGCCCAGATCACTGAGAACAAAATCTGTCAGCCCCTGATGCCGATTGCCAAAAAAAAGCAGCTGTAGAAGCTCAACCCGGTCCACACAAACAGGCGCCCTCAACTCATCCCCCACCGTCTCGGTTACCTGCTTCAAGTGTTGCATCTCATCCATGGGTAACTGCTCAATGGATTCAATCAGGCCGGCCTTGCTTGTCGATCGCGGCCCCGAAAGCAACGTGCCGTATGCGCGATGTAACTCTTGTCGTGTAAACAGTCGACCCAATTCGTCAACGCACAAACCACTGGCCTCCACCACAAGTCCCTCTTTTACAAGCCTCTGCATGGGCTTGGCCAGCTCGCCTATCTCGGGATAGTTTAATTTGTGCAGACGAAACCATGGACCTACACGGGATATCAATCGGACATAAAGGCATTGAGCAGCGCGATCTAAAGCATAAAAGCATCTGAGAAAATCGCACTCCTGATCACTGAGGAAGTCGTCATACTGCTTCTCGACGCTTGCGCAAAGCGATAAAAAGTTGTGCAGATAGTAGTGTTCGTGCAGTTGCGCGGGCACCTCGGCAGAGCTAACCCGACCCACAAGCTTAACCCCGAGCCTTCACAGTGGGGCGCGGCATCTGTTGTAGCAGCACACCCGGGATGATAAGGGCTAAGCCTATAAGGGTTGCCGGATGGATAACTTCTCCCAGAATGGTCGCAATAAACACAAGAGAAAGGATAGGGGACAAAAATATCAGGTTACCCATCCTGGCGACACTGCTGGACAAGCGCAGCGCGGTAGACCAAAGGGCAAAGGTAATTCCCATCTCAAACAAACCTACATACACAGCCGAAGCCAGAGCTTGCCAACCAGGTAATGCCAAATCGGAGAACCCCATGCACAAAATAAAAGCAAATGGCATCGCCACAATGAAGTTCACGCACAAAGCGACTACGGGGTCTCGTTTATTTCCTGTGTTCAAAATCCAATACAAAGCCCACAAAAACGTGCTGAGCAAAGCAAATATCACACCCTCCAGGCTGTCGAACTGCATATCCAGGAATCTTCCCTGTGTGGCGATAACCACTACACCACTGTAACCGAGCACCGCAGCGGCTAAATCTTTGGCAGACAACTTCTGACCCAGCAATGGCACAGCCATCAGAGCAAGCGTAATCGCCCAAGTGTAATTAATGGACTGCGCCTGTTGCGCCGGGAGCAGATCATAAGCCCTCAACAACACCAGATAATAAACCAGCGGATTGAGCAACCCCATAGAAAGAAAATAGGCAGTGTGTCGCTTAAAATATTCCAGTATCAGGGGCAGTTTGTTCTGGCGCCACACAAGCAAAAGCAAAATCCCGGCAGAACTGCATACCGCATAGAACAGCAGTTGGAATACGTCCATCTCGCGCAGAGCAAGTTTGAACGCAGTGGCGACGGTCGACCATAACAGCACCGCTGTGAGCCCAAAAAAGAGAGCTTGTCTATCAGCGCTAAGGCGTTTATTCACGGTTTTTCGGTTTCAAGACGTACCAAACGCGAACCATCTGCCAAGGCGTAAATGAAACCATCTGGCCCCACTTGTAAATCTCGCACCCGCATGTCCATCTGCAATCTGGTTTTCTGCTCGATGCCGTCGCCCTTCAGCGCCACTCGACTTATTTGGGAGCTGTGCAGGCCCGAGACCAGCAGTGAATTTTGCCAGAATGAGTACTTATCACCCACATAGAAATCCATGCCGCCGGTCCCGATAGAGGGCACATAATAGGTCAAAGGCTGCACAGTTCCAGCAAGCTGCGCGCCAATGCCAATTTTTCCGCCGCCGTACTCCTCTCCGTAAGTAACCAACGGCCACCCATAATTGGCAGCGCGGTGAAGCTCATTAATTTCATCTCCTCCCTGCGGACCATGTTCCGACACCCAGATAGCGCCCGTCAGCGGATTGCGGGCAATGCCCTGAGGGTTGCGATGCCCGTAGGTCCAAATTTCTGGTTGCGCGCCAACTCTGGCTACAAAGGGATTGTCTTCTGGTACTGTTCCATTTTCTCGCAAACGGATTACCTTTCCATTGTGAGTCTGTAGACTCTGAGCCAGATCACGGTGGCCCCTGTCACCCACGGTAATATACAAATAACCCTCATCTAGAAGTAATCGGGAGCCAAAATGCCGACGCTCTTGATAAAAGGGCTGTGCGGTAAATAGCACCTGTTTGTCCACCAGTTGGTTATTTTCAAGCTTCGCTCTCATAACCCGCGTACTGTAAAGCTGCTTTTCCTCGACCGTATAACTTAGGTAGATCAAGCCATTGCTGGCGAAATTGGGGTGCACCAGAATGTCCAACAGGCCACCCTGCCCCGCGTCTGCCGTTTCCGGCAGGCCTTTTATATCCTGCATCGCGTAGTTGTTTGTAGTGATGCGTTTCAATCCCCCAGGTTTTTCGGTAACCAGGATGTTTCCGTCCGGTAAAAAATCCATACCCCAGGGCTGGCTCAGCCCTCTTACCAGTGTTTTTACCCAAATAACGGACGACACGCTCTCGGTTTCGCCGCCGGTTTCTCGTACTGCTACCGTTGCCGTATTAGAAACCTGACTTAGGCATGCCGAGAGCAAAAAGCAGACCACGGAAATAAACCACCACCCCAAATTTTTACCTAATCGCATTTTTCGAAAACCCGTATTCTTTAACGCTAAAAAAGTAGCCAATATATTACGCCATGCAAGCGACAGCGCCTATATGGGCAGGCACAATTTCTGCCCCCCACGCGCTGTACCGGCATCGACTTTTAAGGCATTCTAGATTCTGGCAACAACAGCCCCAAGCTGATGTCTCGATGTGGGGCTAAATTATAATTATAAAACTGTGAGAGTAACCACGCCTTGAGTCACACTACTCGTAACAAACAGGAGTTAACGCTCCCTCTGGCCCTAACACCGATAGTGTTTTTGGTTTCCTTATTGGCTTGTTCGGTGTATCTGTTCGGCTCCGATTCGTCCTATGGTGCTAATCAAATCGCGCTGGTCATGGCCACCTGTGTTGCCGCCTTGGTTGGTCGCAAAGTAGGCGTGCCCTGGAAGAAAGCACAGGAGGGCATAATCAGCGGCATTGCCATTGGCCTTGGGCCAACCCTCATTTTGCTCGCAGTGGGCATGCTGATAGGCACGTGGATTCTCTCCGGCACCGTACCGGCAATGATTTACTACGGTGTTCAGATTCTCAATCCCAGTATCTTCTACGCCGCCAGTGCCATGATTTGCGCGATTGTCGCCGTCAGCATAGGCAGCTCCTGGACTGTAGCGGGAACCTTAGGTATCGGCTTGATGGGCATTGCCGGAAGTTTCGATTTATCACCGGCCATCACCGCAGGAGCCATTATTTCAGGCGCCTACTTTGGCGACAAACTCTCTCCCATGTCAGACACCACCAATCTGGCATCGGCTTCCGCCGGCGTCGACTTGTTTGACCACATTCGTCATATGCTTTGGACCACGATTCCAAGTTTTACTATAGCGCTCATTATTTTCCTGATTATCGGCGGCTCGGGTGGCGCCACGCCAACAGAAATTGAAGCGCTGAAAGGTGGTCTGCAATCCGAGTTCAATATTGGTATTCACCTGCTTCTGCCACTGCTGTTAATGCTTGGACTGGTCTACAAAAAATTTCCCGCATATCCCGCAATCGTTGTCAGCGCATTAGCCGGCGCTGTCCTGGCGCTGCTGTTCCAGCCCGACACCGTGGCAAAGCTCGCCGGAGATACACAGGGCCTAAGCACACCGTTTGTCATGCTAAAGGGCATCTGGATCAGCTTGTTTCACGGCTACACATCCAACAGCGGCAACGAGTTTCTCGATGCCCTGTTGAGCAAGGGCGGGATGAGTAGCATGCTTAACACTGTGTGGTTAATTATGATGGCCCTGGGGTTTGGCGGCGTGCTGGAGCACACAGGCATTCTCACCTTCCTTCTAAAACTTGCCCTCAAGGGTGTCACCAGCACCGGCTCGCTGGTACTGACCACCGTGGCGACATGCATCGGCACCAATATACTCGCGGCAGACCAGTTTATTGCAGTCGCACTGCCCGGACGGATGTACAAGGACGAATACGAGCGGCACGGTCTGTCACGATTGAATCTGTCTCGCACCCTGGAAGACTCTGCCACGCTTACCTCTGCGTTAATCCCCTGGAATACTTGCGGTGCATATATGTCAGCCACCCTCGGTGTGGCGACATTCAGCTATGCACCCTTCGCCTTTTTCAATCTTCTGTGCCCCATTGTCGCGGTCATTTATGGATTCTATAATATTGCCCAGAAGCCACTGGAAGTTGAGCCCGAAACGGTAGTAGCGGGCTAATGTCAATTGATGCGTCCGTCTGGGACCACCCCCGGCCTTTTACAATTCAGACAACAGTGAACCCGGAAGATATCGACGCTCTGAATCACACCAATAACACAGTCTATGTGAAGTGGTGCGAACAGGTGGCGTGGGCACATTCTAACTCCCTGGGGTTGCATCTGGACGCCTATCGCACCCTCGACCGGGCCATGGCCATAACCCATGCCGAATACAATTACTTGTGCGCCTCACATCAAGGGCAAGAAGTTCGCCTTGCAACCTGGATCGTCGAATGGGATAAAAAACTCTCCATGAAGCGCCTCTTCCAAGTCGTACGGGTTGAGGATAGCGCAACCTTATTTCGCGGGTGCGTACAGTTTGTTTGTATAGAATTGAGCACAGGTCGGCCGCGCAGAATGCCTCAGGAGTTTGTACGCGGATATGGCCCTGCCGTGTTGGACAGCAAGCCCGGGGCGCCCTAACTTCTCTCCCAGTCGAAGGCAAGCACATCTGTAATGTCCGTGCTCCCGCTGAGGCACATCAACAACCTGTCCACACCCACAGCGACGCCACTACACTCAGGCAGCCCATGTTCCATTGCCGCCAGCAACTTGGTGTCCACAGGCCTTTGCGCAAGCCCCAACCGCCGTCGCTTTTCATTATCTACCGAAAAACGTCGGGCCTGTTCATCAGGGTTAGTAAGCTCGCAGTAACCATTGCCTAACTCCATGCCATCCAGATACAACTCGAAGCGTTGGCCAACGTCGACACCATCGCTTTGCACCACGCGTGACAAGGCTGCCTGCGAGGCGGGATAGTCATACACAAAGCATAGGCCAAAACCAAGCAATTGGGGCTCTATGAGGTGACTCATCAGTAAGTCCAACCACAAATCACGTTCGTCGGAATCAAAATTCAAATCGATATGCGCTTTGGCTGTTTCACTCAGTTGTTCGATGGAGGCCGTAAAGGGATCCAGCTTGAGGAAGCGCATAAACAACTCGCGATAGCTGAACTTTTGCCACGCTCGCTCACCGATGCAGAAGCAGGCAAGTTCTGCTACTTCAGCCATCAGCTGGTGGTGGTCATATCCAAGTCTGTACCATTCCAGAAGAGTAAATTCAGGGTTGTGGCGGGAGCCGACCTCGCCATCCCGAAACGCTTTGGCTATTTGATATATGCAACCCGATCCCGCGGCCAGCAACCGCTTCATGGCATATTCCGGCGAGGTTTGCAGATACCGAGGAGCATGCGCGGAGGTGCCTTGCTCAACTATTAGTGGTTCGATGGACGGGTCGGTGATGCCAGCGCTGCACAGCAGGGGTGTCTCCACTTCCAATACATTGCGCCCGTGAAAAAACTGGCGGATTTTGCCCAGTAGCGCCGCGCGCTCCGCAATTGCCTCTCTTGAGGCCCCAGGCTGCCAGCACACAGTCGTCAGGACTTGGAGGCGCGACTCACATAATCGCCACTGCGGGTATCAACTCGAATGACCTCCCCCTCGCCAAGAAAGAGCGGAACCCTCACAACAGCGCCGGTGCTCAGAGTAGCCGGTTTGCTACCGCCATTCGCGGTATCGCCTTTCAGGCCCGGGTCGGTCTCCGCAATTTCCAATTCGACAAAATTAGGAGGCGCAACAGACAGCGGCGCACCGTTATATAACGTAACCTCACACCGATCTTGTTCTTTAAGCCATAGATGTGTATCGCCCACGGCACTGGCATCGGCGGGATATTGCTCATAGGTATCCGGGTCCATGAAATACCAGAACTCACCATCGGTATAGGAATATTCCAGATCCTGCTCCATTACGTCAGCGGCCTCCAGAGACTCCCCCGACTTGAACGTGCGCTCCCAGACCCGCCCCGACTTGAGGTTGCGCAGTTTTACCCGGGCAAATGCCTGACCTTTACCCGGCTTTACCAGCTCGTTGGCTACAATGCTGCAGGGGTCGCCATCAAGCATAACTTTTAAGCCAGATCGCAGATCGTTCGTCGAATAGGTTGCCATGAAGTTCCCGAATTAATTAGTCAAAATGTAAAGTCCATGATACATCAGGCAAAGTACTAATGTCAGACTATGGCAGCAACTCAGAATCGAGACAGATACCCTCAAGTACGATATCCTTGGCATAAGAGTGCCATCATTAAGAGAGCAGGTAGCATTAGCACTATGAATGACCACACGCCAATCAAACTTAGAGTCCCGCGGCAAGACTTGGCCGAATGTACGATCTTCCATGCCACAGCCGACGAGGCACAAGTCTGGGCGCAAAACCTGCCGATAGCCAACACCAGGCTTGTCGTACAAAATCTTAGCAGCGCCCTGGCTGAATTAAACCGGGTTGATATGGCCCCAGACGTGCGCTTCAATATCATGGAGGCACTTCGACCCAGCTTACATGTCGCTTTGTCCACGATGTCTCGTCGTTTCCTCAACCAGGCCCTTGTCATGCCAGAGGAACCCCGCCAAATAGCCGAGCTGGCAGACGCACTCTACAGCCTGGCCACTACCGCCTACATTATTGTGGCGGTGCATACGCTGCAGCAACGCGACAACATCCACCAGGTCAACCCTGCCCGCTTGGTCTGCGAATCCGTTTATCGCGCCCTGGGGTTTGCCGGCAAAAAGATACTGCAAACGTTTCAACTTCAGCAGGCCATCCCGGCCTATTTGTGGTTGGAAATAAACCAGCTCTATACTTTGGCTGACCAGCAGCAGCTTGCCGAGCTGCCCGTAGAAGATAAGCTGCAAGGTAATGGCACAATCTCAACGGCCTACCTGCAGGCATTGTTGCTCGGTTGTTGCAAACCAAATCAGCTTCGCCAAAGCGATCTTGCTGCTGTATATCGCGGGCTTCACGAATGGGCCGGGCATGTGAAAATTCAAAAATGTAACAGTGGAAGCGGGCTGTTTCGAGTCGACCTCGGAAGTGACCAGCCTGCGGTATATGCTTCCTTATACCCCCCTAACGACGATGCACAGTGCCGCCTGATTAATACAGAAGCTCTGGTAGCAAAACTCGAGAGTCTGAAGCAGGCTGAGGGGAAAAAGCATAGAAATGTGCCCATTGTGTTCGACAAAGACACTAGCCTGCCAGCCAATATGCTGGACCACCTGAGAAACTCACTGGGCTCCATGAGCACCCGGAATTTTAAGCGAACCCTATCCGGAGAGATGCTAGGCCTGAGCGTGGGACTGTCCAGCATCCACTATCACATTGCCGGTAAAAAAACATTTGAGCAGGTGGTTCACGGCGCAAACTATGTGCCCTCTGTGGCGATGCGTGCGGTCGCAAACCGCTTTCTGGACAAGCGCGACAATCGAGACGGATGGGAGCAAGCCAATCCTCACGAAGAGCACATGTCGGATGAAAAACATGAGCACCACGGCCAAGCTCTGGACGACCCGGCGCTGTCGGCATTGGTGGGCGACGAGACGCAAGAGCAAACTGCAGAAGAGCGCTACCCGATATATCCAGTGCACATGACAAATTCCAGCCCAGGTGGCTACTGTCTGGAATGGTTCGCTGAATTACCCGCCCGAATGAGGGCCGGTGATATCGTTGGTGTACGTGAGGGCGGCCGTAGCGAATGGATAATTGCAGTCATCCGTTGGGTAAGCCAATTGGAGCAAGCCAAGACATTAATCGGCGTGGAGCTTCTAAGCCCCAGCGCTATGCCCTATGGTGCCCGGGTACAAAAAGTAACGGGTAAAGAGGCGTCGCTACGACGCGTACTGCTCCTGCCCGAAATTAAGCTCGTAGGCCAACCACACACATTGATTACTCCACACGCAGGTTTTAGAGAGCGCCAAAAAGTTATTCTGGTAAGCGGAGGTGAAGAGTTTCTGATTCAACTACAGCGTCAAACTTCTACTACCGAGAATTTTACCCAGTTCGATTTTCGCTACATTAAGCAGGTCGAAGGAATTGTCGCCGAAGACAAGCTTAATCAGCTACCTTCAGTTTTTGACTCTCTGTGGGACAAGATCTAGAAATCGTTCAGGTGTCGGTCGCCAATTCCCAGCAGATAAAGAATTGCATCCAGACCTAAGGTAGAAATAGATTGCTCCGCATGTTGCTTCACCAAGGGCTTTGCACGGAAGGCAACACCCAAACCAGCAACACTCAACATGGGCAGGTCGTTAGCGCCATCACCCACAGCGATAACCTGCTCCAGGTCGATACCCTGCTCATCGGCAAGTTGCCGTAACAACAACGCCTTACGTGCGCCATCGACAATATCTCCTGTCACTTTCCCCGTCACCAGGCCATTCTCAATGTCCAAATCATTAGCGAAAATGTAGTCGATGCCCAGTTTTTCCTGCAGATGACGAGCAAAATAGGTAAACCCCCCCGACAGGATAGCCGTTTTGTAACCCAGCTTGGCCAAGGTACTTATCAGGTGTTCGGCGCCTTCTGAAACTTTGAGTTTCTTTGCAACTTTGTCCAAAGCAGCTTCGTCCAGTCCTTTCAACAGAGCGACCCGGGCCCTGAAACTCTCAGAGAAATCGAGTTCTCCGCGCATCGCGCGTTCGGTAATGGCACTCACCTGCTCGCCAACCCCTGCCTCTTTAGCCAGTTCGTCAATCACCTCGGCCTCTATCAGCGTTGAATCCATATCAAAAACAACCAAACGGCGATTGCGGCGATACATGGTGTCCTGCTGAAAAGCCAGATCCACATCCAATGCACTGGTCACCTCCAGCAGCTCTTTGCGAAAGGCATCCGAATTGGCGAGGGCTCCACGCACGGAAAACTCAACACAAGCTTTACTCAGAGCCGGCAGTTCCCCCAGAGGGATACGACCGGAAAGTCGCTGGATGCTATCAATATTAAGCTGATGCCTTGCGACAACACCGGTTACCCGCGCAAGCTGATCTGCTGTTATTTTTCGCGCCAGTAAGGTAATGATGTATCGCGCCCGGCCCTGAGCATCCACCCAATGCTCGTAGCTTGTCGCAGAAACGTCGCTGCAACGAACACGCAGGCCACAATTGGCCACACACGCCTCGATAGCCTCTACCACACGAGAGCGATGTGCCTTGGATGGCACCTCCACAAGTACGCCAAGGGAGAGGGTGTCGTGAATAACAGCCTGCCCAATGTCCAGAACATTGATATCGTGGGCCGCCAAAATGCCTGCAATATTTGCTGTCAGCCCGCTCTGGTCTTCCCCAGAGATAGTAATCAGCAAAATATCGTTCACTTTTGTTTCCTGAAATATAACAAGGGACTATTCTACCTGCTGGCACCACGAAAGCGCAGGATAAATTGCACTCGCCATGGTTTGTCAGACAGGGCCGCATCACTGGTTTATACTGGGCACCACTCAATAACACAGGAAACGGCTCGCGCGTGAAGACACTGGGCTCCAGTACAAACCTCGCTCAGCGTCTGGCTCTAATTTCAGCCGGGCTCTGTCTACTTATAGGCCTGGCACTGGTGACATTGAGCGCCATTTCCAGTCGGCATATGCAATTGTCGCAGCAGGAAGAGTACGGCACTGCCCTGGCTCGACTGCTCGCCAGCCGGATAGGCACTGCCCTGGAGACCGGCGACCTGTTAAGCATCAGCGCCTCTTTACAGCATTTTGTGACCATCTCGTCTGCCGAGAAAGTAGAAATTTTTGATGTTGAAGGTAAGGAGTTGGGGCAGGCCGGTGAAACTACAGCAAAAAATCTTGGACAATATGCAGCACCCGTGCGCATCGATAACGATATTGCCGGTGAAGTACTGGTTACGCTCAACGCTGACAATGCGAAATCCTCTTATGTCAGCCTGGTTCTGTCACTGGTAGGTTTATGTATTTTACTCAGTCTGGCCGCTTATGGCGCAAGCAGACAATTGGGTCAGCGTATGGCTCATCGCATAATCAAACTCGCAAAAGCGGTTAGCACCAGTGAAGATACTCCAGATCAGCCAATGCCTGCTAATGAGCTCGACTTACTCGAGCAATGCATAGCGGCACTGCCCATGGACTTGCTGCGCAGTCGGGGAAACGTTGTTCAGCGCGATGAAAACTACCAGACCACCGCGGTACTCTATCTGCATCTATCCAGCCTTATGGATTATGTAGACACACTGGACCAACAGTCTCTGCACCGTTACATCAATCGAATTCACCAGGTTTTGTATGCGTCAGCGGGCTTCTATGGTGGAGAGATTCAGGTTCTGCGCCAATTCGGCATCGTCATCTATTTTAATGGCAACTCTACTGCGGGCAGCCCCTCTTTCAGGGCGGCGTCCTGTGGCTGGCTGGTGCACAGCGTCTGCACCGAACTGGAAAAACAAATATCCCTGTCCATCTCGATCTCAATGGCAGTTTCGCAGAGCGAACTGGGTATTGGCGACGCTACTGATATCTATCCGGGACTGTATATGCAGCATACTATTGACGAACTGCAAACCTTGTGTGCGAGCAAGCCACCGAAGATTTTGCTGGCTCCGGTTGTTTGTGAGGATATCGATATTGCCGGGAGACTGGAGTGCGAGGAAACTGAGTTGCGTGACTATGCCATGCTGACTGGCTTTGAAGGGCCCTACAAAGATCTGCTGGAGCGACAGTTTCGCCTGATCTGGAAACGCCTCACCAGCACTAGCTGACTTCTAATTGCATCCGCTCTACTTTCTGAAATCCCCTGGGAAGTTTATTTCCGCGCCGGCCACGTTCACCGCGATAGTGCTCCAGCTCAGAAAACTTGAGCTTTAGATAACGCTTACCTGCCGATACTACCAGTACGCCCTTTTCTGACAGCACCTGAACAGCCACAACATACTCTTCACGACTCTGCACTCTGGCAGATGGAATGCCGATGATTTTATTGCCCTTGCCCCTGGCCAATTGTGGCAAGTCAGCTAGAGGAAACACCAACATACGCCCTTCATTGGACACCGCCGCAACCCAAGCTCCTGCCACAGTTTCGATGCAGGCGGGCTGCAATACTTCGCTGCCCTTGGGCAGGGAGAGAGCAGCTTTGCCAGCGCGGTTTTTAGATTGCAAGTCGCTCAATTTTGCCACAAAACCATAGCCTGCATCGCTCGCGAGCAGGTACAGCTGGCCTTCATCGCCCATCATCAGGCCTTCGAAGGTGGCGCCAGACGGGGGATTTATACGGCCTGTAACAGGCTCACCCTGGCCCCGGGCCGAGGGTAAATTATGCGTTGAGATAGTGTAAGAACGGCCCGTAGAATCGAGCAAAACTGCCGGCTGATTACTGCGACCGCAAACGGACATCTTGAAGCCGTCCCCAGACTTATAACTTAACGTGGTCGGATCGATGTCGTGCCCCTTGGCACCACGAATCCAGCCCTTTTCCGACATGACCACGGTAATCGGGTCTGCCGACATCAAGTCGGTTTCGCTGAAGGCCTTGGCATCGTCACGCGCCACTAAAGGAGAGCGGCGATCGTCGCCATATTGTTCTGCCGCAGCCAGCAATTCTTTCTTTATTAGTGTCTTAAGCCTTGCCGCGCTACCCAGAGTCGTCTCCAGACCATCGCGCTCGGTGGCCAGTGCTTCCTGCTCAGCCCGAATTTTCACTTCTTCGAGCTTCGCCAGATGACGCAATTTCAACTCAAGCACTGCCTCGGCCTGCAAGTCAGTGAGCTTAAAATGAGCCATTAATACCGGCTTGGGTTTATCTTCCGTGCGAATAATGTGAATAACTTCATCAATATTCAAAAACGCGATGAGATAGCCGTCCAACAGGTGAAGGCGATTCAGTACTCGCTCCAAACGATATTGCAGTCGGCGCGTGACCGTCTCAGTGCGAAAGCTGAGCCACTCCTTGAGAATACGAGCAAGCCCCTTTACACCCGGCCTTCCATCTACCCCAATAACATTGAGATTGACTCTGTAGCTGCGCTCCAGATCTGTTGAGGCAAACAAGTGGCTCATTATCGCATCGATATCCACTCGATTTGAGCGCGGCATAATGACCAGTCGTGTAGGGTTTTCGTGATCTGACTCATCGCGTAAGTCCGCCACCATGGGTAGCTTTTTGGCCTGCATTTGCGCCGCAATTTGCTCCAATACCTTGGCGCCGGAAACCTGATGTGGAAGCGCACTGACGACTATATCCGGCCCCTCACGCTCCCACACTGCGCGCATGCGCATGGAGCCGCGGCCTGTTTCATACATAGCCAAAATATCTTCACGAGGCGTAATAATTTCTGCATCGGTTGGGTAATCCGGACCCAAAACATGCTCACACAATTCTGCAGTGGTTGACTTGGGCGACTCAAGTAGCCGAATTGTTGCGGAAACCACTTCGCGCAAATTGTGTGGCGGCACATCGGTGGCCATACCAACAGCGATGCCCGTGGTGCCATTGAGCAGCAAATTGGGCACCTGCGCTGGCAGCACAGAAGGTTCATCCATGGTGCCGTCAAAGTTGGCAGTCCAATTTACAGTACCCTGGCCCAACTCTTCCAATAAGGACTGCGCATAGAAAGTGAGGCGCGATTCGGTGTAGCGCATTGCCGCAAATGATTTGGGGTCATCAGGCGAGCCCCAGTTGCCCTGACCATCTACCAGTGGGTAGCGGTAACTGAAGTTCTGGGCCATGAGCACCATGGCCTCATAGGCAGCACTGTCACCATGAGGGTGAAACTTACCAATCACATCACCAACCGTGCGCGCCGACTTTTTGAACTTGGCTGTAGATTTCAGCCCAAGCTCACTCATCGCATAGATAATGCGCCGCTGCACAGGCTTTAGACCATCGCCCACGTGAGGCAGCGCACGGTCGAGAATGACGTACATGGAATAATCCAGGTAGGCCTTTTCAGCATAGGCCCTCAACGAGACCTGCTCTACGCCGTCTTGATCAATTTCCAGAATATCGCTCATTTTTGTGTGTGATTACCGCGAAGGCCTACTAATTGCGCATTGAGATTGACGATAGAATTCGCCATATCAATCAACAAACTGTGGATGGTGGCAGGATTACTCTTTATCAGCTCAGTAAATTGTTCCTTGGGCACCTTAACCACTGAACAATGGGTCTTGGCACGGACGGTAGCACTGCGGTCGGCATGCGTTAGGGCAGCCATGGCACCAAAAATTTCACCCTCACCGACGCGCCCCACGGTGACGTCATCTACCAGTACCTCGGCAACACCCGAAGAGAGGTTGAAAACGTAGGCTGCCCGCTCACCCTGCTTGATAATCAACTCTCCGGGTTCATACTCCTCAAATCCGGGGGTTGCCTGGCTATCTTCGTGAGACAGACTGGCTGTAATACGCAGCATCAATCCGGCATAAGTTATAAGAAGGCGAGTCCATATTTTAATCGCCGTGGGTTCAGAGAAGACTCGTCCCATAAACTCCAGAGCAGAATAGCTTTCAAGCGTAGCGCCTGTATCACTGCCATAAAACACGGCGACGTCGGCGTCTGCAGTGCCAGTAATATCGGGCAACAGGATATCGCCGGGATGCATGACATAAACGGTTTTTCCATGATAGCGGACACTGATACAGCCACTTTTAACCAGATAAAACTTACCGCCGTCAAAACCACGGAAATTGCCCTCGCGGGTAACTGCCACGTCCATGGGGATGGGTGGAATGTTAACCGCGTCCAATAGAGCTGCCACCAGCATTTTGAACTGCCGGTCTATAATCGAATAGTCTTGCGTTGGTTCCGTATTTGCCAGCATTGGCGAGTCCCAGAATGTAAGTACTGCATATTAGCAACTATTGCTGTTGGGGAGAACGCCTATACAAAAATTTATAAATCAGCTGCGCAGTACTACCACTTTAATTCACTTACATTTACTATCACATGCTCGCAAAACCCAGTGAAGGCACCCATGAAAATTACACCAAACACCGTTGTCTCCTTCCATTATAGCTTGTATGAAGGCGAAGAAGACCAGCCCAGGATCGAGGTTGAGAACTCCCACAAGTCAGAGCCCACAACCTATCTGCACGGAACATCCAATATTATTGCCGGTCTTGAAACAGTACTGGAGGGCAAATCCGCCGGAGATGCCGTGAACGTAAGCCTTGCTCCACATGAAGCCTATGGCCTGCGCGACCCTGGAAATGTACAGCGCGTACCCATGAAACACCTGGTGCTTCAAAGCAAGGGCAAGCAAAGGCCGAAACCCGGTATGTTGGCGCAGCTCAAGACCAGCGAAGGCATGCGCTCCGTCACTATAATCAAGGCGGGGCGACACAGTGCCGAGGTGGATACCAATCATCCGCTGGCGGGGAAAACCGTCCACTTCGAAATAGAAATAGACCAGGTCAGGGCGGCAAGCGAAGAGGAAGTCGCTCATGGTCATGCCCATGGCCCAGGAGGCCACCAGCATTGATTACCTGGAAAACCTACGCTTTTGAAGACCTCAGCAATCACCAGCTCTACACCATGCTGCAACTGCGGCAGGAAGTTTTCGTTGTAGAGCAAAATTGTGTCTACATGGACCTCGATGGGCTGGACCAGGAGTCCATACACATCCTGTGCTGGCAAGGTGAAACACTACTGGCGGGGCTGCGCTGCCTGCCGCCGGGGCTCGCCTACACGCAGAGTTCACTGGGAAGAATCGTAGCGGCATCCGCAGCCCGGGGGGAAAACCTGGGTCGGGAGCTGGTCGAACGCGGCATTACCTACAACCTGCGAGTATGGCCCGAAAGCGATATCAGAATCGGTGCGCAGGCCTATCTGCAGAAATTTTATACCAGCCTGGGTTTCGTTACGGAGGGAGAGCCCTACATGGAAGACGGCATTGAACATATCTACATGAATTTGCCACACTAGGGCAGCGACAGCTCGTTATCGGGGGGCGCAATGCCTCAATATTACTGGTCGAAAATCTTACCCGGGTTCATAATTCCCGCCGGGTCAAAAGCCTGCTTAATATGCTTCATAATTTGTACTTCAAGGTCAGATCGACTGTAGTGCAGATAGTCTTTCTTCAACAAACCCACTCCGTGTTCGGCCGCAATGCTTCCGCCAAAGCGCTGCACAATCTCGAACACCCAGCGGCTCACTTCTGAGCAGCGCGACTGAAACTCAGCCATAGATAGTTGATCTGGTTTAAGTACATTGAGGTGCAGGTTGCCATCGCCAATGTGCCCAAACCAGATAATTTCAAAATCGGGGTAATGCTCATTCACCACTGCCTCAACTTCCAGCAAAAAAGCAGGAACTCTTGAAATCAACGTGGAAATATCATTCTTATAGGGTGTCCAGCGGGATATAGTTTCCGAGATATCCTCACGCAGGCGCCACAATGCTGTGGCTTGGGCAATGCTCGCGCTCACTACCCCATCGAGCACCCAACCCGCTTCAACGCACTGCTCAAACAGGGCCATGGCAGCGTCCATGTCAGCCTCACCGGATAGTTCTATTTCTATCAACGCATAGTAATCCGTAGGCGTTTCGAAGGGACGCTGCAAGCCCTGGTGCTCTACAACTTTTTGCAAGGCGAGCTCTGAAAAGAACTCGAAGGCACTTAAATCCATCGCGCCCTGGTAGACCGACAATACTTCCATGATAGCGGCCATATCCGGCACACCCAGAACCAACACCGCCAGCTCTTTTGGCGGCCGACTGAGGCGCATTGTCGCTTCCACCACGACTCCAAGCGTGCCTTCAGCCCCTATCACCAGCTGCCGAAGGTCGTAGCCTGCGTTGTTTTTTACCAGACCACGGTTCAGATCCAACAATTCTCCGGTACCGGTCACAACCTTCAGCCCAGCAACCCACTCCCGCGTCATGCCATGGCGAATAACTTTGATGCCTCCGGCATTGGTGGAGATATTTCCCCCAACTTGGCTCGAACCACTGGACGCGAAATCTACCGGATAAAAAAGGCCTTGCTGCTCGGCAAATTGCTGCAGTTGCCCGGTAATCACACCCGCCCCACAGCTAACGGTTCTATCAACCGGGTTAAAGTCCTGGATGGTGTTCATACGATCCAGCGCCAACACCAGTTCGCCGTTAGTCGCCACCGCACCACCGCTCAAGCCAGTGCGGCCACCGGAGGGCACAATAGCCAGTTTTTCGCGCCTGGCCAGAGCAACGATAGCCTGAACCTCTTCGATGCAACCCGGAAAAATTATTGCGCAAGGTCTGGGCTGGTATGCAGTGGTCCAGTCAGTTCCATATTGAAGCAGGGCATCATCATCGGTACGAACGCGATTTTCACCCACTATCGAGCAGAGCTCTTGCAGGAGGGAAGAGGTGACTGTTGTAGGCAAACGAATGTCCTCAGGTAATTTTCACAGTGCGCGGATTTCCAGGGCGCGTATGTTAACATACGCGCCCTCTGAATCTCAGCCCGACCACATTTGTAACGGACTTAGCGCAATGGCTCCCTTTCTTCACAAAACCTCCCTGGAAAAAAGCAAAATCAAGTTTCTACTGCTGGAGGGTGTGCACTCCTCCGCCATCGAAACCCTTAATAATGCGGGCTACACCAATATTGAACAGCACAAAAAAGCCCTACCGCCAGAAGAACTCAAGGCCGCTATTGGCAACGCACATTTTGTCGGCATACGCTCTCGCACCCAGCTCACAGACGACGTATTGGCATCAGCA
Organism: Halioglobus sp.; assembly: GCA_047650635.1. Classification (GTDB taxonomy): domain Bacteria; phylum Pseudomonadota; class Gammaproteobacteria; order Pseudomonadales; family Halieaceae; genus JBALVT01. Next base: position 81,953 of record JBLHNQ010000001.1, read on the forward strand.
AAAAAGTTAATTGCCGTGGGTTGCTTCTGCATAGGCACTAACCAAATAGACCTCAAGGCCGCCACCGATCGTGGAATTGTTGTGTTCAATGCGCCTTTCTCAAATACGCGCAGTGTGGCGGAATTAGTCATCGCAGAGGCTGTTTTGTTGCTGCGTGGGATTGCTGAAAAAAACGCGGCGGCGCACCGTGGCGAATGGCTTAAAACAGCCACCAACTCCTTTGAGATTCGCGGCAAGAGGTTAGGCATTATCGGTTACGGAAACATTGGTATGCAGTTGGGTGTAATAGCCGAGAGCCTCGGAATGCAAGTGCGCTTCTTTGATGTAACCAACCGCTTGCCCATGGGCAACTCCAGGCAGGTGGCAACGCTGGAGCAACTGTTGTCCAGCTCCGATGTCGTCAGCTTGCACGTGCCGGAGACGCCTGACACTCACCTGATGATCGGCGCGCAGCAACTCGCGCAAATGACAGATGGCAGCATCCTCATCAATGCCTCACGGGGAACCGTGGTCGATATTGATGCATTGGCCGACGCACTGGAAAGTGGCAAGCTTGGGGGGGCCGGTATAGACGTCTTCCCCGTGGAACCGCGCTCCAATGATGACGAATTCATTTCGCCACTACGCCGCTTTGACAACACCCTGCTAACGCCTCATATCGGCGGAAGCACTGTCGAAGCACAGGAAAATATTGGCAGCGAGGTTGCAGAAAAACTTGCGCATTACAGTGACAATGGCACCACCACTTCCTCCGTAAACTTTCCCGGTGTCGCCTTGCCAAGCCACGAAGACAGTCATCGTCTGCTGCATATCCACCATAACGTGCCGGGCATTATGAGTGCAATAAACAGCGTGTTTTCTGAAAACAATCTCAACGTTACCGCTCAATATCTGCAAACCAACCAAGCCATCGGCTACGTGGTCATGGATGTAGATACACAATACAGCGATCTGGCGCTGGGTAAATTAGCGGCAATTGACGGGACAATCCGCTCGCGAGTGCTATTCTAGAGGCGCTCCGATTGACGAGATGTTGACTATACGTGGCAATAGATAAAGACCAATTTGTGGCCGAACTGGTGGCACTGCATGGCACACGCCTGGAGAAGTTTCTCGCACGCAAGCTGGACAGCCCGGAAGATGCTGCAGAGATCGCCCAGGATGCCTTTTTGCGCATTCACCGAATGGAGCAACCTGAACAGCTCGATAATGCCCGCGCTTTCCTGTTTCAGGTCGCCAGCAATCTCGCCATTGACCAGCTGCGCCGCAAAAATTTGCACTTTCGCTTTCTCAAGGCGGAGAAAAATCTCGCTGTCGATGGCGAGCCGCTCGACATTAACGCCATCGCCGCTTCGCCAGAGCAGATCATCAGCGCCCGGGAAAAGCTCGACGCCATCTATAGCGCGGTGGATGAATTACCCTTCAAGACGAAACAGGCATTTTTGCTGCATCGCAAAAATGGCCTGTCCTACAATGATATCGCCCGAGAAATGGGCGTGTCTGTTTCGAGTGTGGAAAAGTATATACTGCAAGCGCTGAAGCACTGTCGCGCCCGACTGGCACTCTATTACGAAGAAGGCGAGCCGGTGTCGGGGGGCAACAAGCGATGAGGAGATCGCCGCTTCATTCGTTTCACTAAAGAGCAAGGCTGCAATAGGCAGTTTTGCAATATTATAAATAGGCTTGGGCAATGTGGCCCGGCGCAGGGAAGCAAAATGCAGGAAAGTCAGCTTGATACAACCGAAAGTTACCATGATACAGCCCTGGGCTGGATCGCACGGTTCCGTTCCGGCTCTGCTTCTGCCGAAGACCATCAGGAATTTGCTTTGTGGCTGGCACAGGATTCCAGTCACAAGCAAATGATGGACTCCATGCTCGACATGTGGGCCGATCTGGCAAGTGTGCAACAGTTATACTCAGATACTCCCGATACCACTACGCAACCGGCTGTAAACGATAACAACTGGTTTAAGGGAGCAATCGGAGCTGCTGCTGCCCTGATGCTTGCCCTCTTCTTCTGGCCTGCGTCTCAGCAGCCCATTGCACAATCGCTTTACCAAACGGCTTTGGGTGAGCAACAGACCATCGAGTTGGAAGATGGCTCCACCCTAACTCTGAACACCAACTCACAAGTCGCCGTCTCATTCGATGAGAAGCACCGCGCGCTCAAACTCATCAAGGGCGAGGCGTTTTTCAAGGTAGCCAAAGACCCTGAACGCCCCTTTAAGGTGAACGCAGGCAGCGCCCAGGTTACAGCGATTGGAACGGCCTTTAACATATACCGAAACAACGGCACCTCCAATATCACGGTGGTTGAAGGCGTAGTGAAAGTGACCGAGCTGGGAAGCACGCCGAATCGGACACCGCAAACCGAAATTCTTCGCGCCAATCAAAAACTTAAGGTCACTACCACAGGGCTGCAGGCCGCAACCAAAGCCGATGTAAGCCAACAAACAGCCTGGCAGCACGGCGAGCTGATTGCTCGAAACATGCCTCTGGTGGAGTTAATTACACAAATTGAGCGCTATCACGACATCCATATACTGGTTTCCGATGCCAGCATTGCCACACTGAGCGTCTCTGGCGTATTTATTCTCAGTGAACTCGATCCAATTTTACAGGCTCTGCAGATCAGCCTTGATCTTCAAACTATACCTGTCGGAAGTAACAGTATCGCGCTCACCCGGTCACCCGAACCAACATAAAAACAACCACAGGTCTTGTTAGCTCCCCGCGAATGGCTTAAGTTCTAGCTGTTAGTGTAATTTTTTGCAGGAGGGTAAACCACGAAATCCTCGGAGCGCGCGCGAAGCCTACGATTGCTATGCGCTGCAGTACTTTTTACCGCCCTGAACGCCATTGTGGTGAGTGCCAATACGCCCCAGACAATGCAATTTGTGATCAATGCCCCGCAGTTGGCCCCCGCGCTCATTCAATTTAGCCACCAAAGTGGCCTGGCCATCGTTTTCTCTTCACGCATTACACGAAACCTTGCAGCTCCCCCACTAACAGGAACCATGAGCTCTGACGAGGCTCTCAACCACCTTTTAAGCGACACCAAGCTCACGTGGAAACTGGTGGGGTCCCGGGTTGTCGCCATCTATGAAGCCCGCTGCGAGGAACCGACACAAAGTAGTGCGCAATGCCCCAACTCCGAGCTAACACTGAGTAAATACCCGGTATACATACCGGGGCTGGAAGAGACCTGGATCTACGGCAGTCATACCACCGGATCACGAATTCGCCATGCAAGCCATAACGGAACGGCGCCTGTCGACATAATCTCCTCACCCGACATCGAACTCAGTGGCGCACAAACGCTGGGTGAGTTGCTCAAATTTGTTCCCGCGGTGGCAGGCAACTCGGCCAGTACCGCCATCTCCAACGGCGGTGACGGCACTGCCACGGTCACGCTGCGAGGACTACCATCGAGCAACACTCTGGTCCTCATTAACGGGAGGAGAGTGGCCAATGACGGCTTGGCTGGCGAGTCTGTAGACCTCAACAGCATACCCCCGGCCGCGGTGGAGCGTATCGAAATCCTGAAGGATGGGGCCTCAGCCATTTATGGCTCCGACGCCATTGCTGGCGTGGTCAATGTCATCATGAGAAAGGATTTTCATGGCTTTCTCGTAGAAACTTTCTACGGCAAAGCAGAGCAAGGTGATTTACTCACGCAAACACAGACGCTTCAATATGGTACTGGCATTCCCAACGGCTCGTTTTTCATCAGCGGCTCCTTCTACGACCAGAAACCCATCTACAGCCGCGACAGAGAGATATCAAGCAGTGCTGATACCAGACCACTTGGGGGTACTGACCAACGCTCCAGTGCAACACCAGCTGCCCGCATAACGTTGGCCAACGGCAATACGGTCATACTCGACGAGGGTCGTTACCGCGCTGCAACCGACGACGACCTGTTTAACTATCAAGCATTTACCAGCGCCGTGGTACCTCTGGAGCGAGGCAGTATCTATTCCAACGTGAGTTACGACCTGAATGAAAAGATTACCGCTATGCTGGAAGTCAGCTACCTCAAAACCAGCGCCGAAGCTAAGCTTGCTCCCACACCGGTCTTCACTGCTTTCGAACAAACCCCGCTGAATGTATCAGCGTCTAACGCGTTCAATCCTTTTGGGCAAGATATTGAAGATGTTCGCCGACGTTTAGTAGAGTTTCCAGCAAGAAGGCAACAAAATGAAGCGAAGACCTCTCGCGTTAGCGCGACACTAGAGGGCCTGTATGACGATTGGAACTGGGATATCAACTTTGGCTGGAGCGAAAACCGGGCCAGCGAGGCCAGCCGAAATATCGTTAATGCAGACAGACTACAGCGCGGGCTGGGGCCAGGCGAAAACTGCCAGGGTGCCGCAGTAGATGGCTGCGTGGCCATAAACCTGCTGGGTGAACCCGGTTCAATCTCAGATGAGCAAATCAATTACATCGTCACCAGTGGCAAAGTACGTGGCAGCTCAGAACTCACCACCATTAGTATGAGCTTTAGTAAGCAGGCACTAAAACTGCCCTATGGCAGCACAGATCTGGCCATGGGTGTGGAACACCGCCGGGAGTCAACCGATAAACGCCCGGACGCCCTTCTGGCCTCCACCGGGACAATAGGTGCGACTAACTTCGAGGCCACCAGCGGCGCGCGCCGAGTGACCGAACTCTATGCAGAGCTAGCTTTCCCGATCTGGAGAAGTACCAGTGGCCTCTCGTCTCTGGATATTGATACTGCAGTGCGTTTTTCAAACTATACAGACTTCGGCGATGCCACCAATCCAAAGCTGGGCATACGCTTTCAGATAAACCCAGCCATTTTGCTACGTGCCACCTATGCCGACGGCTTCAGAGCCCCGAGTTTAAATGAGCTGTATGAGGGCAACACCGAGGAGCAGGCATTCATCAACGACCCCTGCACATCCCCCGCCAACGTGGACGTATTGCCTGGCTGTACTGCGCTTGCCGACTCCACCCGCAACCAGTTTCTCACCGTCAAGGGAGGTAACCCGAAGCTAAAAGCAGAGACGTCAGATTCCTACGGTGCGGGCATCGTTTGGATGCCTCAAACCAACCCTGGAATCGTGCTGTCTGCTGATTACTTCCAGATTGAACAGGACGATGTTATCGATTCAAGCGCGCAGTTTGTGGTCAACCAGAATGCGTTGTGGGGCCGCTTCGAAGAGAGCGTAGAGCGAGACGCTCAAGGCAATCTGCAATTGATTTCTGCAAACAAAATAAATGTCGGCCAAAGAAAGGTGCGGGGCGTTGATTTTGCCTTAACGTACCACGTACCGCGTAAAAGTTGGGGCCAGTTCTCCATGCTCGCAGGGGCGACTTATATCGACGAGTTTCTTACTCGCCTGGACACATCGGCACCGCTACTGGATCTGGCGGGGACTTTTCGCGACGAGGCCTCTGAAGGCCTCGGTGGTATCCCCCAGTGGAAAGGGCAACTCAACTTGCGCTGGTCAGGGGAGCGCTGGCGCACTAACTATCAAATTCATTTTGTCGGCAAGATGGAGGAGGTTATTCCCGACTCTACACAAACACGAGACATTAGGTCCTGGATCGTGCACGACCTGCAGTTTGGCTACAAATTTAATGTTCTGGATGGACTGCGCTGGACCATGGGTGTAGACAACCTGTTAGACGAAAGTGCACCGCTGGCCACATCTGCATTTAACGACAACATAGATGGGCGAACCCACGAGCTGAAAGGGCGGTTCTGGTACACCAAACTAAGCCAACGATTTTGAGGTATTTCTCCACTTCAGGTATAAGAAATAGGTGCCAGCAGCCCTGTCAACATCAAAGCCCCGCAGGGCAGTACTTTCGGTGATGAAGAGGCAGCCTTGGCCACGTCGGCATTTAACGATAACATTGATGCTCGAACCCATGAGCTCAAAAGTCGGCCGATGAACATAGATTCTTGGACCCTCTACTGGCAAAACGACAATTTGGAAAGTTGTATTGCAAGTCAGTCGTCCGAAGACACCCGGAAAATAGGCGCTTATTGGCGGAACTTTGCCTCGCACCTGGATCACAATGCCACGATTTTAGACTTGGCTACTGGTAACGGGGCGGTGCCCAGTATGCTGCTGTCGGGCAACCCAAGTCTAAATATTGTTGCCGTAGACAAAGCACACATAGAACCGGCAAAATACCTCAGTCAGGCCAGTCAACTGGCTTCGGTTAGTTTCTTGCCCGATGTCGATATCTGTGAGCTACCGTTCGAACCGGAATCATTTGACGGGGTATCCAGCCAGTTCGGTCTGGAATACGCCCCGATGCACGAAGCCTGCAGCTCCGCGGTCCGGGTTCTCAAAAAAGCCGGTAGCATACGCCTGCTGATGCACCATGAGGATAGTGAGATAGTGCGCTCGGGCACCGAAACACTTTCTGAAATTTCGCGCCTGTTGATTCCTTCCGGCGTGATGCCCTGTGTCATTGGATATGTGGCAAGAGATATCAGCCTTGATGAGCTGGAGGCGGCAGGGCAGCACTACCTGATGAAAGATAACAGCAAGACCCGGCATATCAGCGGTCAAATCTTTGATGGCATCAATCAGGTAATCGAAAGTATGACAACAAACCCCGCCCACGCCAAGACCCTGGCGCACAGTATGAGACTGCGACTCATAGCAGAGCAAACGCGATTGAAACAACTGCTAAATGCAGCGCTAAACGCAGAGCGCGCTAACAAACTGGCGTTCGTACTACGCGAAGCCGGGATTGAAATTGAGCTTTTCGAGACCTTTAAACTTGATGAAGATAGCAATGGGAGCGCCTTGATCGGCTGGCAGCTCTCTGGCAGGAAAAAGTAGATGTCATATCCTGCTTATGTCGATATCATTACTTTGTAAAATAACGGGAATCACCGGAATTATCTAATGAGTACAATCGAATTTGCCAGAGGCGATGTAGGGCTGGAGCTTCCCAAAGGGAGCATGTTTCTGTATCAGCAACCCGAGCTTCTGACCAAAGAAGACCACGGCCACCTTGGAATGAGCCAGCCGGATAAACCCTACCAATTTGCCAAAGGAATTATGTCGGTGCCCTTGCTGGCGGCAGAGATTTCCTCTGCACAAAAGCATTATCCGGTCGTGTTTTCCGGCCAGGACGACGCACCGCCACTGGCAATTTTGTCAATCAATGATCTGGACAATTTATTTGTTGATGATCAGGGCTGCTGGGAGCCCTACCACTATGTTCCATCCTATTTGCGCCGCTATCCCTTTGCTTTCGCCACGGGCGACGATGACAAATTCGCACTGGTAATTGACCGCGCTTCAGCTGCCATTTCGGACCTGCCGGATCATGCGTTTTTTGAGGGCGATGAGCTGTCGCAACACACCCAAAGCATGGTGGATTTTTGCGGGCAGTATGAAGCGGAGCGCAAGCGTACCGACGAATTTATGGCGAAAATCACAGAACTCGATCTTCTGTCTCATCAGGCTGCTACTTCAAAAGCCAATTCCGAATCTGAATCGTTGGCAACCTATTATGCCGTAGACGGTGTGAAGCTCGCATCGTTGAGCCCGCAACAACTGCACGAATTACATTCAACAGGCTTCCTAGCCTTTATCTTTGCGCACGTTTTATCCCTGGAGAACTGGAATCGCCTAGTGGAGCGCAGTCGTATTTCCCAGAAAACTGAGTAACTGTCATGGGCAACCGTGGGCTCGAGTCAGAAATAGACCGGGCATTTTCGCAAAGAAACGATCAGGAAGGATTACAGTTACTTCGCGTGTTGTCTGCCAGTAGACCAGAAGACGCGGAAACCCACCACCGTTTGGCTGTTGTGGAGGAGCAGATCGGTGTTGGGGCCAATGCGACGGCAGCGCATTTACAGTGCCTGAAGTATTCCCCCACCAACCCCCTGGCTTACCTGTATGCCGGCTACTGGTTTCATAAACTAGGCCGCAAGGCGGAAGCGCTGTCACTTTACTCGCTGGGTATAGAACTGACTGAGATGACCACTGCACCGGGGGACGTCCAGGCACTGTCGCCTGAAACCGGACGCCGCTTTGATGCTGCTATGCGTGCGGTCCGAGAGCATCTAAGTGAGCAACATCGAAGCATCGTAGGGCCTGATGAAAGCAACCGGCGGATTTCCGAAGCAGTGTGGACCCGCACCCACGACAAACCATTTAGCTTTCCAGATTCAGGGCAAAAGCCACAACTGCTTTGTGTTCCTGGCCTGCCCACTAGCATCAAAAGAGAACGTATGCCCTGGGTCAGCCAATTGGAAGAGCTTACGGCAGACATAAAAGAGGAGCTTCTGGCTGCCATGCCACGGGTTGTCGAACTGGGTCGACCCTATTTACCTGCGGGAATGTCAGCACAGGCCGGATTTGGTTCGCTGGTCGGGTCAATGGATTGGACCGCCCTGGACTTATTCAGGGAGGGCGAGCGTCAGGCAGACATCCTCCCGTTGTTTCCGAAAACGCACTCTGCACTTTCCCACATCCCGCTGTATGGCTTAACCGAACTGCCGTACGAAGTATTTTTCTCAGTGCTCAAACCTGGTCAGCATATACGCCCTCATTATGGCTTGTCTAATCACAGTTTGACGGTCCATCTACCACTCATAGTGCCCGACAACTGTTGGCTTACCGTTAACGGTGAAAAACAGGGTTGGAAAGAGGGCGAGGCCTTGCTATTCGATGACACGTTTTTGCATGAAGCTGTCAATAACAGTCCGGAGGTACGAGTAGTTTTGATTTTTTCAGTATGGCATCCGGACCTTTCAGAGGGAGAACAGCAGGCACTAAAGCGTACCATTCAAGCCAGATCGGACTGGTTTTCCGCACGCGCCGTCCCCGTGCAGGTATAAGTCTCTAAAGAAGGCCGTGCTTTGTTAATGCAGTAAACAGTTCCCCCAACTCTTTTTCGTATTCTTTCCAACGGCCAATACGCTTTTTTGAGATGGCCTCTCTAACCTGCATTTCACTGAAGGTGAAGCTGGCGCCGGGGTTTTTATAAAATTCCAGGCAGCGATCACTCCACCGCAAACCGCAGAACTCAACTACTTTTCTGCCTTCGGCCGACGGACTGGCAGCGAAGCTTTCGTAATTAACATCCAGCACTCGATCCGGGGCCAACTGCGCCCAGTAATCCATCAATTCTCTGCTCAATTTGAACTCGTGCGCCAAAGAGTCAAAATCACACGCGTAATTGTGGCCGTCAGGAAATGAATGCGAGTAGATCGAGAGGCACACGTCTCTGGGGTCACGCCGCATCTGAATGATTTTGGCATTGGGAAACAGTGAAAGAATCATACCCACGTGATTAAAATTGTGCGGTAGCTTGTCGACAAGATACTGCTTTGAGAAGGGTGCCCGTGCGTAATACTGCTGGGCAATTTCCCCCCACTGTAGGGAAGTCATGGACGCCGGCAGTGGTCTGTGCCGTTTATTCACGTCTATTCGATATTGCGTTGCCAGAAATCCCAGCACTTCGTTTTCACCGCCTGCGGTTACCTCCTCCAGTTGTGACAGCAACCTTTCCATGAGGGTTGTACCTGAGCGTGGCATGCCTACGATAAAAATAAGCAGGGGTTGGTCCGGTGTAACATTCGCTTGAGAAAATATTTTAGAAAAATGTTTTATTGTGCTGTCTGCAGAGTGTCTGCTCTGCGTAGTATTGTAAGCGGCCTGTTTGGCGTACAAACTGGATTTTTGCAGAGCATTTGCTGTTTTCAATTTGGCAAAAGCCTCGGTCTGCTCGCCCAGTCTCAGGTGAGCATCTGCCAGCGCATAGTGCACCAGAACCTTGTGGTGATCACTGGTTACGGCATAATCTACCGCGGTGTTAATCCGCTCAATTAAATCGCCGAGCTCTTCCTGCTCGGCTGTCTCAATGCGCACGCTCCATGCCTGGCCGTTGCTTGGTTGCAGGCCCAGTGCTTTTTCGCTGCTGGCTCGGGCTAGTTGCTTATCTCCACTCAACCGTTCCAGGCGTGCTTTTAAAACATGGTATTCCGCGCTGCAGGCACCTGATAATGCAGCCAATGACAGCTGCTCAGAGCTGTTGTTTATGTCTCGGGCAATCAGGTAAATATCAGCGAATTTCAAGTGGTCATGGGCCTGGGGAGAAATAAGCGTCATATAACGTCGGTAGCTATCGATGGCCAATGGATAGTCCCGAAGTCTGCCCGCCGCGATTGATAGTTCCCGGCATATCTTGGGATCATTCCGGTGTTCAGCGCTCAGCGCCCGAAGTAACGATACGGCCTCATCCCATTCGCCCAGAAAACCGTAGGCCTTGGCCTGCAATATGCAGCTGCTGGTTTGGTAATGTTTGTGCCTTGATTTGAGCTGTAGGACTGCCTTGGCCTGGTCCAGCTTTAGTAAAAACTGACAGATGATATTAGAAAAAAATTCGTCATTGGCAGCTAGTTCAGCCGCCCGCAGCCCCTCAATAATTGCCCCGTCATAATCGCCTGCCCGGTCCAGGCAAACGGCGTACTTGAAAGCAATATCGGCAGCCTGGGGTTGAATAGCTGATGCCTTTGCCAATAGCTCCTGGGCCTTGTCGGTATCTTTTTCCTGCATCGCGAGCGTGCCCAGCCCGTACAGAGCGTCGGCGCTGTTATCGTCTTGCTCGAGAACGCGGACATAAAGCGCCTTGGCCGTGACAAGATCTCCCCGCCGGTGCGCAGCTTCAGCCTGCGGTAAGCTTGTTGACACTATGAGTGCGCCTCTGGATACTATGGCGGTAAGCCATATGTAGTTTCTCTGGTCAGTCTGGTACTCAGTTGCGACCAATAATAGCAGAAAAGTAGTCTCATGAAATTATGTGATCAGGTCTCACCCCACGCCTGGAAAGCTTCCTTTGAGGAGTGCGGGCGTGTCCATATTGCCAATTTTTTGGCGGGTCAATCGGCGCAACAAATATACGATTGTTTGAGCCAGCAAGAAAAGTGGAACCTTGTGTTCCAGACCAACAACAAACACACCGACGTCGATGCTGACAGTTGGTCGCAGCTAGACGACGATCAATTGGCTGATTTTAAAAAAATTGTGTTCGCGCAGGCGCAACAGGGCTTTCAGTACCTGAACAAGAATATTCCTATCTATGATGTCTATCACAAAAAGCTAATGCCCAATCACTTTTTTAATACCATTTTTGAGTTCCTGAACGGCGAGGAGTTTTTGGATTTCTGTAGAGTCCTGACGTCTGAACCAGAAATTGGTTTTGCCGATGCACAGGCCACCTGTTACTCCCCGGGACATTTCCTGAACCACCACGACGACAATATTTACGGTAAGGATCGTGTCGCTGCCTATGTGCTGAATATGACGCCCGCGTGGGATCGCAACTGGGGAGGTGCTCTGCAGTTTTTTGACAACGATGGCCATGTGGAAGAGGCATACATGCCTAAATTTAACGCACTGAATGTATTCCGGATTCCGAAGTCTCACTCAGTATCCTATGTCACTCCTTTCGCTGGCGCGTCACGCTTTTCGATCACCGGGTGGCTCAGGAAAGGGCAGGACCCTCTAAAGAGCTAACTCGGAATGACATCAAAGGGAGCCGTTAGGCGGTAGTCGCTAGGGTCACATTGAAAACTGTAGGTGCCATGCCAGGTGTATGAGGGAAATAGCACGAGCTGGCCTGCCTGCGGCTGAATAATGCGTTCAATGACCTCTCTTTCTCCCAAACCCAGCCCGCTTTCTCCGAATTTGATGCGCGCGTCCATGCCAGGCATTGACCCGGATTGAATTGGCATAGAAATGTAGCAAGCAGAGCTAATCCATCCCTGCGGATGGACATGATTGACATGAAATCCTCCGCTTGTCAGCTTCACCGACCAGGATCCGGCAAAACTAAAGTCGTGGCTCTTTCGACCCAGCAGCGGGTGCTCGCTATCTTCCGGCAATTGGCCGATGTATTCGTGTACAACCTCCGTCAATAAGGTTTTATACAGCGCAATCACGGGGTGGTTTTTGTACAAAAGCCTTCCCGGGGTTTGAGTGCCATGCTTGAGTGTCTGTTGTGAAGGAGAAAATTTGGTGCTGTGCATGCTCAGCAGCACCCCCTCCAGTTCTTGCAGAAAACTCTCCAGGCTGGAATAACCCGGAGGAGTAGGCAAACTGTAGGCCCGTATATGCTTCTGGTAGTCTATTAGCCATGGGTAGCGCGAGTCGCCCAACAATCTCCAGCAAAGCCCTTTCAATGCCCAACTTAGCTGGTCATCGGGCGCTCTTTGCTGTGCCGTGTTCAGTAGCTTCAGGGCTTGATCGTAGTTCCCTTCCAGAATGTGGATTTTGCCCAGATCCTGGGCGGCTTCCAGTTTATATGTCCGCGCAAGAGATTTTTGCAGGCTATCTCGAGCTCGGGGATAATCCAGGTCATTGGCAAACAACTTACCCTGAGCGTGATACAGCTCTGGACTGGGACACCTTTCGAGTGAGTCCTTGGCCAGTGATTTCGCAGAATCAAATTCACCTGTTGCCGTGAGTAGCTTAATAAGCGACTCGCGCAGTTCCGGGTGGTCGGGCGCCGTCTTCATCGCTCGCCTGTAACTTTCCTCAATCCTGTGGGGTTGGCCCAGTTGCCAGTGCAACTCGCTGAGGGTTTCATGGGCTGAGATGAGTAACGGCGCTTTTGCCACCGCGCTTTGGTAGCGTGTTTCTGCCTCGTCATAACGTGCCAGCTCAAACAGAGCGTTGCCATAGTTCAGGTCGATCTCGCCGAGCTGGGGAGCCAGCAACTGTGCTCGCTCATAGTAACCAATAGCAGTTTCAGCTTGCTCAAGGTGTTTATAGCACAAGCCCAGATTGTGCAGTGCGTTGACATAGTTAGGGTTTATTGTCACCGCCTGTTGATAGTAGTCGACAGCTTCATTGAACAACGCCTGTTCCCGACACAAGTTACCCAGTGACGTTAGTATAACCACATCGTCTGGCGCTAACTTCCGGGCATTTTGGAGTGTTTGGTCTGCCTCGGCATAGCGCTCCAATTTGATCAATAGCAAACCCAGGTTTTTTATCGCATCCAGATACTGTGGTTGCAACGTGAGCGCTGTGCGGTAATGTTTTTCCGCCGCTGTGAATTCTCCTACATTCTTATAGGCATTGGCCAGGTTATTATGTAGCTCAGGTTGTTTACTGTGGCTTTGCAAGGAACGTTGAAAGTAGTCAATTGCCCGCTGAAATTCTCCATTTCCCATATACGCCAAGGCCGCCAAGTGTAGGAGGTTGGGTTCTTTGGGGGTTTTTCCTAAAAGAGATAAGATCTCACCGATAGCGGATGGATCTTTTTGTTGTACAGCTTTAGCTAGCTGTTGTAACAATCGTTGAAAGCGCGCATTTTTTTCAACGGTCATTGCTTACATTTCCTTAAATTGAAGTAAAAAAAACGGCGAGCAGAGCTCGCCGTTTTACACTTACAGCTCTATTTCATTTCTTATTAGAACTGATAGGAGAAGCTCGCATAGTAACGAGGTCCAAACAATGGGTAAGTTTCCGGCCAGGTGTTTCCCTGACTATTGGAATCGTCTCCGATTTTGTTAGGCTCAGTATCCAGCACGTTGTTGACGCCCACGTTTATAGTGAAAGCCTCAGACACTTGATATGCGCCGCCGATGTCGAGATAGACCACTTCTTCGATGTTCGGTTCTGCAAAATCAGATTTTTGAGCCGTTCCAAGTACGATTTGGTCATCTTCGACTTCGTCGATATAACGCAGCAATGCCGTAAATGTCCAGTCACCCGTGTACAGTGTTGACCTGAGGTTCAACAACATTTCAGGACGGGGATTGAAACAGGTAGCGCCGTAGGCGCCGGAACATTCATTGACCTCATTTGGCAAAACAGATACTGGCGTTTCGTCATACTTGTCCAGGAAAGTACTGGTAAAGCCCAATTGAAGCATAGAGCCGTTACCACCAATACCCCAGCCGAACTCAGTCGAATAATGAGCATTGACATCAATACCTGCAGTTTCAATCTTACCAATGTTGGCGTTCAGGATGGAAACGTTGTTTATGTTGCCATCACTACGACGTTGGACCGTATTACAGTACTCCGAGCTGCTATCTTTCACGGTGTTGTAGCAGATATCCAGAGTATTGCCGAGTCCGCCACCCAATACGCTAATGGCATCTTCGATCTCAATCGAGTAGTAATCCACCGACACATCAAAATTTTCAGTAGGCCGCCATACGACACCTATAGTGAACGTCTCGGACGTCTCTTCAGTCAGCTCGGGGTTTCCACCGAACGTACCCTCTATCTGGGAATTGGCCTGAGCAAACTGCCCGACTTCTGCGGCTGATAAGCCTGTTGCTACACATGTCGCTACATCGGTAATTCCGGGCTGAAAGCCATCTGCACTGCAGGGGTCTGTGGCCGCGGGGAATCCATTCGACGCGCCCTGAAACAGTTCGTTAACATTGGGCGCACGAATCGCTTCCTGGTAGCCCACTCGGAATTTCACATTTTCTATCGGCGCATAGTTGATGGCGGTGGCCCAGGAGGTCACCTCATCCTCAAGGTTGGAATAGTCTGAGATTCGAGCTGCACCCCACAACGTCAGGTCCTGGATGCCGGTTTTATCCTGCAGCAAGGGGATTGAAACCTCGCCGAATATTTCCGAGACATCAAAGCCACCAGCGGTTCTGTCGCCAGCGTTGAAGCCCAATACATCGCCTGAAGAGAGGAATGTATCAGGTCTGAAGACCGACCGGTCGTCGCGGTACTCATAGCCAACAACGATGGCAACAGGAGAGCCGGAGAAGGGTAGGGTACCCACTTCACCATTCACAGAGGCCAGAAACACCTTTTGTTCAATGCTGGTAATGTTGGTTGCACCAATATTGACGAAGTCAACAGCTTCCTGGGTGATATTGCCTGCGCCCCAGATATTCAGCGGGACACAGCCACCGGAGGGGTCTTGGCAGGCAGTGGCATCATCGTTGACAAGGATAGCCTGCTGAAACCTGCTGTTTGATACGTCGTTGTTCAGGCTGGTGCTGCGTTCCAGGTTAGAGTAGCTGTAGTACGCGTCATAATTCCAGTTATCGTTGATGTCGCCACGAACGCCGACCAATGTGCGGAAACCATCGCGGGTATCAATTGACTGACGAGAGCCGTTCTCAACCATGCGGCGACCGATGTAATCGTACACCCCATCGCTGTCATCAACGACGCCGTCGCCATTGGTGTCGGTAGTCTGTTGGCCGCGATACGCTGCTTTCACATCATCGGCGAAAAAAGCGCTCTCGGGGTTAACATAGACCGATGTAAACGCCGGTGTTGGTGCCAGTTCCTGAGGAACTTTGTTGTGAGAAAAGGCGAATTCCCCATAGATCGTCGCTTTTTCGTTTATGTCGTAGTGCGACATGGCGGAAATCAAATAACGTTCCTGTGGTAGTTGCAGGAAGTTGTCGGGTGCATAGTTAAACCGACTTGCTACGTTATCCCATACCGCACCCGAACCGTCCGGGTTGAAAGTGCCAAGTCCGTCGCCGTTGGGCAGTGTGTAACCGCCAAATGAGCGTGTGCCCGGAACACCAGATGAGCCCGAGTTAACCAGGATATTCTTACCGTTGTCATCAGTGCCTTCAGATTTCGAGAGGCTGGAGTAATCTCTATCACCTTGATACAGCGCTTCCCGATTGGAATAGGATGCGTAGATCACGGCGTTACCACGGCCATTATCAAAGTTGCCGCCCATGGTGATATCCATGTTGTACTTCTCGGCGTCATTCTCGTCAGTGACGTCGTACAAACCGGTAATCTTCACGCCTTCGAAATCGTCAATCAACTGGAAGTTAACCACGCCGGCGAGGGCGTCAGAACCGTATACTGCCGAGGCTCCACCGGTCAATACGTCGACCTGCTTGATCAGCGTAGAAGGAATGGAGTTAAGATCGACAACACCGGTTTGAGTTGACGGGATGTAGCGTCGACCATTGACCAGTACCAGCGTACGGAAGCTGCCGAGGCCACGAAGGTCAACCCGCGCAGTACCGTCACCGGGGTTGTTTGAACTCGCACCGAAGGATGGCATGGTTAAAGGCAGTTCAGCCAACTTCTGTTCGACGTTGAAAGTACCCGAGAGTGTGAATTCCTCACCGCTAACGCTGATGAATGGGCTCACTGCCTCAAGATCAGGACGCGAAATACGCGAGCCGGTAATAACAACTTCTTCGATTAGTTGTTCTTCTTGCGCATTGGCAAGACCAGCGAACGACAGAGCGGAAGCAGCGCCGACACCAATTGCAGCATGGACTGCGAGACTTAGTTTGTTTCTAATCATCATGGACCCCTGTAAATTACATTTTTGAACAATCTAGATTTATTATTAATTTGTCAGAGCAAACTAGATCGATTTTTGTTGTGCCAAACAACCAAAACTTTTCATTTTTGTTATGTTTACCACGTTACTATAACAAGACGTTTCATCTAAGCATGCCCTCAATACCGGTTTATGTGAAATATTTACAAATATTGGTGCATTGCGAACACAGCGACAAAAAGCTCACTAACCGATTGATTACATAATGTTTTATTGAAACACCCGCGCAACGCTATTTAGTTGTGATACCAGCCTGTCAGCGCCAAGCGGGGGGCTGCTGCGTGCGGCGCCACGTAAGTGACAGAGTGGACGTGGCGGACATCAAACAATACGAGGCTGTTAAACTGTGGCGTCCAGGCGTCCCTGGGCGTGCCGTCGTTGTCATAAAACTGAAGCAGTCCTCCCCAATCGGGATGCCAGCTCTCGGTGAAATTAAGGACATAAGCCAGTCGACGCCGCTCATCCTCGACTTTATCTAGGTGCCGAGTCAGGTAATGTCCTTTGGTAAGGCGCGTAAACTGTCCATCGGCGTCCTTGATATCCGGGCAATCGCTGATCAGGGATATCTTTTCAAGTAATTCAGTATTGACCAGTTCGAACACACGCTTGAGAATCGGTGGTGCGGCGGTCAAATTTTGCCCATCCATGCGGTAACCACCGTAGAGGAATCCAACGCCCTGACTCGCGAGTTCCGACAGCTCATTTTGAAGCTCTTCGCGATCAGGTGGGGTCAGCTGGGCCATTTTTTGTTCCGCAACAACGTAGTCCAGGCCCTGACGATGAAAAATGTAGTCAAAGGACACGCTTTTTTTCAGGCAGGCTTCAACCCTTTTGGCAAAGCTGGGATCCAACACATTATCTATCCGCACGCGCTGATCCTGGGCGTAGCTCGAACGCAGCGCATCAATGTCCAACTCGGGGTTTAACAAAGGCTTACTCCTCAGTAACGGGGTTTCAAATCTGTTGCTTGAGTTTTGCACACAATATCACTATAGCGTCATGGACCAAACCCCGGAACTCGCCAGAGGCTCGCTGATGAACCCAGGACCGGTAATAGTCGAGACGGCTTAGGTGAAAAATCACTGCGCATGCGCTTGCAGGCATAGGAGGTATTGTCTTACCCTCAAAACCCAGTGGGTGAGCATGAACCAGGGCACAGACTCAGATGGACGAAAACTATCGCAATCAGTTACGAGCCGATGCCGATGCCGGCAATAAAGTGGCCGATCGATTACTTATTTTCAGTTTACTGGCCGATCGAGAACAGGAAGAGGTAGCGGCGCTGCTGGACCGCCTGGAGCAGCGCAGCGGCGCCACCGAAAGAAACTTTCTGGAGGCGGAGCTTGCCTGTTTTCACGCCTGGCCGAGCACCATGTCATGGCCAGACTTACTCCGTGAATGTTGCGATGCGGGCCACTCCGGGGCAAAATTTGTTAGCGCTGCCTACCATGACTGGGCCCAATGCGGAGGTAAACTGGCGCGCAGCACTGATGGCAACAACACGCGGTGGGCTGAGGGCTGGAGCGACTGGACCTCGCCAACCTGGACCACAGCTATCGATTGTGAAGGCGTTAAGGTGGAGCGCAGCAATGACTTTGCGCCACATGCCCTGGTCGACGCCTTGCGTTCGATGCTTGGTTCGCAGTTACTGCCTTCGACTGTCATCGACCCAAATTCGGGAGCTGCGATGGCGCATCCTGTGCGCATCAACAGCAGCACCCAGTGGTTGCCTGAACACCTCGGCTGGATCGGCAAGTTGTTTGAGTGCCGGCTGGCGCAATCCTGCGGTTACGAGGTTGCGCATGGAGAGGCTCTCAACCTGCTTCATTACCAGCGTGACCAGCGCTATAAACCACACCTGGATTGTATCAGCGCCGAGCAAGCCGAGTCCCCCGCGGGTCAGGCCCAGGGTGGGCAGCGGACGATGACGATTCTAATGGGTATGGACTACGCCGGTTTCACGGGGGGGGAGACTTTCTTCCCTAAACTCGAGGTCGGCGTGCGCCTTGCGGCAGGTGAACTACTGCGATTCAACAATGTCGATACTGACGGTCAGCCGCTCCAATGCTCACTGCACGAGGGCAAGCCCCTGGAGAGCGGCGAGAAGTGGCTACTCAGTAAATGGGTCAGGCAACTCCCAACCCCTTACGGCAGAGAGATCGTCATAGTATGTCCAGAGCATCACTGAGTAATTGGGGGGCCAGTCAATGAGCGACGGCCGCCCCCAAAATTCCGAGCAAGGGAAAATCCTCCGCGGCGCGATTCTACATGCAGACTTCTGGTCCAGCACCATACCTGACTGCGATGATTTGAATGTCAGGTTGCTAGAGGAAATACGACTGCATCAAGAACAAGAGTCCGCCGCAGCATCCGGAAGCAATATCGGATGCTGGCGTGGTCACCGCGACTATAAGAACTGGCCTCCAATAAGAGACTACGTCATCCACAAACTCAAATTGATACATAGACACTATGCAAACCTGGGCACTTCGTGCAGCCCATTGGAAGGTTTGCCCGATGATCGGTTCGAATTTGAATGCTGGACCAATATCAACGAACCCGGCAGCATTAATGCCATCCATAGCCACGCCAAGTGGCACTGGTCCGGTGTTTATTATGTGCAGGCCAAGGACACAGGGCCCATTGCGTTCTACTCGCAACCCTACTTGAATCAAAACCTGACGCTGGGGCTACCCTTCGGGCAGTCGTTTACGGTAGAGCCCTCAGACGGTCAACTGCTGATATTTCCGAGCTACCTGCTGCATGAAGTGTTACAAAATACGTCCGATCGACAGCGCATCAATTTAGGGCTTAATGTGAGGATCGATTTTGAGGGCAAACCCTAGCCTCAAGTCTCAATACCAACGCCTTGCAGGTACTCTTGCAGGCTCTCAACATGCTTGGCGTAGTTATGCCACCGCCCCTTGGACTGCTGGTATAATGGCTGTCTAACCTGCCAGACGCTGGCTGTGCGAACCCGATTGTCGGTCTTGTGGAACTCAAGGCAACCCTCATGCCACTCCAGCTGCAGAAACTCCAACAGCGGCTCCAGCTGAGCCCGGGGATCACTCACCAGCGACTGGTAATCAATATCCACAATATTGCCTGAGAGTTCTCGCTGCCAAAAGTCCATCAGGCAGCGGTACTGGGCGTAGTAATGCCCGATATCCAGCAGTTGGGTGTGGTACTTGACGGAACCGGCAAGCTGCTGAAAGTATATAGACAGGCAGTTATCAAGCGGATGCCGGCAGGTATTTATAAACTTTGCATTTGGGAACATGGCGCGAATAAAGCCCAGGTATACAAAGTTATCGGGCCGTTTGTTGGTCACCCGCACAGCATTCGGAAAACCGCGGTCCAGGTACTCAAGGTACAGGTTGCCCAACTCTCTTACTCGAATCGGGTCGATGTTGGTCAGTGCAGACGGCAAATGAATATGCTGGTTAAAGAAATTTAGCTCGCCACCCGCGGTGACATCAGGGTGTGCCGCCAACATCTGTTCGAGCAACGTAGATCCGGAGCGATACATGCCGCAGATGAATATTGGCGCGCTGTCGGAGACCGGTTGAACCGTCGTCAACCAGTCAGACTTGCAGCTATCTACCAACTCCTTGATCAAAGTCTCCTGGCCGTCGCGATCATAGCTCCCCGCGCGTTGCAGGCTTAGCTGGTTGCCCTTGAAAAAATGTTCAAATGCGCTGTCATATCCCCCGCTATCGTCATAGACCTTGCCTAGCGCAAAATGCAGAGCTTGACTCGCCTGCGGTTCTCCGCTTAGGCGGGATAGCGCCAGCTCAAGTTTATTGACCAGCGGATGCGCCGGATCTTCGATCTTCTGGGCGTGTGCCAGGTGCGTCAAGGCGCTAAGGTGGTCCGGTTCAAGCTCTAAAATCTTTAAGAAAAGTTCAGACGCGCCCTGCCAAAGGCCAAGCTCCTCTTTCAACACTCCCAGATTGTATAGAGCGGGAACGTAGTCGGGGCTTATCTGCAGGGCCTGTTTCAGGACGGCTTCCGCCTCCTGATGACGATGCTGATCCGACAAAATCACACTCATATTTGAATACACATCTTCGGGCTGGCTGATACCCAACTCAAGGGCTACCCCGTACGCATCCAGTGCCGCTTGCGGCTGCTTGGCACGGTTCAGAAGCCGGGCGTAGTTATAGTGGCTGTCCGCCAATGTCGGCCGAAGATCAAGCAAGTGTCGATAGTGCTCAAGGGCGCCTTGAATCTCTCCGCGCCGCTCCAACAGCGCAGCTAAGCGCTCGCAGTACAGCGGTTCGTGCGGAAAAAACAGAACAAGGCGCTCCAACTGTTGTTGCGCCTGCTCGGGCCGTTTGGTGCGCTGATAAATGACGCTCAGAAGCTCCAGCGCCGCACGGGACTTAGTATCTACCTGCAATGCCTCGCGCAACACGCGTTCTGCTTCGCCATAGTGTTTTTGCTCGAATCGACTCTGCGCCTGCAGCAGCAGTTGTTGAATAAGTTTGATGTGTCGCCTCTAGCCGGGAATTAATCCCTAGATTGGTGTCGCGTTGATTTTGACAATAATAGACGCTTGTCTGGTGGCTGACCAGCGGAGCAAGAAGAACCGAATGCGCCTGATTGCGGCCGGGTCGTCACCCTCGAGCATATCCATACATGATTTACAAAGTAGTGACACGCTTAAAACTGTCAACTTTTCCATGGGCATTCGAAATTCCGTGCACGGCCTAGAAGTCTGGCCTTTTTGAGCGGCCAGTGCCATGACAGGAACTAATTTTTCAATAGAAAGCCTTCAATAAGCGTTACGTCAGCCTCGGTAATAACGAGTTCACTTCGCTGGCCGGGCTCAAGCGCCATAATGACGGCATCGCCGGGCTGAAAGTCGACGATAACGCCGTCCTGCAGACACTTGATCGCGGCTGGCACTGTGCCGATGTTTACCGCCAGTGCCACGCCTGCGTCCAGTTCACCCGGATGCATCCAGCTCAGCCTGTCACTGGAATCGGCAGAGCAGGTGATAATATTACCTACGAAGTGATCCAACTGGATTCCCGCGAGCCCGGACAATGCCTGCAGCAGTTTGGGCTGAGAGAAATACTCGCAGATCTGACCGGTTATTTCCCCGTGTTTTACCGGGTCGATTGCCCGCACCGAACCCATCGGCGAATCGCGCCGATACCAGCTGGCACTGGCCGTGATCTGTAAAAACTGCCTGGTATCAACCATGGACTGCACCAACGCCAATGGTTGTTTTTGCAAAGTTGCTGTGTAGTTTGACTGCAAGGTTAAGCCGCCATTGTCCTATTCGCCGAATCGATAGGAGAAGTAGCTTATCTCCAGTTGGAAACTGCTCTCAATTAGCTCCCGCATTTCATCCGTATAGTATTCCCAGTAAGGTTTCCCCGTATCTCGCCTTCCCACTCGAAGCCTGGGCAGCGGTTCCAGGGGTAGACCCAGGTGCGAGCAAACCCGGGCATAGTCCGCGTCGAGGTTTTCATAACGAATATAGAAATCCGCGAGCGGTTCACCTCGGTCTGAAAACCAGTAGCGCCTTTGGGAGCGCTCGACAACATCGCCAAAATCCAGATTTTGACCCAACTGATGCTGCGAATAGTCCAGCAGTGACAGTGCCCAATCCCAGGGGTTTCGGACAATGGTGAATTTGTAGTATTGGTCCCACAACTCGCTACCCCACATGATATCCGTAATCGCGCGGATTTCTTCGGGCGCAGCGTGATTGCCCATGGTGGGCAGATGTGAGAACGCACACATATTACGGCGGTGGTTTTCAACCTCAATCTCAACCTTGCCGGCGATACCACCGCTGGTATCGTGTTCGTCACAAAGTTTGCTGAGTGCATACATCACACTGGTAGATGCAACCTTGTGTGGCTTCCAATAAATGAAGCGGTTTTTATGGGAAATTACCACGAACTAAATGTCGGGCCAGATACGTGCAACCTGCGGTTTGGTACGAACGCGGGTCGAAAAAACCCATTTTGCCCCGGAGGTGGGTGGAGCCCCAATATGCAGGCTTTGTCGATCTGGATTGCCGTCCTTATCGGTGTTGTGCAGGACCAGAAGGTCCCCCGCAACGCCCTTGTAGCCGCGTTTTAATTCAGGAAATTCTGTAGCGCCGCCCTGATAATTGTCATTCAGGTAAATCAGCGGAGTTTTAATTCTTTGTCCCTGCGCTGACAATTCGTTTTGGAAAAACGGCACATCGGGGTTAATAAAATCAAAATGTGCCTGATATGTCTGGCCTGGTCGGTAGTTCAATATATTAGGGGGTTCCAGGCGGTTTATCGGGTCGCCGGTTGCCGAGGCGATGCGAGCACTCAAGGCATAAAAAACCAGGTCACTTTGCCACAGCTCGATTAGGGACACGGTATTCGTTCGCATGGGGTCTCTGATTCGACGCCCACTGTTTGCATCTTTTACATGCGCACCGTGCAATAGCGGTTGGGCCATTCTAACCACGTGGCGCCGCCAGAGATCGGGAGCGACGTTGGGATAAATGTCGACGCGAGGGCGCTCAGAAAATACCGTGGTTGTGGCCGGACGCCACAGCGCAGCGTCGCAATCGGCCACAATGGCCGCGGCCGCGTCAAGCTCGGAAACCTGTATCTGCACCCCGGCGGGCTCGTGGCCGCGCGAAGCAATGGCCTGGCTATCCAGGCGAGCAGCACAGTTTAGTAGCGACTGGGTCAGTGGAATATTTTCAGGCCGATCAGGTAGAAGCAGCGCCAATTGCAGTATGCTGCGGGCGTGACCGGCCCTAGCATTACATGCGACCCACTCGACGGCCTGGCGCCAATCACGATCGCAGCCAATTCCATAGGCGAGTAACACAGCGAGGAAGGTACGGGAGTTTCCTTCACCACCGGCACTCGCAACCTCCTGAATTTCCAGAAAAGCCGCTTCCTCGTCACGGTCAAAATTGGTTCCGTACAACTTCCATGCAGCGCGCTGCATTTTGGCGGCGGCATCTCCGGTAGCGCCAGCCTGGTCCATCCAGTGAGCCGCCAGCTCGGTGTTACCGGCAGACTCATAGCTAAACGCAAGATCAATCTGCGCCGAGACATTGCCGTCTTTAGCGCGTTGGATCAGCTGCTTTTCATCGGGATTTGGTGGATTTGTCACGAAAGTTGTGTTCCGCATATAATCATAAGATCTGTTGCACAAGAGCTTATCACAGCGTGTTTTTTTCTTCACTTTTTGCGCCGCGGCTGTGCCCAAACCATCGTCTTCAGTGGCGACTGGAAGCCCGCCTTAGCGCAGCCTATTGATCTCCATTGGCAGGCTATTTTTTGTACAAGCAGGGTGTTACTATTGCTCTCTAAGTAGCTGTAATGTACCTACCTTCCCTCGGGGAGCCTTGTCATGAAATACTTAATTTTACTCTGCCTTGGGGCTACAACGTTGATGGCGTGTGCAAGCGTAGATGACACAGTCTCACAGACCACTGCTGAGACTCCAAACGCCGACATTCAGGCATCTGCACAAATGTTAACCGTATCACCGGCCCTGGCTTACCAACTCTACCTGCAAGGCAAACTCGCAGAGGCGTTTGACATGAACTACGTGCTCGCCACCCGGGGCGACGACCGCTCCCAGTACAACATTGGTGTTTCCTATCACAATGGCGTTGAAGGGCGGGTTAAGCGAAATTATGCCGAGGCCTACGCATGGATGATTGCAAGTCAAACGGTAACTCAGGAACCCTCTCGCATGGCTAGCCTCCACGCACTAAAAGACAAGCTCTCTGATGAAGAACAGCATGTCGCACGCGAGCGAGCTGCCGTGCTGGTTGAACTGTATGGCAGCGGTAATCGTGTACCAAGTAACCTGGAGTTAATCACATCATTCTCAGACGCAAATATACCGTATATTCCCTGCAGCTACCTGGGTTCCAGAATCGAAAGGGAATGCCACGGCGCTCGCACTTTCAGAGGCAGAGGAGAGCTTAAGCAATCGCCAATTACCGGCGCCAGCTTCTGAACCGAGGCCTCCGGGGCATAGAGAAAAACTTACCAAAACGGCTGATCACACAGGCAAACGCTGTGTGAACCAGACACAGCTGCTCAATACATCACATCGGTAGACGCATACTTATGTTTTCCAAGTTGTTCGCGAAAAAGTCAGACACCGAAATATCTGAAAAACAGTCACGCCACGTCGAAGTGGGCTGGTTGATGAAGGAAGAATTGGCAGGGATGATATGGGATACGCCCGTGCCAATCAGCCGAGATTTGCCGAAGCCGCAAACCTCGAAATCCGTACAAACCTGTCCTGCAGTGATCCAGTACGACCACCTGAACTATGTCATTAACTGCCCTTTTAATTTGCACCTGAGAATGATTAAAACCAAAGACGGTTTGCTCCAGCTGCAAAACGTTAACGGCCCAATGTCAGACCTTCGGCCAACCGGCTTGCAAAAGCTGATCGTCATGTCACCTCAAGCCGAGTGGCGCCATCCGATGCGACCAATTTTACAGATTGCGACACCTTTTGTTTTTGTCTCTGACGACCCCGTTTACGTTAACCAGTTTCCGCCATTTCTACACTATCCGACGAACGCCTGGCCAGGCACACAAATCTGCGGCCGTTTCCCGATCGATATCTGGCCTCGAATACACATGTGGGCGCTGGAGTGGCATGATCTGTCCAAGGACCTGATTTTGAAACGTGGAGAGCCTTTGTTTTACGTCCGCTTCGAGACCACTGACCCCAGTTCTGGGGTGCGTCTTTTCGAAGCCGAGCGCACACCGGAGCTGCTGTCCTACATACGCCAGATCACTGACGTAACCAACTACGTCAACCAGAGCTTCCAGTTGTTTAAAACTGCTCGTGAGCGGCGTCCGAAGAAACTACTGATCAGAAAGTCCGAGAACGCAGGAGGAACTCCTGTCTAGCATCCAAATCCCATTGGAGGAGAAGGCACTTGGCCCATTTGCCTGAACTGTTGAACGACCCAACGTGGTTTCCTGCAGCGCTCGACACCAGCGCCGCCACAGTCAGTTTTGCGCGCATCAGTCGCAATGCATTGTCGAAGCAAGCTTTCCTGGACCAGCGCATGGACGGCTCGGTTACCGGGCGAAAAACGGTACCGCTCGCCGACGTCATGGCCGCAGTTGCCAGCCAACAGCATACGCCCCCTGCGTTCATATTTCACAGTGCGTTCTGCTGTTCGACATTACTGGCCAGTGCTCTGAACGTGCCCGGTTCGGTGTTGGCACTGAAAGAGCCCAATATACTGATGGACTTGGCAAATGTGTTACGAGTCGATGTGAAAGCAAAGCAATCGCGTAAACATGCCGAGGAGCTGGTGCAAGCGGTTTTTGCCCTTCTGGCAACGTCGGGGAACAACGAGAGTATTCTCATCAAGCCGACCAATGCAGCCAACAACCTACTCCCCTATGCCATCAAGTCTGGCGCGCCGGTGCTGCTACTTTACGGTAGTTTGCGCAGCTTTCTGGTTTCAGTGTTAAAGAAGGGCGAGGCTTGCAAGTCATTTGTGCGTGGGCAGTACAACATCTTTGCTCTCGACCCCGAGGGTCTGGTGGCAATCCCTCAACGACAAGCCGTTGCGCTCACCGATTTGCAGGCGGCGGCCGTGGTCTGGCGGCATCAATTGGAACTGTTCCAGCGGGCACTCGCTGCCAACGGACACGATCAAGTCGTCTCTGTCGACTTTAAGCGGCTGACTGCAACACCTGTACCTGTATTGCAGGCAGTTACACAGCATCTTAATTTGCCGCACAGTAACGCCGAGTTAGAATCAATTGCCAAGGGGCCGGTGTTCACACGCAACGCCAAGTTTACCGACCAGGCACTCAGCCCTGAGCAAGTTGATCAGGATACACGGGTTATAGAAAAACAATATGGCGAAACGCTAGACCTCATCGAAAACTGGGCCAACCAGATAAGCCTGGGGACTACCCTGGCAGTGCCCCTGTCTGGTGCGATTGTGGCTTAGCTGTGTCTTTGCTCAAGCACTGATTTTGTAAGCACTATAATATCCGA
The DNA here is from genome assembly GCA_047650635.1 of Halioglobus sp. Lineage (GTDB taxonomy): Bacteria > Pseudomonadota > Gammaproteobacteria > Pseudomonadales > Halieaceae > JBALVT01. The sequence continues at coordinate 108,278 of JBLHNQ010000001.1, forward strand.
CGTGTAGGACCCTTCTTTATAATTCTGAAAAGTCCAACTGCCAGTACCATTTCAGGGCCTCATCAATTACTTCACCATAGTGTTCGCTAACCTGCACGCTTACCTCCGCCGCAGTATGCGAATCAAACCGACGGTCATTCACTTTTGAGTGCAGCTCAAACGTCGAGTCTATATTCCTACTGATCTGCTGCGGGTTCAATTGCAGGTCCAGGTAAGATGAAACTTTGCCAACGTGTTCATGTGGGGACTCCACCAGTTGCTCATACGACAATTGGTAATAGCGATCATTCGGTAACGAGGCCGTAGCTTGCGAAAAAATATGCATCTGCAATGCGTATGCCAGTAGTATTTTTCTTGCCACCAGGGACAATTCACCCTCTCCTTCAAGGTTCATATTGCTGACAATCCTGCCGATTTCCGGCACGGTCGCCCCAAGGTTTTCAAGGACCCGAAAAATGTAGGAAACCCGGTTTGATCCGCCCCGCAATACCGCTATCAGGAATGAGCGGGGTTCCATAGCCAAAAATACAGCTCTATTGTTATCACTGAGGCCACAAATATCCGGCACAATCGAATTCATCAAATTGGAAGGTTTTATCACTCGGGCACAAGCAGCGTCCACAGGACTGTTAAATTGCGACAGCACCAGACCAAGCACCTGCTCCCATGCATGCCCGCCCGGGCCAAAAGTACCGCCTTGCCGCTTGACGACCTCCAGGTCCGTCAGTACCTGTGGTTCCTTGTAAACAAACACAGACCCGGTTGTATCCAGCACTCGACTGAGAAGAGTGGACCCGCAAAACGCAACATGGAAAATTAACCGACTCTGATTCCATGCGCTGCCGCGAGCCTCATACCAGGACATTGCCTCAGACAAGCTCACAGTGTACATATTCTTGTCGACAGACAGCTGCGATCTACCATCCATGAAGCTGGCTCGTTGAAGCGTGGCAATATCTGTGCGCAGAAACTCCAGGAACCCTGATGAGACGTTTAACTTCGTTAAGAAAAACTCTGAACTCTCAAGAATATTTTCCACAACTTTACTCGCCACCAGATTGGTTCGGTAGCGCTGCCAGGAAAGCACCAATCTTTCCCAAATATAGCCGCCGGAAATCGGTGGTCTCATTCGCCAGATGGTGGCCTGCTCCGGATAAGTATTCAATTTGGCAGCCGGGAAACAATTCAGCAATGTGTTTCATATTGTAGCGCCAGTCCACAGTGCCATCGGCATCGCCCTGAATCACCAACAAAGGACCCGCACCCAAATCCCGATATTCCAGCGCAGACAACCACCGGCTCAGGGCACCAATCCAGCGCAGCGATAGAGTCCGGGATTGCAGTGGGTCCTCGCGTGTAAAGGCGAGAAACTGCTCGTCACCCGAATTTTCACTGAATTGGCGAGCTATCGAATCGCGAAATCTGTGAAGCAGCGCATAGCCGAGCCGCACTTTGCCCCAAGACGCGGGACGGATAAGTGGCGCGAGAAACACCGCGCCGGCAAAATTCCAGGGGTATTTGCCTGCATAGTCGATTAAGGCCGCACAACCCGTGCTCTGGGCCATTGTCCACCAGGGAAGGCCAGGCAGATCCACCGCTGCGAGCACTGAAGAGATCGCGCCGCTATATTCTTTGAAGTCATCGATCGCCGCTGGCTCACCGCTAGACAGGCCGTGACCCGGGAGATCAAAAACAACCACATTACAGCCACTATTTAAGCCGTATTCAATCAGCTTGCCAAACAGGCCACAGTGGTCGAGGTAGCCGTGTACCAGCAACAGGTTACTGGTCGCTCCCGGCTGCTGATAGCGGTGCACTGCCAGAAAATACTGACCTGACCTGACACTTCCGATGCGGTGTTCAACCGCGGGCGAGCGGGCGGCGAAGTCTATGCCGTAATACTGGCAGAAATCGATCAGCTCAGAGGAGGGCTCAACCGCCTCACAAAAAGGCGGCAAATTCTCTCGCAGAGCCGCCAGTGTAGTTGTGTCAGGCCTCGCCACGCGCTCTAGCTTATCTTAGCGGCCAACGCACCAGAATCGTAAGCCAACTGCATAGCGTCAAGTGATGTGGACTTTATTTTACTCGCCTGACCCGCCGAACCAAAAGCCGTGTAGCGATCGGTGCAGATGTCCTTCATGGCCTTGATGGTTTCGTTTAGATAGGCTCGTGGGTCAAAGGCCGCAGGGTTTTCTGCCAAGAAGCGCCTAACAGCACCCGTAGAGGCGAGCCGCAAGTCAGTATCAACATTGATTTTGCGCACACCGTGTTTGATTCCCTGTTGAATCTGCTCTACCGGAACGCCGTAAGTCTCCGGGATCTCGCCGCCATACTGATTAATAATAGCCAACCACTCCTGGGGTACCGAAGAGGAACCGTGCATCACCAGATGTGTATTGGGAATGCGGGCGTTAATTTCCGCAATGCGGGCGATATCCAGAATGTCACCGGTGGGAGGCCGGCTGAACTTATAAGCACCGTGACTCGTGCCGCAGGCAATGGCCAGTGCGTCTACGCCGGTGGCGGCTACAAACTGTGCGGCCTCCTCAGGGTCGGTGAGCAACTGGTCGTGGCTCAGCACGCCCTCGGCACCGCTACCGTCTTCGTCGCCCGCTTCACCTGTCTCCAGAGAGCCCAGGCAACCCAGTTCCCCTTCCACTGAAACACCACACGCGTGGGCCATTTCAACCACCTGACGAGTAACCGCCACATTATAGTCGTAGTCCATAGGCGTTTTACCGTCTTCACCCAAAGACCCATCCATCATCACAGAGCTAAAACCCAGTTGAATGGAACGCTGGCAAATTGCTGCAGACATGCCGTGATCCTGATGGATGACCACAGGGATATGGGGAAATTCCTCAATAGCAGCCGCCATCAGGTGGCGCAGAAATGGTGCTCCAGCGTATTTTCTTGCACCGGCACTGGCCTGCATGATGACCGGTGAATTGGTTTCATCTGCCGCCTCCATAATCGCCCGGGTCTGCTCCAGATTATTGACGTTAAAAGCGGGTACGCCATAGGCGTTTTCCGCCGCGTGATCCAACAACTGCCGCAAACTGATTAATGCCATGTCATTCTTCCTTCTATATATCTAAGTTGTTGTGTTTTTACTGGCGCGCTGTTCCAACATTGCCACCGCGGGCAAGGTCTTGCCTTCGACGTATTCTAAAAAAGCACCTCCGCCTGTAGAAATATAGGACACACGGTCAGCAATGCCAAATTTATCAATGGCCGCCAAGGTGTCACCACCGCCCGCCACAGAAAAAGCTTCGCTTTGTGCTATCGCTCGGGCCACCGCCTCGGTACCGGCGGCGAACTGGTCGAACTCAAAAACACCCACAGGGCCATTCCATAATATGGTGCCTGCGTTGATGAGGATATCAGTAATTTCTGCACAGGATTTCGGGCCAATATCGAAGATCATTTCATCCTCAGTCACTTCGCTCGCCAACTTCAATGTCGCCGGTGCGTCAGCAGAAAACTCGGGGGCTGTGACCACGTCAGGGGGGAGTGGAATGAAGGTTTTTTCCATCAGGGCTTTGGCCGTGTCAATAAGGTCTTTCTCATACAGCGACTTTCCCACCGGCTGCCCACTGGCAGCAAGAAAGGTGTTGGCTATGCCGCCCCCAACAATCAACTGATCTACCTGCTCTACCAACGACTTAAGAACCGTAAGCTTGCTGGAGACTTTAGAGCCACCGACTATTGCAACCATAGGCCTTTTGGGATTAGCTAGCACTTGCGTTAAAGCCGTGAGTTCACGCTCCAACAAGGGGCCTGCACACGCAATTGGTGCAAATTTGGCCACCGCGTGGGTAGAGGCCTGAGCCCGGTGAGCGGTGCCAAAGGCATCCATGACAAACACGTCACACAAGCTGGCATAGGCCCTGCCCAGCGCTTCATCATCCGCCTTTTCACCCGGATTAAAGCGAACATTTTCCAGTACCGCAATCTCGCCAGCAGCCAACTCAACGCCATCGCGCCAGTGCGCTAACAACTGCACGGGTCTCGCCAATAGACCAGACAGATGGGCTACCACGGGTGTCAGGGAAAACTGTGGGTCAAAATCGCCCTCGACGGGACGACCCAGATGAGACATTACGATGACACTGGCGCCGGCATTTAGCGCCGCTTCAATACTGGGGAGCGCCGCCCGAATTCGAGCATCGCTAGTCACAAGCCCGTCTTTCAGAGGTACATTCAGGTCTTCACGAATAAGCACGCGCTTGCCCTGAAGATTCTGTTCGCTCATCAATTCCATCTTCAAACCCATCTTTATTTAAGTGCACCCCAATAGCTAGCCACATCCAACATGCGATTGGCGTAGGCCCATTCATTATCAAACCAGATCAACACTTTTACCAGGCGATTACGGCTCACCAGAGTCTGGTTGGCATCTACAATACTGGATCGCGCGTCATGATTAAAATCACAGGAAGCCAGCAGCTCGGTGGTATAACCGAGCACGCCGCTATAGTCGTTGCGAGCGGCATTTTCCAACGCCGCGTTGACGCTCTGCGCATCGGTATCTGTGCTCACCATAACAGTAAGGTCCATAGCCGATACATTCAAGGTTGGAACGCGTAAAGCCTGGGCCGTAAATCGCCCCGCCAACGCGGGCAACACACGGTCTACGCCTAGCGCGAGAGCGGTGTCCACCGGAATAATAGACTGTGATGACGCTCGCGTTTTGCGCAAATCGGTGTTGTGATAAGCATCGAGCACTGGCTGGTCATTCATGGCGGAGTGAATGGTTGTGATGGTACCGGCCTCTATACCCACTGCATCCTGCAACGCCGCTATAACGGGCACTATGCCATTGGTCGTACACGAGGCACTGGACACTATTTGGTGCTGCGCGAGTAACTTTTGGTGGTTGACGCCGTACACCACCGTTGCATCTACATCGGGCTGGGCTGGCTGCGAAAACAGGACTTTTTGCGCACCACTGAGCAAATGCTTCTGCGCCGTTTGTCTATCAGAAAAAGCGCCTGTGCACTCCAATACGATATCAACACCCAACTCCGACCAGGGCAAGTCTTCAATACCCGCTCTGTGCAGGAGTGAAATTTCATCGCCGTTAACCTGCAAGGTTTCACCCGCACGGCTGATTGTGCCGGGGAAACGGCCGTGGGTTGAGTCGTACTTGCTCAGATGCTCTACAGTGCGGGCATCGGCCAGCTCATTGATGGCCACAATTTCCATCGAGTCACGCAACGGGCTTTCATAGAGAGCCCGCAGCACACAGCGGCCAATTCGCCCGTAGCCATTTATTGCCAGTCTCAGCACAACAGCTGGCCGCTATAGCAACACATCTTCGACTGTTGCCACTACGTTCTCGATAGTAAAGCCAAAATATTGCATTAAATCATCGATGGGTGCGGACTCACCGAAGCTGGTCATTCCCACAACCCGGCCGTCCAGACCAACAAATTTGTACCAGAAGTCTGCATGTAGTGCCTCTACCGCCACTCTAGCCAAAACATCACTAGGCAGCACAGCCTCCCGGTAGCCCGCATCTTGCTGGGCAAAGATTTCGGCGCAGGGCATGGAAACCACACGCACATTCACACCTTTGGTTGCCAGTGTCTCAGCTGCCGACATCGCCAGGCCAACTTCCGAGCCCGTGGCGATTAAAATGGCGTCCATAGCGCCCCCGGTCTCACGCAGCACATAGGCTCCGCGAGCGATATCGGCAACTTGTGATTCATTGCGCGCCTGATGTGGCAGGCTTTGACGGGAAAAAACCAGCGCGCTGGGACCATCGCGACGCTCTATCGCCGCCTTCCAGCAGACGGCAGATTCCACTGTGTCGCAAGGACGCCAGGTATGCAGGTTAGGTGTTGAACGCAGCGCGGTGAGTTGCTCCACCGGCTGATGGGTTGGGCCGTCTTCACCCAGACCTATGGAGTCGTGGGTGTAAACAAAAATGGCGGGCTGCTTCATTAATGCGGCCATACGCACGGCATTGCGCGCATATTCCATAAACATCAGGAAAGTTGCGCCGTAAGTGACAAAGCCTCCGTGCAGCGCAATGCCATTCATAATAGCCGACATACCAAACTCGCGTACGCCGTAATAAATGTAATTACCTCCGGCGTCGTCAGCACTAATGCCTTTAGAGCCGCTCCAGAGCGTGAGGTTAGACCCGGCCAGGTCGGCAGAGCCGCCCAGTAGTTCAGGTAACGCAGGGCCAAAGGCATTCAGGCAATTTTGGGAGGCTTTGCGCGATGCTATGCTCTCGCCGCTTTCCTGGCATTGGGCGACATAAGCCGTGGCCTGCTCGCTGAATTGATCCGGCAGATCTCCACTAAGGCGGCGCTGCAGTTGAGCCGCTAATGCGGGATGAGCTGCAGCATAGGCTTGCATTAAGTCATTCCACGCGGACTCTGCCGCTGCGCCTTTGTCCAACGCGTTCCAACCGGCATAGATTTCAGCCGGGATGACAAAGGCCTCATACTCCCAACCCAGTGCCTCACGGGTAGTGGCTACTTCGTCGACACCCAGCGCGGCGCCGTGACAGGCTGCGGTACCCTCTTTATTAGGGGAACCCTTGCCAATCAATGTCTTGCAACAGATCAACGTGGGCTTGCCGCTTTCACTTCGGGCAGCTTCGATCGCAGCACTGACCGCTTCAGGGCTGTGCCCATCAACATCGGCGATAACCTGCCAACCATAGGCCTCAAAGCGCGCAGGCGTGTCGTCGGTGAACCAACCACCCACCTCACCATCGATAGAGATGTTGTTGTCATCATAAAACGCGACGAGTTTTCCGAGGCCTAATGTGCCAGCCAGAGAACAAACTTCATGGGAAATTCCTTCCATTAAGCAGCCATCTCCCAAAAACGTGTAGGTATAATGGTCTACCACTGCGAATTCCGGTCTATTAAACTGAGCGGCCAAAACTCTTTCTGCCAGCGCCATACCCACGGCATTGCTTAACCCCTGGCCCAGAGGGCCTGTGGTCGTTTCAACACCTGGTGTGTAGCCGTACTCAGGGTGCCCTGGTGTCTTGCTGTGCAGCTTGCGAAAATTCTTGATTTCTTCAATATTCAGGTCGTAACCGGTGAGATGCAACAGAGAATATATAAGCATGGAGCCGTGACCGTTGGACAATACAAAGCGATCACGGTTGGGCCACTGGGGGTTCGCGGGGTTGTGCTGTAAATAGCCATTCCACAGGACTTCCGCAATATCAGCCATGCCCATGGGCGCACCGGGGTGGCCGCTGTTGGCGCGTTGTACCGCATCCATGCTCAGGACGCGGATTGCATTAGCTAGATCAGTGCGGGATGACATTGATTTCTCCAGAAGTAGGGCGCTGGCCCACAAGGCTCAAAATGAGGGCGCTATTTTCGCGTATGCGAGGCCTTACAGCAAACGCTAATTGCTGTTATGAGCGAGATAGTTGGCTTCACGCAACACGGCGTATTTTTTCGCTAAAATCTATATCAAATAATTTTGATATAGATTAAAAGGCCTGTTAAACTCACCCGCTATGGTCGTAATCGCAAACAATCAAAGGGCAAACAGTGAGCCCGCCTGTGCAGGTCAATTCGATGCCCTTGCAAATTTATGCAAGGCCAGCGCCGACCCCCTGCGCTTGCAGGTGCTGCGCGGATTAAAAAACGAGTCCTTCGGGGTATCGGAACTGTGCAGCATTTTTGATATTCGCCAACCCGCCCTGAGCCACCATTTAAAGGTGTTGGCTAGCGCCGGGCTGGTGGCCACTCGACGCGAGGGAAATTCAATCTTTTACCGCCGCAGCGAACAGGCAACCAGTGGAGAATTGGGTGCACTAAAGAGCCAGATTTTTGAGTCTGTGGATAACATAGAGCTGCCACCAGCTGCACGACTTGCTATGGCTGCTCTGTATGTGCAGCGCGTTGAAAACTCACACAGTTTCTTCACTCAAAACGCCCATAAATTTCAGCAGCAGCAAGATTTGATTGCCAGCTATAGCCAATATGCCGACACCGTGGCTCAAGTACTGCGCGATGCTCCACTGGATCATCATGGCATCGCCCTCGAAGTTGGACCCGGTGATGGGTCCTTCCTGAAAGAGCTGAGCGCGCAGTTTGATCAAGTCGTCGCGCTGGATAACGCAGCCGAAATGCTGGAGCAGGCCCGCAACAACGCCGCTTCCGCCAAACTGGGTAATATCACATACATCCACGGCGACACCGGTGCAAAAGAGTTACTGCGTCTACAAGCTGACTGCATCGTTATCAACATGGTGCTACACCACACGCCGTCTCCAGCGAAAATATTTGCTGATGTGGCGGGCGCCCTGAACCCTGATGGAGTCGTACTGGTCACCGATCTGTGCAGCCACGATCAGGGCTGGGCAAGAGAGAACTGCGGTGACCTCTGGCTGGGCTTTGAACCCAATGACCTCGCCCTATGGGCCAGTGACGCGGGTCTCGAAGACATCTCCAGTGTTTACCTGGCACAGCGCAACGGATTTCAAATACAGGTGCGCCTCTTTGGCCACTCACACAACAAAAAGACAAACCTAGAAAGGTAACCAGCATGAACAAAAATTCAGTATTCACTTCGGAGTCGGTTTCCGAGGGCCACCCCGACAAAATGGCAGATCAAATTTCTGATGCCATCCTTGATGCCATTCTCAAAGATGACAAGGATGCCCGGGTTGCGGTGGAAACTATGGTCAAAACCGGCATGGTAGTGATCGCAGGTGAAGTGACAACCTCCACTTACATCGAGCTGGAAGATGTCGTGCGTAAAGTTATATTGGATATTGGTTATGACAGCTCCGATGTGGGCTTTGACGGCGCTTCCTGCGCGGTATTGAATGCTATCGGCAAACAATCTCCCGACATTGCCATGGGCGTTAATGAGGGCGAGTCCAAGGAGCAGGGTGCCGGTGACCAGGGATTGATGTTTGGTTATGCCTCCAACGAAACCAGCGTGCTAATGCCCGCGCCCATCTACTACTCTCACCTACTAGTACAAAAGCAGGCAGAGCTGCGCAAAAGTGGTGTACTGCCCTGGTTGCGCCCCGACGCCAAAAGCCAGATAACCCTACGCTACAGTAATGGCAAGCCGGTCGGCGTTGACGCCGTCGTGCTGTCTACCCAACACGATGAAGACATCAGTCAGGGCGACATCCGAGCAAGCGTACTCGATTTAATCATCAAGGAAGTGTTGCCCGTCGAGTGGCTGCATGCCGACACTCAATACCACATCAACCCTACCGGCCAGTTCATCATTGGTGGACCGGTCGGCGATTGCGGCCTTACCGGGCGCAAAATTATTGTAGACACCTACGGCGGTATGGCCCGCCACGGTGGTGGGGCCTTCTCCGGCAAGGACCCATCCAAAGTTGACCGCTCTGCAGCCTATGCCGGTCGTTATGTGGCCAAAAACATTGTCGCCGCAGGCTTGGCGGATCGGTGCGAAATACAGATCTCGTATGCCATTGGTGTCGCCGAGCCAACCTCCATATCAGTGGACACCTTTGGCACCGGCAAACTGGCAGACGAGAAAATCGTTGATCTGGTGCGCGAGCACTTTGAGCTGCGCCCCAAAGGCTTAGTTGAAATGCTGGATCTGAAGCGGCCGATTTACCAAAAGACAGCGGCCTATGGGCACTTTGGGCGGGAAGATCCGGATTTTACCTGGGAAAAAACGGATAAGGCTGAGGCATTGAAAGCAGCACTTTAGTTGCTAGACGCCGGACAGTGGCGCTTATCCCTTTTCAGAACACGCCGTAAATCCATCCATGGAGGCTCGACGGCAGCGTCCATGCTGTCGACGGTTCCGAAAAGGGATAAGCACCACTACCCACCTTGATCGCTAATATAAATAAACTTTTTAGATTCAACCGAACCAGGCCCCTGGTGTTCATGAACACCAGGGGCCAAGCAGATACCAAATACACCTCTATTCAAAGGAATACGACAATGAACACAGCACAAACGCAAGACTACAAAGTCGCCGACATCACTCTCGCCGACTGGGGCCGTAAAGAACTGGATATCGCGGAGACAGAAATGCCCGCTCTCATGGCAATGCGTGCCAAGTACAGCGCCGGTAAGCCTCTGGCCGGAGCAAAGATTCTCGGCTGTATTCACATGACTATCCAGACCGGTGTTCTTATCGAAACATTGATAGAATTGGGCGCCGAAGTACGCTGGTCATCATGCAATATTTTCTCCACCCAGGATCACGCTGCCGCCGCCATCGCCGCTGCTGGAGTACCTGTTTATGCCTGGAAAGGTGAGACTGAAGAAGAGTACGAATGGTGTCTGGAACAAACTATTGTGAAAGATGGGCAGCCCTGGGAAGCCAATATGGTGTTGGATGACGGCGGCGACCTCACCGGCATGTTGCACGAAAAATTCCCCGCTATGCTCGACAAGATTCACGGCATCACGGAAGAGACAACTACCGGCGTGCACCGCTTACTGGAAATGCTGGAAGAGGGCACTCTCAAAGTACCCGCAATAAACGTAAACGATTCTGTTACAAAATCCAAAAATGACAACAAATACGGCTGCCGCCACAGCCTGAACGATTCTATTAAGCGTGGTACCGACCACCTGTTGGCCGGCAAAAAAGCGCTGGTTATCGGTTATGGCGATGTGGGTAAAGGTTCTGCCCAATCCCTCAATCAGGAAGGCATGATCGTGCGAGTTGCAGAGATTGACCCTATCTGTGCCATGCAGGCCTGCATGGATGGATTTGAGTTGGTGTCGCCATTTATCGATGGTGTTAACGATGGTACAGAAGACTGCCTTAATCGCGCCCTGCTTGAAAATACCGATATTCTGGTTACTACGACCGGCAACTACAATGTATGCGACGCCAGTATTTTAGGCGCGATAAAAAATGGTGCCGTGGTCTGTAACATCGGCCATTTCGACAATGAAATTGACACCGCCTTTATGCGTGAAAACTGGGAATGGGAAGAGGTAAAGCCGCAGGTGCACAAGGTTTATCGCAACCGCGCCGAGGGCGACTATTTACTGCTGTTGTCCGAGGGCCGCTTGGTCAACCTTGGCAATGCAACAGGACATCCCTCGCGCATCATGGATGGCTCCTTCGCCAACCAGGTCTTAGCACAGATTTATTTGTTTGAACGCAAGTTCGCCAATCTAGAAACCGCCCTTAAACCTGCCGCACTAAGCGTCGAAGTATTGCCAAAGAAGCTTGATGAAGAAGTTGCCGCACACATGGTGGCGGGCTTTGGCGGAGTTCTAACACGCCTCACTCCTGCACAAGCCAAATACATCAATGTCGATGTAGATGGCCCTTATAAGCCTGACAGCTACAAGTACTAGGGCACCCCGACTATGTCTGCAACCAAGCCCCGCATCAGCTTCGAATATTTCCCGCCTAAAACCGAGGCGGGGAAGGACAAGCTGCTAAATGTGACAACACCAGCTCTCAACGCACTGGGGCCCGAATTTTTTTCGGTTACCTACGGCGCGGGGGGATCCACTCGGGGCAGCACTGCCGGCGTGGTCTACACCCTACAAAACAGTGGCATCGATGCCGCTCCACACCTTAGTTTTGGCGGGGACGACGAGGCCGCGATTGGCCAATTGCTCGACGGCTACAAGGCACAGGGCATATCGCGTCTGGTGGCTCTGCGGGGGGATATGCCCTCGGGTATGGGGGGCATGGCACAACTTGTTTACGCCAACGAGCTGGTTGAATTTGTACGCCGCCGAACAGATGATCACTTCCAGATAGAAGTTGCTGCTTATCCGGAGACTCACCCCCAGGCAAAGAGCTACCAAAAGGATATCGAGTTCCTTAAGGGGAAGTTTACAGCCGGGGCCGACAGCGCAATTACCCAGTATTTTTTCAATGTTGACGCTTACTTCTACTTTCTGGATCAGTGCATAGCGATGGGAATTACCCAGCCCATCTATGCCGGAATTATGCCGATAATCAATTTTGCCAATCTCGCGCGGTTTTCTCGAAACTGCGGTGCCGACATTCCTCGCTGGATTAGTCAGCGTATTGAGGGTTACGGTGACGACCAGGACAGTATTCGCAAGTTTGGCGTCGAAGTCGTCAGCCAGCTGTGCCAAACCCTACTGGAAAACGGCGCACCTGGCATTCATTTCTACACCATGAATCAGGTGGAGCCAACCCGGGAAATTTATAATAACCTGGGACTCTAGTTATTCATCAGCGGAGCAAAATTTATGCGCACACCTCGCATTTTCACCGCTCAGTCTTTATCGGCGCAGCTAGAACTTGAGCTGGAGTCCGCTCCCAGCGCGCACATCGCCCGCGCCATGCGCATGCAACCGGGTGACGCGCTCACGCTGTTTAACGGGCAGGGTGGGGAGTACGCTGCCCTCATCAGTACTGTGAGCAAAAAAATCGTAACAGTCGAAATCGGCGACTTCCGCAACATCGAGTTGGAATCACCCCTGGCCATCCATTTAGGTATTGCGATTTCTCGTGGTGACCGCATGGACTGGATTATCCAAAAGGCCACCGAACTGGGCGTGAGTCGCGTGTCACCACTACTCACGCAACGCACAGAAGTTAAGTTAAAGGGTGACAGGGCAGACAAGAAAATTCAGCACTGGAGGCAAATCGCCATAGCCGCCTGCGAACAATGCGGGCGCAACCAACTGCCTCATATTGAGCTATTACAGGACCTGCCAGGTTGGCTGGCCGCCACAAAGGACGAAACCAAATTAGTATTACATCATCGAGCGCTGCGCGCAGAACCTAAAAACGAAGAGCAAAAACCCACGCAGGTTTCGCTTCTTATCGGGCCGGAAGGCGGGCTCAGCGATATGGAAATTGGCTTGGCTGAACAAGCCCAGTTTCAAGCTCTGCGACTAGGCCCCAGAGTGATGCGCACGGAAACAGCTCCCCTGGCTGCCATTGCGATATTGCAGTCACAATGGGGAGACATGGCTTCCACCTGAGAGCTCCAGATTATTGCGGGGCCAACCAGTTTGCATGTGACCATTCGAGAAAGTCAGCTACTGAATTAACCACTTCATCGGTTCGAACAGAGTGAAATATTTCAAAAGCATGCTGCGCGCCGGGCAATTCCGCATAAGCCACTGGGTTTAGTGACACACTTTGCAGGGCCGAGACGAATACTCGCGCCTCTTCCACCCAAACCAGAGAGTCATGACTGCCCTGTATAACATACATGGGAGGGGCCTCGGCGCTGACATGTGACAGCGGGGAACACTCGTCCCACAGCTCCCGATTTCCCTCTTTGCTACACTGCATCACCTTATCTGCGATCATGCCGTCCATGGACATACCTGTGCGGATGTTATACCGATCGAGAAAGTCATAGACCCCATAAAAAGGCACGGCGGCCTGCAGCGTGGTGTCAACCTCCTCGAAGCCTGGCTGCCACTGTGCTCGATTTGGCGTTAACGCCGCCAGTGAGCTCAAGTGTCCGCCAGCAGATCCGCCGGTTATCGCGATAAAATTTGGGTCACCGCCATACTCGGCAATATTGTCCTTTATCCATGCGATAGCTTTCTTAACATCAATTATATGAGCTGGAAACGCGGCTTGGGGGCTGAGACGGTAGTTAATCGCCACACAGATCCAGCCTCGCTGGCTCATGTGGTACATAAGAGGCTTTGCTTGTTCCTCCTTGGAGCCAATAATCCAGGCACCGCCGTGCACCTGCAGCAAAATAGGTGAGCCACCTTCCCTGGGAGTAACGGGCTGGTATATATCCAAAAGATTGCGCTTACCTGCCTCACCATAACTGATGTGGCTATGAACGCGAACGCCCTCACGTGGATAATTAAAAGGCTGTAGCCAGCTACGAGCGACAATGTTGTCATTAAGCACTTCACGTCGCTGCACTGGAAGTTCGCTGCGATAATCTCTCCCCAGGGCGCGATAAAGCGCGCTCTGCACATGCTCACCCGTATTCTGAGCCTGTGCGTGCAAGTACAACAAACCTATCCACGACAAACCAAATATACCCAGCCCGCACTGAGCCAAAGGGTCAGAAAACACACCGGCAAAAGCGAGTACAGACGTGAGCCCAAGCTGTAACACAAGGTGAATAAAAGCCAGTTCACCGGTTAGCCAGGCGCTGAGAAAATACACCGGAACCAGCCAGTATAGTCGGCGCGCTTGCACCACTGCCGTCAAGGTGCCCAGTGCACTTAAAATTGCCAACCCAAAATAAAACTCCGCCATGATGCTCTTCACTCCAGCGCTCAAAAAAACCGATGGCAAGTATACTAAATTCCGCCAACTTTTAAGTAATGCCCCGGAATTAAGTATACTGTGGTGCAGCTAATCGAATTGAACTCGGAGTAGGGAATGACAATCAAAATCGGCGTGGTTATGGACCCTATCGCCAGTATAAATTACAAAAAAGACACAACACTGGCTATGCTATGGGCAGCTCAGGCGCGGGACTGGCAAATTTTTTACATGGAGCAAAAAGACCTGTTTCTCGACCAGGGAGTCGGCATGGCCAGCATGGCCCACCTCACCGTTTTTCATGACCCGGACGGCTGGTACGCCCTGGAAGAACCTCACACCCGCGCACTGGCCGATCTGGACGTCATCTTAATGCGCAAAGATCCGCCTTTTGACAACGAGTTTATCTACACCACTTATATTCTGGAGCAGGCCGAGCGCTGCGGCACGCTCATCGTTAACCGCTGCCAGAGCCTGCGAGACTGCAACGAAAAAATATTTGCCACGCAGTTTCCCGAGTGCTGCCCGCCCGTTTTGGTTAGCGCTGACAGTGTTCGCCTGAAAGCCTTCTACCAGCAACATGGCGACGTTATTTTCAAACCCCTGGATGGCATGGGTGGCACCTCTATTTTTCGGGTAAAACAAGACGACCCCAACGTCAACGTTATCTTGGAAACCCTTACCCGCTACGGCAAAGAAACTATCATGGCGCAACGCTACCTACCGGAGATTGTAGACGGCGACAAACGCATACTCATGATCAACGGGAAAGCGGTACCCTACGGTGTTGCCCGAATTCCAACTGGCGATGAAACCCGGGGAAACCTTGCCGCTGGCGGCACGGCGCGCCCGCAGCCATTATCAGATCGCGATCATTGGATCGCAGAAAAAATTGGCCCAAGCCTGCGTGAAAAAGGACTGCTGTTTGTAGGACTGGATGTTATCGGAGACTATCTAACAGAAATTAATGTGACTAGCCCCACCTGTATCCGCGAGCTGGACGATGCCTACAATTTGGATGTCGGTGGCCAGTTAATGAACTGTATTGCACAAGTACTTAAAGATCAGAGTTAGCAACAGACATGGTCTATGAGGAAACTCAGCCAATTCGCGGTGGCCATCAACGACTTGAATTTGCGATTTTTCTCGCAGTGGCAGTGCATCTCATCTTAATACTGGGCCTGAGCTTTGAATCTAATGATGTGCCCAAATTTGCCCCACAGCTGGAAGTAACACTTACCACGGCTGCACATTCCAGCGCACCCGATAAGGCAAAGTTACTGGCAGCCATGGATCAGTCAGGCAGCGGCGAAAGCTCTGACAGGGACGATATTACCAGTCGGGAAATCTCGCCGAGCATACATCCCCAGGCCCAACAAGAGGCCTCGCAGGCGGTTCCTGAGCAGCAGAAGCAGCAATATGCCACACCGGCTACAGCCACCGTGGCGGCTTCGCAAAAATACATCACCCGCCGGCCGGAAACAGAAGTACAACTACAAAATCCGACCGTGGGAAGCAACCCTGAAATCGACAAGTTAGCCCGCGAAGTTGCCAGCCTCGAAGCAAGATTGGATTCGCAATCTCACGCCTATTCGACCATGCCGCGAGTAAGGCGGCTCACTTCGGCATCCGCTAAACGCGCTGTCGATGCCGCCTATTTATTGCAGTGGCGACAACGGGTAGAATCGGTAGGTAATAAATACTATCCCGAAGCATCGGAGCGCTACAGCATTTACGGCAACCTCAGATTATTAGTTGTGATCCGCCGCGACGGTAGTCTGGAAGATATTAGAGTGTTGTCATCTTCCGGCCACGCTGTTCTGGACGAGGCGGCTATCAAAATTGTTCGTCTGGCAGCACCCTTTGCCCCTTTTTCAAAAGAACTACAAGCTACTACAGACAAGCTCGAAATCATCCGGACATGGCAATTTCGGGAAAATAAGCTAAGCTCAGGTTAAGGTCAGCATTCACTTAATTTCCCTCCACACAGGAGTCTCAATGAACAACACTGCATCCGCCAGTCCTCCTTCAGGGAAGAGCGCTGAAGACATTAACTGCCTGAGCAATCATTTCCTTCTGGCGATGCCAAACCTGCGGCAGGGAATATTCTCCCACAGCATTACCTATATTTGTGAGCACGGCGAAAACGGTGCCATGGGGATCATAATCAATCAGGCACTTGAACTTTCAGTCGCAGAAATATTCGAGCACCTGCAAATAAAAGCAAGCTCCAGTACCTGCCAGGAGCCTGTGATGGCAGGCGGGCCGGTACAGATAGACCATGGCTTTGTCCTCCACCGAAACTGTAGCACGCAGTGGGAAGCCAGCCTGGAAGTGACCCCGGAAGTCACTCTCACAACGTCGCGGGACATACTCAAGTCGATTGCGGAGGGTAATGGCCCCCTCGACCATCTTATTGCTTTGGGTTACGCAGGCTGGTCAGCGGGTCAGTTGGAAGAAGAACTGGCTCAAAACAGCTGGCTTACACTACCCGCCGATGCCGATATTATTTTCTCCACACCCTACCAGCAACGCCATAGCGCTGCGGCCGCCACTTTAGGTGTCGACATGAACCTGATCTCCGGCCGGGCCGGTCACGCCTGAGACACACACGGGGCACCACACTCAACGATGGGAAGTAACACAATTCGAACCGTACTAGCTTTCGATTTCGGCCTGCGCCAGATCGGTGTCGCCGTAGGCAACACCGCACTAAAAACCGCACAACCGCTGGCCATAGTGGCGGCAAAGAACGGCAAGCCGGATTGGCAGGTCCTCGAAAAGCTGGTTCATCAATGGCAGCCAGATTTATTAGTGGTTGGCGACCCCTTGAACATGGACGGTAGCGCGGGTGAAATGAGTGAAAGAGCAAAAAAATTCGCACGTCGCATGCACGGACGCTGGGGCACTGCTTTTGAAATGACCGATGAACGCCTGAGCAGCTTCGAGGCAAAGCAGGACATGCGCGAGCTTGGTCACCGCGGAGACTACAAGGATAAGCCCATTGACTCCTACGCGGCAGAGCTCATTTTGCAAACCTGGTTTCGCGAAAAATTGTAGCTTTTACTGACCCCTGTAGCGGTTACCACGATCGACTTTATCGTAACTGAGTCCGCTAATATCAGGGCCGGTGGAAGTCTGGTCGTGCATTTTTATCGCCAGGCGAACTTCATTGGCAGAATCGGCAGAGCGCACTGCCTCTTTGGCGCTGATGGTGCCACTTTTGTAGTTGGCGATCAGAGATTGGTCCATAGTTTGCATTCCAAGCTCAGTGGAATTCGACATCAGGTCCTTGATCAGGTGAACCTCTCCTTTACGAATATAATCTGCAACCAGCGGAGTGTTCAGTAACACTTCCACAATCGGTGCACGACCCGTTTCATCTTTACGGGCTACCAATTGCTGCGCCACCATGGCCTTGAGGTTAAGCGAAAGATCCATCCATATCTGTCCGTGTTGCTCGGGCGGAAAAAAACTCTGGATTCGATCCAGAGCCTGGTTCGCATTGTTGGCATGCAAGGTGCACAGGCAAAGGTGTCCAGTTTCGGCAAAGGTCAAGGCCTGAGCCATAGCATCAGCAGAGCGCACCTCGCCGATCATGATCACGTCGGGAGCCTGTCGCAGTGAGTTTTTCAGAGCAACATCAAATGATTCGGTATCCATGCCCACTTCACGCTGGGTGACGATACAGCCGCCGTGCTCGTGTACAAATTCGATCGGATCTTCAATACTAATAATGTGCCCATGGCTATTTTTGTTGCGGTGGCCGACCATCGCCGCCAGCGATGTGGATTTGCCCGTACCGGTTGCACCAACAACAATGATCAAGCCACGCTTGGTCATTGAGAGCTCTTCGATAATTTGGGGCAAGCCCAGCTCATCGATAGCGGGAATTTCAGTTTGGATGCGGCGCAGCACCATACCAAACATCCCTCTCTGGACAAACGCACTCACCCTGAAGCGACCCAGCCCCTCTCGAGCGATAGCAAAGTTACACTCGTGGCATTCCAGAAATTCGCTCTGCTGATCCTCGCGCATTACCGAGAGAACCAAAACCCTGACGTCCTCTTCAGATAATTTACGGCTGGAAACCGGGAGCAGTTTCCCGTCTACCTTAATACTGGGCGCGGCATGTGCAGATATAAATCCGTCTGAGGCGTTTTTCTTAACCACCAATCGCAATAAATCTTCAATTTCCATATAACGATCATCCTCGCCGACGAACATCAATAAATAAAAAAATCCCGCCTAAGCAGTATGGGTTAAACTAGAAATTTTCCGGCATCCTGGCCTTTTCTTTAGCTATTTCACGGCTGATAACTCGCTTCTCTACCAGGCTCTGTAAACATTGGTCCATGGTCTGCATACCCAGCGCATGACCCGTTTGAATGGCGGAGTACATCTGCGCTACTTTGTCCTCTCGAATCAGGTTCCGTATAGCCGGCGTACCACGCATAATTTCGTGAGCGGCCACACGCCCTCCCGCAACACGCTTCAACAACGTTTGGGAGATAACTGCAGCGAGTGATTCAGATAACATCGAACGTACCATGGCTTTTTCTTCCCCAGGGAAAACGTCCACTATCCTGTCTATTGTTTTAGCTGCCGATGTGGTGTGCAGCGTGCCAAAGACTAGATGGCCAGTTTCTGCTGCGGTCAATGCGAGGCGTATAGTTTCCAAGTCGCGCAGCTCACCAACCAAAATAATATCCGGGTCTTCGCGCAGTGCCGAGCGCAACGCCTGACTGAAGCCCAAGGTATCGCGGTGAACCTCGCGTTGGTTCACTAGACACTTCTTGCTCTCGTGCACAAATTCGATAGGATCCTCTACCGTCAAAATGTGTTCGTACTTGTTGTCGTTGATAAAATCAACCATGGCCGCCAATGTTGTGGACTTACCTGAGCCGGTGGGACCTGTTACCAAAACCAATCCCCTGGGCATCATGGAGACGTCTCGAAACACCTGCCCCATAGACAAATCATCCATGGTGAGAACCTTGGAGGGAATAGTACGAAAGACGCCGCCTGCACCCCGGTTATGGTTAAAGGCATTAACTCTAAAGCGAGCAACACCGGGCACTTCGAAGGAGAAATCTGTTTCCATAAACTCTTCGTAGTCCTTGCGCTGTTTATCGTTCATGATGTCGTAAATCATTTCATGAACTTGCTTGTGCTCCATGGGCGGCAGGTTAATGCGGCGCACATCGCCGTCGACCCTAATCATCGGGGGCAAGCCGGCCGACAGGTGCAAATCAGACGCACCCTGCTTCGCACTAAAAGCCAATAGTTCGGTAATATCCATTATTTCCCCTTTCCATGTTGCCTCTGCGCTGTTCTCACGCAGTTCATTTAATATTCGTGTCGCCTGCCACGGCGGTAATCAGATACTATTACCAGCATGAAACATATGCCCATCCCAGACAATATAGCAAAACTATTAAATAGAGTACGATTCGCTGCGCAAAAAAGCCAGCGCAACGCCGAGGACATCTGCGTCGTCGCGGCAAGCAAAACGCGCTCATCCGACACTATTCGATCCGCCTATCATAGCGGCTTACGTGATTTTGGTGAAAACTACCTACAGGAAGCATTGGACAAAATTGAAGCTCTGACCGACCTGAACCTGTGCTGGCACTTTATTGGCCCCATTCAATCCAACAAAACGCGGCCAATCGCCGAGCATTTTAGCTGGGTTCATAGCGTCGAACGCCTAAAAATTGCCCGCCGACTCAGCGACCAGCGTCCGCCAGAGTTGGGGCCACTACAAATTCTGTTGCAGGTAAATATTTCCGGCGAAGCCAGTAAATCCGGTGCCCTACCAGAAGAGCTTCCACTACTTGTTACAGAAATCAGGGAGCTTCCGCGCATCACATTGCGCGGGCTGATGGCTATTCCCGCAGCAGCCAACGATGAGAGTCAGAAAAGTCAGCCCTTTGCACACATGCACCAACTGCTCCAGGAGATGCAGGTGATAGCGCCCGAGATGGATTCGCTGTCGATGGGGATGTCCAACGACCTGGAGGCGGCAATTGCACAAGGCGCGACTTTTGTTCGAGTGGGCACTGCCATTTTCGGGCCTCGTAACGGGTGATATTGCCGCCATGCCGCGTGTATACTGGGAGACTGTTTTTAACACCCCGCAAACAATATAGGCAACACTTTGGACAAACCATATATCCCACACATCGCTTTCATTGGCGCCGGTAACATGGCGAGCAGCATTATAGGTGGGCTGGTGCGCAGCGGGCACCCCGCTGAGCGTATCACTGCCGCCGACCCCTATCCTTTGAGTCTCGAGGCTCTGAGCACCATCGCTGCGGTAAAAATTTGTGACAATAATGCCGATGCTGTGGCAAATGCAGACGTGGTTGTACTGGCTGTTAAACCACAGGTAATGGCCGACGCGAGCAACAGTATTGCCCAGGCTGTTCAGTCCACGGGTGCAGTGACCTTATCGATCGCCGCCGGTGTCACCATCGCAAGTATACAATCCAGGCTCGGTGAAGAAGCTGCAATTGTGCGCTGCATGCCAAACACGCCGGCATTACTCGGCTGTGGAGCCAGCGCTCTGTATGCCAACCCACGGACTTCCGAAAAGCAGCGCAATTACGCCCAGTCTATTTTGGCTGCTGTAGGTATGGTGTCCTGGGTACCTTCAGAGCAGGCACTGGATGCCGTCACCGCACTATCGGGTAGTGGCCCTGCCTATTTCTTCCTGTTTATGGAAGCCATGGTCGAAGCCGGTGTCGATTTAGGACTGGATAGAGACACCGCCTCTGCTATGACCGCGCAAACTGCACTTGGCGCAGCGCGCATGGCCACGGAAAATGGACTGGAATTGGCGGAGCTTCGTCGGCGGGTAACCAGCCCCGGAGGCACCACACAGCGTGCCGTAGAAAGTTTTCAACACAATGGACTGGATTCAATTGTCGCCAAAGCCATGCAGGCCGCCGCAGACCGCGCAGCTGAAATGGCGCTGGAAACCGGCTGAGGAGAGTAGAAAAATATGGGTGCATTTTCAGAGATATTCGGCTACCTGATACAGACTTTTTTGAGTCTATATCTGGTGGCTATGCTATTGCGATTTTTACTGCAGGTTGTGCGCGCGGATTTCTATAATCCGATAAGCCAATTTTTGGTAAAAGCGACCAATCCACTGGTGCTTCCCCTGAGAAAAGTCATTCCAGGTTTTGGAGGACTCGACATCGCCAGCCTACTGCTATCGTTGTTGCTGCAAGTAGCGGGCATTATTGCCATTTTGCTGCTCCACGGCGTGGGTCTTCCCAATGTACTTCTTTTAACTGTTTGGGCAAGCCTGGGCGTAATCGGGCTACTGGTAAATATTTATTTCTTCGCCCTGCTGGCAATGATTATATTGAGCTGGGTTGCACCTGGTAGCAGCAACCCGGCCATCTATCTTCTTCACCAGATAACCGAGCCGGTAATGGTGCCTGTGCGCAAACTGCTGCCGGCCATGGGGGGGCTCGATTTTTCACCCATACTGGTGTTTGTACTGATTAACGTTATACAGATTTCTCTGCGTCATATGGCGGCAGGCGTCGGGCTGCCTCCCGCGCTGGTAATCGGCCTATAAATCAGCCATGAACGAAGTAGAGCAACATTTTTCAGCGAAAGCAGAAGCCTCGGTCGGAGTGGTTATTCCTCAGACCGCTCACTTTAACGAGCCTATTATGCTCGCCTGTGGTCGCGAGCTGAGCGATTACGATTTGGTCTATGAGACCTACGGCAAGCTCAATGAGATGAAGTCCAATGCTGTTCTAATCTGCCACGCTCTCAGCGGCAATCATCACGCGGCCGGCATACACAATGAGCAAGACAGTAAACCCGGCTGGTGGAATGAGTGCATTGGCCCGGGTAAACCCATCGATACCAATAAATTTTTTGTCCTCAGCCTGAATAACCTGGGTGGTTGCCACGGCTCAACAGGTCCTACTTCGATCAACCGCGAAACAGGCAAACCCTGGGGTCCCGATTTTCCCGTGCTGAGGGCGCGCGACTGGGTGCACACCCAGGCTCGACTGGCAGACCGACTGGGCATTGCCTGCTGGGCCGCGGTTGTCGGTGGAAGTCTGGGCGGTATGCAGGCAATGCGCTGGGCTTTGGAGTATCCTCAGCGGGTGAGGCACTGCGTAACCATCGCATCTGCAATGAAGCTCAGTGCCCAGAATATTGCCTTTAACGAAATTGCCCGACAGGCCATCATCTCCGACACCGGCTTCGCAGGAGGACGCTATCTGGAGAAAGGCAGTGTTCCCGCTAAAGGGCTGGGATTGGCGAGAATGGTCGGCCATATTACCTATTTATCCGACGATGCAATGGCGAGAAAATTTGGTCGCAGTTTGCGCTCGGGCACGTTGGAAACAGGTAATGACGACAGCATTGAATTTCAGGTCGAGAGCTACCTTCGCTATCAGGGCAGCCAATTTTCGGAAAGTTTTGATGCTAACACCTATATCCTCATGACCCGGGCACTGGACTACTTCGACCTGGCACGGGAATATGACAACGACCCGGTGGCTGCGTTCAGCCATGCCAATTGCAGTTTTCTGGTACTGTCGTTTTCTACTGACTGGCGGTTTTCACCACAGCGCTCGTTAGAAATTGTGAATGCGCTAATTGCTGCTGGCAGGCCTGTTTCCTACGCAGAGATAGAAGCTAACGAGGGGCACGATGCATTCCTACTCCCAATACCCCGTTATCTGGATGTATTTAGCGCCTATATGCGACGTGTGGCGGTAAACCTCTGATGCGTCTTGACCTCGCTCATATTCAACGCTGGATCGAACCCGGCTCGCGTGTTCTCGACCTGGGCTGCGGAAACGGTGAGTTTCTGCAGCTGCTGCAAGAAAAACTACAGGTAAAAGGCCTTGGCCTTGAAATCGACCCGCAGGACATCACAGAATCAATCTCCCGTGGCCTAAATATAATTGAACAAGATCTGGATAAGGGCTTGTCAAACTTTCCCGACCAAAGCTTCGACACGGTGGTCATGGCCCACGCGCTACAGGCAGTACATTATCCCGACCGGGTTCTTGATGAGATGTTAAGGATAGGTCGCCAATGCGTAGTGACGTTCCCCAACTTCGGACACTGGCGTTGCCGCGTCTACCTCGGCACTCATGGACGCATGCCGGTGTCCAAATCCATGCCTTACAGCTGGTATACCACGCCCAATATTCATTTTTGTACGGTGACAGATTTCGAACAATTGTGCCGAGAAAAAGGTATCAGAATTCTGGAACGCGACATGGTAGGCAATACAAATCGTAAGTCTCTACTCGCCACTTTCTGGCCCAACCTGTTCGCTACAACAGCCATTTATCACATTACACGCTGAGGAAATTGTGACTACTTCCAACAAAATGAAAATCGAACCGGGGCATATGCTCGCCGTCTTCACCGCTTTTTTACTAGGTTTTACGCAATCTGGGCAAGCGCAACAATCGAAAATGTTTGGCCCCTATGAATTACATTACAGCATAGTAAACACCACATTTCTGAGCCCCGAAATCGCCGCCACCTACGGAATTACCCGGGGTGAGAAAAGGGCAATTCTTAATCTGTCCGTACGCGAGCATATGTCGGACAAACCTGCAGACATTACCGAAGCCAGAGCAATGATACTAAAAGGCAAGACCTGGGATCTGATTCAAAACCAGACCCTCGAGTTCCAGCAGATCAAAGAGGGGCCCGCCACTTATTACGTCGCCGACTTCAAGTTTATTAACGAAGAATGGCGTTTTTTTGAAGTGTATTTTCGCCCGGATGGTGCCGAAAAAACCTACACATTCGAGCTGAAACACCAGCTCTATGTAAATTGATGCCCAGCAGTGATATACAAAGTGTAGTGCTCGCCAGCGGCAATGCGGGAAAATTACGAGAGCTGCGCAGAATACTCAAACCGCTGCAGTTTTCACTGATATCCCAGTCTGAGTTTAGTGTTCCCGACGTCGAAGAAAATGGCCTGAGTTTTATCGAAAACGCTATTATCAAGGCCCGCGCAACGACAAAAGTCACGGGTTTGCCAGCGATTGCCGACGACTCCGGCCTTGAAGTCGACTACCTACGCGGTGCCCCGGGTATTTATTCAGCGCGCTACTCCGGAAAGGGCGATGCCGCCAATAACGCCAAACTACTGTCTGAACTGGGCGATCTCCCCATGCAACAGCGCACTGCAAGGTTCCAGTGCGTGCTTGTATACATGCGACACTGGCAGGATCCAACGCCCATCGTGTGCCAGGGAACATGGGAGGGCCAGATCCTGTTTCAAATCAGTGGTGAAAATGGTTTTGGATACGATCCGCTTTTTTACGTTCCTTCGCACCAGTGTAGCTCTGCCCAGTTAAGTACAGAAGTAAAAAACAGCATCAGCCATCGAGCCAAAGCCAGCGCCACATTGCTGGAGGCTTTGAGTCAACACTGAATGACCCTGCCACCGCTTAGCCTGTATATACATCTGCCCTGGTGTGAGCGTAAATGCCCCTACTGTGACTTCAATTCGCATGAAACAACACGTGTTCCCGAAGAGCGCTATGTCGACTCTCTGCTAGCGGACTTACGCGCCGACAGCCACTACATTCAACAACGGCAAGTCGACACGCTTTTTATAGGCGGTGGAACCCCCAGTTTGTTTTCGGTGCAATCGATTGAACGACTGATGCTAGGGCTGCGCAACACTATCGATCTATCTAGCGAACTTGAAGCCACCATGGAAGCCAACCCGGGAAGTGCCGAGGCCGACAAGTTTCAGGGTTTCAGGCAAGCGGGAATCAATCGCCTCTCCCTAGGTGTGCAAAGTTTCCAGGATGAGCAGCTTCAAGCGCTGGGCCGGGTTCATTCTGCCGATGAAGCGCATGCTGCGATTGAAATGATTCGCGCTTCCGGTTTCGATAATTTTAACATTGATCTGATGCATGGACTGCCCGCCCAAATCCCACAGGGCGCACTCGCCGACCTGAAGACCGCCCTGGCATACAAGCCACCCCATGTGTCCTGGTATCAGCTCACCATTGAACCCAATACGGTTTTTCACAACCGCCCGCCTATTTTGCCGGTGGAGGACGCTCTCGCTGAAATTCAGGATTGCGGCGAGGAACTGTTGGCAGCAAGCGGTTACTCACAGTACGAAGTCTCAGCCTACAGCCAACCCCACCGGGCCTGCCGCCACAACCTGAACTACTGGTCTTTCGGCGATTATCTGGGCATCGGCGCAGGTGCTCACGGAAAAATAAGTCATGCCGATGGACGTATCATCCGATATTCAAAGCGACGTCAGCCCGATGCCTACATGTCAGCCATTGAGGCACAATTCACAGCGAGCCGCAGGGAGTTGGATAGCGATGAGCTTAGCGGTGAATTTATGCTTAACGCACTGCGCCTGAACCAGGGCTTTTCTCTACAGCAATTCAGTGCGACCACTGGGCTGCCTGCACAGCGGGTGGAGGCAACAATAGATCGACTTGCGGATAAAAAGCTGCTTCTTGTCGATGGAGATCAGGTTAGGACGTCTGTGCTGGGGCGACGTTTTCTCGACAGTGTGGTTGCCGAGTTTTTTTAAACATCAAATCCCACACACCATGACCCAGACGCTCACCGCGTTTTTCAAACTTGGTCAGGGGGCGGTTGTCAGGTCTGGGGGCATATTCACCAGAGCCCAATGCGTTGTCAAAACCGTTCGCAGCGCTCAAAACCCGCAGCATTTGCCGGGCGTAATCTTCCCAATCAGTTGCCAGGTGCAATAGGCCTCCGGCCTTCAGCTTGGTGCGCAGCTGCTCTACAAAAGTCGGCTGGATAAGCCGGCGCTTTTGATGTTTCCTCTTATGCCAGGGGTCCGGAAAAAAAATCTGAACGGTATCCAGACTACTATCGGCAATGCAATCGCGCAGAACTTCTACCGCATCATGGCGATAAATTCTAATATTGCTTACCGATTGCGCTTCCATGTCCTGTATTAACTTACCTATTCCCGGCGTATGCACCTCTATGCCGATGAAATTGGACAGCGGTGCCGCCTGTGCCATCGCCAATAGGGAGTGGCCCATACCAAAACCAATTTCAAGTACCACGGGACCCTCACGACCAAAGCTTGCGGCGACATTCAGCGGGCCATCCGCGTGGCGCAAACCCCATTCACGCCAGCCTTCGTCATAAGCTTGCTGTTGCCCGCTGGTCATTCTCCCCGTGCGCAGCACATAGCTGCGAATGGCTCGTTTAGGTAAACCGCTATCGCTGGGATTATCTTGCATGTCAGAACTTAGCTCAGGGATGTCCATGCGGCGCCGGCCAGGGCGGCCCAAGCAGCAATAAACGACAGCCCCCCCAGTGGTGTTATTGCCCCCAGCCAGCGAATGCCGCTAAAGCTCAAAACGTACAGACTTCCACAAAACAGTAGCAAACCGATAAAAAACAACCAGCCACTGCTCCGCAAGAGGAGGGACTCTGGCAGGGAGATAGCCAGAATCCCCACGGCCAGCAGAGCCAGGCTATGGTAGAAATGGTATTGAACAGCCGTCTGGAATATACCCAGTGAATATTCATCCAGGGTATTTTTAAGCGCGTGAGCTGCAAAGGCGCCTAGCAGTACGGCGAACATACCACTACAAGAGGCCAGAGTAATAAATAGTTTTGCCATAGAGGGATTGTAACGTAGACCGCAGCTTTTGAAAGCAACCGGTCAAATTTATGCCGTTATGCGATAGCGATAGAGGAACGCAGCTTCTTCATCGCATTTTTTTCGAGCTGCCTGATACGTTCTGCAGAGACACCGTACTTATCAGCCAGTTCATGCAATGTCGCTTTCTTTTGCGCCAGCCAGCGCTGTGCAAGAATGTCGCGACTGCGATCATCCAAGCTGGAAAGAGCGCTGTGCAATTGCTCCTTGTTGTTTGCAAGAGAATCACTGGACTCGACTTCCACGGCCGGGTCGGCATTGCGGTCTTCCAGAAAATACTGTGGAGCCTGCCAGGCTCTGTCATCATCGTCATCCAACGGGGAATCGAAAGCGACATCGCGGTTAGTAAGGCGGCTTTCCATACGCTGCACTTCGTGTACAGCAACACCCAAGTCATCCGCGATTGCCTGAGCTTCATCGGGATTTAACCATGACAGGCTCTTTTTGGAGCGGCGCAGGTTGAAGAAAAGCTTGCGCTGTGCCTTGGTGGTAGCCACTTTTACAATTCGCCAATTGCGCAGGATATATTCGTGCATCTCGGCTTTGATCCAGTGCACCGCAAAGGACACCAGACGAACCCCTTTTTCGGGATTATAGCGTTTGACTGCCTTCATCAGACCTACATTACCTTCCTGGATAAGGTCGGCTTCGGCCAGGCCATATCCTGAATAGCTACGGGCAATATGTACAACGAAACGCAGGTGAGACATAACCAATTGGCGGGCTGCCTCCAGATTGCCCTCGTAGTAAAGCTCGTTGGCCAGTTCGCGCTCGCGCTCGACGCTCAAGATAGGAATACTGGCCACAGACTGCACGTAGGCTGCGAGATTCGCTCCCGGCACCATCTGGTCTACTGCTTGCAGGCTCTTGTTCATATTTTCTTCTCCATCTTTCATAACACCGATATTAGCACTCTTTGTATTGGAGTGCTAATACTGGAAAAGTTCCCCGTAAAAGAGAAAAATATTGAACATTATCAGCTAAAACAAGGAGTTAAGTCTATCATCGGGGTTCTATATGGCTCAGGTGCCGCGAAACAGCCAGAGCAGCGCCAAACAAGCCCAGCAAGCCTCCCAAAACCACCAGGTTTAAGCCCCCCATAAGACCCAAGCCCTGCAAGGCAAAACTGCTCTGGTACAGACCTGCGAGATGTTGCGCTGGCGATTGCAGCAGCCACAGGGTAAGCGCAAGTAGTAGAGCCGCGATTACGCCCCCACCTACGCCATACCACAGACCTGTATAGAGAAAGGGCCGACGCACAAAGGCGTTGCTGCCACCCACTAATTTAACGATGACAATCTCGTCTCGTCGATTCTCTATCGCTAGACGGATGGTGTTGCCCAGAATAAGGGCAACACCGAGCACGAGCATCCCCCCTAAAGCAAATACAACTCGATGGGCGAGCTCCATCAGACTGTTGAGCCGCGCCAGCCACTCCATATCCAGCACCGCCTGGTCGATATCTGGCATTGCCGATAGTGCTTCCTGCAGGGTTATAACTGCCTGTGGATCGAGGCCTGGCACCGGCGAAATAATAATAAGATGGGGCAGGGGGTTTTCATCCAGGCTGGCAAGAACATCAGTAAAACCTGAAAGCTCCCTGAACTCGTCCAAGGCTGCGTCTTTAGAGACAAGTACTGCCGTGGAAATATTGTCGGCGCCAGCCAGCTTCAGCTCCAGCTTACGAGCCTCGTCAACAGACAGGTCGCTTTTCAAAAACAGGGAAATCTGTGCAGGGCTATCCCACTGCGCGCTGGCGATCTGTGCGTTATCCAGGGCAAGATTCAATCCAACGGGAAGCGCCAATGCTATTCCAATCACCATCCAGGTCAACAAGCTAGACCAGGGGTGCTCCAGCACGCGGCGCAGACTATCCGCCGCAGACAGGCGATGATGGCGCAGCCAGGAATTGTAATGGTCGCGCCAGTCGGTGCGGCTCTGGCTGGCGCCCTCCCGCCCCTTTGCCCTGGTCATCAGGAAGCCGTTCCGATCACAAGCCGGCCCTCGCGCAGGGTAATGATGCGATGATGTAATCTGGAAATGAGCGCGAGATCGTGACTGGCGATAAGCACCGTTACACCCACCTGATTGAAATCCTCAAAAAGCTTCATAATTTCAGCCGATAATGCAGGGTCAAGGTTTCCCGTTGGCTCATCTGCCAGCAAGATTTTGGGTCGACCAACTACGGCTCGTGCTATTCCCACACGTTGCTGCTCCCCTCCGGAGAGGGTAATTGGCAGCGCTCGCTCGCGCTCCAGCAAGCCTACTTTGTCCAGCGCGGCGCGAACCCGCCGTCCCACTTCACGATGATCATAGCCGCCAATAACCAATGGCAGAGCCACATTGTCGAAAACCGTCCGATCGAACAAAAGCTGGTGGCTCTGAAATACAACGCCTATATCGCGGCGATGACGTGCAATGGCTCTGGAACCCACAGAGGCAAGATTTTTTCCATCCACATGAACCTCGCCGCGGGTGGGCCTTTCCATCAGCATGATGAGACGCATCAGGGTACTTTTGCCCGCTCCTGAATGGCCGGTTAGGAATACCAGATCATCTTTTTTTATCGTAAAGCTCACATCACGAAGCGCGTCATAACCCCCATCGTATCGCTTGCTCACCCGCTCAAATCTGATCATCCCGCAGCGTTAACCTCAGAAAATAGTGCTTCTATGAACTGTTCTGCATCAAACGGCCGCAAATCGTCCACGGCTTCCCCAACGCCGATGTAACGTATAGGCAGGCTCAGTTTTTTGGCAATGGCAAAAATCACTCCACCTTTTGCAGTGCCATCGAGCTTAGTCAGGCAAATTCCTGTGACTCCAACGACTTTTTGAAAATGGCTGGCCTGAGCCAAAGCATTCTGGCCAGTACCTGCATCGAGCACCAATAGCACTTCATGGGGTGCTGAGCTGTCCAGCTTACCCATAACCCGCACAACTTTTTCAAGTTCGTCCATTAAATTGTCTTTGTTATGCAGGCGGCCAGCAGTATCGGCAATTAAGACGTCAACGCCGCGAGCCTTAGCTGCCTGAACAGAATCATATATCACAGATGCGCTATCTGCCCCGGTATGCTGGGCAATAACCGGTACCGCATTACGTTCCCCCCAAACCTGCAGTTGCTCCACTGCGGCAGCCCTGAAGGTATCGCCCGCCGCCAGCATAACTTCACGACCCTCCTGCCCAAACCGCTTGGCAAGCTTGCCAATAGTAGTAGTTTTTCCCACACCATTGACGCCAACTACCAGGATGACGAATGGCTTATTGGACGTGACGTCCAGGGGTTTTTGGCAGGGCTCAAGCAACGCCAGCAGCTCTTCTTTCAATGCTATCTGCATAGCCTCGGGTCGCGTCAGCTCTTTGCGCGACACACGCCGGGTGAGACTCTCAATAATGTCGACTGTTGCCTCTACACCGACATCTGCCATGAGAAGACGCGTCTCCAGTTCCTCAAAAAGATCAGAATCAATTTCCTTAGATCCCAGGAACAAAGTCCCCATGCCTTCAAACAAACTGTCGCTGGTTCGGCTAAGCCCGCGCTTTAATCGAGAGAAGAACCCGCTTTGCTGGGCTGTCGCGGGGGGAGCTACTTGTCCAGGTTTTTCCAGGGCATCATCCTCCGGGTTCTGGAGGGGCTCTACCCGCACTTCGGCGGCAATCTCGGACTCAACAAGCTGACCTACCTGTGCCTTGCTGTGATCTTCACTTGCAGCGGGAAGACTAGATGACTCGACTTGATCGGCATCAGCCGGAGCTTTTGCAGGAGACTTACGTTTGAAAAACTTCATAGATGCCGTGTTAAAGTGGTTGAGATACAGTGAATTTTCGATCCGAAAAGAATCACTATCCTACCACTTTTGAGCAAAGCGAAGAAATGGCCAGACCTGAAAACAAACTGCCACGCCAAAGCGAACTTCGAATCGTCGGGGGCACGTGGAGAAGCCGCAAATTGGGCTTCACCCCCGCCGAGGGCCTGCGACCTACCGCCGATCGTATCCGGGAAACGCTGTTTAACTGGTTGGCGCCCACTATCATAGGGGCACGCTGTGTCGATCTCTTTGCGGGCAGCGGAGCTCTAGGGCTGGAAGCACTGTCGCGAGGCGCCGCCCACTGCGACTTCGTAGACACCTCCAAATCGGTACAACAGCAAGTGTCACAGCATCTGCAGACATTGGAGGCGATGTCACGCGGCCGCTGCTTTGTAGATTCAGCCCAAAACTACCTCAGCAGTGAAAAAATCCCTGTGGATATCGCCTTCATAGACCCTCCTTTTGCTCTGGGCATGGCCGGGCCAGTATGCCGATCGCTATCAAGCTCCGGCCTATTGGCCCGTGAGGCCTGGGTTTATGTCGAAACTCCCAAAGCAGAAGAAGTCGCAGAACTTCCAGCAAATTGGTCTGTGTATCGGGATAAAGTAGCCGGGGACGTGGCCTATCGCCTATATCGTGTAGGCCCCCAATAATGTCAGTTCGCGTTGTAGGCCTCACCCAATTTGTTTACCATCGGTGGCTGTCTTAATCCTCCAAGAGCCAATCCTATGAAAACGCATACCGTTATTTATCCTGGTACTTTTGATCCTATTACAAACGGACATGTCAACCTGACTGAGCGTGCTGCCCGGATGTTTGACAAGGTTGTGGTGGCAATTGCCTTCAGTCAGAAAAAGACCCCGCTTTTCCCTCTGGAACAACGCGTAGAACTGTGCAAACAGTCACTGGCGCATCTAGACAATATAGAGGTGGTTGGATTTAGCAATTTGCTAATTGATTTCGCCAGAAGCCAGAACTCTAGCTGCGTGCTGCGTGGCTTGCGTGCAGTGGCAGATTTTGAGTACGAGTTTCAGCTGGCCAATATGAACAGGGCAATGTACCCCGAATTCGAAAGTGTATTCCTCACGCCTTCGGAGCATTTATCCTATATATCTTCCTCTCTGGTGAGAGAAATTGCCGCCTTGGATGGAGACATCACCCCGTTTGTGCCTCTGTGTGTAGCCGAGGCACTCGCCAAAAAGTTCTCAAAAGAATAGTCAGTTACTACGAACTCTCAGCGACTTCTTTCTCTTCCTTTCTCGCACGGTTGTGCTCAATGTCTTTGTTGGTGTACCCGGTGTTCTTGCAACCCAGGCAACGCGAAAACGTAGTCTTCGCCGGGCCAATCATCAGAGTTTCAGCTGCCTCACCGGTACTGCCTGCGAGTAGCGTAAAAGGCAAACTAACGATAAATGCAGCCGTACCAGCTACCGTCATCACTAGCCCAATGGGCCTGGCAATCACCAAGTCTGCCGCCATCTTCGCTGCATTTGGGCTCTCATCCATTGAACTTTGCGCCCACAACGCCTGAGGTGCCAACATGCAACCGGCAAACAACATAATAACGGCACGATTTGATCTGGCTCTTATTTTCATAATCACACTCCCCACTTTGCTTAAGTCTTTTTTATGCTTATAGGTAGTGTAGCCGTTTCAGCGCTGACAGGCCACGCAATACACACTAGCACGCTGGCCTAACTTCATACCTCGCAATGGCCTGCCACAGAGCGAACAGGGCTTTCCGTCTCTGCCGTAAACGTGTAGCTTCTGGGCAAAATAACCAGGCTTGCCATCTGTGCCAGTAAAATCTTTCAGTGTAGTACCGCCCTGCTCTATAGCCGATGTAAGTACTTGCTTAATCTGATTCGTCAGAAACTGATATCTAGCTTCCGATATCCGTCCCGCTGGACGATCAGGGCGAATACCTGCGCCAAAAAGGGCTTCGTTAGCGTAAATATTACCAACCCCCACAACAATTTTTTGATCCATGATGAAGTTTTTTACCGGCCCCCTCCTGCCTCTGGAGTGGCGATAAAGATGCAGCAAATCAAAGGATTCCGACAGGGGTTCAGGCCCCAAGTGGCTTAAAAGTTTGTGATTCTCGCCGGGCTCCCGCCATAAAAAACAACCAAAGCGGCGGGGATCACGATAGCGCAGAATTTTGCCTCCCTGCAGGAGGATATCAATGTGATCGTGCTTCTGTGGCGCACTACCATCAGCGATAATCCTGAGTGACCCCGACATCCCGAGGTGCACTAATAAGGTACCCTTGGCGGTGTTAAACAATAAGTATTTAGCTCTACGCTCTACGCTGTGCACTATTTGCCCACACAGGCATTGTGAAAGATTTACCGGTACTGGCCAGCGCAGGCGTCCTTCGCGTACCTCCAGATTAAGAATCCGCCTGCCCTGCACAAGGGGAGCGACACCCCTGCGCGTTGTTTCAACTTCTGGTAATTCAGGCATAGAGTCCTTTTCTAATATTTTTCTTCACCTATAAAAAAACCCGGCCGAGGCCAGGTTTCAAAATCGGGGCAAGATAGAGCGACTTACTTAATCTTGCCTTCTTTGTACATCACATGCTTACGAACAACTGGATCGTATTTCTTCATTTCCAGTTTATCAGGTGTGGTGCGCTTGTTCTTATCGGTAGTATAAAAGTGACCTGTACCTGCCGATGAAATCATTCTTACTTTTTCTCTCATAATATTTCTCCCTTTAGACTACCACTCTAAATTTTTTCGCCACGGGCGCGGATCTCTTCCAACACCTGCTCTATGCCTTTTTTGTCAACAATGCGCATGCCCTTAGAGGAAACGCGAAGCCTGACAAAACGCTTCTCGGATTCGATCCAGAAACGGTGGTGATGTAAATTAGGCAAAAAGCGCCTGCGTGTGCGGTTCTTTGCGTGTGATACGTTGTTTCCAGATATCGGGCGCTTACCCGTAACTTGACATACTCTTGCCATGATTTTGCCTCTTCCAGTACATGCTGACAAAGTAAATGTTTGGCTTTAAGGGGCTCCAAAAGAGAGACCCAGCCGCGCGGAGCGCGAGTTTATACCAGAACAATTAGCTCAAATCAAGGAAAAGATGATTCTTCGACACCTGAGCACAGACGCAAAAGCGCTACAAAAGCCCCGCCTCAGCAAAAGAATATTCGTGCCCACGACCGACAATAATGTGGTCCAGAACGCGGATATCCAGCAACCCCAAGGCAGCCTGCAGGCGCTCGGTGATGCGCCGGTCGGCGGTGCTCGGCTCTGCCACTCCCGATGGGTGGTTATGGGCAAAGATAACAGCGGCCGAGCGGTACTGCAAAGCACGCGACGCGACCTCACGAGGGTACACTGCTGCTCCGTCGAGTGTCCCCAGAAACAGATCGTCACACCGAATCAAGCGATTCTGTGAATCCAGAAACAGGCAGCTGAAAACTTCTCGCTGGCGAGCCCCTAAATGATGCTGCAAAAATCGTCGGGTCTGCTGCGGACTGGACAACACGTCCGCAGAGCCGAGAGCTTCCAGAGCCTGGCGTCGGGCCACCTCCAAAGAGGCACACAAGAGCGCATATTTCGCCGCACCGACGCCTCGCTGACCTTCCAGCTGGCCTCGGTCTGCCCGCAGCACACCTCCCAGGCCATTAAACTGACCGAGCAAATCACTTGCCAGCTGCAATGCAGAACAGCCGCTGCAGCCGGTACGCAATAAAACTGCCAGTAACTCGGCATCCGAAAGCGCAGCCACGCCTCTACCCAGTAGTTTGTCTCTGGGCCGCTCTCCCTGACTCCAGTGGGAAATACTCATACGCTCCTCCTTGAGCCTGCAGTGTCAAATTGCATTGTGCAGTGGTATCTTGCTGCCATTGTCCCAACTCGGTCGAAGAAATGGCACATCTATTTAATCGCAATATACTCTTGGGGGTCAGTGGAGGCATAGCTGCCTACAAGTCGGCTGAATTGATTCGACAATTGCAGGAGCTCGGTGCTGAGGTTCGTGTCATCATGACTCGGGGGGCGCAACAGTTTATTACTCCGCTGACCCTGCAAGCCCTGTCCGGCAACCCGGTACACACGCAATTGCTGGACAGCGATGCTGAATTGGGCATGGGTCATATTGAACTAGCGCGCTGGGCAGACCTGCTATTAATTGCCCCGGCCACCGCAGATTTGATCGCCAGGCTAGCAACGGGCCGCGCCGATGACCTGCTAACGACTGTGACCCTCGCCACCGCAGCCCCCAGGCTGATAGCCCCAGCCATGAACCAGCAGATGTGGAACAACAAGGCCTGCGCTGCCAATATCGAAAGATTGCAGAGCCTTGGCATGAATCTGGTGGGCCCTGCTGCTGGGGAGCAGGCTTGTGGCGATGTTGGCCCCGGCCGCATGGAACAGCCAGCAGTCATCGCCGCCAGCGCAGCGGCCTTATTTCAAAGCGGCCTGCTGCAGGGCAAGAAGGTGCTCATTACAGCGGGCCCCACCCAGGAGGCCTTGGACCCGGTGCGATATATATCCAATCACAGCTCGGGAAAAATGGGCTATGCCCTGGCGCGCGCCTGCGCAGAAGCGGGAGCCAGAACCACCCTCGTTAGTGGTCCAGTCAACCTCGAGACGCCCGCCAAGGTGAAGCGGATAGACGTTCAAAATGCTCTGCAAATGCTGGACCAGTGTGTAGAGCTGAGCGCCCAAAACGATATTTTTATCGCCTGCGCGGCTGTTGCTGACTATCGACCAGCAGAAATACAAACACAAAAAATCAAAAAAGGCGCCGAGCACATATCCCTTAAACTGGTGCGTAATCCCGATATTGTCGCCACTGTTTCCAGCGCCAACCCAAGGCCATTTACAGTTGGCTTTGCTGCAGAAACCAACGATGTTGTCCATTACGCGAAGGGGAAGATGCAGCGAAAAGGGCTGGATATGATCATTGCAAATGATGTCTCAAAGCAAGATATTGGCTTTAATAGTGATCAGAATGCAGTTACGGTAGTGTGGCACGGTGGGGAGCAGCCTTTGCCGCAGTCTTCAAAATTGAATATAGCGAGGCAAGTTGTAGAGCTCATCGCCAGTCAAATTAAGGCTGAATCCTGATAAAACAGAGAAAATCACCACTAATCCCGTTCCAGAAAAGCTCACCGCGTAATATCATTAATATTACCCAATCTTGCGGCGCATCAATCAACGATGATAAAAACAAAAAACAAAAAAGCCAGCAGCAGCCCACAGGGGATCATCGCCAAAGGCAATGCTCTCTATCGCATTTGTGTTATAGCTTTGCTCTGCTTGCTAGTGCCCGTTTTTATTGGATTCGGTTTCCTCATTGCCGTCAGGGAACCTGCGCTGCAAAATGATGCAGCGCAGCGCATCTCTGCGTCTTTTGCCACGCAGCAAGCCGTCAATGTACAACAGATGTTTTCCCACCTCGGTCAGCGTATGCGCGGTGCTGCCCAATCACCTCTCGCCTTGTCCGCTATTGCCCAGGTCTCGGGAACAGACATTGAGTTGGTTGAACATACCATGTTGGATTATTTTCCCGAGGTTATAAGCCTTAAAATCATTCCAATTGGCGCAATGGGCACCTCAATACTGAGGGGTGGTAGCGAAGGACTGCGCAATCACATTGAAATGGACCTGGTTCGTCGCGCAAGTATCGGGGAGGCTACTAGGCCAGAAGCTTACAGCTTTGAGGGTAACTGGCTGATTTCATTGGCCTACTTGGTATCACACCCACGTATCGAAGGTAGTAAAGCCGTCATCATTGCCACTATAGATAGTAAACTGGTGGAAGAAGAATTTAATGCCTTAGACAGTTCGCTGGGGCAAACCGTGTTACAGCACACACACATCCGTGCATCGGGAGCCAAGAAGACCGTCGATGTGGCCTCTGCAGGCAGCGGCAGCGAAATCGATTACACAAGCTACCACGTGATCGCTGACTCACCCTGGACCATTGCATTTACTCCTTCTGCCTCTCTTTTAAAGCAGGTACAGGTGGGCACTATTTCAGTACTGTCAGTGCTCGCCATTTTTATCATTGCCGCACTCGCCAGCATTGCAATTATTTTGGTACTGGTTCCACAAACCCTAAGCCAACAGGTTTCCAAGCTTATTGCTGCTGCTGACAAGAAAACTGCTCTGCAGCTGAGCGTTGCCGAACTTGTGCCAGTTGCCAAGCAGCTGCGACGCGCCACACTTCGCGCAGTGCGCCAAAGCAGCTCACCAACAGCCATAAGGCAGACACCCTCACCGGATTCAAGTTCAGCAGAGCTCACCAATCCAATGTTCCAGTCCACCAGCATCCTGGACGAAGACGATGTAGATGAAGTTTTGGACCTCGACCTCCCGCAGGTAACAGCAACTGAGAGCGGTATCAACGATAACAGCATTCCCAGACATATTTTCCGCGCTTATGACATCAGGGGCATCGCCAAAACTGAACTCACCGATGAGATCGTCGGGAAAATCGGAGGGGCATTGGCCAGTATTGCCAATGAAGCTGGGGAGCAAACTCTCGTAGTAGCCTCGGATTGCAGGCAGTCCAGTCCACGAATCAAATCAGCCTTGATAAAGGCGCTCATGGAAGCGGGACGCGATGTCATCGATATTGGCACGGTTCCCACTCCTCTGCTTTATTTTGCCACACACCATCTCGCCTGCAAGTCCGGCATAATGGTTACCGGCAGCCATAACCCCGCCGAGTACAACGGCCTTAAGATTGTGTTCAATCAGCAGACCATCGGGGCCAGTGGAATCAAAGAAATTCGAAACCGGATCAGCACAGGAGATTTCGTGCAGGGCAAAGGCCGAATGGTTCGCGAAGATGTTGCGCCCGCCTATATCGATGAGGTGGTTGGAGATATCGC
Organism: Halioglobus sp.; assembly: GCA_047650635.1. Classification (GTDB taxonomy): domain Bacteria; phylum Pseudomonadota; class Gammaproteobacteria; order Pseudomonadales; family Halieaceae; genus JBALVT01. The sequence goes on from JBLHNQ010000001.1 coordinate 145,828, forward strand.
CATCGCTGTACCCCTTAAAATCGTTCTAGACGCAGGCAATGGTGCCACCAGCATTATCGCTCCTGAGCTCTTTGAAGAACTCGGCTGTGAAGTCGTGCCTTTGTACTGCGAGTTCGATGGGCGCTTTCCCAACCGCCCACCCGATATAGGCAACGAAAACAATCTCAGTGGCCTAATTGCCAAAGTGCTTGAAGAGGGGGCTGATTTCGGCGTAGCTTTCGACGGCGATGGCGACAGGCTAGCGGTTGTAACCTCCAGCGGACAACTCATACGCACGGATACACTGCTCATGTTATTTGCCCAGGATGTGGTTTCCAGAAACCCGGGCTGTGACGTTGTATTCGATGTAAAGTGCAGTAGGCATTTAAGCCAGTTAATCACCCGTTATGGGGGGCGTGCTGTGCTGTGGAAAACTGGCCACGCCTTCATGAAAGAAAAAATGCGTGAGACTGGAGCCCTTTTAGGCGGTGAGTTTTCGGGCCATATCTTCTTCGGGGAGCGCTGGTTCGGCTTTGATGACGGCATGTATGCAGCAGGTCGACTGGCAGAAATTCTCAGCAGCCAGGGCACATCACTGGACGAATGCCTGTCAGAATTTCCCATCACTGAAAATACGCCTGAAATCCTCATCCCAGTATCGGAGAGTAATAAATTTCCGCTGATGAGAAAGATTGTCGACAACGCCGATTTTTCCTCTGGTAAAATCAACACCATCGATGGCATCCGGGTGGACTACAAAGAAGGCTGGGGCCTGGTGCGGGCATCTAACACCACGGCGGCACTCACCGCGCGCTTTGAAGCTACCAGCCCAGAGGAATTGGACACAATCATGCAGGAATTTCGAGCCCAGATTGGGCTTGTTGAACCCAGTCTTAAACTACCCTTCTAATAGAGCCCCAACACCAGGACCGTTACATGTCACTCAAGCGCGACACCGCACTCAACATCGCCCAGGTTCTCACTGAGGCTCTGCCTTATATACAACGATTTACGAATAAAACTATCGTTGTAAAGTTTGGCGGCAATGCCATGGTAGACCCTCTTCTACACGAGAGCTTTGCCCGGGATATCGTCCTGATGAAGCTGGTTGGGATGAACCCTATCGTCGTGCATGGCGGAGGACCGCAAATTGGCGCACTGCTGGATCAGCTGAATATTACCACCGAATTTGTGGACGGCATGCGGGTTACTAATTCCAGAACAATGGATGTGGTAGAAATGGTTCTCGGTGGCAGCGTGAACAAGGAAATAGTCTCTTCAATTAACCGCAATGGTGGTAAGGCTATTGGTGTGACAGGAAAAGATGGCCAGCTGATTAGGGCCCGCAAGCTCGAAATCAGCCGCTTTAGCCCCGAACTGGGGGCATCCGAAATAATAGACATCGGGCAAGTAGGGCAGGTCGATAAAATCGACATAGAGGTGTTAAACCTACTGCAGGGCAGTGATTTTATTCCCGTTATCGCTCCTATCGGGGTTGGTAGTGATGGCGCAACCTACAATATTAATGCAGATCTGGTTGCCGGAAAAATTGCTGAAGTCATGCAAGCTGAAAAACTAATGTTGTTGACTAATGTTTCGGGGCTACTGGACCAAAATGGCAATACTCTTACAGGCCTGAGTACCTCCCAGGTTGACGCATTGATCGTTGAAGGAACTATTAGCGGAGGCATGCTTCCTAAAATCGGCTGCGCACTGGATGCGGTAAAAGGAGGTGTGGCCAGTGCACATATTTTGGATGGGCGAGTACCCCACGCTGTATTGCTGGAAATTTTTACCGACGAGGGCGTGGGAACCCTTATTACCAACAAAAACCTGGGCTAATCTACCCTAAACAACACAAGAGTTATTGCAGCTGCGGCAGGTAATCGCTAGCATAAGTTTCGTAGCGACCCAATCTGGAAAGACATGCCACCAAAAAAAAGCCAACGCCGTCAGCAAATTCTAGAAGCTCTCGCCCACATACTCGAAGTTAATCCGGGAGAACGTATCACCACGGCCGGCCTCGCCAGAGAGGTGGGCGTTTCCGAAGCTGCTCTATATCGGCACTTCCCCAGCAAGTCCAAAATGTTTGAAGGTCTAATAGACTTTGTCGAAGAAACGATGTTTAGCCGCATCAACTTGATTCTGGCAGAGGAACAAACCGCTTTAAAACGTTGCCAGAAAATATTGACCCTGCTACTCACCTTCACTGCCCGCAACCCCGGAATAACCCGCATACTGACTGGTGACGCATTGGCAGGTGAATCTGAGCGCCTGCATCATAGAGTTGCACAATTATTCGATCGCATCGAGACTCAGCTGAAGCAAGTAGTCAGAGAGGCAGAAATGAGGGAGGGGCTGCGGCCGGTTATCTCAGCAGGGGCAGCAGCCAATTTACTGCTCGCGAGTGCCGAAGGGCGAATTTCACAGTTTGTGCGAAGTGGCTTTAAACGCGCCCCAACAGTGGACTGGCAGGAGCAGTGGGAAATTCTAACGGAAGGGTTTTTTCGCCCCGCTATAAGCCCGACCGGCCACATACCTCGAGAAGACCCATCACACTAAATATGCGTGCGGGAAGCTAGTTTTTAGCCCTCTCAGCGTTGTGGCGCAGTTGTACGATATCGAGAAGCATTTGGAAGCGGTCTATATCCAACTGAAACTTATCTTTCGCCCGCACTACTTCCGCCTCTCTATCAGAGATTGAACGCTCTGTAGTCAGAATTTCTGACTGCAAGTCTTCGATGGCCGCCAAACGGCTCACATCAACCTTGCCGCCATTACGTTCGATATCGGCTGCGACGACCTGATGATTTTCTACCTGCTGCTTAAGAAAACGAGTATTACTTTTGAGGATGCTCACCCGTATGCGCAAGTCGCGGAGAGCTCTATCTCTCGCCGCTTCGATATCTTCAACATTACTGTAGCGCAGTAACAGGGTTTCATCCCATTTTCGCAAGCGTTCCTTTTCGGCGAGCTCAACCTGCTCTATCTGCTGTGCAATATTCAGCTGCTCCAGCTCCCTTCCGGTGAGCACTCTTGGCACAACCCTTAGAACGATGCCGTCATCGTTAATAACTTCATAACCCTTGCCGGCATACTCAGTAGGCACACGGTCATCCACAACCATGTTGCCCTCATTATTGGTATAGCGATATAGATCCCGGGTGTGAGCCTGCATGGGCAGAATCAGGAGAAGTGTGGCGCAACAGCAAAAGCGCTTAAATGCCTTAATTTCTAACATCCGGCAAATATAGAGTTTGTCGGCTTATTATTCAAGGACACTCTTTACCCTCACACACCATAAGCCTCGCGATACTTACGCATGGCCATCAGGGCACCCTGCGGGGCATTCGGGCCTGTTTCGAGATAGTCGATAATATTGGCCATTTCTATAATGCTGAGAACCGGCACATCATATGTCTGCTCAACCTCCTGTATTGCCGAGATCACCCCCTCGCCGCGCTCCTGTCTATCCAGGCCAATAGCAACTCCGGCAAGTGTTGCGCCGGCGCTCTGTATCATAGCAATAACCTCGCGTACGGCGGTGCCGGCAGTGATAACATCATCAATCACCAGCACACGACCCTGCAATGGCGCACCAACCATCGTGCCGCCTTCGCCATGGGTTTTAGCTTCCTTACGGTTATAGGCGAACTGGACGTCCCGATTGTGGTCATTCATCAGCGACACTGCTGTTGCTGCCGCCAGGGGTATACCCTTGTAAGCAGGCCCCAACAAAACATCGAATTCCAGCCCTGCCTCGACAATGCGTTGGGCGTAGCAGCGACCCAACACAGCCAGGGCTCGACCTGTTGAGAAGGCACCAGCATTAAAGAAATAGGGGCTAATTCGCCCCGATTTCAAAGTAAATTCACCAAATTTCAGCACGTCACAGTGCCGAGCCAACTCAATAAATTCAATTTGATAGGGGTACATAGAGTATTCCGATGCGCAAAGCTCCTGTATCATACACGCTCTAATAATAAGGGGCTAGAAATGAGGATTATCAGCTTCAGCGCTGACGGGATTGTGAACGCCGCTGAAAAGGGCTTTTACGACTGGCTGACCGAACAAGATGCAGACATAGTGTGCGTTCAAGACTTGCAGTGCTCGGAATATGACCTGCAAGACAAGACCTACTTCCCTGCCGACTACAGCGCCTACTTTTTCGACGATGTAAAGGGCAAATCGAATGGCGTTGCCATCTACTGCCGGCAAATGCCAAAAGCCATAATGACTGGTCTGGGGTTTATCGATTTCGACATGGAGGGGCGCTATATTCAGGCCGACTACGACAATCTAAGTGTCGGCTGTCTACTGGCCCCCTCGGCAGAAAATGGCAAGAAAGAACAGCAAAGTCGGAAAAACGATTTTTTTTCACTACTGAAAAATCACATGACTAAAATCCAGAACAAACGTCGGGAGTTTATCTTCTGTGGCAGCTGGCAACTGGCTCACACAGCCGCAGATGTTCAGGACACCGAGCGCAACAGCAACGCTTCCGGTTTCCTGCCAGAAGAACGCCAATGGATGAATGAAACGATTGATGCTGGCTATGTCGACGCATTCAGGGAAATCAATTCCGATACCGACGAATTCAGCTGGTGGCCTGACGGCGATCGTGAGGAAAACGGCTGGCGCACCGACTTCCAGATCGTGTCAAAGGGTCTGAAGTATTCCGTGGAGTATGGCGCGGTATACAAAGGAAAGAAATTTTCCAGCCATGCACCGGTTATCATGGACTACGACCTCGAAATCTAGTCGCAGCGCCAGGGCCGCGACTAATGAAAGGCTTTAACCTTCAGCCAAGGCCTCTCGCTGCCTGGCCACCAGCTCACCTATACCAATACCTGCCAGATCCAGCAGGCTATCGAGCTCGTCGCGCTTGAAGGTCGCCCCCTCAGCGGTACCCTGGACTTCTATAAAATCTCCCGCCTCCGTCATAATGACATTCATGTCAGTATCCGCTGCAGAATCTTCTGGATAGTCCAAGTCCAATACAGGCACTCCCTGATAGATGCCAACTGATACGGAAGCAATCAGGTGTCGCAGAGGATCCTGCTTAATCAGCTTCTTCCTCTGCAAATGATTGAGCGCATCCACCAGCGCCACACAGGCACCGGTAATTGCAGCGGTACGAGTGCCGCCATCTGCCTGGATAACATCACAGTCGATGGTGATTGTATTCTCACCCAGCTTGGACAAATCCAATGCGGCGCGCAGTGATCGTCCTATCAAACGCTGTATTTCTACCGTGCGCCCGCCTTGTTTTCCACGACTCGCTTCGCGCCCCATGCGGGAACCGGTAGAGCGGGGCAGCATGCCATATTCTGCGGTGACCCAACCCTTGCCTTGTCCGCGCATAAAACGGGGCACTCCGGCTTCAGCCGTTGCGGTACAGATAACTTTGGTGTCGCCAAAGCAGACCAGTACAGAGCCCTCTGCGTGGCATGTAAAATTGCGTGTAATGCTGATGTCTCGCAGTTGCTGTGGTGTGCGGCCGCTGGGTCGTTGCATGTAGTACTCCTAAGTTTAAAAAGTCGCCAGTATACGTGAACACACCAAGAATTAGTCACGCTACACTACCCGTTCACTGCATATTGTTTTATCACTACAAAACGCTCTCGAGTCGCTTGAGCGTGACCAAACCGTACGGCTATCTGATACACTTCCTGCACATTCGATACCGGACGAAAAGCACAAAAACATCATGACCATTCGCAGCATGACCGCCTTCGCCCGGGAAACATTGACCACTGAACAGGGCGACTTAACCGTTGAACTGCGTTCCGTAAACCACCGCTACCTCGATTGCACATTTAAACTGCCGGATGCCCTGAGGCAGATGGAGCCCAAGTTACGCGAAAGCGCTGGGGAAAAACTATCACGGGGAAAACTCGACTGCGTAGTTCGCATACAAATCAACAGCAACACCAACAACTCTTTGAAAATTGACAATGGTCGTTTGCACCAACTATTGTCTTCGGCCGAGGCAATTGCGGCAAAACTACCCGAGTCTCGTGCCTTGAGTCCCCTTGAAATCTTACAATTTCCCGGCGTTTGCGCCACAGAGGACATTTCCTATGAGCGCTTTATTTCCGATACTCTAAGGTTATTCAATGAGACGATTACCTCTCTGGCTAGCTCGCGCAAGCGCGAGGGAGAAAAGCTCGCTAAAATGGTGCTTACTCGTCTGGAATTGATAGAAGAGGAGCTTGCGAAAACACGCTCGGTGTTACCCAAACTGATGGCGGGGCAGAGAGCCCGCATTACAAGCCGTATTGCCGAGCTGAACATCGAAACAGACGAAAGCCGGTTGGAGCAGGAGCTGGTTCATTTGGCGCAAAAAGCGGACATAGATGAAGAGCTGGACAGGCTCGAGACTCACATCGCGGAGGTTAGACGCGTGCTAAAGCAAGGTGGCGCCTGTGGGCGAAGGCTGGATTTTCTGATGCAGGAGCTAAATCGCGAAGCTAACACTCTGTCATCCAAATCCCAGTCCAGTAATACCACTATGGCTGCTGTTGAGTTAAAAGTCCTGATCGAGCAGATGCGCGAGCAAATCCAGAATATTGAGTGATGCATTATGAATAGTACCGGAACACTTTATACTGTATCGGCGCCCAGTGGCGCTGGCAAAACCAGCCTGGTCACCGCTCTGGCGCGAGGCAGCCAGACACTGCAGGTGTCTGTCTCTCATACCACCAGGCAACAGCGCCCCGGCGAAATTGATGGCACCAACTACCATTTTGTCTCTGAAGCGGCGTTTCTGGAAATGTTGGAACGCGCCGAGTTTCTTGAGCATGCCAGAGTTTTTGACAACCTCTATGGCACCTCTCAGGCCTGGGTGGAGCAACAATTGGCCACGGGTATTGATGTTGTTCTTGAAATTGACTGGCAGGGTGCCCAGCAAATTAAACATTTGATGCCGGCCAGCAAGTCCATTTTTATCGTCCCACCTTCAAGAAAGACCCTGCTTGAGCGTCTCACCAGCCGTGGACAGGATGAAGCCGCTGTCATTGAACGTCGCATGTCCGAGGCAACACAGGAGATGTCTCACTATGCGGAATCGGACTACCTGGTCGTAAATGACGTGTTCGATGCCGCCCTACGTGACCTGCAGGCCATTATCACGTCGCAGCAGCTACTCACTGAAAAGCAAATAATCTCGCAACAGGAACTACTGCCAAACTTGCTAAGCCAAGCCTGAACTCGGGAATATTCCCCTAGACCAATGGGGGGGTATTGGGAGTATAATTACCGGTTCGGTAGACTCTAATACTTTGTAACCCCTGTAGCGCTCTCGTAGGCTATGATAAAACACCTAGGAAACCTGAAAATGGCACGCGTAACTGTTGAAGATTGCTTGGAAAACGTTGATAACCGCTTTGAACTGGTCATGGTAGCAAGCAAAAGAGCTCGCCAAATTGCCACCGGGGGCAAGGAACCTTTTGTTGATGAGGAGTCTGATAAGCCCACTGTTATTGCCCTGCGAGAAATAGCTGACGGCTTTGTAACCGCGGACATTCTAGTGCGCGAAGACGAAATTGAAGCAGGCGAAGAGTTGGCAGAAGCCATGGAGGCCAGCGAAACTCTGTAATCCGGGCAATATGCTGCGAGGGCATTTTTGGCCACGGCTTAAGGATTTAGCTGACAAAATACATTATGCGAACCATCAATGCCCTCGACTCGACCCTCCGGAGCTATCTTAGCGCCGAACAGTCTAACCATGTAAAACGCGCCTATTACTTCGCTGAACAAGCTCACTTCGGCCAATTACGCCGCAGCGGCGAGGCTTATATAACGCACCCATTAGCCGTCGCCGGTATTCTGGCGGACATGCATATGGATCATCAAAGCCTGATGGCGGCTATGCTGCACGATGTTATCGAAGATACCGGCATAGAAAAATCTGCCATTGGTGATCAATTTGGCCCAACCGTAGCCGATCTAGTCGACGGCGTTAGCAAGCTGACCCAAATGGAATTTGGTTCCCTGAGGGAAAAGCAGGCAGAAAACTTCCAGAAAATGGCCTTGGCCATGGCTAGAGACATTCGGGTTATTCTCGTCAAACTAGCCGACCGCCTGCACAATATGCGCACTCTGGGAGTACTTAAGCCAAAAAAAGCCAGACGTATCGCCCGCGAAACCCTCGAAATTTATGCACCCATCGCGATGCGACTCGGGATGAACAATGTACGTATGGAATTCGAAAACCTCGGTTTCGGGGCACTTTACCCCATGCGTGCGCGGCGCATAGATGCTGCCCTACGCAAAGCCCGGGGGCATCGCAACGAACTGGTAGAAAAAATCGGCCACCAGATCGAATCCACCCTGGAGCAGGAGGGACATGACGCCGAAGTAATTGGGCGCGAAAAACACCTTTACAGCATATATAAAAAGATGAAGTCCAAACGAAAGTCGTTCTCCGAGATCATGGATATCTATGCATTCAGGATAATCGTTGACTCAGTGGATACCTGCTACCGTGTGCTGGGCAGTATTCACAGCTTATACAAACCCATTCCAGGAGAGTTCAAAGACTATATTGCCATTCCCAAAGCAAATGGCTATCAATCACTCCACACGGTTTTAATGGGAATCCATGGCGTGCCCATAGAAATCCAGATTCGCACACGCGACATGGAAGACATGGCCAACAATGGCATTGCCGCGCACTGGCTATACAAAAGTGACGGCCAATCCTCCAATGGCAGCCATGCGCGAGCCAGACAGTGGGTTCAGGGGCTGCTGGAGATGCAGCAACGTGCGGGAAACTCGCTGGAATTTATCGAAAGCGTGAAAATAGACCTGTTCCCTGACGAGATCTATGTGTTCACGCCCAAGGGACGAATACTGGAACTGCCAAAGAACGCCACCGCGGTGGATTTTGCTTACTCAGTGCACACAGACGTAGGTAATAGTTGTGTGGCATGCAGAATTAATCGGCGTCTGGCACCTCTGTCCGAGTCCCTGCAGAGCGGACAGACCGTTGAAATCTTGACGGCATCGGGCTCGTCTCCCAACCCCGCTTGGTTTAACTATGCTGTTACCGCAAAAGCGCGCACCAATATTCGCCACTTCCTCAAACACCAGACCCGTGATGACTCTATAGAGCTCGGCATAAAACTATTGGGCAAAGCCTTGCTCAGCTTTGAAACCTCTCTGGAACAGCTTCCCGAGGGGCAATTGCAGGGCTATCTCGAACGTCATGGCTACGACCAACAGAACGACCTGATGGTCGATATTGCCAGAGGCAATCGCCTGCCCGCCATCACGGCCCAGCAATTGGCAAATAAATCGAGTATCGACACGCCGCAAGGAGGGGACGTAGAACCCGTAGCCATACGCGGTACAGAAGGTTTCATGGTTAACTTCGCAAAATGTTGCCACCCCATTCCAGGTGATGCCATTGAAGGCTATCTCAGCTCTGAAAAGGGTATGGTTGTGCACCGAGAGTCTTGTAAAAACTTGTCTGATTTGAAAGACAATCGCAAACGGCTTGTGGCATTGCGCTGGGACGACGAAGTAGAGGGTGAGTACGTCGTGGAGCTGCGCATTGAAGTTGAGAATCGACGCGGCATTATCGCCACGCTTGCGACTCGTATTAATAGCATGGATGTTAATATTGAAAAAATTTCCACTGAAGACAAAGACTATCAGTTTAACTACGTAGACTTGGCTATGGTTGTTCAAAATCGCGTTCATCTGGCCCGTATAATGAAGCGTCTACGCATAATCAAATCAGTTCACCGCGTGACACGAGTCAAAAACTAGGGACTTCCCTGCAGGAGCAACACATGAGCAACCGCGCCGTCATATCCTCTCCAGAGGCACCCGCAGCCCTGGGTCCTTATTCACAGGCAATCAAATTAGGCAATACAGTTTGGGTATCGGGGCAAATACCACTGGTTGCCGAAACCATGGAACTTGTCACCGGCAACATCAGCGCGCAGGCGACTCAAGTTTTCAATAATCTCTCGGCTGTAGCGGCCGCCGCAGGGTGCACGCTTGATAATGCGGTAAAAATAAATATCTCGCTGACCGATATGAACGATTTCTCTGCGGTAAACGATGTTATGACCACCTTCCTGAACGAACCTTTTCCAGCGAGGGCCTGCGTACAAGTATCCGCACTGCCAAAAGGGGCCGCCATTGAAATAGAGGCGATACTGGCTATCTAGCGATAGCGAACTACAGTCCAATGCCTGGAATCGCGGCAATCTCAGTGCGAGAATTACGGGGAGTAGGGCCAAAGCTGGCAGAAAAGCTCGCCGGATGTGGCATTCGACAAATCGAAGACCTGCTCTTTCACCTACCCCTTCGCTATCAGGACCGAACTCGCATTACACCAATTGCCGCCGCGCAAGAGGGAATCGATGTAGTAATAGAAGGAGAGGTAAAACTCGCCGATATTGCCTATGGCAAGCGCCGCAGTCTGGTGGCTCGAATTCAGGATGGCAGCGGCACGCTCACCCTGCGTTTTTTCCATTTTTCCGCAGCCCAGAAAAACAACCTCAGTCGCGGCACTCGGCTACGCTGTTTTGGGCAGGTCAGACGGGGCGGCAGTGGCCTCGAGATGTACCACCCGGAATATCGCGAAGTACAAGCCGACACAGTCACCCTCGATGAGTCCCTGACTCCGGTTTACCCTACCACCGCCGGCATCGGGCAAAACCAATGGCGCAGCCTGTGTGAGCAGGCCCTCCTCTACTTGCAACGCGCCGAACCCCAAGAACTGTTACCCCTCCAGAGCACACAAGGAATGGGGCTGTCAGCCTCTCTAAGGTATCTTCATTCGCCACCTCCTGATGCTGCACTGGAGTTATTGAGAGAAGGGGCACACCCAGCCCAGCTTCACCTTGCGCTTGAGGAGCTGGTTGCACATAACCTGTCGCTTCACCAACTGCGCGAACAACACCAGCGGGAAGGGGCCCCAGCTCTTGCGCCAGCTCCTCAAGCCACTGCAGCCCTAATGTCAGCGTTTGGCTTCCCGCTCACCGCTGCCCAACGCAGAGTTGCGGCAGAAATATCAGACGACCTGGCTAAACCTTACCCCATGTTGCGCTTGCTACAGGGCGATGTAGGGTCCGGAAAGACCGTTATTGCAGCTTGTGCCGCGCTGCAGGCCATTGCCAATGGCTACCAGGTTGCGATCATGGCGCCGACAGAGATTCTCGCGGAACAACACTGGCGTAGTTTCTCCACTTGGCTAGAGCCTCTAAATATTGAACTGGACTGGCTCACCGGGCGCCTGAAAGGCAAAAAACGAGAGCAGACAATTTGCCGCATTGCAGCCGGCCAAACCGCTTTGGTTGTAGGAACGCATGCACTGTTCCAGCAGAGTGTCGAATTCGACCGCCTGGGCCTGGTTATCGTCGATGAACAACACCGCTTTGGCGTGCATCAACGTCTCGCGCTCACCCAAAAGACCCGGCCAGAGCTGGGCCGCGCCCACCAATTGGTCATGACCGCCACACCCATACCCAGGACACTGTCCATGGTCGCCTATGCCGACCTCGATTGCTCCGTCATAGACGAGTTGCCCCCCGGCCGACAGCCCGTCAGCACGGTGCTTATAGATAACAGTCGGCGAGAACAAATAATCGCCAGAGTGGCCGAAGCCTGCAAAGCGGGCCGACAGGCCTATTGGGTATGCACACTCATTGAAGAAAGTGATGTACTACAGGCTCAGGCTGCCGAAGCGGTGGCAGAACAACTCAGGGAACAACTACCAGAACTGGCCATTGATCTTATTCATGGTCGTCTGAAATCGGCCGAAAAAGAAGCGGCCATGGCAGCTTTCAAGGCGGGAGAAACATCCCTGCTGGTGGCAACCACGGTGATCGAAGTGGGCGTTGACGTTCCCAACGCAAGCTTAATGATCATAGAAAACCCGGAGCGCCTTGGTCTGGCGCAATTGCATCAATTACGCGGTCGCGTTGGCCGCGGCAGCACAGCAAGTCACTGCGTGTTGCTCTATCAAACACCTCTATCTGCCAACGGCAAGGCACGTTTAGGTGTCATGCGGGAAAGTTCAGACGGTTTTGTTATCGCCGAAAAAGACCTGCAGCTACGAGGACCAGGGGAGGTTTTGGGCACTCGCCAGACAGGGCTAATGGAGTTTCGGGTAGCCCAGCTACCGGCGCACGCTCATTTGCTGGATAAGGTGCAATCAGTCGCCGAGACGCTCATTGCCAGCCACAGCGAACTGATCGAGCCTTTAATACAGCGTTGGACTGGGACAAGTTCAGAATTTGCCAAGGTTTAGCAAGCGCACGGGCTATACACTGTCCCGATTCCCGTCGCTGATAATGTCCGGGTCCAACGGGCTCCGAAGTTATCGGCTCTAAGTGCTCTACTGGCTCAGGTCAAACAGTTGTTGCCAGCGCAGCTTTAACTCAGCCGACCCAATATCCTCCAAGGTCGCAATATTTTGAGCCGGAATATTCTCTGGATTGGGGAAATCTTGCAACACACGCTCCATCATATCTTCACGCAGAAAATGAACAATAGGGTAGGGCGCTCGGTTGCTAAAATGGCTGGCAGCTCCTTCCGGTTCCCCCTCAAACTGGTAGTCGGGGTGGAAGCTGGCCAGTTGCAGCAGACCTTCCAGCCCCACCTGAGCCAACAGTGCCTGGGCATCATCAACGTAATCCAGATAGTCGTCAAACGACGCCAGCGCTGTGGGAAAAACCAACAAAGTGGTTGCAATCTCTTGTTCAGAGCTAGACTGTAATAAGTCCAGCTCTTGCAGGAATGCGCTGCGCAGTGCTTCTGGCCCCTCTCCCATACAGACGGTGATACGAAGGCGGTCAGCGCCCAGCTGACCTGGCAACACGAACGGCATCGCGAACGGGCACAGGTTTAGACCGACAACAAATCTCTCTAGCCAGGCCCGAACCTGTTTTTCGACAGACTCCCTCACGCCATGATAGCGGGAAGCTGTTTTTGCAAAGCCATCTTCTCTTTGGTGGCATCACCGGTGAGAGCAAAACCCAGCAGGTCGCCATTGGCGCCTCTAAACTCGCCCTTCACATTGCGGCCATCAACCGTAATTTGCCACTCTCCCTCTGCGCCCATAGCGGGAGGCGCCACGATCACCGGGCAAGCCGGGGTTTTTATTGCTACCGGCATGGCCGGATAGGCTACTTCGGTAGGCTCGCCCACCAAAGTTTTAGCCAGCGCTCTCACCGCAGCCATCAACGGAGCCACATATACGAGTACATGACCACTTACTTCGGCGCAGTCACCCATCGCATAGACATTAGGGGCACTTGTCTCAAGGAGGCGATTAGTTACGATACCGCGATTTGTGGCAATCCCGGAGGCTTGCGCCAGAGCAATTTGAGGGCGCACGCCGACAGCGGATAGCACCAGGTCAGCGGCAATGGTCTCGCCGTTGTTGAGGCTGACCAGCACACCACTTTCACTCTTGTTCACTGCCGTGACCAACGGTCCAAAATGAAATTTCGCGCCCTTCTCTTCCAAAGCAGATTGCACTGCCTTGCCAGCGGGTTCCGGCAGTAGCGTCGGGAGGCAGTAGGCTAGGGGGTCTACGGTTTCTATTTCAAAACCGCCGTTAAGGAGGTCATTGGTAAATTCACAGCCAATAAGGCCGCCGCCTATGATACATATTTTTTTCACATTGCCTTTTTCAATGGCGCTGCGGAAATCGGCGTAGTCCAGCAAGTCGTTTACTGTGTATACAGAATCTGCGCCGTCGCCTTCTATGGGTGGGCGAATAACATCCGCGCCAATAGCGAGCACCAACTTGCCATAATGTACCGAGGTCTGGCTGTCGCCGAGGTGCACCATTTGCTTAGCTGTGTCTATTTCGCTGACCCGCGTCATTGTCCAAACGCTGGCTTTGAGATGCTCTCCCATTGTGCCGGCATCCGTTTGGCCCAAGTCTTCTGCAGAAAGGCTCTTGGTATAACCAGTAGACAGCATGGGCTTTGAATAGGATCGGCCGTCGTCAGAAGTAATGAGAATGAGCGGGGTTTCACTGTCATGCTTGCGAAATTCGCGCGCCAAGCCATAGCCCGCCAAGCCAGTACCAATAATGACAACCGGAGCGGTAACCTTGTCTACCTCCGGCTCTTCATGGTGTGGGGTTTCATCTACCGGCCCCTGTTCAATCAGCTCAAAATCTTCTTTACCAACTCCGCAGTCAGGACACAGCCAGTCTTCGGGCACATCTTCCCACTTGGTGCCCGGTGCTATACCATCTTCAGGCCAGCCCTCTTTCTCGTCATAGACGAGACCGCATACTATACATTCCCACTTGCTCATGGTTCGCGCTCTCTTTAAAGTAGTCGGGTTTCGAAGCGAATCACTATAGGGCTGTGTAAAAATTGTGCAAGGGTTTTATAAAATCGGCAGTGCAGATCCAGACTGGCGACCGGCACAACAATTCACCACTGCCAACCTCCCGCCAACGGACCGCTACTGGCTATTGGATGACGGTTCGCTGACTCGACATTTGATCGGCCTCAGCAGAGGGCCATTTCGGGTACAGCAGCTATATCAGGATTGGCAAGTACCCCGGCCCTCGGAGCGCATATTATTGAACATTCCCCCACGGCAGCTGGCCCTTGTAAGAGAGGTGGCCCTGGTCGTTGCCGGAAATGCCGTTGTCTTCGCACGTAGTGTTTTTCCGCACACCAGCCTCACCGGCAGCCTCACCCACTTGCGCAAACTTCAAAACAAGCCACTGGGAGCAATTTTGTTTAACCACCCCGGCATGCATCGCAGCCCCTTTGAGCTCGCTCGCCTGCGGGGCAACAGCGGCTACCTGCCACCCGCTCTGCAACAGGGCGATGATGCCTGGGCCAGGCGCTCGCGCTTCACTATTAAAAACAAGGCCCTACTGGTAAGCGAAGTGTTTCTGGACAAGTTTTCTCCATGGTCCAGAGCTCTGCCCGTGCATCGCTCCCAACGAGGCACGGTAAGTTCTGCTATGCTGCACCCGAAACCGTAAACTGGTACACAATGACCACTAAGTTCATATCCATATTAGAGCTGATCCGCTTTAATAAACCCATAGGCACCTACCTCTTGTTATGGCCCACTCTTGGGGCCTTGTGGATAGCCGCTGAAGGAGTTCCGAATTATTTGCTCCTGGCCATTTTCATAGCGGGCACATTTTTGATGCGCTCAGCAGGCTGCATAATTAATGACATAGCGGATCGAAATGTTGATGGTGCCGTAACGCGCACCCAGGGGCGACCACTGGTTACCGGCGCGCTGACAATCAATGAGGCAACATGCCTCTTTTTAGGGTTTTGTCTCGCCGCCTTTGTATTAGTGCTGTTCACCAATACGCTAACCATTGCGCTTTCGCTAGGTGGGGTTTTAATTGCCTCGGCCTACCCCTTCGCCAAGCGCTACACCGACCTGCCACAATTGGTATTGGGGGCGGCATTTTCCTTCGGCATCCCCATGGCATTCTCCGCCCAACGCGAAGAATTACCCTCAGCACTTTGGCTCCTGTTTGTAGGCAACCTCCTGTGGACCGTCGCCTACGATACTCAGTATGCGATGGTGGACCGTCAGGACGATACCAAGATTGGTATTAAGTCCACCGCCATTTTATTTGGTGATGCCGATCGCCTGATTATTGGCATACTACAGGGCCTGTTTCTACTGACTATGTTTATGGCTGGGCGGCGCTTCGAACTCGGCCTGACTTACAATCTGTCTTTGTTAATAGCCGCCGGCCTGTTCGTCTACCACCAATACCTAATCAAAAATAGAGATACTGAGGCCTGCTTCAAGGCATTCAGACACAACAATTGGGTGGGCCTCATTATCTTTATGAGTGTGGTACTTCACTATCAACTAAACAGCCCCAAGTAGGCAGAGTCAACTATCACTATCAATCAAACAACATTGTCTGTTGAGTTTCTCACTAGTTTGGAGAACATTTCTGGTGAGGAATGGAACGCTATTTCTGGCACTGATTATCCCTTTTTACGCCATGAGTTCCTTTGGGGACTTGAACAAACCGGCTGTGTTACCGCTGAGACTGGATGGCAGCCATGCCACATAATCATTCGCGAAGAACATGGCAGAGCAATCGGCCTGTTGCCCCTGTATCTGAAAAGCCACTCCTACGGTGAATACGTGTTCGATTGGAGTTGGGCCGACGCCTGGCAGCGCAACGGCCTTGCTTATTACCCCAAGCTAGTCAGCGCCATACCCTTCACCCCTGCGACGGGGCCAAGGCTCCGTATTTGCCAGGAATACAGCAGCGACGATGTCTGGCCTGTAGTTCTTTCTGCCATTAAGAACCTGGCAGAGCAGCGAAAGCTGTCTTCATGGCACCTGTTGTTTCCCGAGGAAGGTGAGGCCGCAAAGCTGGTGCATGAAGGCTTGCACCTGCGGACCGCGACTCAATTCCATTGGTATAACGAAGGGTTTAGCTGTTTTGACGATTTTCTATCCACCTTCAGCAGCCGTAAGCGCAAAAACCTGAAAAAGGAACGCAAGCGCGTCAACGAGCAGGGCTTCCAGTTCCAAACCTTAACGGGTGCTGAAATCACCGAGGCGCACTGGAATCAGTTTTACCGTTTTTACCAACATACCTACGCCAAGCGCAGTGGGCACGGGGGTTATTTGAGTAAGGAGTTTTTTACTCAAACTGCGGCCAGCATGGGCGAGCAGGTTATTTTAATACTCGCTCACCTGGACAATGAGCCTGTTGCCGGGGCCCTGTTTTTTCGCTCCAAAGACACTTTATACGGACGCTATTGGGGCTGTATCCGTGAATACGACTACCTGCACTTCGAGGCCTGTTATTACCGTGGGATAGAGTACAGTATCGACAATGGACTGAAAAAATTCGACCCGGGCGCACAGGGCGAACACAAAATACAGCGCGGCTTCAGACCCGTGAAAACCTATTCAAACCACTGGATTGCAGACCCGGGTTTCTCCCAAGCCATTGCCAATTTCACTGTGGAGGAAAGGGCACACATTGAGCAGTATCTGCAGCAAACGACTGCGCTGCTGCCCTTCAAAACCGAGCCCTGAATTTCTACTGCGGGCTAAGCCTGCATATCAAAGTCAGTGAAATCCGGACCGCGCATATGCCACCAGTAAGCGAGGGAAGAGCGAGGCCAGTTGTTCACCACCTTCCCCGCTTCATTTTTGTACCAACTGTCGCAACTGGCCACCCAAACGGTCTTGGCCAATTCGCCCTGCATGCGATCGTTATATGCCTGCATAACCGCTTTGTTCGCATCCAGGCTAGTAAGCTTATGGCTGAGAATTTTATCCACACATCGCACAATATAGTTCGCCTGGCGCTCCACCATGAATATGATTGAATTAGTGCCCAGATTGGTATTTGGCCCGTACAGCATGAAGAAGTTTGGAAAGCCCGCCACACTCACGCCCCGGTAGGCCTCCGGCCCCTCTGCCCATGCCTCCTGCAGAGATAACCCGTTGCTGCCATAAATATCCACACCAGACAAAAACTTAGTAGCTTCAAAGCCTGTGCCGTAAATAATAACGTCGACCGGGCGTGAAACCTCGTCTTCTGAATCTACACCACCAGATGATATCGATGTAATCGCCGAGGTCACCAGCTCAACATTGGGGCGGACAAACGCCTGATAATAATCGTCTGACACCAAAATACGCTTGCATCCCACCGGGTAGTCGGGGGTTAACTTGCGGCGCAGTTCCGGGTCGGCAATAAAGTCCTCTCGGTATGCCTTGGTCCATTTTTCATAGGAACGGCGAAGCCGGCTTTTAGCGCGCATCACAGGATAGAGCAACACCTCGCCACGCAGATACACCGCCAACCGATACAGCTTTTGCATCCAGGGGTAGCGCTTGAATCGGGCTTTTTCCCCTGCGCTGTAGTCCCGGTCATTGCGCTTAACCACATAGTTAGCGCTGCGCTGATAGACCGTGAGCTGCTTCACTTGCGCCGCTATCTTGGGGATAAACTGCAGTGCACTGGCGGCGTTGCCGATGACGGCCACGCGCTTACCGGTCAGATCAATATCGTGGCGCCATTTAGCCGAATGAAAGCGCTCTCCCGCAAAAGACTGCGCCCCTGCAAATTCTGGAACCTGGGGCCGATTAAGCTGACCTAGGCCGCTCACCAGGCATTTAGCTCTGAGTTGTTCGCCACTTTCGAGCTCCACTAGCCAAACACCTGTCGCCTCATCAAAGCGTGCACCTTTCACCCCTGTATTCAGGCGAATGTGTGCGCCCAGGCCATATCTGTCCACGCAATGAGCGAAATAGGCCTGAATCTCGTTATGGGGTGAAAAAACACGGGACCAATCTGGATTGGGCTCAAATGAATAGCTGTAGAGTACCGAGGCCACATCACAGCAAGCACCTGGATAGCTATTGTCATACCAGGTGCCGCCAACATCGGGGGACTTCTCTATAATCAGAAAATCATTGATGCCGCGCTCTTGTAGTTTTATGCCCATGCAAATGCCCGACATTCCCGCACCGATAATCAGGGCACTGAGCGTTTTCTCTTCGGCCATATCTTATGCCTTCTATTTAGAGTTCGGAGGTGTATCTCGAGTAAACACTAGCTCTCTCGCCGTAGACTCAGCTTTGCTGTACTTGTAGCCGTTATTGTTAAATTTCTTCAGACCCTCAGGGGCTTCAATCTCGTTTTCGATAATGTATCGCGCCATTTCACCCCGGGCTTTTTTCGCATAAAAACTGATGACCTTGTATTTTCCTGATTTCAAATCTTTGAAGATGGGCGTGATCACCTCGGCATTCAGGTTTTTCGGCCGCACTGCTTTGAAATACTCGTTGGAAGCGAGGTTGACCAGAACATCCTGTTTTAATTTTTTCAGCTGAGCATTCAAGGCTTCGCTGATTTGATCTCCCCAAAAATGATAGAGGTTAGCCCCCCCACGGTTGCTAAACTTTAGCCCCATTTCCAGTCGGTAGGGCTGCATTAAATCCAGTGGACGCAGAAGGCCGTAGAGCCCAGAAAGAATACGCAGATGCTTTTGAGCATAATTTAGTTGTTTAACGCTGAGTGTCTCGGCCTCAAGGCCCGTATAAACATCTCCCTGGAAAGCAAAAATGGCTTGTTTGGCATTGTTCAGATCAAAAGGTGCACTCCAATTCATAAATCGCCGATGGTTCAACTGAGCAATATTGTCACTCACACCCATAAGCGCGCGGATCTCTTCAGGACTCATTGCTCTGGCATCTTCAACCAGTTCGCCTGAGCGTTGCAGGAATTCGGGTGAGGAAAATTTACGCGTCGTGCCGGGGAGCTCGAAATCTAGCGTTTTGGCAGGGGAAATGACTGTAATCATTTTGGGAACTCCAATAGGGATAGACTCTGGTCGCTCACTTTGAGCGCGCTCATAAGCCAGCTATGATACCCTTCCCGCAAATAATCAAAAAGACTTCATTGCCATGCCTCTGCTGCGCGTCATCGTGGATTCTATCGATGCATTTACCGACTACAGCGGGCGAATTTTGGCTTGGTTGTGCCTCGCAATGGCAGCACTCACCACCCTTATCGTATTTCTGCGCTATGGCCTTAACATTGGTTCAATCGCGGCTCAGGAAGCGGTCATATACATGCACGGTGCGCTGTTTATGTTGGGCACTGCTTACACGCTGAAAGAGGGCGGCCATGTGCGAGTAGATATTTTCTACCAACGCTTCAGTACACGTACTCAGGCCTGGATAAATAGCCTGGGCGGGATCGTATTTCTCCTTCCGTTGTGCGCATTTATTTTAGGCATAAGCTGGAACTACGTAACAGAGTCATGGGCTATCAGGGAGAGTTCTCCTGAAGCAGGCGGAATACCCGCTGTATTTTTACTCAAGAGTCTAGTTCCGCTGATGGCGATCAATCTATTCTGCCAAGGGCTGGCAGAGGTACTGCGCAGTGCACTATTTTTGGTAGAGGGTGAGGTTTGATGGTCGCGTATATACCACTCTTTTTATTCGGTACAGTGTGCCTTATTCTCATGCTGGGATACCCGGTGGCTTTTACGCTCGCAGGTACCGCTTTGGTATTTGCTGTAGGCGGTATTCTGGCGGGTAATTTTGACGCTGATTTTTTATCGGCCCTTCCCGGCAGATTGTTTGGAACGATCAACAACGCTACCCTGATAGCCGTGCCTCTGTTTATTCTCATGGGCATTATTCTGGAGAAGTCCAAAGTAGCCGAAGAACTACTTGGCAGCATGGCCAAGATTTTTGGCGGCCTGCGTGGTGGGCTGGGGATTTCGGTCGTCGTTGTGGGTATGTTGTTGGCCGCCAGCACCGGCATCGTAGGCGCCACAGTAGTGACCATGGGTCTACTGTCTCTACCCAGCATGTTGCGCAGCGGATACAGCCCATCTCTTGCCGCAGGCACAATATGCGCCACCGGGACACTGGGACAGATAATTCCTCCCTCTATCGCCCTGGTTTTACTGGGGGACGTGTTGTCCAACGCCTACCAGCAAGCACAATTGAGTATGGATATATTCAATCCCAAGACAGTCTCTGTCGGAGATTTGTTTATGGGCGCTTTATTGCCGGGGCTATTGCTAGTGGCGCTCTACATTGCCTACCTGTTGATATATGCCGTGCTAAAGCCAGAGTCTGCACCGGTAGCCAATACCGAGCGCATAGCCGGTCATGAGATCAGAAACAGCCTGCTACCGCCTCTGATCCTCATCATTGTTGTACTCGGCTCTATTCTCGCCGGTGCCGCAACACCCACAGAAGCCGCTGGCGTGGGTGCTATCGGCGCCCTGATTTTAGCCATTATAAAGCGCCAGATGAGTTTTTCTCTGCTTTCAGACGCTGTGACAAATACCATGAAAATAACAGGCATGGTTTTCATGATTCTTATCGGGGCGGCTGTTTTCTCACTAGTCTTCAGGGGCTTTGGCGGCGAAGAACTGATACAGGGGTTCTTTTTAGGTATGCCTGGCGGCGTAATGGGGGCAACTTTTGTTGTGATGCTGGCGATTTTCCTCCTTGGGTTTATTCTCGACTTTATTGAAATAACTTTTGTAGTTGTTCCCATCGTCGGGCCTATTTTGCTGGCCATGGGTGTCGACCCTGTATGGCTAGGCATTATGATTGCGCTAAACCTACAAACCTCCTTCCTGACTCCACCTTTCGGATTTGCGCTGTTCTATCTGCGCGGCGTCGCTCCTGATTCGCTGCCAACCAGTGCTATCTACCGGGGTGTTATTCCCTTTATAATCATCCAACTTTTGGTACTTGCCACCTTGTGGCTCTGGCC
Organism: Halioglobus sp.; assembly: GCA_047650635.1. Classification (GTDB taxonomy): domain Bacteria; phylum Pseudomonadota; class Gammaproteobacteria; order Pseudomonadales; family Halieaceae; genus JBALVT01. The sequence continues at coordinate 167,063 of JBLHNQ010000001.1, forward strand.
TCCTCTAGCCACATGGCTGCCCTCGGTGGTAAAAAACTAAAGCGTTATAACCCATAATAATCAGGCTTAACTACCATGCAAGACATTAACTCCGCACCAACACCACAGGGAGACCTGGCACTACAAAACCTCGCCATGCCTAAAGACACCAATGCCAATGGCGACATTTATGGCGGCTGGTTACTTTCTCAAATGGATATTGCCGGCGCTATCGCCGCAGGTGACGTGGCCGGAGGCAGAGTTGCCACTGTCGCAATCGGCGGCATGGTGTTTCTCACGCCAGTGCATATGGGGGCCGTGGTCAGTTGCTATGCAGATGTTCTGGATATTGGTCGCAGCTCAATTCGCATCATGGTTGAAGTGTGGATCAACTCCCAACACGACGGTGAACCCATTAAGGTTACGGAAGGTGAGTTTGTCTTTGTAGCCATAGATGAGTCTGGCCGAACCCGTGAAATTCGCTCCTGAGCAGCACAAGCGCCACTTTTGGACTCAAACCAAGGCTAATCTTTTTTCAGGGCATCTATCGCTACATCCCGGGCATTAATATACGCCTGCTCTGAAATATGATGGTAGGCTCTGACGCCATCATAAAACGTCTTATATGACGCATAGACTTTGGCAGACATGGGGTCTGCGGCTATCAACTCTTGAATAGCCTCGTCGCTGGCCCTGGCAAGTGCGATCAACACATCGTCGGGCAGACGACGTAACTTTACCCCGTGATCATCGACCAATTGGCGCAGTGCCTCATTATTCCGTGCGGTAAAATCGTTCAGCATCATCTGGTTCGATGCCTGTGTTGCTGTAACAACAATGGCTTGCAAATCTGCAGGTAGTGCCTCCATAGATTGCTTATTCACAATAAACTCCAGCATGGCGCCGGGCTCGTGCCAACCGGGGTAGTAGTAGTACTGAGCAACTTCATAAAGCCCGAACGCTAGATCGTTATAGGGCCCCACCCATTCCGCCGCATCAATAATGCCGGTTTGCAGTGAGGTGTACAGTTCTCCACCGGGAATACGCACAGAAATGCCACCGACTTTGGTAAAAACCTCACCTGCTAATCCAGGAATGCGCATCTTGAGACCCTTGAGGTCCTCCAGCGAATTAATTTCTTTATTAAACCAGCCGGCCATTTGCGTACCTGTGCTACCCCCCACCAGTGGAATAAGGTTAAAGGGAGCATAGGCCTCCCGATATAACTCCAAACCGCCACCGCGCTCGAGCCAGCCATTCATTTCCTGGGCATTCATACCAAAAGGCACCGCGGTAAAAAAAACGGACGAGGGCACTTTTCCTTTCCAGTAATAGGCAGCACCATGCCCGGCGTCTGCCACGCCCTGGGACACTGCATCAAACACCTCAAAGGCCGGTACAATTTCTCCTGCGCCGTAAACCTTGGCAGTCAGGCGGCCGTTACTCATTTCACCTACCATAGTGGCAAAATTTTCGGCAGCCGCACCCAGGCCCGGAAAGTTTTTCGGCCAGGTCGTGACTATCTTCCAGTGAAATTTAGTATTTTCAGCAGCAGAAGCCTGGCCATTGGAGGTTTCATTTCCACTGGGATTTGTCCTGACACGGTCTGTGGCCCACAGGGCCAATACCGTGACCAATGCGGCAACCAATGCCAAAATTATCAATGGTGTCGATCGCCCAGGGTTAGTATTTGCTGCCATGAGATTTCTCTTTTCTAGATAAGTTGCAGCTTGGCGTATTGCACCACCAGCCATTTACTGCCTTCACTATCAAAATTCACCTCTACCCGAGCATTGCCCCCGCGCCCTTCAAAATTTAACACCACGCCTTCACCAAACAGCTGGTGATAAACTCGCTGGCCCAGATTCAAGCCGGTGTCGGGTACTTCTACCTGAGAGAGGCTACTGACTGGCCGCATCACGGTTGAGTTCAGTCGCACTTCCTGTAGCAGGTTTGCCGGTATCTCGCGAATAAAGCGAGAAGGGGCATTGAAATTTTCACTGCCGTGCATGCGCCTGGTTTCAGCATAGGTGATAATCAGCTTTTGCATCGCGCGAGTGATGCCAACATAACAGAGGCGACGCTCTTCTTCCAAGCGCCCCGGCTCCTCAAGAGACATCCGATGTGGAAACAGGTTTTCTTCCATACCGGCCAAAAATACCAATGGAAACTCCAGGCCCTTGGCCGAGTGCAGTGTCATCATTTGAACACTGTCTTCGTGCTCTGCCGCCTGCCCGTCACCGGCATCCAGAGCCGCGTTATCCAAGAACTGCTGCAGGGGGGTGAGTTCCCCCTCCTGGGACTGGAACTGTTTGGCAGCGACCACCAGTTCCTCGAGGTTTTCCACCCGCGCCTGACCTTTCTCTCCTTTTTCCTTTTTGAAAAAATCGATGAGCCCGGCTCCCTCCAGGGCATGTTCCACTAGACCTTCCAGGGTCATTTCATCGGTGCCAGAGTCCAGTTCATTCACCAGACCAGTAAAGCCTTCCAACGCCTTTAAGGCCCGGGGAGGTAATAATTTCTCGTTAATGACTGCCTCTATGGCTCGCCACAGGTAAATGTCGCGATTGCGTGCGCACTCCCTGACCACCTCGAGTGTTTTTCCACCAATTCCCCTCGTTGGCGTGTTAATAACCCGCTCTACGGCAGCGTCATCCGCGCGATTTACCAGCAGACGCAAATACGCCAGCGCATTGCGAATTTCCATGCGCTCATAAAACCGATGACCTCCATATATGCGGTAGGGGACGCCCTGCCGTATCAGCGCTTCTTCCAATACTCGCGACTGGGCGTTGGAACGATACAGTATTGCGACCGAGTTGCGAGTGTTGCCATCGTCTAGCCATTTACCAATTTGCTCAACGATAAATCGCGCTTCATCCTGCTCGTTAAACCCCGCATACATAGTAATGGGGTCGCCCTCATCACCCGCTGTCCAGAGCTCTTTGCCGAGTCGGCCAAAATTATTGGTGATAATGCCGTTAGCAGCCTGCAAAATAGTTTGAGTGGAGCGGTAATTCTGCTCCAGACGCACTGTTTTAGTCTCTTTGAAATCATCGGTGAAGCGCTGAATATTCTCAATTTTTGCCCCGCGCCAACCGTAGATGGATTGATCGTCATCACCTACCGCGACGATAGGGATCTTCGACCCCGCAAGCACCCGTAACCAGGCATATTGAATGGTATTCGTGTCCTGAAACTCATCCACCAGAATCTGCTGAAACCGACTCTGATAATGCTTTAGCACAGACGGGTTTTTTAGCCATAACTCATGTGCGCGTAGCAACAGCTCTGCGAAATCCACCATGCCTGATCGTTCGCAGGCCGCCTCGTAGGCCCGGTATATCTGCAGCATAGTCTGCTGGTAGAAATCGCCGCCCGCGGGCTCAATATGGTGCGAGCGAAGACCTTCATCTTTTTGGGTGTTAATGTAACCTTGGGCCTGCCGGGGTGGCCAGCGACCGTCGTCGAGCTCCAGCTCCTTGCAAATACGCTTCACCAGACGAAGCTGGTCATCACTATCAAGAATCTGGAAGTTCTGCGGCAGACCAACCTCTTTCCAGTGTGCTTTTAACAATCGGTGTGCCAGGCCGTGAAAGGTACCTAACCACATGCCATGCACTGGAATTTGCAGCATCTGCTCTACCCGGCTGCGCATTTCCTTTGCTGCTTTATTGGTAAAAGTCACAGCGAGAATAGAGAAAGGGGAGAAATCGTGTGCACGAATAAGCCACGCTATACGGTACACCAGCACACGAGTTTTACCGCTGCCCGCGCCAGCGAGGACAAGCATGTTGCCGGGTTCCGCCGCCACGGCGTCCCGCTGGGCTTCGTTTAGTGAAGAGAGAATATCTGATACATCCATCGGAGCATCTTACCTGTTTGTGCCCTTCGCTCACAGGCACCGGCCCCAATTGGGTAGCAAATTACTCATAAAGTTCTCGCCAAAACGAAGGGCGCGTCTGTTAAGCTTTACCCCTATGAATAGTGACGATAAAGACAATGAAAAAGCCCTCGATGAAGATTCTTTCTTTGAGGACGACTACGATGAAGAATCTCCCTTCGACGACGAACTAGAATTTGAAGAAGATAACTTTGATCTGGCACCAGACCTCGAGCTTGAAGACGAAGAAGATTATGACCCTTCCCTGGGACTGGACCAAGAAGACGAACCCTCGCAAGAAAGCGATCGCGATGAGCAGTGGGATGACAATGGCACAGAATCACAAAATGACGAACACAGTCAACCTTGGCCTCTGGGGTTATTCGCCGCGGGCATCATCGCTCTGCTACTTTTAGCGGCAGGAGGATATGGCGTACTGGAGCAGCGCCTGGAAATGAACAAAGAGGTCCGTATGCTCAGGGCGAAGCTCGCCACTACGACTAGCAACACCGAAGTAGCCGAAAATAGACAGGCGCAACGAAATCTGCAGGTTCACAATGAAGAGCTACTAACTCAGGTAGAACTCTTACAAGCTGAAATTACTGATTTGCATGAAGAGCTCACTCAGGAGCAAAGTAAAGCTCCTGCGGTGGCACCCCCCGCAGCTATCAAGCCGCTAGCTGCTCAGAAATCATCAGCCGAAATCGACAAAGCGCCGTCTACAGGCCCATCCACAACCGTTAAAAATGCCTGGTTTGTCAATTTCGGCTCGTATAAAAGTAAGGCCACAGCGGACAGTTGGGCGTCCAGGTTGTCAGTAGATGCCGGGCGCGTCGCGGTCGTCTCGGCAGAGAAAAAAGGAACACTCTACTACCGGGTACGCATATTGGACTTGCCCAACAAGACAATTGCTGGAAAAATAGCACTTCAGCTTGAACAAACTCACCACTTGTCACCCCTCTGGGTTGGCAGACAATAATGAAGGAACCTTCTATGAACCTAATCAATGCAACAGCACTAAGCCTGATACTCGGCTCTTCAATGGCCAGCGCTGCTGACTGTGTAAACCCTGACGCTCCAAGCATTCCCGATGGAGCCAGCTCTACTATGGATCAAATGATTACCGGACAAAAAGCGGTAAAGTCTTTCCAGGCGAGTAACATAGAGTATATGTCATGCGTAGAGACTCGCATAAGTGCCCTAGAGACTAAAGTCGCAGAGACCAAAGGAAAAGAAAAAGAAGCTATCCAGAAAACCCTCGCTGAATCTCTGGATACCTATAACCAAGCCGTATCTGCGGAAGAGTCAGTCGCTGGCGCATTCAACTCCGCCGTTCGCGACTACCAAGCCGCAAACCCCAAGTAAGAGGCCTCCTTAACCGGTGACTATGGTAAAAAACCCCTGCGTAGATTTGGTCATGGCAACAGACACAATATAGGCGGCAACAACCAGCGCCAACAGCCAACACGATGTGCGCACGCGTCTGGTTTTGCCAAAGCGCAGAGCCACCGTACCCAAGCCAATGTATACCAGTAAAGCGACTACTTTGGCGCTGAGCCAGTTCATCGACAACGGTGCGCTATGCCAGATCAATAACATCCCTAAAGCCGATCCCAGTAATAGTGTATCGATAATGTGGGGTAGGGTTTTAACACTGCGTCGGTCCAAGAGGGAATTAGCTGTAAACATCCAGTAGCCGCGCAAGATAAAGCCTCCTATGGAGGCCGTTGCACTTAAAACATGGATCGTTTTAAGTGCATCAAACAGCGTCACTCCACCGTAACCGATTTTGCCAGATTACGTGGCTTATCAACATCCGTACCTTTCTGCACTGCAACGTGATAAGACAACAGCTGCAGTGCTACGGTGTACACAATAGGCATCAACACCTCGGGGCAGCTCGGCATAGACATGACATGCACGCGAGGAGAATCTTTGAAGCCAGCTTCCCGGTCGGCGAAAACATAAAGCTCGCCACCGCGAGAACGTACTTCTTCAAGATTAGATTTGAGCTTCTCCAACAGCTCATCGTTGGGCGCAACCGCCACAACAGGCATGTCGGCATCTACCAGGGCGAGCGGCCCATGTTTAAGTTCGCCGGCAGGGTAAGCCTCAGCATGTATATAAGAAATTTCCTTGAGTTTTAGCGCGCCCTCCATCGCAATGGGATAGAGAATCCCGCGCCCTAGAAACAAGGCGTGATGCTTGGGGATAAAAAACTCTGAAAGCGCTTCAATAACTGGGTCTAACTGCAAGGTTTGGCTTACGTAATCCGGAAGCTTGTGCAGGGCAGCGCAAAGTTCCTGTTGTTTTTTTGGTGTCATAGTACCGCGCCGTCCCAAAGCCACTGTCAGCATAAGAAATGCTACAAGCTGTGTGGTAAACGCCTTGGTCGATGCCACGCCTATTTCTGCACCGGCGCGTGTCAAAAACACAAGATCACTCTCCCTGACCAGCGAGCTGTTATCGACATTAGCAATTACAAGGCTGCCTACGAATTCATTCTCGGCCGCATTGCGCAGTGCCGCAAGAGTATCTGCTGTTTCACCAGACTGGGAAACAGTAACAAGTAAAGTGCCAGGGTGCTGAACCCGAGTGCGATAGCGAAACTCTGAAGCCACTTCTACCTGACAGGGAATACCAGCCAGCTCCTCCAGCCAATACCGGGCCACCATACCGGAGTGATAGCTTGTGCCACATGCCACGATTTGTACCGCTGTGACCTGATCGAATATCGCAGCCGCTTTAGGGCCAAAGCGTTCATCTGCTATCGGCTTCCCGGGGCGGGTTTTAAACGTATCTGCCAGCGCACGGGGCTGCTCAAATATCTCCTTCATCATAAAGTGGTTGTAGTTGCCTCGATCCGCAACCTCTACAGTACCGGAGATAAGTGTGTGTTCGCGTTCAACGGCCAGGTTATCGCGGTCGTAAATATCGAAGCCGGCCGGCGTCATGCTAACCAAGTCGCCCTCTTCCAGAAAAATAAAGCGATCAGTAACCTGGCGCAAGGCGAGCTGATCTGAGGCTAGAAAATTCTCACCTATGCCTATGCCGATAACCAGAGGGCTACCCTCGCGTGCAGCCATAATCTCGCCGGGGTGCTCACTATCAAGTGCGGCCAGTGCGTAAGCCCCTTCGAGTCGAGCGACTGTTTTTCTCATGGCCTCGAGCAGCGTATCTCCTTGAACTAAGAAGCCGTGCAAGAGATGAACGACAACTTCACTGTCAGTTTCAGAGAGAAACTCATAACCCTTGGCACAAAGCTCCTCGCGGAGCTCCTCGTGGTTTTCAATGATGCCATTGTGCACAACCGCTACTCGATTACTGGAGTGATGAGGGTGAGAGTTGGCCGCCGAGGGTTTTCCGTGAGTCGCCCACCTTGTATGAGCAATCCCAATATTGCCATTGAGGGGCTCATCTTGTTGCGCGCTTTCTAGCTCTGCTACTTTCCCCTCCCGCTTATGCAATTGCAGTAGGCCGTTACCGTCCAGCAAAGCCATGCCCGCCGAATCGTAGCCTCTGTACTCGAGGCGGCGCAGGCCTTCTAATAATATTTCTGACACTTCTCGACGTGCCGTTGCTGCGACAATTCCACACATGATTATTCTCCAGTTTTTTTCGTCGGACGCTGCCAACCCTGAATGTTCTTTTGCCGCGCCCTACTAACAGCCAGCTCATTTTCTTCTACCGTTCTTGTAACTGCAGAACCGGCGCCAATAAATGCACCTTGCTCAATTGTTAACGGTGCAACCAGAGTGCTGTTAGACCCCACAAAAACACCATCTCCAATCACCGTCTTCGATTTATTCACCCCGTCATAATTGCAAACGATAGTGCCAGCTCCTACATTTACTCCAGAGCCCATCTCACAATCACCAATGTAACTGAGGTGATTTATTTTGCTGCCCTTACCCACATTCGATTTTTTTATTTCTACAAAGTTGCCCACTTTTGCTCCCTCATCCATCTGGCTACCGGGGCGCAGACGGGCATAGGGCCCCACCGAGCAGTTGCTCCCGATAACACTTTCCTGAAGATGGCTAAATGCATGAATAACCGCACCAGCTTCAACCCGGGTATCGATTAATACACAGTTAGGCCCCACGCGCGCGCCATTACCCAGCTCAACACTACCCTCCATCACTACATTCACATCGATAGCGACATCCTCACCACAACGCAAACTACCGCGTATATCCAGACGATTAATATCGGCAATGGATACACCTTGACGCATCAGGTCTTCTGCCTGGCGCCGCTGAAATTCACGCTCCACCTGGTTGAGCTGCACGCGATCGTTAACTCCCTGCACCTCCAATTCAGACGCGACCGCACAAGACTCTATAGTTTTTCCGTCTTTTACTGCGAGCCCCAGTATGTCGGGTAAATAGTACTCCCCCTGTTTGTTGCTGTTTCCCACCCGGGGTAGGTAATTCTTCAGATCTGCGGCCGGTGCGGCCAGAACGCCCGTGTTAACTTCACAAATGCCCAGCTGCTCGTTCGTAGCGTCCTTTTCCTCCACCACTTCAAGCATTTTTCCTCGCTCATCGCGAACGATTCTGCCAAGACCGAGAGGCTCATCGACAACTGCTGTCAAAAGCGCCGGAGCCGCTTTCGCCTTGGAGACAAGGTTACTAAGCGTGCGAGTTGTGATGAGAGGCACGTCTCCATACATGACGAGAACAATGCTGTCATCACAGACCGCGGGCATGGCTTGTAAAACAGCATGGCCGGTTCCCAACTGCTCGTCCTGTACTACCCAATGAAGATCGGTAGTGCTCATCGCACTCCTGACCTGGTCCGCTCCGTGGCCAACCACTACATGAATAGCTTTAGGGCCAAGCGACTGCGCTGCAGACACAACATGCGCCAGCATCGAGCGCCCGGCAACCGGATGTAAAACTTTAGGCAAGGCCGATTTCATGCGACTGCCCTGGCCGGCAGCGAGAATAACTACTTCAAGATTTTCTGACAAGGTTAGAGCCCCATATGTGTTTTTAACAATAAACAAAAAAGAGTGTCTGCATCAATTAGGCATTAATAACCGTCAGATTAGCATTTATCAGGCCTTTTTGCGCCTTGGGGAAAGTAAACAACAGGCAAAGAGCTGCACACAGGAGATACTATTCGATACCTGATGTGACTTGCTATAGAACTTTGTTTCACCTATAAAAAAGCCCCGATATTTCGGGGCTTTTTAGACTAACGCTCTGCGCTTAACCGCGACCCGCTCGATTTTTCAATTTTCTAAGCGTAGCAAGCTGAGCGGCGGCTTCTGCCAACCTGGCAGAAGCCCGGCCATAGTCAAACTCGCCAGATTGATTGGCAAGCGCATGCTCTGCCTCCTTGCGGGCCTCTTCCGCTGCGGCCTCATCCATGTCATGAGCCCTGAGCGCAGAGTCGGCCAGAATTGAGACAACGCCGGGTTGTACCTCCAGAAAACCACCAGAGACATAGAAAATTTCTTCTTCGCCCCCTTGAGTGATTAGCCTCACAGCACCGGGAACAAGAGAGGTCAACAAGGGTGCATGACCGTAGCCAACCCCCAATTCTCCCAGCTCACCATTAGCAACCAACATCTCAACCAGTCCGGAGAATATTTCTTCCTCCACGCTGACGATATCGCAGTGAATTGTCATAGCCATATAAAAACCTCGTTGTTGCTAGCGCTGCTTACAGGTTTTTGCTCTTTTCAACAGCTTCTTCAATGCCGCCAACCATGTAAAAAGCCTGCTCGGGCATGTGGTCGTATTCACCCGCCAGAATACCTTTGAAGCCTGAAATTGTTTCTTTCAAAGAGACATATTTACCCGGGGAGCCCGTGAATATTTCTGCCACATGGAACGGCTGCGACAAAAATCGCTCGATCTTACGAGCGCGGTCTACGCTCAACTTGTCTTCTTCAGATAACTCGTCCATGCCGAGAATTGCAATAATGTCTTTCAGCTCTTTATAACGTTGCAAAACAGACTGTACGCCTCGAGCGACTTCATAATGCTCCACACCAATAATGAGCGGATCCAGCTGGCGGGATGTAGAGTCCAGCGGATCAATGGCTGGATATATTCCTTTGGAGGCGATATCGCGACTCAATACAACCGTGGAGTCGAGGTGGGCAAAGGTGGTTGCCGGGGAGGGGTCAGTCAAATCATCGGCTGGCACATAAACCGCCTGAATGGAGGTAATAGAGCCCGCTTTGGTAGAGGTGATGCGCTCTTGCAAAACGCCCATCTCTTCCGCCAGAGTTGGCTGGTAACCCACCGCTGAAGGCATGCGGCCCAACAGTGCAGAAACCTCGGTGCCCGCCAATGTGTAGCGGTAAATGTTGTCGATGAACAACAGAACGTCTTTGCCGTCGTCGCGAAATTTTTCTGCCATAGTCAAACCGGTCAGAGCTACACGCAGACGGTTTCCAGGAGGCTCATTCATTTGCCCGTACACCATTGCTACTTTTGAGTTGGAGGGAACCTCAACATCAACAACCTTGGATTCCTGCATCTCAAAATAAAAGTCGTTACCTTCACGAGTACGCTCACCCACACCGGCAAAAACAGACAGACCCGAGTGCTCGGTTGCGATGTTGTTGATCAACTCCATCATGTTTACGGTCTTGCCCACGCCGGCACCACCGAACAACCCAACTTTACCACCTTTGGCAAAGGGGCAAATCAAGTCAATAACCTTGATGCCTGTTTCCAGCAAATCGTTAGACGCAGCCAACTCGTCGTATGCCGGTGCCTTACGGTGAATAGAGGCACGCTCTTTTTCGCCTATAGGGCCACAATCGTCGATAGGATTGCCCAATACGTCCATGATGCGGCCAAGTGTTTCGATGCCCACTGGGACGGAGATTGGGGCCCGGGTATTTTCAACACTCAAGCCACGACTCACGCCCTCTGATGCACCCATTGCAATGGTACGAACAACGCCGTCACCCAGTTGCTGTTGCACTTCCAGGGTTAACTGTTTGTCCGTTACCATCAGTGCATCATAAACTTTTGGTACGTCTTCCCGCGGAAATTCCACGTCAATAACGGCGCCGATAATTTGTACAATTCGTCCGCTGCTCATGTCCCGATCCTCTAGATCAAAGTTCAATTTTCTTTGGCTGCGCCCACTGATTTGGGCTAAGCCTCTAATTTATCTCTGGTACTGGCTTTTACTGGCAACAACTAACCGATAGCCGCAGCGCCACTTACAATTTCTGACAGTTCCTGTGTAATCGCAGACTGCCTTGCTTTGTTATAGATAAGCTGCAAGTCATCAATCATGTCGCCGGCATTATCTGTCGCACTCTTCATCGCCAGCATCCTGGCCGCTTGCTCGCAGGCACCATTTTCAACGACGGCCTGATACACTTGAGACTCAATGTAGCGAGTCAGAAGGCCTTCCAGAAGTTCCTTGGCATCGGGCTCGTATAGGTAATCCCAGTGATGCTTCATTTCGCTGTTTTCTTCGGCCACCAAGGGTAGAAGTTGCTCCACTGTTGGGTTCTGGGTCATCGTGTTTACGAATTGATTCCCCACCAGAAAAAGCCTGTCTATCTTGCCGTCTGCGTATGCATCCAACATAGCTTTTACTGCGCCAATCAGATGGGAAATAGCTGGCGCTTCTCCGATGTCACGTACTGCTGCAGTGACATTGCCACCGTAGCTACCAAAAAATGCAGCGGCTTTTGCTCCAATCAGACTGAGCTCTATTTCAATACCCTGATCGGCCCATGATTTCATGGATTTGATCGTGGCCTTGAACAGGTTGCCGTTGAGGCCTCCACACAGACCACGGTCTGAAGACACTACAATATAGCCGACTCGCTTTATTGCGCGCTCCTGCATATACATATGGCGGTACTCGGGGGCCGCGTTGGCTATGTGCCCAACAACGGAACGCATACGTCTTGCATAGGGCTTACCCACAGACATACGATCCTGAGCCTTACGCATCTTACTGGCGGCGACCATTTCCATCGCGCTAGTGATCTTCTGCGTATTTTGAATACTCGAGATCTTTGTTCGAATTTCTTTTCCGACTGCCATCTAGTGGTCCTCGGCTTACCAGGTTTGAGTGGCTTTGAACTTTTCGAGCGCTTCGTTGAAGGAAGCTTCGATCTCGCCGTTGTAGTCGCCTGTTTCAACGACCGACTTCATTAGATCGCCGTACTCAGCGTGCATGTAAGAAAGCAGCGACGCTTCAAAGTCGCCTATTTTGCTCACTTCTACTTCTTTCAGGTGACCCTCGTTCGCTGCGTAAAGCATCACTCCCATTTCCGCAACGCTTTGCGGAGAGTATTGCTTCTGCTTCATCAATTCTGTAACACGCTCACCGTGGTCCAACTGGGCCTTAGTGGCATCGTCCAGATCGGAAGCAAACTGAGAAAATGCTGCCAACTCACGGTATTGAGCGAGCGCCGTACGCACACCACCGGACAGTTTTTTCATTATTTTAGTTTGTGCCGCGCCACCCACTCGAGATACCGACACGCCGGCGTTCATCGCTGGACGCACACCGGCATTAAACATATCTGCTTCGAGAAAAATTTGCCCGTCGGTGATCGATATGACGTTGGTGGGTACAAACGCAGAAACGTCACCTGCTTGTGTTTCAATAACTGGCAGAGCGGTCAACGATCCAGTCTTTCCCTTTACTTCTCCGTTAGTAAATTTTTCCACATATTCTGCATTTACACGCGCAGCACGTTCGAGCAAACGAGAGTGTAGATAGAACACGTCACCGGGATAGGCTTCACGGCCCGGGGGACGGCGAAGAAGCAGAGAAATCTGGCGATAAGCCCAAGCCTGCTTGGTTAAGTCATCATAAATGATAAGAGCATCTTCACCGCGATCGCGATAATACTCGCCCATAGTGCAACCTGCGAAAGGGGCGAGATACTGCATGGATGCGGGGTCAGCAGCGGTAGCCGCAACCACAATCGTGTGCTCCATCGCCCCGTGCTCTTCCAACTTGCGCACTACCGCAGCAACCGAAGAGGCCTTCTGGCCAACGGCAACGTAGATGCACTTAATACCCGTGCCTTTCTGGTTGATAATGGCATCGATAGCAATGGCTGTTTTCCCAATCTGTCGATCGCCAATGATCAGCTCACGCTGGCCGCGACCGATTGGAACCATGGCGTCAATAGCTTTCAAGCCAATTTGTACCGGTTGGTCTACAGATTTTCGGGCAATTACGCCAGGAGCGACCTTTTCCAACGCATCTGTCAAAGCCGCGTTGATCGGGCCCTTTCCATCTATGGGACTCCCCAACGCGTCTACTACTCGACCCTGCAACTCAGGACCAACAGGTACTTCCAGAATTCGGCCTGTGCAGCGACATGTCTGTCCTTCAGCAAGGCCCTTATAATCACCGAGGATAACCGCGCCAACGGAGTCGCGTTCGAGGTTCAAGGCCATACCATAGATACCGCCGTCAAACTCGATCATTTCACCAAACATGACATCGGTAAGACCGTGTATTCGAATAATGCCATCGGTAACGGATACAATCGTACCCTCATTACGCGCTTCGCTAGACACGTCGAGCTGGTCGATGCGCGCCTTGATAACTTCGCTAATCTCTGATGGATTCAGTTGCTGCATGCTTTATTCCTCAAATCCTAAATCCTAGATACCTAGGAATTTATTGCTTCGGACAACTTGTTTAGTCGTCCGCGCACGGAACCGTCGATCACCAGATCGCCGGCCCTGATTAAAACGCCACCTATAAGGTCCTCGTCGATAGACGTACTGACTCTTACTTCGCGCTCAAGTTTTTTACCTAATGCTTCTGCCAGCTTGCTTTTGGTTTCATCATCTACTTCAAACGCAGATACAACCTCGACATCAACAGATTTTTCTTGGTTAGCCTTGTGCTGCTCAAACTGGGTATAAATTTCCGGCAACAGCGAAAGACGCTTATTGGAAGCCAGAATCACCACAAAATTTTGCACCTTGGGACTAATCGCTTCACCACAAACATCGTTCAAAGTCTGCGCCTGCTGGGCTGCTGTCATACCTGGATTACCAAGCACAGCTTCCATTGATTCATCAGCCATTACTGCCGCAACAATCGCCAGTTGCTCTGCCCATTGAGTCAATGAGCTATTTTCTCGAGCATACTCAAACGCGGCTTTGGCGTAGGGGCGTGCAATTGTGCTTAATTCAGCCATAGCTTCCTCGCTATTACAGTTCTGAGGCGAACGTGTCGACCAAATCGGCGTGAGCCTTTCGATCGATTGCAGCACCAAGAACTTTCTCTGCGCCAACAAGAGCAAGAGTGGCAACCTGTCCGCGCAGTTGTTCACGGGCCCGGTTAATTTCCTGTTCTATATCAGCCTGCGCAGACGCTTTCACGCGATTGCCCTCAACAACAGCCTTTTTCTTGGCTTCGTCAACGATCTGGCTGCCGCGTTTGTTGGCAGCATCAACAATACCTGACGCCTCCATTTTTGCCTCTTTTAAACGCTCAACGGCTTTTTCCTGAGCAAGCTCAAGATCGTGGTTGGCACGATCCGCTGCGGCCAGGCCGTCTGCAATTTTTTCTGTCCGTTCCTGCATAGCGGCCAAAATCGGAGGCCAAACATACTTCATACAGAACAGGACAAAAAAGACAAAAGCTGCCATTTGTCCAAACAGCGTAAGATTAATATTCACGCTTTGCTCCTCACTGTTGTTGTGGATTGCCTTTCGGCAATCCTATTCCTATCCGTTGTGGCGCTTAAGCAGCAACAACGAAAATCAGGTACATAGCGATACCAACACCAATAATTGGAATCGCGTCTACCAGGCCTGCGCCCAGAAAGAATGTAACCTGCAGTTTCGGGGCGAGCTCGGGCTGACGAGCAGAGCCTTCGATCAACTTACCACCGAGCAGACCAACGCCTATAGCGGCGCCCAGGGCACCCAGACCCATCATGATTGCGGCAGCAACAAATACTAATTCTGGCATTTCTTTCTCCTAGCGTTAAAAACTACAGTTAAAGTGAATTAATGGTCTTCATGAGCCATGCTGAGATAAACGATGGTCAGCACCATGAAAATAAATGCTTGCAGGACGATAACCAGAATGTGGAATATCGACCAACCAATTTGTAAGAGACCTGCGGGAACCAACCACACCCAACCGGCACTGAACAAGGCAGCAATCAGGATAAATATCATTTCACCGGCATACAAGTTACCGAAAAGTCGCAGGCCCAGAGAGAACGGTTTGGCGAGCAAGCCAACCACTTCCATAAATAGATTGACTGGAATGAACATCCAGTGATTAAAGGGATTCATTGTCAGTTCTTTGACAAAGCCGAAGCCTTTAACTTTAACCGAGTAGTACAACATCAAAACAAAAACGCCGAGAGCCATGCCAAGGGTAATATTGGGATCGGTTGAGGGGACAATTTTTTGAAAGTGAACACCGACAAAGCTCAGCAGTGTAGGCACCAAGTCAACGGGTAGTAGGTCCATCAGGTTCATTAAGAACACCCAGACAAATACCGTTAGGGCAAGCGGGGCGATGAGTTTGTTATTGCCGTGGAAAGTATCGCGAACCGTGCTGTCGACAAATTCGACTACCATTTCTACCAGATTGAGGAAGCCTCTTGGGACACCTGTTTCGGCTTTTTTTGCCACTCCACGGAACAGCCAGCAGAAGATCAAACCCAGACCAATAGACCACGCCATGGAATCAACATGAACAGCATTGAATCCCATAATGCTGGCTTCTTCACCACCGTGGGCCATTACCCACGCTCCACCATCCTCGACTATTGAGCCATCTTCACGCTCAAACCCGCCGGGCAATTTGCCATAGGTCAAATTGGTTAGGTGGTGAATAATATATTCGGAAATTGTTGGGTTTTCGCCAGCCATCTCTAAACGCTCTTAATTGTTCTAACTAAATAATTGTTCATTCAAGTTAGCTGTTACGCAACAACAGCCAACTTCCAATAATTTGTATCAGCAGCATAATTATGTAGGCTGCAAAAACTGCCAAGCCATTAACTGGCCTCAACATGGCAAAAACGACCGCAAAACCCGCGGCGCTAAATATAAATTTTCCTACTACTCCACCATAGCTTGACCGGGCTATAGACTGTGCTGACTGCGCACCGCGCCACCTGAATGTTCTAGCAGCAAAATAAGCTTGCGGTAATACTGCTATCAACCCCCCACACAGAACTGAGATTACCCACTCTATCCTCAAAGCCAACAGAATCAGGCTTACTCCAAGCAAAATCAATAACTGTATTATTGAAATTCGATAAACGGGAGGCCGTTTTATCTCCGCTCCGGCCACATTGGCTTTTTGCATTCTTCATAGCCCATCGCTTTTCGTGTATTGCAAGGGCCGTTCCCCCTCGATTCAAGCGGCGGGCATTATAGGTTGATTAATAGTCAGGTTCAACCAAGTTATAACGAGTATCACGGTTAAAGGTTAAGGTTTATTGCCTAAATGCGCATTCTGGTCGGTGAGCTACTTGATGTGACCTATAATTCCATCCAACTCATCCAGGCTGTTGTAGCTCAGCACCAACTTTCCCTTACCTTTAGCGGTATGATTTATTTGAACTTTTGCCCCTATTTTTTCGGACAATTCGTTCTGCAGTTGCCTGATATTGGGATCGATATTCTTTGGTGGTGCCGGATTGGATTTATTTTCAAGCGTGGATCGCACCATAGACTCTGTTTGGCGCACGGACATACCTCTAGCCACAACTGCCCTGGCACCCTGGGATTGATCTGTGCCCGAAAGAGCAAGAAGGGCTCTGGCATGCCCCATCTCCAGATCGCCGTGTTCGAGCAGCCTGCGCACATCTGCCTCAAGACTCATCAAACGCAACAAATTGGCCACCGTGGACCTTGATTTTCCTACAGCGGTGGCCACTTCCTGCTGAGTAAGTTCAAATTCCTGCTGCAAGCGTTGCAGTGAGGCCGCCTCCTCTATTGGATTTAGATCTTCACGCTGAATATTCTCAATAAGCGCCATCGCGATAGCCGTTTCATCGCTGACATTTCGCACTATCACTGGAATAGAGTCGAGACCGGCTAGCTGAGTGGCTCTCCAACGCCTCTCACCGGCTATAATTTCGTATTTTTTATCAGATATAGAGCGCACTATAATTGGCTGCATAACACCCTGGGCTTTAATACTGTTGGCCAGTTCCTGTAAGGATTCTGGGTCCATGTCCCGGCGCGGTTGGTATTTTCCCCGCTGCACAAGGTCTACAGGTAATTCCCTGGGTTGGGATGTCTTAGGGTCCTGCATGCTTTGGTGCGCGTCAGTTTGGGATTCCATCGACGCGTTAGCTCCAAGCAAAGCATCCAGCCCACGACCCAAACCTCTTTTTTTTGCTGCCATTAATCAATTACTCCGGTTCAAACCAATACCAGCGACTAGCGCCAGTGCAGCGCCTTGGCTGCAGATTCACGTTTTTCTTCTCGCCGGATAATTTCCCCAGCAAAGGCCATGTAAGCTCGGGCACCGCGGGAATGTTTATCGTAGAGTATAGCGGGCAAACCATGACTGGGGGCTTCTGCCAGGCGAACATTACGCGGTATCACAGTACGGTAGACCTGTTCACCAAAGTGACTATGAAGTTGAGCTGACACGTCGTTGGTGAGGCTGTTCCGTGGGTCGTACATGGTACGAAGAATACCCTCTATCTTTAGAGCGGGGTTAAGGTTCTGCGAAATTCGACGTATTGTATCCATTAATGCCGATAGACCCTCCAGTGCATAATATTCACACTGCATCGCAATTATTACCCCATCAGCGGCTACCATACCATTTAGAGTCAGCATGTTTAGGGAAGGGGGGCAATCTATGAGGATGTAGTCATAAAGCTCTTCTACAGCAGCAAGCGCCGAACGCAGCTTGCGCTCTTTATGATCAACGTCAAGTAATTCAACTTCAGCAGCTGTTAAGTCGCCGTTGGCAGGGAGAACATCAAAGCCAGCCTCCCCCGCAGGCACAGTCACGGCAGCTATCTTCGCTTCGTCCACCAGCACGTCGTAAATGCTCGAACCAAGGGCGTATTTATCAACGCCGCAACCCATGGTGGCGTTGCCTTGGGGATCCAGGTCGACCAGCATAACGCGTCGTTTCATAGCTGCCAGAGAAGCTGCAAGGTTGACACAAGTGGTGGTCTTTCCAACCCCCCCTTTCTGGTTTGCGATTGCGATAATTCTAGCCACGTTGTTTTCCCGAAAGTATTATCAAATGCCGTTGCTCATCCAGAGCGGGCACAGTGAGCTCATGTACATCAGCAACGTAATCTGCCAACGAGGCAAGATCTAATTCAGGTAAAGTACCTTTCATCGCAAGAAATTGCCCTGTTTCCCTCAACAAGTGTTTGCAACTACCCACCATATCCACTAAAGACGCAAAGGCTCGAGACAGCACTACATCATACCGATCTGGCGGAATAAAAGATTCCACCCGGGCATGATGAACACAGATATTACTCAACCCAAGTGCGGTTTTTACCTGCACGAGAAAGCGTGTCTTCTTTGAGTTGCTGTCCAGTAGATGAATATCCTTGCTGGGATACAAAATAGCCAAGGGGATACCTGGCAGGCCAGCTCCTGTACCCACATCAATCAAGCGCTGGCCCAGGCACCAGGGTGTTATGGAAAGACTATCAAGGAGATGGCGTGTCACCATTTGCGCAGGATCTCGAACAGCGGTCAAGTTATAAACCTTGTTCCACTTAATCAGCAACTTAAGGTATTCAAGCAGGGCATCGCGCTGAAAACGTGTAGTAGCCAGACCTAATTCCTCCAGCCCATATGCAATATCAATTTCGAGTTGATTGTCCAGAATCAAGCGCTCTTTCGTGGAAGATCGGGTCGCCCCAGTGCACCGTGTTTTTTAAGGTAGATGAGAAGAAGTGAAACAGCTGCTGGCGTCACACCCGGAATACGACTAGCCCGGGCCAAGGTCTCAGGTCGTGCCTCGCTCAGCTTCTGCTTAACTTCGTTGGATAAACCATCCACCACAGAATAATCAAGCTCAGCACCCAAGACTGTATTTTCGTAACGCTTTAGCCGCTCAATATCACTCTGCTGCCTATCGATGTAACCCGCATATTTCGCTTGAATTTCTACTTGTTCGGCTGCTTGCCTATCCGCGGTGGGCTCCCCTTTTAAACTGGCAACGTCGTCGTACACCAGCTCCGGCCGCTTCAGAAGCTCCGCAAGCGAATATTCTCTCTTTATGGAGCCGTTGATTTTTTGGGCCAACAGGTCTGCTTGCTCTGTTCCCGGGTGAATCCAGGTTTTGTTGAAGCGTTCGGTCTCATTTTTTATGGCTGTCATTTTTTCCTCAAAGCGACGCCAACGCTGGTCATTAACCAGACCGAAGCGCCTACCTTGCTCTGTCAGGCGAATATCAGCGTTATCTTCACGAAGCAAAAGCCTGTATTCCGCCCGGGAAGTAAACATACGATAGGGCTCCAAGGTACCCATGGTAACTAGGTCATCAACTAGCACGCCCAGGTACGCCTCATCGCGCCTAGGACACCAGGCCTCTCTCTCCTGAATAGCAAGCGCTGCATTAATTCCCGCCAATAAACCCTGTGCCGCGGCCTCTTCATAACCAGTAGTACCATTAATCTGGCCAGCAAAATACAGCCCTGGGACATGTTTTGTTTCCAGAGAATATTTCAAATCCCGGGGATCAAAAAAATCATATTCAATTGCATAACCTGGTCGTGAAATATGGGCGTTCTCAAAGCCCTTAATAGATCTAACAAACTCCATTTGCACATCAAAAGGCAAGCTGGTGGAAATTCCGTTTGGATAGAGTTCAGGCGTGTTCAACCCCTCTGGCTCTATAAATATTTGATGGGAATTTTTGTCAGCGAAACGATGAATTTTGTCTTCCACACTGGGACAGTAACGAGGGCCTACTCCTTCGATAACACCGCCGTACAAAGGCGATCTATCCAGACCGCCTCGAATAATTTCATGAGTTCTCTCATTAGTGTATGTAATCCAGCAGCAGCGTTGCTCTGGATGGTCGGACGTTTTACCAAGAAAAGACATAACCGGGGTAGGTGTATCTCCCCACTGTTCTTGAAGATCGCTGAAATCAACTGTGCGAGAGTCAATTCTCGGGGGGGTTCCTGTTTTTAACCGATCTACCCGAAAAGGCATTTCACGCAAACGTTGAGCCAAGGCGATCGACGGTGGATCGCCAGCCCGTCCACCGGAGCTAGCTTGCAAACCTATATGAAGTTTACCACCTAGGAATGTACCCGTGGTAAGTACGACTCGTGGGGCTTTAAAAGTTAAGCCCATCTGCGTGATAGCGCCAGCAACTCTGCCATTTTCAATAAGCAAATCATCAACGCCCTGCTGAAAGATAAACAGGTTTTCCTGCGCCTCCAGCATTTCTCGTATGGCGTTTTTGTACAGTATTCGATCTGCCTGGGCCCGAGTCGCCCTTACCGCTGGACCCTTGCGGCAGTTCAGAGTTCTAAATTGAATTCCTGCCTTATCTGCTGCCACAGCCATGGCCCCGCCCATGGCATCGATTTCTTTAACCAGATGGCTCTTGCCAATTCCGCCTATCGCCGGGTTACAAGACATTTGTCCCAGAGTATCAATACTGTGGGACAACAGCAAAGTGCGACAACCCATTCGCGCAGCAGCAAGACAGGCCTCGGTTCCAGCATGCCCTCCGCCAATAACGATAACGTCAAATGTTTGTGTGTGTTGCACGGGATCCCTGCTTTTTAAGTTGCTTGAGGTTTAGTGTGTAATTGGGAGCAAGATTATACGGCTGGTAGTTTCGTTTGTACAAAAATCTTCGCTTTGTAACTTTTAAACATAAATACTAATTAAATATATATGTAGGTGATTAGATATATAGGATTATTATAGTTATTATTATTAAGGGCCTATGTTTCAGTGAATAAGCGTTTATTTTATAATAAAATCAATAACTTAAACGAAGTATAAACCCCGGCAAAAGAACTGTTTAAACTGGTTAAAACGACTGTGCTAGCCGTGCATAAGAGGCATTTTTCTGTGGATTGAATTTACTATAAAGGCTTGTGCACTAAGAGACTCTATTTGTTACAGATTATAACCACAATGTTGTACATGACTTCTCCACACAAGTTTTTTAAAATAAATTAATGGCTTATGCTGGGGATAAGCTTTGGGTTAGCTGTGGTGAATCGGGGTCCGTTTATTTTCCAATACAGAAACTGGAAAATATTTTCCCCAAGAGTTCGTCGCTGGAAACAGCTCCAGTAATTTCCCCAAGACAACTTTGACAGTGTCTTAGGTCTTCTGCCAATAGTTCACCTGCGCCAGCCTGGGTGAGCTGACGATGGCCAGCTTCGAGGAATGTTGCTGCTTCGCTCAGTGATTGCAGGTGTCTACGTCGAGCGCTAAACCTACCTTCCATGCTGTCGCCATACCCCATACAGGCTTTCAGGTGGTTTCTTAGAATATCGATACCTGCCCCTGTTTTTGCTGATAGGGCCATTTCAGTTATATCTTCTACTACTGAGATTGAAGGTTCTGCGCCAGAAAGGTCGCATTTGTTGTGGATAATAGTTAGGGGCGTATTCTTCAGCGCTTCATTGTTTCGAATAGAATTAATCAGTGCTGTTTTATCAGAATCTGTAGTTTTTACATTTTTATCGACCAGCAGTAAAATTCGGTCAGCAGATTCCATCTCTTTCCAGGCTCGCCTTATGCCTTCTTTTTCTATCTGGTCTTTGCTGTCGCGCAAGCCTGCAGTATCAACAATATGTAATGGCATACCGTCTATCTGAATATGTTCGCGTAGGGAGTCTCTTGTGGTGCCTTCTATTGATGTAACGATAGCGGAGTCTTGTCCCGACAGCGCGTTGAGAAGACTGGATTTACCCGCGTTCGGCTTTCCCACAAGAACAAGCTTCATGCCTTCCTGTGTAATGCTTCCCTGGGTGGCCTCGTTTTGCACCCGCTGCAGTTGGGCCATAATACCGAGTAACTTGTCTAATACTTTACCTTCTTCTATAAAGTCTATTTCTTCCTCGGGAAAATCAATTGCGGCTTCTACAAAAATTCGAAGTTCGGTTACAACCGAAATTAACTTATTTATTTCTTTAGAAAAAGAACCCTGAAGGGATTGGCTTGCATTCCTTGCGGCTTTCTCTGTTGTGCTTGAAATTAAGTCCGCTATGGCCTCTGCCTGAGTAAGATCTATTTTGTCATTCAGGTATGCCCGTTCGGTGAATTCCCCGGCTCTGGCCGGCCTAGCCCCAAGTGAACAACACTCCTTTACCAAAAGGTCCAGTACCACGGGGCCACCATGAGCCTGAAATTCGATTACATCTTCACCCGTAAACGAATGAGGTGCGGCAAAAAACAGGGTAATTCCGGAATCCAGCACGGCGCCGCTGGTTGCGTAGAATGGAGTGAAGTGAGCGTGGCGCGCCCGAGGTTCGAGTCTGCAAACCATTTTCCCTATTGTTTGGGCTTTGGGGCCAGAGACACGAACTATCCCCACGCCACCGCGACCGGGTGCGGTGGCTATGGCTACAATGGTGTCGCCATCTAATGTCAGGTTAGTCTGCAGCTTCGATTCTTTTCGTAATGACATATTGCTGGGCCATAGACAACAAGTTATTGACCACCCAATACAACACCAGACCTGCCGGGAACCACAGGAAGAAGAAAGTGAACATAACGGGCATCCACTGCATTATCTTGGCTTGCATAGGGTCTGGTGGGGGTGGGTTTAGTTTTTGCATAAACCACATACTTGCGCCCATTATTAGCGGTAGGACAAAATACGGATCCATAACCGATAGGTCATGTATCCAAAAAATAAAGGGAGCATGACGTAGATCCACAGCCTCCATTAATACCCAATACAAAGCGATGAATACCGGCATCTGCACCAAAACAGGTAAACAGCCGCCCATGGGGTTTATCTTCTCTTTTTTGTACAGCTCCATCATGGCTTGGGACTGTTTTTGTTTATCATCGGCAAACTGTTCGCGTATATCTGCCATTTTTGGCTGAACTTTGCGCATGTTCGCCATGGACTTATAGCTTTTTGCCGACAATTTAAAAAAAGCGGCTTTTATAACGACAGTGAGTAGAATTATTGCTAAGCCCCAGTTTACAACGATTGCCTGAATTTGGGTAAGCAGCCAAAAAATAGGTTGTGCTATCCACCACAGGAAGCCGTAATCAACACTGAGTTCTAGATATGGAGATATATCCCGCAGGGCATATTGGTCTTTAGGCCCAGCGTAAAACTCCGCGCCGGTGGACCCCGTATTTCCGGGATCTACGATTAAGGTGGGGCTGGTGAAACCGGCTATGTTGAAACCGCTTTTAGTAACCCGTGTGCTGTAATTGTGAGTCTTGTCCGGGTTGGGAATCCATGCGCTGAGAAAATAGTGTTGAATCATTGCGATCCAGCCACCAGGCAATTGGGCCTTGAAGGGCTCTTCCTCCATGTCATCGAAACTGAACTTGGTAAAACGGTCATCAGGCTGGGTTATAGCTGCACCTAGAAAGGGGACCATACCCATGCCGGAAGAGGCGGCGGAAGGGTCTTCGCTGCTGTCACGTTTGATTTGCCCGAACAGATTGGCTTCAAACCGTGTGGAGCTGTTGTTGGTAACGATATAGTCAACGTTGACGACAAAGCTGTCACGCTGAAAAGTGAAGCGCTTTATGACCTCTAGGCCGTCTATGTTACTCCACAGCAGATCAACTTTTAGTGACTCTTCGGCTGCGCCCATGGTATAGCTGCTGGACTGACTGGCAAACTGCGCACGTTCCCCCTTGTCTATGCCATTTGGTCCAATTAAGCCACTCTGTGCGATGTAGGTACGATTGGTATTATCTTCCAGCAACATAAAGGGTCGGTCTGGGTCGTCGAGTTTCTGCAGATATTGAGACAATGCCAATTCAACGATATCGCCACCGGCTAAATCTATCGCCAGCTGCACGGTGCCCGTGCGTACGCGAATAAACCTGGAGCCATTGCCTAGATCCTTAACGATGGGCGTTTCTGCATTAATACTCTGAATAATATCAATGGCCTGGGGGATATCATCTTGAGTCTGTTGCTTTGTTTGTGACGTGGTCTCGGGTATTTCAGAAGATATATCTGACGCACCGGCTATTAAGCGAGATGCACTTTGGGGGGCCACTGTTTTGCTCTCTTTAAATGCCACCCATTCGGTGAGCAACATAAATGAGAGAGCAGCCGTAGCGCCGATGAGCAAATAACGTTGCAAATCCATAAATTGTTAATCAGTTAGTTGTGGGAGTGGATACATGGAGGTACGGGATCTACACCACCTTCATGCCATGGGTGGCATCTGGAAAGTCTTCTAGCTGCGAGATAGCAGCCTTTTAATGCACCGTGAACCTCTATTGCCTGTATCGCATAGCTAGAACAACTGGGGTAAAAGCGGCAGTTGTTTCCCATAAAGGGACTCAATATCGCCTTGTAGCATGAGATGAATAAAATCAAAATTCGGCGCATCAGGGACTCTGGAGGTTTTTTTGTTCTACTTTGGATATTTGGCCTACCAGTTTATTCCATTGGCGCTCAAACAGCGATGCCATCTCTGCGTTATTGAGTTGATCCAGTCCCCGACGCGCCAATACGATTACATCCATAGAGATGCCGTGTGGGTCTTTGCGAACAAACTCTCTGGAAATTCGCTTAATTCGATTTCTCTGTACCGCTAAACGAATATTTTTTTTGGCTATAACCAACCCTAAACGATGTCCGGTGCCACCGTTACGTCGTGCTAATAGTAGTAGGTTGCTATGGAAAGCCTTTGCGTCTGTTGAGTTAAATACCCGGCTGTAGTCGTGGGCATTGAGCAGGCGCTTGGCTTTCCCGAAAGTAGCATCATTCGGATGACTCACACTTCCTTATTACGCTGCCAGGTGCTTGCGGCCCTTTGCGCGACGACGGTTCAGTATGTGACGACCGGCTTTAGTCGCCATGCGCGCTCTAAAACCGTGAGTGCGCTTACGCTTTAGTACGCTGGGCTGAAATGTTCTTTTCATGACGAATATCCAAGTAAGTAAGTTATGCGGACCACAAGTTGAAGAGTCCGAGAAAAAAGGGGCTGTATTCTAGTGAAATGCCAAACTTAATTCAATCAAATTGATGGTATTTTTACGCAGGTGTAGAGGCGCCGTAATAAGACAAAATAGACGTTTCGTTTAGGGTTAGCTCAATAGGACTATTATCGGCGCAGCGGCAGTGATTTAGCCTTATACAGAGATCTACTCACATTTTTTACAATAGTTATAACTATTTTATCCACAGGAAAAGAGTTCTTAAATTAATTTTATGTTGATGCCTAAAAAACAACCAAATATTACATAACACATTGATTTATAAATAGTTAAAGTTGTTAGCACTTTATAATATTTATGTGGATAACTCTGATATTCGAGAGTATTATGCTTGCGCTGGTTGAGACATTTGGGTCAAATTATAACAACCTATTTTTAATAAGAGTTAACTAATCAATCAGCGCGGTAAAAGATAAATAAAATCCTATAAATGAGTCAAAGGCGAGCTTTTTAGTTTCGCTCCGAGGGGAAATATTTGCCTGAAATACAGTGGCAGCAATGTGTTAATAGGCTTCAGGAAGAACTTCCATCGCAGCAGTTCAACACCTGGATACGGCCATTGCAGGCCCGCCTGGATGGGCGGCAACTGAAATTGTATGCACCCAACCGATTTATCAAGGAATTTGTATCTGACAAATTTGCTAAGCGAATTAGCGAGCTTGTGAAGGAATTGCAACCCCAGGGAGCGACCAGTGTAGTGCTGGAGATTGGTGCAGTTGTTAACGACGAGCTCCCGATAATCCCTAGAGCAGGCACCTCCGTAGAGAGAACACCTGAGGTCGCGGCTGCGCCGGCATCCAACCCAACTACAGTTGAAAGCAGCCCTGCTCATGCGCCGGTTCATAACTGGAGCAATGTAGCGAAGAAGCCAAGAAGGATACAGGTCGAAGGCTCCCTGCAGCACCAGCACCATCTTGTAGACAGCTATACATTTGACAACTTCGTAGAAGGCAAATCTAATCAGTTGGCACTGGCGGCCTCGAGGCAGGTAGCGGAAAATCCTGGCGAATCTTATAACCCCCTGTTTCTATATGGTGGTGTTGGCCTTGGCAAGACGCATTTAATGCATGCTGTGGGTAATGCGTTGAAGGAGCGGGATCCGACTGCCAAAGTAGTGTACCTGCACTCCGAAAGGTTTGTAGCCGACATGGTTAAGGCGCTGCAGTTAAATGCCATTACTGACTTTAAACGTTACTACCGGTCGGTGGACGCACTTCTGATAGACGACATACAGTTTTTTGCGGGTAAGGAACGCTCCCAGGAAGAGTTTTTTCATACGTTTAACGCGCTGTTAGAGGGTGGGCAGCAAATGATTCTTACTTGTGATCGTTATCCAAAGGAAATCAACGGTCTTGAAGAACGGCTAAAGTCCCGTTTTGGTTGGGGCCTAACCTCCGCGGTAGAGCCTCCGGAGTTAGAAACTCGAGTGGCGATTCTGATGAAAAAGGCCGCTCAGGCGCGTATAGATCTGCCTGGCGATGCCGCTTTTTTTATTGCCCAACATATTCGATCAAACGTTAGAGAGTTAGAGGGGGCGTTGAAGAGAGTGATAGCAAGTGCTCACTTCACATCAAAACCTATCGACATCCCATTGGTCAAAGATAGTTTAAAGGATTTATTGGCGTTGCAGGCGAGGCAAGTGAGCATGGATAATATTCAGCGCACGGTGGCGGAATATTACAAAATAAAAGTAGCTGATCTTATGTCCCGCAGACGCAGTAGGTCAGTTGCACGACCCAGACAAGTTGCGATGGCTTTGTCAAAAGAGTTAACAAACCATAGCCTCCCCGAAATTGGTGACAGCTTTGGTGGTCGAGACCACACCACCGTTTTGCATGGTTGCCGTAAAATCAAGGAACTTCGTGAAAGCAACAGTGATATTCGCGAAGATTACAAGAACTTGCTACGATCTCTCACAACCTGATGGTATCCTGTGCACCAGTAATATTGTTGACAAGTACCAAAATAATCGAGCAAAGGAAGTATCTACTATGAAGTTTGTGATTTCTCGGGATGCCTTGTTAAAACCTTTGAATCTTGTGGCCGGCGTCGTCGAAAGGCGGCAAACATTGCCAATACTGGCGAACATTCTGCTGGTCGTAGAGGGGGATAGAGTCTCGTTGACTGGCACCGACCTGGAGGTTGAGTTAGTGGGTCGCGTTGGGTTGACGGTTCCGGCCATTGAGTCGGGCGAAGTAACAGTGCCTGCCAGAAAGCTAGTGGATATCTGTAAGTCGTTACCCGAAGGTAGTGATATAGAGTTTAGTTCGGCCGACAATAAGGTCATCGTAAAATCGGGTAGAAGCCGTTTTACATTGTCGACGCTTCCCGCGAGAGAGTTTCCCAATGTAGAAGACAGTATGGGCACCCACCAATTCACCGTGAAGCAGGGTCAATTGAAACGTCTGATTGACCGTACCAGCTTTGCCATGGCGCAGCAGGATGTGCGTTATTACCTCAATGGCATGCTGTGGGAACTGGAGTCGAAGCAAATTCGCGTAGTGGCAACGGATGGTCATCGACTGGCCATGTGCACGCTGCAATCGGATCTGGGCATCACGGAAGACACGCAAATTATTCTTCCGCGTAAAGGCGTTCTGGAGCTGGGCAGGTTCCTCTTGCATGAAGACGACGATATTGCTGTGGTGGTTGGAAGCAATCATATTAGAACAACAACTGAAGAGTTCACTTTCACGTCCAAGTTAGTCGACGGCAAGTTCCCTGACTATGAACGGGTTCTTCCCAGAGCCACGGATAAAACAGTGCTAGGTTCTAGAAAAGAGTTGCGAGAAGCGTTTTCGCGCACAGCAATTCTCTCAAATGAGAAGTACCGGGGAGTTAGGCTTAAGCTAACAGAGAACAACCTTGAAATCGTTGCAAACAACCCAGAACAGGAGTCCGCAGAAGAGGTCGTATCCGTAGACTACAGTGGGGAGAGTCTCGAAATGGGCTTCAACGTCGGTTATTTGCTGGACGTGCTAGGTGTTTTAAGTGGGGAGCAGGTTAAGTTATCCCTGGCTGACGCCAGTAGTAGTGCGTTGCTGGAAGAGTCCGAAAGCGGTGACTCTCTTTATGTTGTCATGCCCATGCGGCTTTGATAGCCAACAGGTTGAGCTCGTCTCTTGCTAGACCGGACTTTATGTTCAGCTGGACTGCAGAGAGGTAGCGTGGAGCTTTCTAAGCTACAGATTAGTGGCGTGAGAAATTTGCAGCAGGTAAAACTACAAGGCCTTGATAAGGTGAATGTTTTTTTTGGGGCAAACGGTGCTGGGAAGACAAGCATTCTGGAAGCAATTCATTTACTGGGCCTGGCGCGATCTTTTCGCGGGAAAAGCGTCAAGCCCATGATTTCTCATGGCCAGTCTCATTGCACAGTATTTGGGTCGGTTGGCGACTCCTCGCACAAACTTTCTCTTGGGGTGCAGCGAAGTATTGAGGGTGGCGTCCAAATAAAAGTTGCAGGCGAAGCTGTGCGCTCTGCGGCGCAGCTTGCTGAGTACCTGCCATTGCAGACAATTAATGCAGATAGCTTCGATTTACTCACCGGCACGCCGCAAGCGAGAAGGCAGTATCTCGATTTGGGAGTGTTCCACGTGGAACATCGCTTTTTTCAACAGTGGCAGCGCTTTCAGAGATGTATAAAACAGCGCAATAACCTGCTCCGTCATGGTAAAATGTCTAGTAATGAGCTTGCAGTGTGGACTCAAGATCTCGCGGCCTCAGGGGCAAGAGTAAGTGAATACCGGCTAGAGTATTTTGCACAGCTTGCACCACAGTTTCAGGGCGTTATGGAAAAACTGGCTCCCGAACTGACTGCGCTCCAGCTTCATTATAGGCGAGGCTGGGATAAAGCACTGGACTATCGTGAGGCTCTAGAGGCAAGCCAGGCTGTAGATTTAGAGAGGGGTTACACCCACGTGGGGCCCCAGCGAGCCGATGTAAGGGTTACAATCGACGGTCGCTCCGCTGCCGAGGTGTTGTCCCGGGGACAGCAAAAGCTGGTTGTCTGTGCATTGAAGCTGGCTCAGGGGCAGTTAATGACCCGCTTGGGGCGCAGTGCATGCACATATCTACTGGATGACTTGTCAGCAGAGCTAGACCGGCGTCATTGTGAGTTGGTTTGCGAGCTACTGTCATCCATGGAAGTACAGGTGTTTGCGACGTGTATCGAAAAGGGCGACCTTTGCTCTGTTTGGCCAAGTGAGGCTAGTATGCAAGTGTTCCACGTGGAACATGGGGTGGTGACTTCCGCCTGAACTGATAACCATCTAACAAGACTGGCTATTGTGCGGGCAACACCACGGACACATTAGATAAAAAACATTTAGGGAAAACCATGAGCGAAACTGAACAACATTATGATTCATCTAGCATTAAGGTTCTAAAAGGGCTCGATGCTGTTCGTAAACGCCCTGGTATGTACATTGGCGATACCGATGACGGAACCGGCTTACATCACATGGTTTTTGAGCTGGTAGACAACTCTATTGATGAGGCTCTGGCAGGCCACTGTAATCAAATTTTCATCACAATACACCCCGACGAATCTGTAACAGTCGGCGATGATGGCCGCGGGATTCCAACGGAAATGCATGAAGAGGGCGTATCCGCTGCAGAAGTTATCATGACGGTTCTCCATGCTGGGGGCAAATTCGATGATAACTCCTACAAAGTTTCTGGAGGACTGCACGGTGTAGGGGTTTCGGTGGTAAATGCGCTATCTGAAGAACTTGTGCTCACCATCCGCCGCGAAGGTAAGCTGTATGAACAGACCTATCGCCATGGCGTGCCTCAAGCTCCTCTGGCGGAGATAGGCGTTACAGAGAGCTCTGGCACTCTTGTTCGCTTCAAACCCTCTAAGGAGACATTTACCCACATTGAGTTCCATTTCGATCAGCTGGCCAAAAGGGTAAGAGAGCTGGCTTTTCTGAATTCAGGTGTAAATATAGTTCTTAAAGATGAGCGCAGTGGCAAGGAAGAGCTGTTCTGTTATGAAGGAGGGCTAAACGCCTTCGTAACTTATCTTAATCAAAATAAGACCGGTATTAATCGCATATTTCACTTTAGTGATACGTTTGGCGAGGATGTAGGTGTAGAGGTGGCGCTGCAGTGGAATGATTCCTTCCAGGAAAACGTCTACTGCTACACCAACAACATTCCTCAGCGAGATGGTGGTACCCATATGGCGGGGTTCCGCGCCTCGCTAACACGCAACCTGAATAATTATATCGAAAAAGAAGGTCTGTCTAAAAAGGCAGCCGTCTCTACTTCTGGAGATGACGCGCGTGAGGGGTTGACTGCGATTATTTCGGTCAAAGTTCCCGATCCCAAATTCTCCTCTCAAACCAAGGATAAGTTGGTGTCGTCTGAAGTTAAGACAGCAGTAGAGCAGGCGATGAACTCCCGATTTAGTGACTACCTGCAAGAAAACCCTCAGGAAGCGAGGCTGGTTGTAGGCAAAATGATTGACGCGGCTAGAGCTAGAGAGGCCGCGCGCAAAGCCCGTGAAATGACCAGACGCAAGGGGGCACTGGATATCGCGGGTTTACCTGGTAAATTGGCAGATTGCCAGGAAAAAGACCCGGCTCTGTCAGAGATCTATCTGGTGGAGGGAGACTCTGCGGGAGGCTCAGCTAAGCAGGGCAGAAACCGGAAGTATCAGGCCATTCTTCCATTGAAGGGCAAGATTCTGAATGTCGAGAAGGCTCGGTTTGACAAAATGCTTGGTTCTGTAGAAGTGGGCACGATTGTCACAGCGTTGGGTTGCGGTATAGGGAAGAGTGAGTTCAATGCGGACAAGCTGCGCTACCACAGCATCATCATAATGACAGATGCTGATGTAGATGGGTCCCATATTAGAACCCTCTTGCTTACATTTTTCTTCCGTCAAATGCGCGAACTTATTGAACGCGGTCATCTTTTTATTGCTCAGCCGCCTTTATATAAGATCGCCAAGGGTAAGCAACATCAATACTTAAAAGATGACGAAGCTTTAAACCAATACTTAACTCAAGCGGCCCTGGATACAGCGTCTATTTATGTCAACCCAGAGGCTCCTCCGATAACTGGAAGTAGACTTGAAGAGCTGGTTGTTAGTTATCGTAAAGTCGCTGCAACCATTGACCGCTTGAGCCGCTTATATAGTGCCGAGGTGTTATGGCAGATGGTCTATGGTGAATCGCTAAGCCTTGAAGAGATGCAAGACGAGGCGACTGTTAACCTGTTTGCCGAGCAGATAAGTGAGCGCTTACAAGCGCTGGCGAGCAAGGGTAGTGTATATGAGACAGTTGTCCGCAAGGACCAGGAACGGCAACTCTTTTTCCCCGTCGTGAAGCTTTTGTCTCACGGCGTGGAGTCAGAGACCGAATATCGTCAGGAATTCTTCTCCTCAGGCGAATATTTGAGTCTTGTCGCTATGGGCCAAACGCTCAATACACTGATCGATGAAGAGGGCTATATTCAACGCGGCGAGAAGGTATTAGCGACGCGTAGCTTTGCCGAGGGCTTGGATTGGTTGATGACTGAAGCGCATAAAGGTTATTCAATTCAGCGCTACAAAGGTTTGGGGGAAATGAACCCGGATCAACTCTGGGAAACCACTATGGATCCCGAGGTACGGCGCATGTTGGTCGTAACCATCGAAGATGCTATTGCCGCTGACCAAATCTTCACGACCCTAATGGGTGATCACGTGGAACCAAGGCGGGAGTTTATCGAACAAAACGCGCTCAACGTGTCTAACCTCGACGTATAGCGATGTCGGTGGTGTGTACCTAGTGTAACTGCAGAGCTATTGCTGCAGCTCTTTGAGGTACAACCACCGATTTGATTAGAGTTGACCGACGGATATCTATTTTGGTCTGATGCGGGTGTATGGGATTTACAAACTAACAACTATTAGTTTATAGTTTGTTGGTGTTGAAATCAGCTTCAAGGTGATCCGTTATGAGTCAGTGCCCATTTGCCAATTTTTCAAATATGATCGATCCCGATACCTACGCCAAAGGTATGCCCTATGAGGAGTTGGCCCGTATTCGCAAGTCTGGCCCTATCCACTATATGGAAGACCCAACGATGGGCGTTCCCTACTGGTTGGTTACTGGCCGCGATGAGATAGACTTTATTTCCAAGAATCCAGCCCTGTTCTCGAGTGCAGAGCGGACTGCTTTGGCAGAAGAACCCACCCCGGAAGATCTTGAGAATATTTTCAGCAATATGACGATTAATATGGACCCTCCGCGCCAGCTCAAATCGCGCAAAATTGTCAGAGCCAGCTTTACCCCGCGCGCCGTTGCGTCCTACGAAGAGCGATTTAGGGAACATGCCAAAAACATTGTTGACCGGGTAGCCAATCGGGGTGAATGTGAATTTGTGGAAGAGGTGGCGGCAGAGTTGCCGCTGCTGGCTATTCTGGAGTTGTGTGGTATTCCCGCCGAAGATCGAAAAGACTTTTTCGCTTGGACCAATGCCATGATCTTTAATCAAGACC
Source organism: Halioglobus sp. (assembly GCA_047650635.1). Classification (GTDB taxonomy): domain Bacteria; phylum Pseudomonadota; class Gammaproteobacteria; order Pseudomonadales; family Halieaceae; genus JBALVT01. The sequence goes on from JBLHNQ010000001.1 coordinate 199,527, forward strand.
CGGAAATGGCGGCAGACAAGGAAGTGTCTGAGTTGGCTTCTTTGAATGTGATTACCTACGCCATGAAGCTAATGGAAGAACACCGCAAAGAGCCCAAGGATAATATTATCGGCGCCCTGCTCGATGGTAATGGCAAAGATCCCGGGCTCGATGAGGATGAGTTCGTGTGGTTTTTCCTGATGATTATTGCCGCGGGCAACGAATCAACTCGAACTATAACCAGTCACGGCATGCGCATGCTTATGCAACACCCCGATCAGTTGCAATATCTGGTGGAGAACCCAGATATGATTGAAAATGCCTGCGAAGAAATGCTTCGCTACAACACAGCATTTATTCTAATGCGCCGCCAGGCTATGCAAGATGTTGAGGTGGGTGGCCAACAGATCAAAAAAGGCGATAAAATTATCATGCATTACCACACCGTTAATCATGATGAGAGTATTTTCGGCGATGACGCCATGGAGTTTGACGTGAAACGTGCCGAGAGAATGCCAGACATGTACAACCAACACCGTGCGTTTGGCGTCGGTCAACATTTTTGCCTGGGCACCCACCTCGCGCGTCTGGAAGTGAAGGTGATGTTTGAGGAAATTATCCCTCGAATCAGGAATCCCAAGTTAGTGGGTGAAGTCGCTTATACGCGGTCCAATCTGGTGAATGGCATAAAGCGCATGCACATCACCTTCGATCCGGAAGCGAAGAAAGAAGAGAGAGCCGCTTAGATCCGGCTTTCCTTTACTCCTTCGCGGGACATCTTGTAGGTGTCGGGATGATCGATTTGATCATCGTTGCCATATCCACACTAAAGCACAACGCCAGATCTAGCCAAGCTGGCCAGCTGCTGAAATAATTGGCTCGGCGGAGTGCGTCTGGAGCGCTCCCCTCCCCTCGCTACTTAGTGACCACTAGCAGGGAAATATCTGCAACTAACAGAAACTTATCGCGCAACACTTTCAACAGGTTTAATCGGTTGGTTCGAAGAGCCTCATTGTCTGCGTTGACCATAACGCCATCAAAAAAAGCATCGATGGGTGCTCTCAAACCTGCAAGGGAAGCGAGTGCCTGGGTATATTCACCCTTTTTCAGGTGGCCATCAAAGACCCCTTCTACTGCGCACAGTGAGTGGTAAAGTACTTTTTCCTCATCCTCCTGAAGTAAGTTAGCGCTTACTATGTCAAAGGTATGGCTCGGATCGAGCTTTCCCAGAATATTGGACACACGTTTGTTAGCCGCTGCCAAGGCGCTCGCTTCTGGCAGGGCACTGAAGGCGTGCACTGCCTGCACCCGCCTATGAATATCTAGAGGTCGGCTGAGGTTTTTCGCGCTTACTGCTCGGAACACTTCGACCGGTATATTTTCGTCTTCATACCAGGCTCGAAAACGCTCTACCATATAATCGAAAACCTGTACCGCCGTGTTTGGCGCAATTAAACCTGCGGGGTACTGCGCGACAGCCAAAGCCAGGCATTCACGCAGGTCCAGGTCGAGATTTTTTTCGACGATGATACGCAACACTGCCAGTGAAGCCCTGCGCAGAGCGAAAGGGTCTTTGGAGCCGGTGGGTGTTTGGCCAATTCCAAAAATTCCGCACAAGGTGTCCAGCCTATCGGCCAAACCAACTGCACAAGCGGTTGGTTTGGCCGGGAGCTTGTCTCCGGCAAATCTTGGCCAGTATTGCTGAGCCAATGCTGAGGCAACATCGGGCTCTTCGCCGTCGTGTGCAGCGTAGTGGCTTCCGGCTATACCCTGCATGTCGGAGAATTCCTGCACCATGTCGGTGATCAGGTCCGTTTTACTCAATAGAGCAGCTCTGCGCGCGAGTGCAGGGTCGCTGCCCATTGCTTTAGACAGTGCCCCCGCCAGTGCCTCTATCCGGCGAGTTTTATCATAGAGTGTGCCCAGTTGTTTCTGGAAAACGATATTCTTGAGTGAATCAACGCGCTGCGCCAGTGACGTCTTCTTGTCGCTCTCAAAGAAAAAGGCGGTGTCACTGAGTCGTGGACGTATAACACGCTCATTTCCGGCAATAACCTGCACGGGATCGGTGCTTTCTATATTGCACAGGGTTATGAAATTTGGCATGAGTGCGCCATTGGCGTCTACCAGATGAAAATATTTTTGGTGTTCCTTCATCGACAAGATCAGGGCCTCAGCGGGCACCGTTAAAAATCGCTGTTCAAAAGATCCGGTGAGGGCTACGGGCCATTCGACGAGGCCGGTTACTTCATCCAGTAAAAGGGGGTCGATAACGGCTGTCGCTTTGAGAGCGCTTGCCTCGACTTCGATTTGGTCTTGAACCATATTCTGGCGCAGGGTGTAATCTGCTACAACCTTGGCATCGAGCAGTACATCGGGATAGTTTTCTGGTAAGTCGATGGTCAGTGGCCCATTGCTATGGAAGCGGTGACCGTAAGTGATATTTCCCGTTGGTAGGCCCAGGACTGTGCCGTGGTCACAGTCCTGGCCCAGCATCACCACAACCCAGTGAACGGGCCTTACAAACTCAGTTCGACTGGCTCCCCAACGCATGCGTTTGGGTATGGGCAAGGCTTGTATGGCACTAGTGATAATGTCGCCCAGGGACTCCTTTGCTGTGACGCCTTCGGCGGTGCTGCGCATACCTAGCCGGCTACCCTTTGGGCTATCGATAGTCTCCAGCTGCTCCGGCTCCACGCCCTGTTTGCGGGCGAAACCCATTGCAGCAGGTGTCCAATTACCATTGCTGTCTTTCGCGCGATCTGCGGGCGGCCCCAAAACTTCTATGTCCTTGGTGTCGGCCTGCAGTTGCACGGCAGATACTATGACAGCCAGTCTTCTAGGGGACGCGAACCATTTCACATCGCCAAATGCCAGTTCTCGCTGACGCAGTCCCGAGGTAATGCCATCGCGAAAAGCGAGGCCGAGTGTTTTCAGTGCTTTGGGAGGTAGTTCTTCTGTTCCCAGTTCTATCAGCAGGGTTTCAGTGCTCATCTAGTTTGCCTCCTGCTGAATTTTGTCGAGTGCTTCCTGCTTCAGGGTGCCCTGTGCTAGCGGAAAACCCAACGCTGCACGGGCGTCGAAATAGGCCTGCGCAACGGAGCGTGACAAGGTTCTAACACGCAGAATGAAGCGCTGTCGTTCAGTGACGGAAATCGCGTGGCGCGCATCCAATAGGTTAAAAGCATGGGATGCCTTCATCACCATCTCATAGGCTGGCAGGGGTAAGCTGATCGCGATAAGGCGCGCCGCCTCCGACTCGTAATGATCAAAACTGGCAAAGAGCTGTGTGGTATCCGCTTCCTCAAAGTTATATCTGGACATCTCTACTTCGTTTTGGTGGAACACGTCACCGTAGGTCACAGTGCCCTGTGGCCCTTTGGCCCAGACTAGATCGTAAATGCTATCTACACCTTGCAGGTACATGGCTATGCGTTCCAGGCCATAGGTGATTTCGCCGGTTACCGGATAGCATTCCAGACCGCCTACCTGCTGGAAATAGGTGAACTGGGTAACTTCCATTCCATTGAGCCAAACTTCCCAGCCCAGCCCCCAGGCTCCCAGTGTGGGAGACTCCCAGTTGTCCTCAACAAAACGAACATCGTGGATAGTAGTGTCAATACCAAGGGCTTTCAGTGAATCCAGATACAGCTCCTGGATATTGTCGGGAGAAGGCTTCATCGCCACCTGAAACTGGTAGTAGTGCTGCAACCGGTTTGGGTTCTCTCCGTAGCGTCCATCTGTAGGGCGCCGACAGGGCTGCACGTAGGCTGCATTCCAGTTTTCCGGGCCTATGGCGCGAAGAAAAGTAGCGGGATGAAAAGTACCCGCCCCCACTTCTAAATCTAATGGTTGCAGGACCACGCAACCCTGCGCGCTCCAAAACGTTTGTAGTTTGAAGATAAGATCTTGAAACGTCTGTGTTTGTTCCAGAATAGTAGACACGAGTCTTCCCATAGGGTGGTTGCAAAAAGCGGCCTATTATACAGGCTCTTTTGTCGGCATAATACGCGCTTTCGCTCATGTCAGTGGCGATTGTGGCAATCGAGGTTATATGTTTTACGGAAAGTTGGTAGCGGGAGCGTTGGGTTTACTGGTTGGTGGCCCCATCGGCCTGGTGGTGGGTTTGTTTATAGGCCATTCCTTTGACAAAGGACTAGTCAATACGCTGCAGTTTGGTACGCCCGAAAAAGTAGAGAAAATTAAAGTCAGCTTCTTTGAAACTACATTCCTTTTGCTGGGGTATCTGGCTAAAGCAGATGGACGCGTCTCACAAAGTGAAATCCAGCACACCGAGTCTCTGTTCGTGCAAATGCGCCTCAACAGCACCCAACAAGTCAGCGCAAAGGAGTTGTTTAGGGCCGGCGCAGACAAGGATTTCAATCTGGAAAGTACGGTAACGTCCTTTCTGCAGGCCTGTGGTAATCAAAAACAACTACAACAAACACTCTTGCTGTTTCTTATATCCTTGGCCCTTTCAGATCAGGGTGTACATAAAGCAGAGCATGACGCCTTGGCGCGCATTGCACAGCTCATGGGCTTTGGTGCTGCTCAGTTGGAACAATTGCTTCGCATGGTTCAGGCTCAGGGGCAGTTTCATGGCGGTGCTGGAGGTAGTTCACCCGCCACGGAGTTAAAAAATGCATACGCGGCATTAGGTGTGTCTGAAGCGGCTTCCGACAAAGCGCTCAAAAGTGCCTACCGCAAGTTGATGAGCCAGAATCACCCGGATAAGTTAATAGCCCGGGGTGTCCCTGAGGACATGATAAAAATCGCAACGGAAAAGTCCCAGGATATTTCAGGTGCCTACGACTTGATACGTAAACATAGAGAGCACCGCTGAGGTTGCCTGGCCTCTCGCTCTCTAAGGACGCCAGAAAGCGGGCGTGAATAACACTAGTAAGGTAAAGATTTCCAAGCGGCCCAGTAACATCCCAAAACTCATGATTGCCATCGCAGGCTCAGAGATCTCGCTGAAATTGTTGGAAACCTGGCCCAGCCCAATCCCGAGATTATTAAGTGATGCCGCTACAGCCGAAAATGCACTGGTAAAATCCAGCCCGGTGCCCATTAACGCCAGCAACAGAAAGATGTAAGAGGTTACGTAGACGGCGAAAAAGCTCCACACCGCACTGACCACGGTCGGCTCAACTCTTCGATTACCCACCTTCAGAGGAATAATGGCTTGTGGATGAACCAGCTGTTTTAACTCTCTGACGCCCTGTTTGTAGATTAACATCAGGCGCATGGCTTTGATTCCGCCACCGGTTGAGCCCACGCACCCACCCATGCATGAACCGAGAAACAATAAGATAGGCAAAAACGTGGGCCACGCTTCATAGTCCTTGGTCGAGTAGCCGGTTGTTGTAACGATAGAGATAGCGTGGAATAGCCCGTGGACGAAGCTATCCCAGGTGGGTAGGCGGTTAGTAAACTCCAGATGAGTAGCGGTGATTGCGATAATCAGGCCAAGAACGCAAAGAAAAAATTTGGTCTCTGAATCCTTGCGATAGACCGCCAAACTGCGATTGCGCCAAGCAATGTAATGCAGGCCAAAGTTGATTGCTGAGATGGTCATAAAGAGGCTGCTGATAAACAAAATGGTGTCGCTTTTAAAAAAGCCCATGCTTTGATCATGGGTGGAAAATCCCGCGAGGGCCACTGTGGAGAAAGCGTGGCAAATGGCGTCAAAAGCAGACATGCCGGCGAAGTAATAGGCCAGAGCACAGGCCAGGGTTAGCGAGAGATAAACACTGAATAGAGCTTTGGCAGTACCGGTAATTCTTGGCGTAAGTTTGCTGTCCTTGGAGGGGCCGGGCGTTTCAGCTCGATACAGCTGCATGCCGCCCACACCCAACATGGGCAATACTGCCACTGCCACAACAATAATTCCAATTCCCCCCATCCACTGCAGTAACTGGCGGTACAGCAGAATGGACTGCGGCAAATCATCCAGGCCTACAATTACTGTGGCTCCCGTGGCGGTCAACCCTGAGATCGACTCAAAGATGGCCTTTGCCGGGGTCAGGTGAGGCGACTCTGCCAGCGCAAAAGGCAGGGCGCCGAAAATCCCCAACACAGTCCAAAACAGGGCGGTTATGAGAAATCCATCGCGAATACGCAATTCATGCCGTGCTCCGCGGAAAGGAAGCCATAAAGCAAACCCCGAGAAGAACGTAATGGCCATCGCGGATAGAAACGCGGTTATGGTGTGATCGTCGGCCACCAGTGCTATCACCAAGGGAGGAATCATGGCGCTGCTGAACATCATTAACAGCAGACCCAGTACACGCATGGAGATGGATAAATGCATACTTGCTGCCTAGGAGAAAAAGCCGAAGCCGACTGCGAAAAGTTTTTCCACGGCGGAGATTTTATGGCGGTCCACCAGGAAGATAATAACGTGGTCTTCTGCTTCTACAACGACGTGGTTATGAGCAAGCACTACTTTGTCCCCTCTTACTATCGCGCCAATGGTCACACCCTCAGGCAGCGATACTTCATCAAGCCGCCTACCGACAACTTTGGACGAGTAGGCGTCACCGTGCGCGATCAGTTCTATAGCTTCGGCCGCTCCGCGACGAAGTGAATGGACGTTGCTGATATCGCCTCGTCTTACATGGGTTAGCAAACTGCCAATGGTTATTTCCTGTGGTGAGATAGAGATGTCGATTTCGTCTCCTACCAGATCGGCATAGGCAGGGTTTGTGATCAGTGTTATTACCTTCTTGACCCCCATGCGTTTGGCCAGCATGGAGGTCATGATATTGGATTCATCGTTATTAGTGAGGGCGCAAAATACATCGGTGGATTCAATGTTTTCAGAGGCGAGCAACTGTGGCTCCGTGGCACTGCCGTGAAGTACGATGGTGTGTTTCAGTTTCTCTGATAATATTTTGCAGCGCTTGTGAGACAACTCGATGAGCTTGACCTGATATTGGCCTTCAATCGATTGCGCTAAAGTGGAGCCTATATTGCCTCCACCGGCGATCATCACGCGTTTGTAGGGCTTGTCGAGTTTTCGCAGCTCCATCATCACGGTACGTATGTCTTTTTTTGCCGCCAGAAAAAAAACTTCGTCCCCCGCTTCAATCACCGTGCTGCCAATTGGAATAATGGGCCTGTCCTGACGAAAAATTGCCGCAACCCGGGCATCGGTTTTAGGCATGTGTTTACGTAAGTCCTGAATCTCATGACCAACAATAAGGCCGCCGTGAACGGCTTTTACTGCAACCAGTTGCACCAGGCCCTCTGCAAAATCCAGCACTTGCAGGGCACCGGGATTGTTGATCAGCTGGCGTATATTGTCGGTGACCAACTGCTCGGGGCCGATAATGACATCCACCGGAATACCATGATTGCCAAACAATTTATCCTGGTGTTTAAGATAGCTAGGAGAACGAATCCGAGAGATTTTCGTTGGGGTGTTGAACAGCGTGTGGGCCACTTGGCAGGCAATCATATTTATTTCGTCGCTGTTGGTGACAGCCACTAAAAGGTCAGCGTCATCTGCACCCGCTCTGGCCAGGGTACTTGGGTGAGACGCATCACCCATTACGGTGCCGATATCAAGTTTGTCCTGAAGCGCGCGGAGCCTGCTCGAGTTGTTATCGACGACAATAATATCGTTCTGTTCATTGGCCAGATGCTCGGCCAGTGTGCCACCTACTTGGCCTGCGCCGAGAATGATTATTTTTTTCATGGGTTAAAAAACTTGAGAAAGTATTTATTCACAATAAAGACATCACCGATTAAATGTAAGTGCTTGCTACGGGCAATTATGCACATTCTCAGCGCACTGGGCCGCTAAATTTTTTCAATAAGCGCATAAAACAGGCCGTCTGAACCATTAATCTGAGGGAGCAGCTGGCGGCCGTGGCTGCGTTGCTCCCCCCAGGTTTGATCGGGCTCTCGCAGCACGGCATTTTCTTCTTGCAGCAGGAACTTAGACACCACGCGGCTATTTTCTTCTTCCAGGATAGAACAGGTGGCATAAAGTAGAGCGCCCCCGGGCTTTAGCGTGGGCCACAGGCCTCGCAAAATAGCGCCTTGCTGGGCGGCCAGCTGTGGTATGTCGCTCTCCCTGCGAAGGGTTTTTACATCCGGATGCCTGCGAATCACGCCAATAGCTGAACAGGGCGCGTCCACCAGAATGCGATCAAAGCTCTCAGTTCTCAGTGTCGCAGGTGGGTGGGACGCATCTCCGTTAAGTAATTGGGCCGAGAGACCAAGCCGCTGCAGGTTTTCATTCACTCTTTGCAATCGCCCCTCGTCGATGTCCATTGCCACAAGCTCGGCAAGTTTAGGCTGAAGCTCCAGTATGTGACAGGTTTTCCCTCCTGGCGCTGAACAGGCGTCCAGTATTCGGTCTCCGGGCTGCGCGTTGAGCATGATAGCAGCCATTTGTGCCGCTTCATCCTGTACGCTGGCCTCCCCCCGCACGAATCCGGGTAGTTCGCTAACATCTACGGGGTTTTGTAACACAATCGCCTGAGCTGAAAGGGTGCCGGCTGTTGCCATAATTCCCGCGTCAGTAAGCTGTGCAAGATAGGCGTCCCGACTTATCATTTGTGTGTTTACCCTTAAGGTCATGGGGGGTTGCTGGTTTCCCGCGGCGAGAATTTGTTGTAAAGCAACAGGCCATTGTTTCTGTAGTTTTTTGTAAAGCCAAAAGGGGTGGGCGGATGTGGCCGCATCATCCAGCTGCTCCAGTAGTGCCTCTCTCTCACGAAGATAGCGGCGTAAAACCGCGTTAGTCAGCCCTTTGGCCCACGGTTTTTTCAGTTCGCGAATGGCATCCACTGTTGCCGACACCGCCGCATGATCTGGCACCCGTGTGTCGCCCAGTTGATAGAGACCGAGCAAAAGCAGAGCTCGGACGTCGCGATCCTTGTCGCGCAGAGGTTTCGCCAGCAACTGGCTGAGGACGGCATCGAGCTTTGGTAGTTCGCGCAGTGTCCCGTAGCACAATTGCTGTAACAGACCGCGGTCGCGCGGCTCAACTTTATCTAAAAGTGGCGGGAGGGCCTGGTTCAGGGACTTGCCTCCCAGTACCGAAGCCAGGGTTTTTGCCGCCGCCGCGCGGGTATTCATGGGCATTATCCAGTGTCTCGGTTATTTAGGAAACGAACCCCAGGCGCGAATAAAGCGCTTTTTGCATGCAACACCTGTTCTGCGGTTAGGGGTTTGCCGCCGGGCAGCTGTAGGTGGGTGATACATAATTGCCCGCTGCCACAGGCGACTGCAATGCCCCCTGAGTCGGCACTTAGTATTGTGCCAGGGGCCGCTGCTTCGGCTGATTCGTCATTTGCACTGGCTAAGTGTATCTTCACTCTGTTATCGCCAATAAAAGTGTGGCACACGGGAAAGGGGTTAAACGCGCGAATTTTGCGTGAGATGAGCAAGGCTTGTTCGGACCAATTGATTTGTGCTTCAGGTTTTAATATTTTATCGGCGTAAGTTGCCAGTTCGTTGGCTTGCGGGCGCCCCGCTTCGAGGTGTTCAGGCAGGGTGTTGAGCGCATCGAGTAGCAAGGGCACTCCCATCTGTGCCAGTTCATCGTGCAAACTAGCGGCCGTCGAGTTCTGGCCGATAGCGCAGCTTGCGCAGGCCAGCATGTTTCCTGTATCCAACCCGGCGTCCATTTGCATGATTGTGATGCCCGTTTCATGGTCGCCGGCTTCAATAGCGCGCTGTATGGGCGCGGCGCCTCGCCATCGAGGGAGCAGGGAGGCATGCACGTTGAGGGCGGCAATACGCGGTATATCCAGCACCGATTGAGGCAAAATAAGGCCGTATGCCACCACGACCATTACATCGGCGCCTATGTGTTCGAGTTCTTGTTGCGCCTGTTCCGACTTCAGGCTGGCGGGCTGAAAAACGGGTATGCCGGCCGCTTCTGCCCTTTTTTTAACGGGACTTGACTGGAGTTTTTTGCCGCGGCCTGCAGGCCTGTCAGGTTGGGTGTACACGGCCACTACCCGGTGCCCGCTTTGCAGCAGACCCTCGAGATGGGTTGCCGCGAAATCGGGGGTTCCGGCAAAAATAATTCGATGAGATGATGGGCTCACTTTTTCAGCTCCTACTGCGGTGTTCTTTCTCTAGCTTCTTACGAATGCGCTGGCGTTTTAGAGGGGACAAATAATCGACGAAGAGTTTCCCTTCCAGATGGTCAATTTCGTGCTGAAGGCAGATGGCCAGCAGGCCATCGAGCTCACGGGAGTGGCTTTCGCCCTCGCGATTCAGGGCAGTGACGCCGACACGCCGGGGTCGATTGACGGTTTCATAATAACCGGGCACCGACAAACAACCCTCGTCATATTCGCCTAGCTCTGCGTCGAGCACGGTTATGACCGGATTGATGAAAACCTGGGGATCATCGTGGTTTTCCGATACATCAATAACCAGAAGGCGTTGGTGGACATTAACCTGTGTAGCTGCCAGTCCTATGCCGGGTGCCGCGTACATGGTTTCCAGCATGTCATCGATTAGCGTGCGTAGTTCAGGCGTTACCGCCTTGACTGGTTTGGCTTTGGTGCGCAGTCTGGGGTCGGGAAATTCCAGTATTTCGAGAACGGCCATAAGGCTATTTTGCTCTTAGAGTTGAGGTGAAGTATCAGATTCGGGCATCGTGAATTAATAACATTAGGGCTTGCCAGAGCCGGTTTGCCGCAGCAAACTATGTGTATTATATAGCTAGGGAGCCTATGGACAAGTCTATTGGCATCTTCTGCGAGTCCGACGCGCTTATATTTAGGGATATAGCGAGGAGATCAGTCGGGCAGAGAATCAATAAGAAGGCCAGGCAGGAACTATAAAATGAAAATGAAGCCAATCTCGGTATGCGTGTTGTTGTTGTCAGTGCTGTTTAGTAGCTGGCTCTATGCAGCGGTTGAGCTCAATGAGAAAGCGCCCCAAACGTATATTGTTAAAAAAGGCGACACCCTGTGGGACATATCGGGCATGTACCTGCCTCAGCCCTGGCTTTGGCCGGAGCTGTGGGATGTTAACCCCCAAATCGACAACCCCCACTTAATTTACCCGGGCGATGAACTATATTTGGTGTGGGTTGACGGTCAGCCTCGCTTAAGAATGAAACGTGGTCGCAACGTCAAGCTCACACCCAATATGCGTGTGTCTCCGCTTGACCAGGCTATTCCCATTATCCCGTTGGATCAAATTGGCGCTTTTTTACGGCGTCATCGGATTATGGATCTCGGCAAAATTAATAATTCCGCCTATGTAGTAGCAGGGGCGCAGGGACACCTGATTAGTGCGCCGGGCGATCGGGTCTTTGGACGCGGTCCATTCGCCGACGATGAGCGGGCCTACGGGATTTTTCGCGCGGGTGATGTTTATCGCGACCCTATTACCAACGAAGTATTGGGATATCAGGCCAAGGACATTGGCAGTGCGCAAATGCTTAGCAGCAATAAAGATGACGTTGTGGAGCTTGAGGTTACGCGGGTAACCGAAGAGGTAAGAATTACAGACAGACTGCTCCCCAATGAGGACAAGGTTCTCGATGCGACGTTTCATCCCCGTGCGCCAGAAGACGAAGTTGTCGATGGCTTTATGATAGCGGTCGACGGCGGGGTTAGCCAAATTGGAGCCTGGGATATTGTGGTGCTCAATCGCGGAACGCGCGAGGGCCTCGAAGTAGGTCATGTTCTAGCTATCTACCAAAGTGGGGAGGTAGTTTATGATCAAATCATGGGTGATAACGTGGCACTTCCCGATGTCCGTGCGGGCTTGTTACTGGTATTTGATGTGTTTGAAAAGGCCAGCTACGGCATCGTGCTGAAGACAAATCGGCCTCTTAAAGTGATGGACAAGGTTAAAAAACCCTAGGCAAAACGGCTCATAGTGTCTTTAATCCGTCAAATGTGGCCACTGCGGGGTAGCCACAAACCAATGCGCTTACAATAAGGGCCCTGCAGGAGGCAGCACCCCGGCTAGTTTTTGCCAAACACACATCAAGGATGATGTATGAACACCACTGACACACGGCTGTGTCTGGCTCTACACAGTATCCCCACGCTGAGTGACGCCCTACTCTCCAGACTTTTTTTGCATTATGGCAGCCCCAGAGCTATTTGGGACTCCACCCCCGATGATTGGGGGTTGCTGGGGGCGAAAAAAGAAACGATAGTCGCCATGAAATCTGCGCTGCACAGTAATAGTTTCCCCGCAGACATCAACGCTCAGCTGGAGTCACTAGACAAGCTGGGTGCTCAAATTCTCCCTTTAACCGATGAAGCTTATCCCGTGTTGCTGCGGACCATTTACGACCCGCCTCCTCTACTTTACGTACGCGGAACCGTCAGCCTGCTTCAGGAGGCACAGTTGGCAGTGGTTGGAAGCCGCAAAGCCAGCCCGGCGGGGCTGCGCACCACTAGAACCCTTTCCACAGCACTGGTAAGAGCGGGCTTACATATCTGTAGCGGGCTGGCTTTGGGCGTCGATGGAGAGGCTCACCGGGCAGCTTTGGCAGCCGGGGGTGCAAGCATTGCTGTTATGGCGACAGGAATCGACCAGATTTACCCTCGTCGTCATGCAGCTTTGGCAGAAGAACTGGCGAGTAGTGGGGTTTTAGTAACGGAGTACCCTCCTGGCTGCCAGCCCGAGCGATATCGTTTTCCGCAGCGAAACCGAATACTCAGCGGTTTGTCACTGGGTGTGTTGGTCGTAGAGGCGGCACTTCGCAGTGGTTCGTTGATAACCGCTGGCACGGCACTGGAACAAGGCCGGGAAGTATTTACATGTCCCTGGGCTATGTTTCACGAGGGTGGGCGAGGATGCCTTCGCTTGATTCGTGATGGCGCCAAGATGGTTGACTGCGTAGAAGATATTCTCAGTGAATTAGGACCTCTATATACGTTGCAAGAGAGCCTGGTTCCCGATGGCTCCAATGAGATTGTCGAGACCGCCGAAATGCCACTGGGGCAGCAGCGAATTTTCTCCATGATTGGCTATGAGGCAGTCTCAGTGGACATGTTGGTTGCGCACAGTGGCTTCCCAGTGGCGAGGGTGATGGCAGCACTGTCCGCTTTGGAGCTGCAGGGCAAAATCTGTCGTTTCAGCGGTGGCTATATTCACTGTTGACGAGGCTGCCAGTTGTTGCTTTAATTTCGCGCCTTTTTAGGGCAGGCTTACAGGCGTCGAATCGGCGTTACTTGGAGAAAATAAATGAACAAACCGTTTGTTGCAATAGTAATGGGGTCAGATTCCGATTTACCCGTAATGGAGGCATGTTTTGCCGTCCTTAAGTCACTTGATATCACCTTCGAGGCACGAATAACTTCCGCTCACCGTACTCCCCAAATTACCAAGGACTTTATTGAGGATGCCGATGCACGTGGCTGCGCAGTGTTTATTGCTGCGGCTGGAATGGCGGCTCATCTCGCAGGTGCTGTAGCGGCCACTACTGTAAAGCCAGTAATTGGTATTCCGATTAATGCCTCTCTTGACGGCATGGACGCTCTGCTTTCCACGGTACAGATGCCTGGAGGTATTCCGGTGGCAAGTGTTGCTATCGGCAAGGCCGGGGCAAAAAATGCGGCGTATCTGGCAGCGCAGATTCTGGCTTTGCACGACTTTGAGTTGGGGCAAAGATTACGCGATGAGCGCAGCGCAAACGCACGAGCTATTGTCGCCAAAGATGCAGAACTGCAACAGTCGCTGAAAGGCTAGTCTTTGCCGCAATCACTCTCAACTATCGCTCTTCGGCAGGCTGTTACTGCCATACGCAGCGGTGGGGTAGTTGCCTGTCCCACTGAGGCTGTTTGGGGCCTGAGCTGTGATCCGTTCAATGAAATGGCGGTGGCACGGCTGCTCTACTTAAAGCGACGCGAGATGGCTAAGGGCCTGGTGCTTGTGGCGGGCTCGGAGTCGCAGCTGGAATGGTTGCTGCGAGGTCTTCCATTGGCCCAGCAGGCGCGGCTGAGCCTATCTTGGCCTGGGCCTACAACCTGGCTTGTTCCCCATCAGCATCGCGTCCCCGGCTGGATTTGCGGCGACCACGATACGGTGGCGGTAAGGGTGAGCGCACACCCCCTGGTACGCGCATTGTGCAACGCCTGGGGAGGTCCCTTGGTGTCAACCTCGGCCAACCCGGCAGGCAGCAGGCCAGCTACTCAGTCCTTTCAGGTAAGACGCTATTTCGGCACAGATTTGGACTATATTATTTCCGGTGCGCTGGGCGGGGCCAGTCGTCCCACTGTAATTAAACACCTGCTGACAGACGAAATCATCAGGGCATAGGCGGTGCAGCTAGCATTGTTAGCTGCCACGGGTATAATGCGGCGCCGACTAGTATTCTAAACAAAGGTAAGCATGCAGATTGATCAAGTTAGATCGTATCTTCTAGCCCTTCAGGACGATATTTGCGATTCCCTCGCAGAGGAAGGCGGGCAGGCATCATTCATCACTGACGAATGGCAGCGTCCAGAAGGTGGTGGAGGGCGCAGCAAGGTTTTAACCGAGGGCGCTGTTTTTGAACGTGCCGGCGTTAATTTCTCTCATGTAAAGGGCTCACAATTACCGGCTTCGGCCAGTGCCGCCAGGCCGGAACTTGCAGGGCGCAGTTTTGAGGCTTTGGGGGTTTCACTGGTTATTCACCCGCGCAATCCCCATATTCCAACGTCCCACGCAAATGTGCGATTATTTGTCGCAGAAAAAGAGGGTGAAGATCCCGTTTGGTGGTTTGGTGGCGGCTATGACTTAACGCCATATTACGGTAACCGGGAAGACTGCATAAGTTGGCATGCTGCTGCCTCTGCAGCCTGTAAGGCATTTGGCGAGGAGGTCTATCCCCGTTACAAAGTCTGGTGTGACGAATATTTTTACCTGCCACACAGAAACGAGCCTCGTGGAATTGGCGGTCTATTTTATGACGACTTGAACTGTTGGGACTTCGACACCTGTTTCGCCTTTATGCGGTCGGTGGGAGACTCCTTCATGATCGCTTATAGGCCCATCGTAGCCCGCAGAAAGAACACTGCCTACGGCGAGCGTGAGCGACAGTTTCAGTTGTATCGCCGCGGCCGCTATGTAGAGTTTAATCTGGTGTACGACAGAGGTACGCTTTTCGGTCTGCAATCAAATGGTCGTACAGAGGCCATTTTGATGTCTATGCCACCAGTGGTGCGCTGGGAATACGACTACCATCCGGAATCCGGGTCACCAGAAGAAGAGCTCACCCAATACTACCTGCAGAGCCGCGATTGGCTGGCGGAAACCGGAGCTGGATAGGCAATACATGACAACTAGTAAAAAATACGCAGTGTTTGGCAACCCCATTAAACATAGCAAGTCTCCATTGATTCACGCTTCCTTCGCGCGCCAGTTTGATCTGCAATTGCAGTATAGAGCCGTTAGAGTTGAAATTGATGGCTTTGCAAAGGCCGCTGGTTCCTTTTTCGAAGGCGGTGGAGCCGGGCTCAATGTGACTGTACCATTTAAGCGAGAGGCTTTTGAGCTCGCTGATACCTTGAGTGACAGGGCTCTGCGCGCCGGTGCCGCGAACACGCTCACACCGCTTCCCATGGGAGGGATCGCCGCAGACAATACCGACGGCATTGGTCTGGTGAGCGATATGGTGGTTAATCTCGGTTGGGCAGTGCGAGGTTTACGAGTACTGGTGCTGGGCTCCGGGGGTGCGGTGAGAGGTATATTAGAACCGCTAATGCGCGAGCGGCCCAAAGAATTACTCATTGTGAATCGCACCGCATCCCGTGCGACGCAGTTGGCCTCTGAGTTTGCGGATTTGGGTCCAGTGGAAGGCGGGGGCTATTCCCTTATCGGTTCGCGACAATTCGACCTTGTTATCAATGGCACGAGTGCTGGATTGTCTGGTGAAATGCCTGAACTACCCGCTTCACTGCTGACAGACCATAGCTGTTGCTACGATATGGTTTATGGAGCGCAGCCGACGGTGTTTATGCGCTGGGCAGCGCGCCACGCTGCTTGGGCGGTTTCTGATGGGCTGGGTATGTTGGTGGAACAAGCTGCGCAATCATTTTACCTGTGGAACAAGGCAAAGCCCGAAACTCGACCGGTTATAAATCAGCTGAGAAGCGTTTTGGCCGCAGCCTAACCGGTATTGCTGTCAGCTTCCAACTCCGCAATGTGCTCGTCCTTTAATTTGACGTAGTTATTGGCACTGTAACAAAAATAGTTCATTTCGCCGTCCGACAGGGCTCGCATTTCTCTGGCTGGGCTACCGGCATAGAGAAAGCCGCTGCGCAACGTTTTTTTCGGAGTAACGAGTGCGCCTGCAGCAATGACCACGTCATCTTCTACAACCACGCCATCCATGACCGTGGCGCCCATTCCTACGAGTACTCGGTTTCCTACAACACAGCCATGTAAAGTTGCATTGTGCCCTATCGTCACATCTTCCCCAATAAGCAGGGGCCAGCCCCCGTCGCTATAAGGCCCGGCATGGGTGATGTGCAGGACACAGCCGTCCTGAACACTGGTTCTGGCGCCAATGGCTATGGTGTGCATGTCTGCGCGGATAGCAACCTGGGGCCAAACCGAGACATCATCTGCGAGGGAGGCATCTCCCAATACTACTGCAGTGGGGTCTATAAAGACGCGCTCGCCCAGCTGTGGCCGATGCCCTCCAAAGGTTCGTATGTTTTTTCCGTGATGTTTCATTCCGGTTTCTTGCCCTTTTGTTGAAAATTACTTGCTACAATAAACCACCGATCAGCGTCTGGCCAGAAGAGTGCTGTAGTCGAAGATCGTGCATAACTCAAACACGCGTAGGTATACCTGCTGGAGATATCGAGGTGAAAAATAGACGATTCATTGCTGGAGCTGTATGCCCCCGCTGTGCTGCCATGGATAAAATAGTAGTTGATTTGGAGAGTGATGCTCGAGAGTGCGTGGCCTGCGGCTTCACTGACGGGCGGCCGGGCGATCCGGCTGTGTCACAAGAGGTTCCCACTCGTGTTAGCCGGGGTGTGGCCCGACGGGTTGAAACCAAAGCGGAACCTGTGACGTTGGTCGATAAGACGCCCAGTAAGTCCAAGTAAGAATAACCGTCTTCCTTTTACATTGTGGGCGTGGTGCGCAGTTGTATCTGCTGCTCCGGATCGCTGAGCCTGTTTTTAAACACCCAAACCCTGGTTGACCCAATTTCTTGCAGTGTGGTTTTCCATAACCCCGCTTTAGGCAATAATTGCGAGCTGGCATCTTGCACCAGGTTTTCCAAGCGGTTGGCCAGAGGTTCTCCTAACAAGTGATGGACGATTATATTGGAGTGGGTCATATCTAAGGGCAGCAGGGGGTGGCCCAGACGTGCGATGTGATAGTCGTTCACTTCTTCCAACAAGCGGTGAGCGACAAAGGCCTCATCCAGCAGTCCTTCCAGCCCGGAGTCGGTGTCAATATCGTTAGGTGGCTGGATAAAGTAATCTTCAGCGGTATGTAAAAAAGGTGCAACGTAGCAGTAGAATCCCAGTTGCTTGCTGACCGCGGTAACCAGGGTAATGGAACCGGGAACACTTTCTATATAGGCCGCAACGAAGCCTATCAGCGCAGATATTGGCCCGCTTTCCGGCAAGATCAGTCTTTTGCGCAAGCGGGGCAACTGCCTGCCAAGGCGCGCGCCAAACAGCGAGCTCTCTTCTTCTTGCAAGATGGCTGCGGCGATTAATTTTCTGATATCAGGCGTACGCTTCATGGCAAGCTTAAGCCTAGACTATAGAAAGATTTCTGCCTGCTCTGCGTGATTAATGTTTAGGTAGGCTAAAGCCATTTTTCCAGCCGGCTTTTCCTCCGGAAGGCAGCATACAAAGTGACACCCCTGGCTCCGTTGAACACGCAAAATGCCAACCACAGGCCATGGTTTCCTAAATGGCGAGTAAAAAACCAGGTGGGAAGGTAAATAATAAAGACACAAAAGAGCATGCTTACCATCATATCCCGGGTTTCAGCACTGCCAATGAATACGCCGTCCAGTAAATAACTGGGAGCTGCAACCAAGGGCAACAAAATTAACCAGGGTGTGTATAGCGCCAGTAGTTCTCGCAATGGGGCCATGTTAGTCATGATTGCGAACAGAGGATTGTGGAATAAAAGGAAAAACAGGCTCATGCAAATGGCCGTAATGCCGCACCAGAAACTGCAGTAACGCACCACCTTGTAAAAACCGGCGAGGTCTCTTGCCCCCAGCCTGTCTCCAGACAGCGCTTCGGCTGAAAAAGCGAAACCGTCCATACCGTAAGCAGCCATTAGAACCAGCTGCATCATCAGAGCATTTGCTGCAAGAATGTTGCTGCCCTGCTTGTCTCCCATTGCGGTAAAGAAAGCAAAGCTGAACAGTAGGCAAAGGGTGCGGATGAAAAGGTCTCTGTTACTGCGCAGCAAACGCTGATAGGAGGGCCAGTTTTTGAGTTCAGCAATGAACTGTGATGCGGATGTGCTGGGGAAATTGCGCCATACGCCAAACAGGGCGAGGCCACAGCCCATATATTCCGCAATGACGGTGGCCATTGCGGCGCCATCGCTGTACATGTTTAGCTCCACAATAAATAGAAAATCCAGGCCAATATTGACTGCGTTGGTGAGGACCACTATAAGCATGGGCCAGCGAGTATTCTGCCTACCGATGAACCAGCCAACAATCGCGTACGTGAGCAGCACCGCGGGCGCACTGGATATCCTGATGGTGGCATAGCTTTCGGCCACCACAGAAATATCTGGCTGGGCTGACATCAGTAAAAACCCAAGGCCCAGCAGCAGCGGATGAAATAACAGGACAGCTGCAGACAATGCCAGTGCAAGCACGCTCGACTGACCCAGCACAATATTTGCACCCGATACATTTCCTGCGCCCATGGCCTTGGCTACCAGCCCGGTTGTTCCCATTCTCAGAAAGCCAAAACCCCAATATAAAAATGACAGTAGTGCCCCTCCTATGGCAACTGCACCAAGATATTGTGTGCTGCCCAGGTGGCCTAAAATGGCAGCATCTACCAGTCCCAATAATGGGATGGAGATATTGGAGAGAATTGCCGGCCAGGCTATGCGCCATATTTTGTGGTTGAGCTCGTTCATTGTAGGACTATCTTATTTTTTTTGACGTGGTGAAGGAGGTTTGCTTGAAAAGCTCAGCAAAATGGCTCGCAGTTCCCTATATTATCAGTGACTTAGTATTTTTTATCTGCAACTTTCGCTATAATGCGCGGCGTTTTGTCACAGCACCCACTAGAATGTATATAATAAGTCGGGGCTAAATTTTAATAAACTAAATGGAGACACGGGATATGTGTTTTGACGTGAAGCGGCTGTATGCGCTGGCGCTTGGACCTATGCTAATGAGCTTGGTTAGTAACGGTGTCTGGGCGAGTGAATCCGAGAGGAGCGCTGTGAACATGACGGCTGGTGTGACCGAGGTGGGCCAGCAAATTTATGATTTGCATATGCTCATACTCTGGATCTGCACAATTATCGGGGTGTTGGTTTTCGGTGTAATGTTTTACTCAATTTACGCTCACAGGAAATCAAAGGGTGCAAAAGCGTCGAGCTTTCACGAAAGTACCAGTGTAGAAATTGCCTGGACGGTTGTCCCCTTCTTCATCTTGATTGCTATGGCTGTGCCTGCTACCAAAACCTTGATAGAGGTATACGATTTCGACGATGCCGATCTGAATATTATGGTGACTGGCTATCAGTGGAAGTGGAAGTATGAATATCTGACCGACGAGGGAGAACATGTCTCGTTTTTCAGTAACTTGCAGACACCGCAAAGCGAGATTGGCAATACCGAACCGAAGGGCGAGTACTATCTGCTGGAAGTCGATGAGCCTTTGGTTCTTCCCGTGAATGCCAAGGTGCGCTTCCTGGTAACCGCTAACGACGTTATCCATTCATGGTGGGTGCCAGAATTGGCTGTCAAAAAGGACGCGATTCCCGGTTTTATCAACGAGGTCTGGACTAAACCCTTGAAGGAAGGTATCTACCGGGGTCAGTGTGCGGAACTGTGCGGCGAAGGGCACGGCTTTATGCCTATTGTGGTAAATGTGGTTAGTCAGGACGAATACAACACCTGGCTGGCCGGTAAACAGGTCGAGGCGACTCAGGTCAAAGAGTTGATGGCCCAGAGCTTTAGTCTTGATGAGTTGGTAGAACGTGGAAAAGGCGTCTACCAGCGCAGCTGTCTGGCGTGTCACGGTGCGAATGGCGAAGGTGGACTTGGAAACGCGATTGCTGGAAGTGCCATTGTAACGGGTGAATTGAGCGCGCATCTCGATATTGGGATTAACGGCGTTCCCGGTACGGCCATGCAGGCTTTTGGTGGCCAGCTCAACGATGTTGATATGGCGGCGGTAATCACCTATCAGCGTAATGCATTCGGCAATAATATGGGTGACCTAGTTCAACCCATAGACGTATTCAATCATAAGAAAGGCTAACTGGAGGAGTTAACGATGGGCGATCATCATCACGGACCCGCCAAGGGCCTGACACGGTGGATAACCACCACAAACCACAAAGATATCGGCACCATGTACCTGTGGTTCTCGTTCGCAATGTTCATCTTGGGCGGCGCTTTTGCCATGATCATTCGAGCCGAGCTGTTTCAGCCCGGCCTGCAATTGGTAGAGCCCGTCTTTTTTAACCAAATGACCACCATGCACGGCCTGATTATGGTGTTTGGGGCAATAATGCCCTCCTTCGTTGGCTTGGCTAACTGGATGATCCCCATGATGATTGGGGCGCCGGATATGGCTTTGCCGCGAATGAATAACCTCAGCTTCTGGATCTTGCCGCCCAGTTTTCTGATGTTGGCTAGCACATTATTTATGGAGGGTGGCGCACCACAGGCGGGATGGACGTTTTACGCTCCGCTATCGACAACTTATGCACCGCCTTCGGTGACATTCTTTATTTTCAGCATTCACTTGTTGGGTCTGTCTTCAATCATGGGCTCCATCAATATCATTGCTACTGTGATGAATTTGCGTGCTCCTGGCATGACCTATATGAAGATGCCTCTGTTCGTATGGACCTGGTTGATCACCGCATTCCTGCTGGTGGCGGTGATGCCGGTGCTCGCGGGAGCGGTCACCATGATGCTGATGGATGTGCACTTTGGCACCAGCTTCTTCTCTGCCGCAGGTGGTGGTGACCCCGTGTTGTTCCAGCACGTATTTTGGTTCTTTGGTCATCCCGAGGTTTACATTATTATTCTGCCAGCGTTCGGTGTGGTTTCGCAGATTATTCCTACATTCTCCCGCAAGCGACTGTTTGGTTATGATTCGATGGTTTACGCCACTGCTTCTATCGCCTTCCTGTCGTTTATCGTTTGGGCTCACCATATGTTTACCGTGGGAATGCCCGTCGCAGGTGAGCTTTTCTTCATGTATGCAACGATGTTGATTGCTGTGCCTACAGGGGTGAAGGTCTTTAACTGGGTGACAACAATGTGGCGTGGGTCACTGACCTTCGAGACGCCCATGATGTTCGCGATTGGCTTTCTTATTCTGTTTACCATTGGTGGCTTTACGGGTTTGATGTTAGCGATCGCGCCGGTAGATTTTCAGTATCATGATAGCTATTTCGTTGTTGCTCACTTTCACTATGTGATGGTGGCCGGTGCTATCTTCAGCATGTCAGCCGCTGTCTACTACTGGTTGCCCAAGTGGTGTGGCCGGATGTACAACGAAAAAATGGGCCAGCTGCACTTCTGGGTTTCATTTATCGGCTTTAACCTTGCCTTTTTCCCTCAGCACTTTGTAGGTCTGGCTGGTATGCCGCGACGTATTCCTGACTACGCGTTGCAATTTACGGACTTTAATATGATGTCTAGTATCGGTGCTTTTATCTACGGTGCTGCACAAATACTATTTCTCTATAACGTAGTTGCGACAATCGTATCTGGAAAGCCAACCAGCGAAGAGAAAACCTGGGAAGGTGCTGAAGGGCTGGAGTGGACAGTTGCCACACCGGCGCCATATCACACCTTTGAAACGCCACCTTTGGTCAAGTAGCGAGCGCCTGACATGATACGATTAAGTAAAAACCCAACCATCGATACCGCGGTTAAGTTAGCCGGGGTAACGGTGGCTATGTTTGCTTTTGTGTTTGTTGTGATGGTGCCCCTATATGACGTGCTATGTGACGTACTCGGAATTAATGGCAAAACCAACGGTGAGGCCTACACAGCAGTAGACGTGCAGGTCGATACCAGCCGGACGATTAAAATACAGTTTATTGCATCGAATAATGCAGGCATGCCCTGGGAATTTGGGCCTACGGTTCCAAGGATGACAGTTCACCCAGGCGCGGTGAATGACACCCTGTTTTTTGCAAAAAACCCTATGCCGAACGCCATGATAGCGCAGGCTATTCCGAGCATTTCCCCGACGCGGGCGATTGAGTATTTTCACAAAACCGAATGCTTTTGCTTCAATCAGCAACCACTGGACGGTGAGAGTGTGGCGCAAATGCCTTTGCAATTTATCATAGATCAGGATTTGCCGGCAGATATAAAAACTATCACGCTGTCATATACCCTTTTTGATGTAACAGACATGGCGAATAACGCTGTAGCTAAACGTTAGTATCCGGCTCATTACCCGGGTAATTATAATGGAGAGAACAAAATGACAAGTCAGACGTCCACAGAGTACGAAAAGTACTATGTGCCGGCCAAGAGCCGGTTGGCTATATTCACAACTATTGGTTTGATCCTCAGCATGTATGGCGCCTCGCATGTTCTCAACGATATGACATTTGGCGACCCGAATGTAGAGACAAACTCTTGGTCTCTTTTCCTGGCGGGATTGTTCGTGTTCACTGCCACGCTATTCGCTTGGTTTAGGACTACGGTTAAGGAAAACATGGCTGGAATGAACAGCGCGCAAATGAAAAAGTCATATGTGCTTGGCATGTTCTGGTTCATCTTTTCAGAAGTGATGTTTTTTGCCGCCTTTTTTGGCGTTTTGTTCTATGTTCGTAACATCTCGGGGCCCTGGCTGGGTGGCGAGGGCGAAGGTGGACGCATGAGTTCGCTATTGTGGGAGGGCTTTGAATTTAGTTGGCCATTAATCACAACACCCCAGGACGCAGTTGGTGGGGCGGGCGCACAGCTAATCGCGAACAACGGTACTTTTGTCGGTGCACACAAGAGTATGGCGTTCGCAAATGCCCATGCCTGGTGGGCATGGCTGCCACTGTGGAACACCATATTGTTGATAAGCTCTAGCTTCACCGTGCATATTGCACACACAGGTCTCCTGGCTGGCAACAAGAAAAAGTTCAACACTTGGCTAGCCATCAGTGTGATTCTGGCTATCACATTCCTATATGTACAGTATATGGAGTATCACGAAGCTTACGCCGAGTTTGGCTTAATGCTCACTTCAGGTACTTATGGTTCAACCTTCTTTCTGTTGACTGGCTTCCACGGTTTCCACGTATTTATGGGCATGACCATGTTGCTGATTCAATTGATTCGCTCAGTGAAACATAATCATTTTACTGCGGAAGACCACTTTGGTTTTGAAGCGTCCAGCTGGTACTGGCACTTTGTCGATGTGGTTTGGGTTATGTTGTTCTTGTTTGTTTATATCCTTTAATTGACAGACGTTGGGCCAGACGAGTCTGGCCCAACGAAGGCCCTGCACGAACCCCGAGTTATTTGGGAGGTTGGGTGCTGGCGGGCACTGGGTCCCAAGGCGCGCGGTGGCCCAATTGGCCTGTTGAGACCCCGTAGGCAACAACAGCGATGAGTGCGGCCGCCAACGAGACCCGAACGCCCAGAGAGTGCAGGGTGCGACGTTTTGTTTTGTCGCCCTGGTCAATCATCAGGTAATAAAACCCGCTCCCAAGGCTGGCAATCAAACCCAACAGTAACAGTACTATCACGACTTTTAACAATGGATATCTCCTCGGATTAACTGCCGCAGTATAAACCAGTAGAGCGGCCCTGGGGTGAGAGGATTAGCCCAATTGACTGGAATTCACCTGGACCTGGACTGGCGTACCTCTATTGTGAGTGTATTGCTGCTTCCAATATTAATTAGCCTTGGTCTGTGGCAGCTGCAGCGTGCTGATGAAAAGGCCGGCATTAACACCCAGTGGGAGTTAAGGCGCAGCCAGAGTCCTGTGCCACTGCAGTCGCTGGATAGCACGAACACAGAATCGTTACAGTATCGACCTGTACAACTGAGCGGTCAGTTTGTGTCTGCTAAATATTTTCTGCTGGACAATAGAATTCACCGTGGCCAATTTGGTAATGAGGTTCTTGCGGTTTTTAAACTCAAAGACAGTGGCAAGGCTGTTTTGGTAAATCGCGGCTGGATTGCAGCCGATTCCTCTCGTCGGCAAGAGCCAGCGATATCTGAGGCTAATGGCCCTGCGACGATAACAGGCTATGTTTATGTGTCGCCGGGCGACCCTTACCTGCTGGCTGATACCGCACTGGAGTCAGGCTGGCCCAAACGCATCCAGGCGATAGAAATGGATAAACTGGGTGCAGCCGTTGAGCAAGATATGGGTGTCGAGCTGTTCCCTCACCCCGTGCGCATTGATTCGGACAGTGCAGCTGCATTGACAGTTGACTGGCAGGTAGTCAATGTTAGCCCCGAAAAACACACCGGTTACGCAGTGCAATGGTTTACCATGGCCGCGGCCCTCTTTATTTTATTTATCCTGCGCAGCTCTAATCTGTGGCAGGTATTAACTGGCGGTAGCAGGACGCAGTAATGGAAAAATCTGACCAGACAAGAAATACTCGACTGATATTTTTGTCGATCATAGGCATCCCTATAATGGTTGTGCTTGCGGCAACATGGCTGTGGTTTTTTGTTGCCAGAGGCGACCTTGATTTGGTGGCGATTCTGGGCACATCCAACCAAGGCAGCCTTGTGCAGCCGGCAAGGTCACTGGATGAAGGAAACTTATTGGATTCGGCTGGGGCTGCTTTTAGCTATTCAGATCTTCCCCCACAATGGACATTCCTTGTTGCCGGAAAGGGGAGCTGTAGCGTAGATTGTGAAAAGCTGTTGTATCTCACTCGGCAAATACACCTCGCAATGGGCAAGGAGTTAGGGCGTATTCGTCGCTTTTATGTCAGTGACTCTGCGGTGTCTGAGACAGTCTTTGGTGTCGACACGCTCAGTGATAAGCGCCCTGCCCCGGCTGATTTTCAGAAATATATGCAAGCAGAGCAGCTTGGCATGAAAGCCTTCACCGTGCCTCCTGACCGCCATGCCAGTTTATTTGCTGAGACCTATGACGATCCTACTACCTGGTATCTTGTCGATCCGGCCGGCTGGATTATGATGTCCTATACCAGTGAAATCTCCTACAAGATGGTGATTTCCGACCTAAAGTTTTTGTTAAAAAATTCCAGTGAGTAAGCACGCTATGTCAAATACACAATCGCGGGGCACGGCGACCTGGCGCGACTACAAAGAGCTAACCAAGCCCAATGTGGTTGCTCTGATGATTCTCACTTCTACAATTGGGATGTTTATGGCGGTGCCGGGAATGGTTCCCCTTAACGCTCTCATTTTGGGCAATCTGGGCATCGCCATGTGTGCAGGTGCTGCGGCAGCGATAAATCATCTGGTAGATCAGCAGGTTGATCTGCGTATGACCCGCACCAAGAATCGCCCTATAGCGCAGGGTCGACTTAGCAATATGCAAGCGGGCGTGTTTGCTCTCATTATGGGCGGCCTCGGCATGGCCATTTTGCTTATTTGGGTGAATGCCTTAACGGCTTGGTTAACTTTAGCCGCCCTACTGGGCTATGCGTTTGTCTACACCATGTTTTTAAAGCGAGCCACTCCCCAGAATATAGTGATTGGTGGACTGGCGGGGGCAGCCCCTCCTCTACTCGGCTGGGTGGCCGTTACCGGGGACATTCACGGCCATGCGCTTCTGTTAGTGCTGATTATATTTGCCTGGACGCCCCCACATTTCTGGGCTCTGGCCATACACCGTAAGGATGAGTATGCCCTTGTGGATATTCCAATGCTGCCAGTAACTCACGGTGTTGAATTCACCAAGCTGCATATTCTGCTTTATACCATTATTATGTTTCTTATCACCCTACTTCCCTTTGTCACCAGGCTCAGTGGACCACTTTATTTGGCGGGTGCGGTAGTACTGGGATTGATATTTCTGTATTGGGCGATTGAAATGTTGCGCAATAAAAACCATCTAGCGCCTATAAAAACGTTCAGATATTCGATTTTATACCTCATGCTTCTTTTCCTGATCATGCTAGTCGATCATTACATTTATCCTGTGAGTACACTTTAGTGGCCGACAATGTCAACCAGACTACCCCTCAGGCTCGTGGTGTGAAAATAACCATTGCCGTCGTTCTCCTGTTTATTCTGGTCGTAGTAGCGATGTTTGTTTATAGAGTACAACAACCTCGCATTATGACTGTCGCCGAAATGAAGCTAAATGGCGCCTATATGCTTGATACCCCTAGAAGAATCGGCGAATTTAACCTTATTGACCACAGTGGAGGTCCCTTCACGAATGAGCGCTTTGAAGGCGTCTGGACACTGGTGTTTTTTGGTTTTACCAACTGCCCTGATATATGCCCAACGACTATGGCGTTTCTCAACCAATTAGTGCAAAGCCTTGAGGGCACAGAGGCCGAAGATACACGGGTTGTCATGGTGAGCGTTGACCCTGCCCGAGATAGCGTAGATGTTTTGGCGCAGTATGTGCCTTACTTCAACCCGGATTTTGTTGGCGTGACCGGAGAGTTCCTCGATATACACCGTTTTGCCACCGGGCTGAATACACCTTTTCGCAAGGCGCCCGGCCAGGGTAAAAACTACCAGGTAGATCATAGCGCTAACGTGGTACTCATTAACCCCCGTGGGGATTACCACGGCTTTTTCCGGGCCCCCTTGGACCTTGGGAAGATGAAAATAACCTATCGATCCGCCCGCCTTTGGTGGGATCGCTAAAGAGGAATAGCGCACATGGCCGATAGTACAACAACAACGCCCCCAATCGTTCTGGTTGACGGGTCATCCTATGTTTATCGCGCGTTCCATGCCCTGCCCCCGCTGCTTAGCTCCAAGGGCGAGGCCACTGGGGCGGTAAAGGGTGTGATTAACATGCTGCGTCGGCTGCAAAAAGATTACCCCGACAGCCCCGTTGCGGTTGTTTTTGATGCCAAGGGCAAAACCTTTAGAGACGATATCTTTCCCCAGTACAAGGCAAATCGACCCTCAATGCCGGATGAATTGCGCGAGCAAATTGAGCCAATTCACGAAATAGTAAAGGCCATGGGCCTGCCGTTTATTTGTGAGCCCGGCGTCGAGGCCGATGATGTTATTGGCACGCTTGCCCGCCAAGCCACTGAACAGAGCTTGGACGTGGTTATTTCCACCGGCGATAAAGACATGGCCCAATTGGTAAATTCGCATGTCACGCTGGTAAACACCATGACTGAAACGGTGATGGATGTGGCGGGCGTGGAGGAAAAGTTTGGTATACCACCCAGCCTAATTATCGATTTTTTGGCGCTAATGGGCGACAAAGTCGACAACATACCGGGAGTTGCCGGCGTGGGCCAAAAAACGGCGCTGGCACTATTACAGGGTCTTGGGAGCCTGGATGAAATCTATGCCAACCTGGACAAGGTGGCGGGGCTAGAGTTTCGAGGCGCCAAGAAAATGGCCGCCAAGCTTGAGTCCGAGAAAGAACAAGCGCAGATGTCCTATACGCTAGCGACCATTAAAACGGATGTTGCTTTAGCACTGCAGCCGATGCAACTGCGCAATACAGAGCCAGATCAGCAGGCTTTGCTGGATTGGTTTACACGCTTGGAGTTCAGGTCCTGGGTTGAAGAGCAGCTAGAGTATACAGAGGAAGAGGTTGAGCCAGAGCGCACTGCTGGAAACTATGACATTGTCACTGAGCAGGCGGCACTGGATGTCTGGCTGCAACGTTTACACAGTGCGTCACTTTTTGCTTTTGACACAGAAACGACCAGTCTGGATTACATGGAGGCGAAGATAGTGGGTGTGTCTTTCGCGGTGGAAGTTGGTGAGGCTGCTTACGTGCCCCTTGCGCATGACTACCTGGGAGCCCCGGTCCAGCTCGACCGAGAGCAAGTTCTCGCCCAACTAAAGCCCCTTCTGGAAGACCCAAACCAAGCAAAAGTCGGGCAAAACCTCAAGTACGATGCTAGTGTTTTAGCTAACCACGGCATAGCTCTTAAAGGTATTGCTTTCGATACAATGTTGGAGTCGTACGTGCTGGACTCAACAGCCACCCGGCATGATATGGATAGCCTAGCGTTAAAGTACCTGGGTGTTAAAAGCATTCACTTCGAGGATGTAGCGGGAAAGGGGGCCAAGCAACTCACGTTCAACCAGATAGATCTGGAACAGGCGGGCCCCTATGCAGCAGAAGATGCCGATATAACTCTGCGCCTGCACCAAACATTGTGGCCGCGCCTTAAAGAAGAAGCAGGGCTGAGCAAGGTGTTCACCGACATTGAGATGCCCCTGGTTCCAGTCTTATCCTGCATTGAGCGACAGGGCGCGTTGCTCTCGCGCGAGTTACTGGTAGAGCAGAGCGTGGAATTGGGCGGGCGTTTAGTTGAACTTGAAAGAAGCGCTTTCGACCTGGCAGGAGAGGAGTTTAACCTCGGCTCGCCAAAGCAGTTGGGTGAAATACTGTTTAACAAACTCGAGCTGCCGGTTATCAAGAAGACGCCAAAAGGTGCGCCTTCTACCGCCGAAGAGGTTTTGGCCGAGCTGGCTCTGGACTACCCTCTGCCAAAGTTGCTGCTGGAATATCGTACCCTCAGTAAATTGAAATCTACCTATACCGATAAGCTGCCCGAGATGATAAATCCTGGCACCGGCAGGGTGCATACATCATACCATCAGGGCGTAACGGCAACGGGGCGACTTTCTTCCTCCAATCCCAACTTACAAAATATCCCTATCCGTACGAAGGAGGGCCGACGCATTCGTCAGGCCTTTATTGCTCCACCGGGCTATAAAATTCTCGCGGCTGATTACTCCCAGATAGAGCTGCGGATAATGGCGCACTTGTCCGGAGACCACAGCTTGTTAACGGCCTTCAGTGAAGGTCAGGACGTGCACCGCGCGACGGCGTCGGAGGTATTTGATGTACCACTGGATTCGGTTTCCGGCGACCAGCGGCGCAAGGCGAAGGCTATCAACTTTGGCTTGATTTACGGCATGTCTGCATTTGGGCTGGCCAAGCAGCTCCATCTTGGTCGCCATGAAGCACAGGACTATATTGACCGCTACTTTGAGCGTTATCCGGGTGTGCAGGCCTATATGGACGACACCCGTGCACTGGCCAAAGAACGCGGCTATGTTGAAACCCTTTTTGGGCGGCGTTTGTATTTGCCGGAAATCAATGCGCGTAACAAGATGAGAGTGCAGGCTGCCGAACGAACCGCAATCAACGCGCCAATGCAGGGTACTGCTGCAGATATTATTAAAATTGCCATGTTGGCGGTGGATAGTTGGCTCCAAACCAGTAACGTCGATGCCCGTATGATTATGCAGGTTCATGATGAGCTGGTGTTGGAGGTGGCGGCTTCGGAAGTGGACGCAGTTGCGTTAGAATTGTCGCGATTGATGTCTGGTGCAGCAAGCTTGTCTGTACCCCTGGTGGTTGATACCGGGGTAGGAGATAACTGGGACGAAGCACACTAAAAGTGGTGTTGGGTGCCCTGTGCTGAGGGCTGTCCACGCAGGCACTAAAGAATTAATCGAAAGATATTTGATTGGTTGAACTTTTTGAAAACCCTTCGGTCTTAATCTATGTAGCCTAGGCTACACCCCAGACTGGCTCCCTCCATTTGTCCGTTTGGGGCGTCTCTACCCCAGAGGCTCCTGTATAGTCCGGTTGCCGCCCCCCCTTTACATTGGCAATCGGGCTTTTTTTTAGGCTATCATTCGATTATCTGTTCTAAATTTTCGTAAACGCTGGCATCGGTCAGCCATGTGTCCAGTATGCCTATCAATTCCTGATGGCCGGTGTGTTTCAGTGCCGAGAACAATTGCATACTGACTAGTTCTTTGTGCTCGCTGAGCTGCTCACGCAGTTTGAGCAGAGTGCTTTTAGCGGGCCCTTTTTTCAGCTTGTCCGACTTGGTTAGCAAAATGTGCACTGGCATGTGAGCCTGTAGCGCCCAGCCTAGCATCTGCTCATCAAACGGCTGCATAGGGTGCCTTGAATCCATCAGGAGAATCATGCCGCGCAGGCTTTCGCGCTGTCTTAGGTAGTTTTCCAGTTGTTTATTCCAGGCATTTTTGACGGCCATGGGCACTTTGGCGTAGCCGTAACCAGGCAGATCTACCAGACGCTGTGTTTCGGTTAGGGCGAAGAAATTGATCAGTTGCGTACGGCCCGGCGTACGAGAGGTTCGGGCAAGCTTTTTGTTATCCGTTAAGCTATTGATTGCACTCGATTTTCCGGCATTTGAACGACCTGCAAATGCGACCTCCCAGCCCTCGTCTGCAGGGCACTGGGAAACCTTGCTCGCGCTGGTAAGAAACTGCGCCTGACGGTATTTGGGAGCTGAAGCTTCGGGTTGCTGTTGCGGGTTATCCATTGCGCGATTTTGCCTTTTGTTGCTGGAGGGGATCTCGTATATAATGCCACAGCTTTTTTGCCAGAAACGGCATTTATTTTATTTTATTAGAGGCTTTCCATGAAAAAGATACTCGCTGTTGCACTATTACTGGGCACCGCTGGCGCTTTTGCTGATCCTGTTACTGACAAATACAGCAAGAGTTGTGCTGTATGTCACACTTCTGGTGCCGCTGGCGCTCCTGTGTCCCACGATATCGCTGCCTGGGCACCCCGCATGGCCAAAGGTATGGATGCGCTGGTTGCTTCTGTCACCACGGGTCTTAATGCAATGCCGCCCAAGGGTATGTGCTTCGATTGCACCGCCGATGATTACAAGGCGATGATTGAGTTCATGTCTAAACCTGCTGAATAATTCGGCTTACCCACTCGCTACCTGGAATTGAGATGAAAAATCTAGCATTAGTGTTTTGCCTGTTAATGGCATGGACGCAAGCTGGCGTTGCTGCAGATGCGGCTGCCGGTAAAACGATGAGCGTGGCTTGCTCTGCGTGTCACGGCGCAGATGGTAACAGCGTTGTGCCGACCTTTCCTAAACTTGCGGGCCAAGGCGAGGTTTATCTGATAAAGCAATTGCGTGACATTCGCGATGGTGCCCGACCTATACCCACCATGGCCGGCCTATTAGATGACAAGTCTGATGAAGACTTGGCAAATCTGGCGGCGTATTATTCCAGTCAGGTTAAATCAGGGGGTAAAACCAAGCCAGAACTACTCGAGCTCGGTACTAAGGTTTATCGTAGTGGAGTGGCAGCGCGTAATGTTGCCGCCTGCAGTGCCTGCCATTCACCATCGGGCCACGGCAACGCTCCAGCGGGCTTTCCCTCCCTTTCAGGGCAGCACGCGGAGTATATAGCCACTCAGCTTAAAATGTACCGCAAGGGCTACGAATATAAGTCCGGCCGCACTAATGATGGTGATGCGAAAATCATGCGCACCATTGCATTTGGCTTAAGCGACAAGGAAATCGAAGCGGTATCCAGTTTTATCTCTGGTTTGAAGTAGCATTTTGCGATTACAAAAAGGTGGCTTTGGGCCACCTTTTTTATTTCAGCGAGAGAACAATCATGCCGTTGTGTTGTCACATATAGTTCAAGAGTTATGGAGAAAACTATGTTGAAGTCTTTACTGCTGTCCCTGGTTATTCTGTTTGTCAGCCCGCTTGTCGCTGCGCAAGAGGCAAAAGTTTATCAACAGGGGGAAGACTATGATTTGATCACCCCCGCTATTCGCACAGCGAACCCGGATAAAATAGAAGTCGTAGAATTCTTTTGGTACGGCTGTGGGCATTGCTACCACTTTGAACCCATAATCAGCCAATGGAAAAAATCCCTGCAAGACGATGTCGATTTCAAGGGCTCCCCTGCAGTTTGGGCTCCGCAAATGGAGCTGCATTCCAAAACGTTCTTTGCCGCCGAAGTACTCGGGGTTTCGGACACAATGCACCTGGTTATATTCCAGGCTATGAATGTCGATCGTAAGCGGCTCTCTTCAGAAGACGAAATTGCCGAACTGTTTGTGGCCAACGGTGTTTCCAAAGAAGACTTTAGCAAAGCGCTAAATTCGTTCGGTGTTGGCAGCATGGTACGTCAGGCCACGGCTCGCGCTAAAGCTGCGAAAATTAGCGGTACGCCCGAGATGCTGGTTAATGGCAAATATCGGATTAGCACACGCAAGGGTTTTAGCCAGGCCGAAATGTTACAAGTGGTCGATTTTTTGATTGAAAAGGAACGAGCTGCAAAAGCTGGCTAGCTTACATCCCGCTACTGTAATTCTGCAAAGAAGCCTTACCGCTGGCCCTGATCTGGCGGAAGGCAGCAGCGTATTCTCCCAGCAGTTCCAGGCAGTAGGCCAGCCTTTGTTCAAAGTAGGGCTGAGCGGTGGGGTTGTTTTTCCCAGGATCTTCGTTAAACACAGACTCTACATTGCGGATAATCAAGTGCTCGGGTAAATAGCACAGGCGGTTGTTCTTATAGCTGCTCATGCGCAGTTCTGCCACCGGGTATGATCCACCATCAGCGACTGAGACAGTAACGATCAGTGCCGGCTTGTGGGCCAGTTCACCACCGCCGGCCCACATCAGCAAGAAATTCTTCAGGCCAGCGGGCACCGCCCCATGATACTCGGGTGAAATGATTACGAATGCATCGCAGCTTGTAACGTTCTGCGTTAGCGGTTGCAGAATTTCTTGCCATTGTGCGTCACCTGACCAAATGGCTTCGTCCCACAGAGGCAGGGGGTTTCCACCCAAGTCGTAAAGCCAGGTAGAAGCGCATATACCCTGGGCTAAAAGGGCTTTCTCGATATGGCGGGCAATCTTGCCACTTTGTGATACGGGGCGGTGACTGCCGCAGATAATTCCAATTTTCATAATTAACCTTTAATTACCGACAATGGGTGGGGTTAGATTTGTAGCCATTTTGGCACGGGCAAACCTTTGTTCTCGAGGAAGACCGGGTTAAACAATTTGCTCTGGTAGCGGTTGCCGTAGTCGCACAGAATGGTGACTATGAGGTGGCCGGGGCCCAGGTGTTCTGCCATGCGCACAGCGCCGGCGATGTTTATCGCAGACGAACCGCCAAGACAAAGGCCCTCATGCTCTAACAGATCGAAGATATAGGGCAGGGCTTCGTTGTCGCTGATGCTAAAGGACTTGTCCACCAGGGCGTTGGCAACGTTCTCCGTGACATGGTTAATGCCTATGCCTTCCATGATAGAGCTGCCTTCACTGGCCTCCAGCTTACCGTTTTTAAAGTACTGATACAGGGAAGCTCCCAGTGGATCTGCGACGCCGATTTTTATATTTCTGTTGTGTGCTTTTAGCGCGCAGGAGACTCCCGCAAGCGTACCACCGGTGCCTACGGCGCAAACAAAGGCATCTACTTTGCCGTCGGTCTGTTGCCAAATCTCAGCGCCGGTAGTGTTGCGATGTGTTTCCATATTGGCAAGATTATCAAATTGGCGGGCCCAGAAAGCGCCACAGTCTTCTTTTGCATCAAGCTTTTTAGCAAGGCGTTCAGCGGTGTGAACATAATGTTTGGGGTCACTGTAAGAAGTGGCATTAACCAAGTGCAGGTCGGCACCCAAAATTTCCAGTGAGTCGATTTTTTCTTTGCTCTGGGTGATGGGCATAACGACGGAACTTTTGTAACCCAGGGCGTTCGCCAGCAGCGTTAGGCCGATGCCAGTGTTGCCGGCAGTGCCTTCAACAATTCGCCCTCCCGGACGCAGCTCACCCGATTTTTCAGCAGCACGAATTATTCCCAGGGCAGTGCGATCTTTTATGGAGCCGCCAGGGTTCAGGAATTCGGCTTTGCCCAGGATAGTGCAGCCTGTCTGCTGAGATATCTGGCGGAGGTGCAGCAGGGGCGTATTGCCAATTAGATTGGTAACGTCTGATACAGTATGCAATTGCTCTCTCCGCTGTTTAATTCAATGGAATTGAGTATGACACAATGCACCTATCCTGCAGAATTCTGGTGGCGTTTATACATGATGAAATTCAGTATAAGCGATAGGATTGCCGTGCCTACCATGGTCAGCACCATGGGCTGTGGGGATGTGGTCAGCAACAGGCCAGCCAGCGCGCTGGCTATGGCTGCGATCGACATCTGGATAAACCCAAGTAGTGAGGAAGCTGTTCCGGCAATATGGGGAAAAGGTCTCAGGGCTATTGCCATTGAATTGGGCAGTGTCAGCCCCAGCGCAGCGGAAAAAAGCGCCATTGGCAGCATGTAGGTGGCAACTTTATCAGGGTATAAGAATGAGCTCAGCCACATTATCAGGCATGCTGCTAGCCCCATTGTTGTGCCCAACAAGCTCAACTGTTCTGGTGTGCGGCGTCCTGCCAGACGAGCACTTAGGCCGCTTCCCAGAGCGTAGCCAACCACACCGGTAAGAAAGATATAGCCGAAATATTGCACCGGTACCCCCAGCATCTTGATATAGACAAAGGACGACGAGGATAAGTAGGTGAGCAGGCCTGCATACATCAGGGCACTCGATAGGGTGACTAACAAATAAAACGGGTCTCGTATTAGCTGGGCATAGTTTTTTGCTATCTCGATGGGATGAAGACTTTGCTTCTGAGGTAGCGATTCGCGCACGTAGCGCTGCACCAGGAATATGCTGGCCAAGCCGTATAGGGAAAGGAATATAAAAATACTCGACCAGGGCAAAAATAACAGCATTGTTCCGCCCAGAGTCGGTGCCAGAGCCGGCGCCACTGCCATTAGCATAGCGAGAATTGACAACGCCCTCGCCGCTCGCGTGGGGCCAAAAATATCGCGCACGATGGCGCGCGCCAGAGTAGGCCCAACGCAAGCGCCAACGCCTTGTAACACCCTGAAAAGTAGCAACTCCTTGATGGTGTCGGCCTGGCTACAGCCGATGCTGGCTAGAACAAAAAGGGTGGTACCGCAGATAAGCACAGGCTTGCGGCCGTAGCGGTCGGCCAAGGGGCCACATGCCAGGTGAAATACCGCAAAACCTATAAGATAGGCGCTGAGAGTGAGGTGCATCTGGCTGACAGTGGTATTTAGCGCAACCTGCATGGTGGGCAGGGCCGGCAGGTACATGTCAATGCTCAGGGGGCCCAGTGCAACCAGTGAAGCGAGTATCGCCAGCAGCCAGGGAGAGTCGGGGTCTAGTGTGTGTTTGGTCATGGGGCGGCGATGCTAGCACAGCCCGCGAAAAGACTCCTTACAAATAGCCTATTTCTCGAATTTGAGCACCAGTTTCCACCAGAGTTTTGGGAATAGGGTGTGAATAAACATTAGAATTCTCGCTTCGCCGGGGTAAATAATATCTCGATTTTTGGACACACCCCTGTCTATGGCATCGACAATTTTTTCCGGGTCAGCCAGACGACCCGATTTCTTGGCCTCCTTCATACTGCCCGCGGCGTCTGTCGCCAGAGATTGGTCTATTAGGGGGGTGTTCACCGCCGGAGGGCAAACTAAATGCACGTTTACGCCTGAATCACGGATCTCGTTTTGCAGAATCTCTATATAGGTGTTTACTGCAGCTTTGGTGGCGCAATACGCACCCATATGTGGAACCATGGCATGCCCTGCGATAGAGCCGAACACAATAA
The DNA here is from genome assembly GCA_047650635.1 of Halioglobus sp. Taxonomy (GTDB): domain Bacteria; phylum Pseudomonadota; class Gammaproteobacteria; order Pseudomonadales; family Halieaceae; genus JBALVT01. Next base: position 235,237 of record JBLHNQ010000001.1, read on the forward strand.
TTCGCCCTGATTTTCGGTCCATCATCGCCGGCAGCACACTTTTAACCAAATAGGTGGTGCCAAAGTAATTTATGCGAAACAGGCGCTCCATCGTCTCGTGTGTTTCGTTGATCAACTGGTGGCTGGGCATCAGGGCTGCGGCGTGCACGAGGTGGTCGATGGGCCCCAGCGTACGGGTGACTTCGGCAACTTTGGCCTCTACGTCTGCAACGTTTGAAATATCGCAGATAAACGGTGAAATTGCGTCGGTGCGTTCAGCTGTTTCCTTCAGGCCGTCTTCGTTGACATCAAAAATAGCAACTTTGGCGCCACGTGCGGCGAGGCGCAAGGCTATGATGCGACCCATGCCGCTGGCGCCACCGGTTACCAGGGCCACCTTATCGGTCATATCACTCATGTTATCTCCTGATGCTAAAATTCAATCTGTGACGCTTATAGTGCTGGCAGCACGAGCGAGCAACAAGTTCCGAATCGGCCACTATTGCTGGTCAATGTGCTCAAGTGGTAGAGCTGTTTTGTACACCACGCGGCGCAGTTCAAAACTGGAATGCACGCCCGCAACACCGGCGATGCGGGTGAGTTTGCCCAGCAGAAATTTCTCATAGTATTCCATGTCCGGTACTACGGCCTTTAACAGGTAGTCGGCGGACTGCCCCGTGACCACACTACACTCCATAACCTCGGGGAAATCACCCACTTTGGACTCAAACTCTTCAAAGCGATCGGGTGTGTGCCTGTCCATGCTTATGCCGATATAGGCGGTGAGTTTCAGACCCAGCATGGGTTGATTCAGCAGGCATGCATGGCCATTAATAATACCTGATTCTTCGAGGCGCTTTACCCTGCGCGAACAGGGTGTAGGCGATAAGCCTACGGTCTCGGCAAGTTCCAGATTGCTGATGTTGCCTCTGGTTTGCATCACTTCTAGTATGCGGCGATCGGTGCGGTCTAGTTTCATTGTTTGATCCTGGATAGTGGGGGCTGCGACCCGCAGGCTGTCATGGGCACTACACCATTTGGCTGGAACCCCACGCCCTTATGCTGTAATGCCCATAACAGCCTGCTTTGTTGGGGTGGAACTAGCGCTTCATAGTTTTCTGTGGCGATATTATAGGGGATAAATGCTCTATAAGTTAATATAATAGAGATAAATAGCTAAAATGTGTAGATAGATCGCTATATTTGCAATATTTCTCTACAGTATATGAACTATACTATTTTCACAGATTCTCCAGCTTGGTAACGCGCAATGAGTAACTTTGACCACCATAAATACCAGCCTTCTCCTACCGTGCCTATGACACATCGTCGTTGGCCAGATAGGGTGATTAAACAGGCACCTCACTGGTGCAGTGTTGACCTCCGGGACGGCAATCAGGCGTTGCTGGAGCCGATGACGGTCAGGCAGAAGTCGCGGCTTTACGACCAGTTGTTGAAAATTGGCTTCAAAGAGATTGAAGTAGGATTTCCCGCGGCTTCCAGCCACGATTATGATTTTGTACGGCAGTTAATTGAAGAGGATCGTATCCCTGAGGATGTAACTATCCAGGTTTTAACCCAGGCCAGAGCAGACCTGATTGAAAAGACTTTTGCAGCCTTAAAGGGCGTGAGGCGTGCCATTGTTCATGTCTATAATTCTACTTCCATTGTGCAGCGAGAGCAGGTCTTTGGTCTTGATCGTGCGGGGATTATGGATATTGCAGTGAAGGGAGCGGAGCTGGTTCAGGCCCATGCCGACAAGCACCCCGAGACGCAATGGGTTTTTGAATATTCTCCAGAGAGTTTTACTCAGACCGAACTGGATTTTGCGGTCGAGACCGTTAACGCGGTCACCGCAGTTTGGAAACCTACTGTGGAGAACCCCGTTATTATCAATTTGCCCGCGACGGTAGAAGTGAGCACACCCAATGTGTACGCAGACCAGATTGAATGGTTCTGCGATCACGTGGCCAATCGAGACAGCCTGCTCATATCCCTGCATACCCATAATGATCGGGGCTGTGGTGTGGCAGCATCCGAGCTGGGTTTGTTAGCGGGAGCTGACCGGGTGGAGGGCACTCTCATGGGCAATGGTGAGCGCACCGGTAATATGGACATTATTACACTGGCCATGAACCTCTATAGCCAGGGCGTAGACCCCCGCCTTCAATTGGGCAATATGGATGAAATTATTCAGACGGTGAAGGCTTGCACCTCGCTTCCAGTCCATCCACGACACCCCTATGCAGGTGAATTAGTGTTTACTGCGTTTTCTGGTAGCCATCAGGATGCAATAAACAAGTGTCTTTCAAAACGTGATCAGAAAAAGCCCTGGGCAGTGGCTTATTTGCCTATTGACCCAGCGGATATCGGGCGCTCTTACCAGGAGGTTATTCGTATTAATAGTCAGTCCGGTAAAGGCGGTGTCGCTTATGTGCTAGAACAGAACTACGGATTGAATTTGCCTCGTTGGTTGCAGATTGATTTTAGTGCGGCCGTGCAGGCGTTAGCGGAAGAGAAGAAATCCGAGCTCGCGCCGGAGCTTATTTTTGATTTTTTCGAATCGACATACTTGTCTGGAGATGGCCGGTGGAAGCTGGGCAATTATCAGGTAAGCCGTGAAGATGGCGTGGACAAGCTGCAGGCACAACTGAGCGAAGGCACTGCGGAACATAAGCTGGCCGGTTCGGGCAGTGGTGTGGTGGCCTCTTTCGTCGAGGCGATGCAGGGCCTGATTGGTAAGCAGATTGTTTTGGTGGAGTACAGCGAGCACGCTCTTAGCAAGAGCGCCGATGCGGAGGCCATTTGCTATATTCAACTGAATATCGATGGCGAGCGCTACTGTGGCGTGGGCCGCAGCCACGATATCATCCGGGCTTCCCTGGGCGGTATTCTGGGGGCTATTAACAAGTCTGCCGAGGCAGGGCAGGTAGCAGCCGCCTAATGCCGGGCAGTGGCGCCGGATGAACTAATACCAGCCATGAAGAGGCGTCTAATACGGATGCCGATGGAAATAGTCGGCTGCCGCTGCCTTCACTCGCCCAGCAAGCATCAAGGTGGCAATCATGGTCGGGAAAGCCATCAGGCCATAGGCGCCGGAGATCAGGTTAAACACCACATCGATACTGACCGTTGCGCCAAAGATGACGGTGGCCAGGAATATCCAGCGATAGTAGTGCTGAACCTCTGCGCCAAATAAAAACCCAAAGCAGGTAGCGCCGTAAAACCACGTGGTGAACATGGTGGTGCTGCTGAGAATCAAGGTTACAAAGGCCAATAAAATAACGCCTGGGGTCCCCATGTGTGCCTCGAATGCATTGGCGGTTAGGGTAATGCCGGACAGTTCGCCGGGGTTTTGCCAGTTCCCCGCCAGAAGAATGACGATTGCGGTGCAGGTGCAAACGATCAGAGTATCGGCCACCGGCCCTATCATGCCCACCAGGCCTTCGCGGATGGGCTCATTGGTTTTGGCCGTGCCGTGTGCCATAACTTCGGTGCCAACCCCGGCTTCGTTGGAAAACACTCCACGGCTGATACCTATAAGGATAACGCCAAGCAGGCCGCCTCCCACTGCCTTGGGATTAAAAGCCTCGTGCACAATACTCGCTAGAATAGCGGGAACAGCTTCAATGTTAATCGCAATCATATAAAAAGTCATTGCGAGGTATACAAGCACCATCAGAGGTAACAGAGCCACTGCCACTTTGGCCACGCGGCTGACGCCGCCAAAGATTACGCTGCCTACAACCACGGTGAGGACAAGCCCTATGACCACGCTTGGCATAATAGATTGTGAGTCGGGGACGATGGTTTCTCGAATGAGTGCGGTGAGCTGGTTGGCCTGAAACATGGGCAATGTTCCGACGAGGCCCGCCGCGGAAAACATAATAGCCAGAGGGTAAAGGCGCTTGGGTAGGGCCTCCCGAATGATATACATGGGGCCCCCTTTAAGTTCGCCTAGACTGTCTTCACCTCTGTACATAACCCCCAGTGAGCAGGTGAAAAACTTTGTTGCTATTCCAGCCAAGGCAGACATCCACATCCAGAACACCGCCCCTGGCCCTCCGGCCACGATAGCGAGAGCCACACCCGAAATATTGCCCAGTCCCAGAGTGCCAGACAGAGCGGTGGCCAAAGCCTGGGCGTGTGAGAGTTGTCCTGGTTGGTCGGGCGTATCGTGCTTGCCCAGCACAATGCCAATGGCATGGCCGAAGTGACGGTAGGGCAAAAAGCGGCTGTACAGTGCGAAAAACAATCCACCACCGAGCAGCAGGATGATCAGGGGTACGCCCCAAACGAAGTCGGCGAACGCCACCGACATTTGTTCCAACTGGCCGACCATATTTGTTTCTTATTGCTAGAGAAGTTCGAGGATAGCATGGGGGTTCAGAGGATGTAGCTGTTATTATAGCGAAATTGAATCGTGGAGTAGTGCTATGAGCAGCGTGCGGGAAATACCTAGCCTCGAATCCTTAAAAGAGGCGCGAGTGCGCATTGCGCCTCATATACACCGGACGCCAATCTACACCAGCAGTTTATTGGACCGTGAGTTTTCAGCCAGCTTGATGTTCAAGTGTGAAAACCTGCAGAAGGTTGGCGCCTTTAAGGCGCGAGGTGCCAGCAATGCCGTGTTTAGCCTGAGCGATGAAGAAGCAAAAAATGGCGTTGCCACACACTCTTCGGGTAACCACGGTGCCGCCTTGGCTATGGCCGCCGCCAAGCGAGGTATTCCGGCACATATAGTGATGCCTGCAGACGCCTCTGCGGTAAAAAAAGCCGCGGTGGCAGCCTATGGCGCAACCGTCGTTGAGTGTGTTGCGACGCTTGCTGGCAGAGAGGAAGCACTGGATGAAGTTGTCGCTAATACGCATGCCCATGTGGTCCACCCCTACAACGATGGTCGTGTTATTGCCGGTCAGGCCAGCGTGGCGCTGGAAATTCTCGAGCAGGTGCAGGGTCTCGACGCAGTGGTTGTGCCCGTCGGCGGTGGCGGCCTTCTTGCAGGTGTCGCCCTGGCAGTAAAAAGCATTAACCCAAAGATTGAGGTGATCGCCGTAGAACCCTCTGGTGCCGATGATGCATTTCGCTCATTTGGTTTGGGTAAGCTGATTCCACAAACATCGCCAAACACGATTGCAGATGGCCTGCGCTCAAGTTTGGGCGAATTGAATTTTGAGATTATGCAGAAAAATGTCGATACTATCCTGACGGTAGAAGAGTCGAGTATCATTGATGCAATGAAGTTGCAGTGGAGTCGCTTGAAGACCGTTGTTGAGCCTTCCGGTGCAGTGAGCTTTGCCGGTGTGTTGGAGCACCCGGAGCGATTTCGCAATCGCCGCGTGGCTCTGGTTATTAGTGGTGGCAACCTCGATCTGGATCACTTGCCCTGGTAAGGGTGTTTGCCCATGCAGCTGGGCTTCACTGTGAACGTCGCGCTGCGAGGTGAGAGAATATGTTTCAGATGGCAGCAAAACTATTGCAACAGAAGATTTCCTGCGGGATTCGGTTCTCGCGCCTGGGTGCAGTTTTTCTCGTGTTGTTTTTGAGCGCCTGTAGTTCCACCTCTTTTATTTACAATCGCCTGGATATTATTCTGCCGTGGTATCTGGATGATTATGTGGATCTGAGCCGGGAGCAGAATCATTCTCTGGATAGCCTGCTACAACCGTTTCTTCGTTGGCACCGACAGGAGGAACTCCCGCAATACGCCCTGATGTTGAGTGATATTGAGGCCAGCCTCGACCAGCCGGTTAGCCCTGAGGTCGTCGCAGGCATATTCACCACTATTGAAGCAGCCTGGTTTCGCTTGGAAGATCGCAGCATAGAATGGATGTTCAAATTGGGCGATGAACTCAGTGAGGAGCAGATAAGCCAGCTTCTGGGGGTGCTGAACCAGGAGCAGGAGGAGTATGAGGAGAAGTATCTGCCTCGCAGTGATGAAGAGTATCAAGAAGAGTCCTATGATAATTTTACAGATGGACTGGGAGATTATCTGGGGCGTCTCAGCAGCAATCAACGCGAAATCTTGCTTGGGGCATCGGCGGAGCTGCAGAGAATAGATGGTCTTTGGTTGCAAGAGCGGGCTGCTTGGTTGGGTAATTTCACACGAGCGTTGCGCAGGGAGCCCGGTTGGAAACAACAACTGCGCGATCTAAAAAACAATCGAGAGCAACATGCCGCGCCAGAGTATTCTGCGATGTACGCGCATAACCTCACGGTCATCGGGAGGGCTATTGCCGAGGTTGTGGATAGCCGAAGCGAGAAGCAGGACAAGCGCGTGAGGGGTAAGCTTGAAAGCCTACGCGAGGACTTTGAGGGGCTTATCGCGCAGGGTAATGCAAACTAAGAGGGGCTTAGTCGAGAAGTGATAAATGTCGAACCGCGCCCTTATCGGCACTGGTCACCCTTTTTGCGTAAACTTTTAATACGGCAGTTTTCTGGTCCAGCGGTCGATATCTGCCTCTAGCCTAAGGCTTTGATGAAAACCTTGGAATTGCGCTGCAGATTATATAGCGCCTGGCGTTGAGTGGGCAGGGAATCATGTTTGGCTTCCTTGAACCCCTGTTCGATAAACCAGTGAGCCGTTTGGGTGGACAGAACAAACACTGTGCTCAAACCCTGGTGCTGTGCCTCAGTTTCAAGCTCGCGTAGAAGGCGCTGGCCGCGCTCACTGCCACGATAGTCGGGGTGTGAAACAATGCAGGCTATCTCACCGCTGTTGTCTTCGGTGAAGGGGTAGAGCGCGGCACAGGCGATAATTCTGCCGTCGCGTTCCAGCAGTCGAAAGTGCCCAATCTCGGTTTCCAGTAGTTCTCGCGAGCGTTTCAGTAACACCCCCTGCGCTTCCAGGGGCTCGATTAATTCAATGATGCCACCCACGTCATCAATGGTGGCTGTGCGCGACTGTTCGTAGTCGTCTTTGGCCACTAAAGTACCGCTGCCATCATGGGTGAACAGCTCTTCCAGCAAAGTGCAGTCGTCACCAAAGCCAATTATGTGACAGCGATCCACCCCGGCATTGCAGGCAAGGCGGGCCGTGTTCAGTAATGACAATTGCTGTGGGTCTGTGACATTCAGTGTGTCGATGTTCTCTACCGCACATTGCTGTAAGAGTTTTCCGTCTGGCCCGCTGATGCCTTGTGCTTCATTAAACAGCATTAGCTTATCGGCACCTATACTTGCCGCGCACTGCACCGCAATGTCTTCCAGCGCGAGGTTAAATATTTCTCCGGTTGGGGAGTAGCCCAGGGGTGACAACAAAACAATGGAGTTTTCGTTCAGCTGTTGGTGTATGCCGGCACTGTCTATGCGACGCACCTTTCCTGTGTGTAGCAGGTCTACGCCATCAATGACGCCCAGAGGCTTGGCGGTGACAAAATTGCCGGAGCAGACACGCATGCGGGCTCCCTGCATGGGGGAATTTGGCAAGCCCATTGAGAGCAATGCTTCAAATTGCGCGCGCAGTGAGCCCGCTGCATCTTTAACGTGCTCCATGGCTTCGGCGTCAGTGATGCGCAGGCCTTTGTGAAATTGGCTGCTGATGCCGGCTCGTTCCAAGCGCTGGGCAATCTGGGGTCTGCTGCCGTGAATCAATACCAGCTTTATGCCCAGGCTGTTTAGCAGGGCAATATCATGAACGATATGGGAAAAATTTTCGTGCAGGGCAACTTCTCCACCCAGCATTAAGACGAAGATTTTTCCCCTGTGTGCATTGATGTAGGGCGCCGTGTTCCTGAACCAGCGGATATTGTCCCGACCCTGTGTTGTCACGTTGAAATCCAAGTGTTTATTCAAAAGGAAAAGCTTAACAAACCCTGAGCCAATCGCTTATGGCAATAATGCACAAGGGCTGCGATGTAAATCACAGGCAGTAGTGGCGTATGCACTGTTGCAACAAGGTAATACAGGGCTGTATCTGGCTCAGCTCCAGGTACTCATCGGGCTGGTGGGCCAGGTCTATAGAGCCGGGGCCCATAACGATGGTTTCCATTCCCAGCTGCTGCAGGAAGGGGGCTTCCGTGGCAAAAGCTACGGATTCGGACCGGTGTCCGGTCAGTTTCTCGGCAATTCGCACCAATTCGCAATCTTCTTCCTGCACAAAGGGGGAGATATTTTTTACTAAAGCTTTCAGTGCAACATCTACGTTGTGCTGCTCGCCAATGTGTTTCATGCGCTGCTCGATTTCGCCCCTAACCGTGTCATTGTCGCCGTTGGGCGTCATGCGCACATCGAAGTGCAGCTCGGTTTTGCCACAAATCCTATTGGGACTGTCGCCGCCGTGAATGCAGCCCAGGTTCAGGGTGGGAAATGCCACTTCAAATAATTTATTGCTATAGCGTTCGCCCAGCTGTGCGCGGTACGCAATAAGGTCGCCCATAACAGCGTACATGGCATCCAGGGCACTGTTGCCCAGCGCTGGATTGGAGGAGTGGCCCGCTCTGCCTGTTATCTGAACCGACTCCATCATTATGCCTTTGTGCATTCTTACCGGTATTAAAGAGGTGGGCTCGCCAATAATGGCGGCGCGTGCCTTGGGGTATCCGGCGGCCGCCAATGCTCTGGCGCCGTTCATGGAACTTTCTTCATCCGCAGTGGCGAGAATAATCAGTGGTTGTTGCAGTTTTTTGTCGGTGAACGGCGATGCAGCGGCGATAGCAAGGGGGAAAAACCCCTTCATGTCTGTGCTGCCCAAGCCGTAGAGTCGCTGGTCTCGCTCGGTTAACTTGAGCGGGTCGGATTGCCATCGTCCGTCGTCAAAAGGCACTGTGTCGGTATGGCCCGACAAAACCAGTCCACCAGGGCCACTGCCCAGAGTGGCAATCAGGTTTGCTTTACTGCCGTCTTCATTAACGTTCTGGATTTCTATGGCGAAACCCATTTTGGAAAGCCAGCTTGCCAGTGTGTCTATCACGGCCCGGTTGCCCTGATCCCAGCTGGGGTCAGTAGAGCTGACAGACGACGTGCCTACCAGTTCTTCGAGCTGTTGCAGAATGACTCTGTTATTCACAGGTGCGGGTCCTCAATGGAACAAAAGCCCCTATAGGATATCGCGTAAGGAATGAACGCCTTAACTGAAAATGCCTCTAAACAAGAAGAAGAAAACGATGGCGAGCCCGGCCCCTGCTGGCAGGGTGATAATCCAAGACATGAAAATTACTCCGATAGTGCGCATATTAATGGCACCAATACCGCGGGCAAAACCTACACCTAGCACAGCACCCACCAAGGTGTGCGTAGTCGAAACTGGCAGACCAGTGGCAGATGCGATGACCACTGTAGAGGCGGCGCCGAGTTCGGCGGCAAAACCCCGAGAGGGCGTGAGTTCGGTGATTTTTCGGCCGACCGTGGCAATAACTTTCCAGCCATAAGTAGCCAGACCCACTACGATACCCAGTCCGCCGACCAGAAGAATCCACCACGGCATAGCCGATTTGGCTGCGATCTCCCCTCCCGATTGCACCGTGCTGGCAATGGCAGCCAGCGGTCCCACCGCGTTTGCCACATCGTTGGAGCCGTGGGCAAAGGCCATTGCGCAAGCGGTAAACACCATCAGGATGGCAAAAATTTGCTCTACGTTATCAAACCGGCTATCGGGGTTGGGAGTTTCCTTGACTCGAGCAAGGAATACGCCTCCCAGTGCAGCCACTGCAAGCCCTATTAGCGCTGCAACGGGCAGAGCGTTGGCAAAGCTGCTGCCCAGACCGAGATCGATATCCAGCCCTACATGCTTTAATCCTTTTAGCAGGGTGACCATGCCAATCATAAAACCCACCATCCACATATATATCGGGATATACTTTTTGGCTTTATGGAAGGGGTCTTCGGTGTCGAGGATTAACATCTTCACGCTCATAAACAGGCTAAAGGAAATAGTGCCCGCTAGTACAGGCGACACCACCCAGCTCATGACTATTTTACCAACGGCGCCCCAGTGAACCGCATCGACAGAGATGCCCACTGAGGCAAAGCCAACAATAGCGCCCACGATTGTGTGTGTCGTTGAAACAGGCCAGCCCTTAATGCTGGCTATCATTAGCCAGGTGCCCGCGGCCAGTAGCGCCGAGAGCATGCCGTACACCAGGAGCTCGGGGCTGTCAGCGAGAATATCGGCGTCGATAATACCCTTGCGAATAGTGGCAGTGACTTCACCGCCGGCCAGGTAGGCACCCAAAAACTCAAAGACCATGGCGATCAAGATTGCCTGCTTGATGGTCAGGGCGCGCGAACCCACAGAGGTTCCCATGGCGTTGGCTACATCGTTGGCGCCAATTCCCCAGGCCATGAAAAAGCCAAAAACACAGGCCAAAACCAGAAACAAGGTTGCGTGTTCTGCAATAATAGTCATTTGGACAAACCTATTTGGCTATTACTATCTGGAGGCGGTCGCCGACATTTTCGGCGGCATCGGCAACACCGCCGATCAGCCCGATAATTTCGTAGTAGAACATCACCTCTACCGGCGGCAGCTTGTGCTCTATTTTAAACAGCTTTAACCGCAGGGCGATGGCTTGTTTATCGGTTTTTCCCTCCAGCCGGTTTAGCTCATTAAGCATACTCTCAACCAGCTTTACCTCTCGTCCGGTAAAGCCCACTTCAAGCAGCTCATCCAATTGCTGGATAGAGACCAGGGCTTGAGCAGAAGTAGCAGCGCAGGTGCGGACAAACTCCATGATGCCTTTTTGCATTTTCTCCGGGAACTGCATGTGTCTGCCCGTAATGATGCCAGCCACGTCTTTGGCACGATTGGCGACATGATCCTGAATAGTGACCAGCTCCAGCAGATCACCTCTGGGAACTGGCAGGAATAAACTTTTGGGCAGGTTTTGACGAATGTTGCGCTTCAGGCGGTCGGCCTCGCGCTCTGCTTGCAGAATTTGCTTGTAGACCTTTTCAGCTTTTTCCCAGTCGTCGTCAATCGTGGCCTGAATGAAGCTGCACAGGTGCTGTGCCGCTGAGTCTACAACCGTCATGTGATTCTGGATCGGACCAATAGGCGATCGACCAAACAAATTACCCAGGGGATTTATACCAGCCATATTGTTGCTCCTTGTCTCAGTTCGCGAAGTATAGGGGCTATCTTGGAGTCTGTCACAGAAAAACACCCACGTAATTGTTAGGGGGCATGTTGTGTCTGGGGCATTTCAGCAGGTATGAAAGCAACGCGATTCTGCAAGCCGCTGTGTTAGCATAAACGGTGTATGAACCGCGTAATCTGGATTGAAATATGTCGACGAACTTTGGCGAGCAATTGATGGAGCAGCCGCTGACTCTGGCTACCATGGCACTTGATTTGAATGCCGATGGTCGGCTTGCCAAAAAAGATCTGGAGCGAATTCGCAACGCTGTCGTAGGCAGTGTTCACCCTGCTGTTTACTTGGCGGAACAAAAGCTGGCCGACCAAGCCAGTTCGGGCAAGATGCTGGACATGGAAGTGATACTCGCCTGGTTGTCTGAAAAATCTGGCCAAAGCGTTTATCAGATCGACCCCCTCAAAATCAACCTGGGTGCTATCACCGAAGTGATGTCAAAAGCGTTCGCCCAGCGGCATCGCATATTGGCCGTTGAAGTGAGTAAAGACGAAGCGATTATCGCCAGCTGCGACCCTTTTGTGCGGGGCTGGGAGAGCAACCTGGAGCATGTTTTGCGTAAACCCATACGCAGAGTACTGGCAGATCCCCGTGAGATAAGCCGGCACACCGCTGAGTTTTATACCATGTCCGGCTCGGTGCGCGGCGCAGGCCGTTCACAGGCGCCGGCAAAATCGGGGAACCTAGAGGCGATGCTCGATCTAGGCTCCATGAAAGACCCGGACGCCAATGACCAACACATAGTCAGCATCGTTGACTGGCTGCTACAGTATGCGTTCGAACAGCGCGCCAGTGACATACACATAGAGCCCCGGCGCGACGTCGCCAATGTGCGCTTTCGTATCGATGGCGTGCTCTACAGCGTTTATGAGCTGCCACAGCAGGTGGGTGCCGCTGTTACAAGCCGCATCAAAATTCTCGGACGCATGGACGTTGCGGAAAAGCGTCGTCCCCAGGACGGCCGTTTAAAGACTCGCACGCACGAGGGCAACGAAGTGGAGTTGCGCCTTGCCACTTTGCCTACCGCTTTCGGCGAAAAGCTGGTGATGCGTATTTTTGACCCCGATGTTTTGCAAAAATCGTTTGGTGAACTGGGCCTGGCTGATATCGATTTGGAACGCTGGCAGCACATGACAGACAGTGGCAATGGCATTGTTCTGGTAACCGGGCCTACCGGCTCGGGTAAAACCACTACGCTGTACTCCACCCTGCGCAAACTGGCCACGTCGGAGGTCAATGTTTGTACTATTGAGGACCCTATCGAAATGATTGAGTCCGCCTTTAACCAGATGCAGGTCAACCACAGTATTGATCTCGACTTCTCCAGCGGAGTGCGTGCGCTGATGCGTCAGGACCCGGATATTATTATGGTGGGAGAGATTCGCGACCTCGAAACAGCCAATATGGCGGTGCAGGCGGCCCTCACCGGCCACCTTGTAATTTCCACGCTACATACTAACGATTCTCCCAGTTCCATCTCGCGTTTGCTGGAATTGGGCGTTCCTTCCTATCTGATTAAAGCCACTGTGCGGGGCATTATGTCCCAGCGCCTGGTGCGTATCTTATGTCCCAAATGCAAGGTTTTTACCGCTGTAGATGAGGCCGCGTGGAAAGAGTTAACCCAGCCGTGGAAGGTAACGCCACCCAAGCGAATGGCTAAACCGGTAGGTTGCAAGAGCTGTAGGGACACTGGCTACCGTGGTCGCCAGGGAATTTATGAAGTGCTGGTGAACAGCCGGGCAGTGCAGGAGCATATCATTGGCAATATCGACACGGCAGCAATTCGAGGCACTGCCATGAAAGAGGGTATGCGAACGCTGCGCCTCAGTGGGGCTTCCCGGGTAGCAAAAGGTGAGACCACGATTGAGGAAGTGATGCGAGTCGCTCCCATGCTGGACGGCTAATACATGACTCCACTGCAAACCAACTTGAATGAAACTCTCGCAGGGCGCGCGCAATCTGCCTGGCAACAAATTCTGGAGCGTGCCCAGCCTGAAGTTGCCGCAGAGCTGGAGGGCTTGTGTGCTGCCCCCTCTGTGCAGCAGCAGCTGTCGCGGATACTGGCCTGTAGCCCGTTTTTTTCACACTCGGTGCGTAGTTACCCCGAGGTGCTGCGGGATTTGTTGCTCACCGGAAGCTTGCAGAATTCCCTGCGCGCTGGTGAGGAGCTAGACGCACTGCGCAGTTCCCTGCAGCAACTGCTAAACGATGAAACCGCGGCGCTGGCCCCGGTACTGCGCCGTTTTCGCCGCTTTCATATGCTGCGAATTTTGTGGCGAGATTTTTGTCGACTGGCCGACACGCAGGAGACGGTGCGCGATACCTCCTTGCTTGCCGATGCTTGTATTGAAGAGGCACTGGCGTATTGTGCTCGAGACCTCGAGCAACGTTTTGGTGTACCCATAGGCTTGGAAAGTGGCTCTCCCCAGCAGTTGATTGTGCTGGCCATGGGCAAGCTGGGTGCGCGCGAGCTGAATTTGTCGTCTGATATCGATCTGATCTTTGTTTACCCGGAAGCCGGCACAACCGATAGCGAAACTGCCTCAATCAGCAACCAGGAGTTCTTTACCAAGCTGGGGCAGGCAGTGATCACGGCGCTGGACAAGGTGACGGTTAATGGCTTTGTTTTTCGTGTGGACATGCGTCTGCGCCCCTATGGCGATAGCGGCGCGTTGGTGTCGAATTTTAATGCGTTGGAACAGTACTATCAGGAGCAGGGTCGCGACTGGGAACGGTATGCACTGATCAAGGCGAGACCAGTGACCGGCGACACCGCGTGTGCTGCGCAGTTAATGGAAACGCTGCAGCCTTTTGTGTATCGCCGCTATGTAGATTTTGGTGTTATCGACAGCCTGCGCAGTATGAAGGCGATGATCAATTGTGAAGTTCGGCGCCGAAACCTGCACGATGATGTGAAACTCGGACACGGTGGCATTCGAGAAATAGAATTTATTGCCCAGTGTTTTCAGTTGATTCGCGGGGGCAGAGATCTGGGTTTACAGCGCCAGGAATTATTACCAGTATTGCAAGAATGTGCGGTATTGGAGTGCTTGCCCGCCGCAGCCGTTGCCGAGCTTACAAGTGCCTATTTATTCCTACGCGATAGCGAGCATGCAATTCAAGGCTACCAGGATAAGCAAACTCAAGTGCTGCCCATCGATGAGCTGCAGCGCCTCGCTATGGCCACCGTTATGGGTTTTGATGACTGGGACAGCTATATCGAGAAGCTGGACGGCTTCCGGGCCTTGGTGGCACACCATTTTGAGGCCTTGATTGCCGCCGACGAGAGCGGCAGCGACAGTGAAGACGCCGGTGAACTGCAGCACTGGACAGACCACGTTTCCTCGGAGTTTTTGGCGGAGCTGGGTTTTTCTCACCCCCAGAAGTCACAGCAATTACTGCAAGATCTGAGTCAAAACCCCCGTGTTGTTACATTGCAGAGCGAGGGCAAGGAGCGGTTACAACAGTTTATGCCACAGTTGTTGCTGGGCTGCGGCGAAACCGACAATCCGGATCTGGTTTTGCAGCGGGTAATGCCGCTGGTAACCTCCGTGTTACGCCGCAGCGCATATTTGGCGCTGCTGCTAGAAAACCCCCCGGCCATGCACGAGCTACTTGTACTGTGCGAAGTCAGCCCCTGGATTGCCAGAGCGATGTCACAGCACCCTGTGCTGCTCGATGAACTGCTAAATCGTGAAAGCCTGTATACCGCACCCGACAAACTCTTGTTGCGTGACGAACTGCGCCAGCAGGTGCTGCGCCTTGCGTTAGATGACCTGGAAGCCCAAATGGATGCCCTTCGGTATTTCAAGGCATCTCACGTGTTGCGAGTGGCCGCTAGTGAGCTGGCTGGGCGTCTTCCCTTAATGCAGGTTAGTGACAAATTAAGCTGGATTGCCGAAGTCATTCTGGAACAGGTTATCTATGTGGCCTGGGCAGACCTGGCTGCAAAATATGGAGAACCAGCGAGGCCGGGCAAGGGTAATGGTTTTGCTATTTTTGGTTACGGCAAATTGGGCGGCATAGAGTTGGGTTATGGTTCAGACCTGGATCTGGTGTTTGTATACGATGCGTACAAACAGGGTGAAACCAATGGTGAGCGCAGCATTCATAACACCGTATTTTATACTCGGTTGGGGCAACGCATAATCCACATTCTGGATACCCGCATGACCATGGGGCAGCTCTATGATGTCGATATGCGGCTGCGTCCTTCCGGGGCGTCGGGCATGTTGGTAATAACCACCGAGGGTTTCAGGCAGTATCAGGAAAACACCGCCTGGACTTGGGAACATCAGGCTCTGGTGCGCGCCCGTTTTGTTGCCGGGGATGTCGAGGTGGCAAGGCAGGTGGAGAAAACGCGCACCGACATATTGTGCCGGGAAAGAGACCTGCCAGAGCTGGCCCAAGATGTGCAGCGCATGAGAAGCAAGATGCGGCAACATTTACTGCCGCCGGGGAAAATAAAGGATACAGAGTTCGATCTCAAGCAGGACGCGGGGGGGATAGTCGATATCGAATTTATGGTGCAGTATGCGGTACTGGCGTGGTCCCACCGTATTCCCGAGTTGGCGCGTTGGACAGACAATATTCGAATTCTGGAGGTGTTGGGTCGCGAGGGTTTATTTACAAGCAGTGAGTGTAACGCGCTTACCGAAGCCTACCTGGCCTATCGATCTGCCTCACACCAGTACGCCTTGCAGCAACATCCGGGTATCGCTCCGGCAGATCGCTTTACTCGCCAGCGGCAGGCGGTGAACGACAAGTGGCAACAAATGTTTACACCCGAAGGCTGAATGAATCGGCAGGCGTGCAACTCCGCGCTATGATGCAGTCACCCGGCAAGCTGCCAACGACAACATAAATTTACAGGGGTACAGCACTATGAGTGATCCGGTCGATACCAATAGTCAGACCGAAGGCGTTGGCTCGAACAAGGGTGAAGAAGGCCAGCTTGGCGGCGGTATTTTTTACCGACACTGGCGCGCCAATGCGCCGGTACGGGCAATAATTTTGTTGGCTCATGGTTTGGGTGAGCACGGTGGCCGCTACCAAGGCTTCGCCGAATTTTTTGGCGAACGCGGAATTTCAGTCGTAGCGCCCGACCATCTGGGCCACGGCGCCTCTGCCGGTGACAGAGTTCACGTGCTCAGCTTTGATGACTATTTACAGCCATTGGATGGGCTGCGGGAATTGATAGCCAGTTGGTACCCGGGGTTGCCGTGTATTCTGGTTGGACACAGCATGGGTGGCTTAATAGCGGCGCGTTACCTTTTGGATCACCAGGACCAATTTGCCGCCGCTGCGTTGTCGGGCGCGGCACTGCAGGCGGCAGAACCGCCCTCTGCGTTTGCCATGTTTTTAGCGCGCCTGTTTTCTCGATGGTTGCCGAAAATAGGTCTGTTGCAACTCGATGCAACACAAATCAGCCGAGACCTTCAGGTGGTGCAAGATTACCTGGAGGACCCACTGGTGCACAACGGTAAGGCCAGTGCCAGGTTGGTCGTAGAATTGTTCAAGGAAATGGAACGGGTTGAACGAGACCAGAACAAAATTACATTGCCTGTTTTTGTAATGCATGGCAGTGCCGATGCAATGACTACCAGTGCTGGCTCCGACGCTTATTATCGAGGTATAAGCTCTACTGACAAAAGCCTGAAAATATACGATGGCCTATACCACGAGATATTTAATGAGCCGGAACGCCTCCAAGTGCTGGGTGACCTGGCCGGGTGGATAGAGGCCAGAATTTAGTCCGGCGCAGGGGTCACCTTGGTATAATTGAGACGCGACATAGCCCACTGGTAAGAGCGACGGGCTAACAGCTTGGCTTCCAGATCTGATAGGTCCCTCATTTGCGAGTGCCATGCACGGAAAAAACGCAGGCGGTCGCACCGGCTTATCTCACTTGGCAGGTGCAGGTTAAGTTGCATCAGGTTTTGCAATAGCAACTTACCCGGTACAGGCTGTATTTGTGTGTTGTGTTCATTATTGATCAGGAAAAACTCAAATCGGGAGGGGCCCTTGTTGGTTAAAATGTTGAGCGTTTGCAGGTTGCCATGGATAAAACCGGTGGCGTGCAAACGCCCTACAAAAATGCCCAGCTCTCGTAGTAATCGCCACTTTTCAGTGGGCCTGCTCCATATTTCGTTATTATGCGCTTGTTTAATCCAAAGACTGAGGCGTTCACCTTTCGCGGAGCCGGTAAAAATATATTCTGTATCGTTGGGCAGCTTTCCCCTTGCCACGGTAGGCGGCGCACCAAAACCCGACCACAGCAAGTTTTGGTTGCTGTTCCAGGCGCGGGTGGCATCACTGCCTCTAAACAGAGACTTGAACTTTTCAGCGGGGCTGCGGGGGGGGAACTCCCGATAATAAAGCTGCCATTGTGCATGGTGGGCCACGTGGGTATATCCGGAGCTGGAGTCCATTTGCCAGCCATCGGGTAGTTTTTCATCGGCCAGCAAGGCGGCGCACTGATGTAAGGTTTCTTCGTCTGGCTGCGTATCGATAATTTTCGCTGCCTCTCTTTATGGAAGTAAATGAAAAACACAGTGGAGAAGAGTTTGCTCTCGCGGTGGGCTTCACCGCTTCGCCGGTATAATATAGCCTTTGAATTTACCATGCCAGAGGAAGTGCTTTGAAGCAAACAGTGCTCATTACGGGTGCAGGAGGACAGCTTGGCCGGGAGTTATGCTTAACTGCCGGGTCGATGTTTAACTGTATCGGTATGGACCGCAGAGGGCTGGATATTTCAGACCCCGAGGCGATAGTGAATATGTTGCGTGATTGCCAAGCCGATGTTCTCATCAATGCGGCGGCTTATACGGCTGTTGATAAAGCGGAATCTGAGCCTGAGTTGGCGCGACGAGTGAACGCTCTGGCACCGGGATATCTGGCCACTGCCTGTGCGGCCAACGATGTGCGAATGATACACCTGTCGACCGATTTCGTTTTCGATGGCGAAGCCACCCAACCCTACCAGGCCGACTCACCAGCGGCGCCGGTTAGTGAGTATGGCCGCGGGAAGTTGGCCGGTGAACTGGCTGTAAAGAGTGTGCTGCCCGAGGCTTTGATTATGCGCACATCCTGGGTGTACTCACGTTTTGGCAGTAATTTTGTGAAAACTATGCTGCGGCTGATGTCGGAGCGGGAAGAGCTGGGCGTTGTTTGCGACCAGTTGGGCACACCCACCTGGGCGAGAGGCTTGGCGCAGGTACTTTGGGCCGCAGTGCAACGCCCGCAACTGCGCGGTAATTATCACTGGTCTGATGCGGGAGTCTGCAGTTGGTATGATTTCGCCTGTGCAATCTATGAGGAGGGTCGGGCGACTGGGCTGCTTAATAATCAAGTAGCAGTAAAGCCTATCCCGGCCAGCAGTTACCCCACGCCGGCACATCGGCCAGCTTATAGTGTGCTGGATAAAACCAACAGTTGGCGCGATTTTGAAGTAGAGGGAGTACCCTGGCGAGACCAGCTGCGCTCCATGTTATTGGATATGAAGGAACACGGTAATGCGTAAACAGCTGTTGGTGACGGGCGCCGCAGGATTTATCGGTGCCAACTTTATGCACTACTGGGCGCAGCAGCATCCACAGGACACGCTGGTTGGCTACGATGCGTTAACCTATGCGGGTAATCAGGCCAATCTGCACGGTTTAGGTACTAACAAGAATTTCAGCTTTGTGCACGCCAATATCTGTGATTCTGAGCGTGTACAGGCGGTGATGCGCGAGCACAACATCGATACGATGGTGCATTTTGCAGCGGAGAGCCATGTGGACCGTTCTATCACCGGTCCCGATGATTTTATTGAAACCAATATCGTGGGCACCCACAGCTTGCTCAAGGCAGCACGGGCAGTCTGGTTGGGTGGGCCGGCGGTTATTCCCCATCGCTTTCACCATGTGTCCACCGACGAGGTTTATGGTTCACTCGCCCCGGATGCTCCCGGTTTTTTTGAGGCGCAGAGGTACGAGCCAAATTCTCCCTACTCGGCAAGCAAGGCGGCCTCTGATCATCTGGTGCGCGCCTATCATCACACCTATGGCTTACAGGTGAGCACGAGTAACTGCTCCAACAATTACGGGCCGTTTCATTTTCCGGAAAAACTGATACCGCTTTGCCTGACCAATATTTTGGGAGGCCAGCCATTACCTGTGTACGGCGATGGTAGTAATATTCGCGATTGGCTTTATGTAGAAGATCACTGTCGCGGTATTGAGTTGGTATTGGAGAAGGGCGTAGTAGGAGAGGTGTACAACATTGGCGGTAACAACGAGTGGTCGAATTTGGCTATCGTAAAACTGCTGTGTGAACAGTTGGATGCACGCTTCGCTGCCGACCCCGCGTTAGCCGAGCGGTTTCCTCTGGCGCCCGGCGCCACCAGGCGCAGTGCCGCTGAGCTTATTGAGTTTGTTCAAGACCGAGCGGGTCACGATTGGCGCTATGCGATTGATGCCAGCAAAATTATGAGTGAGCTCGGCTACCTTCCTCACGAAAGTTTTGAGACGGGTCTGAAGCGCACACTGGACTGGTATCTGGACAACGAGGACTGGTGGCGGCCGCTTCTGTAGATGCAGCAAGCCGACGACTTCTCCAGCAAGAAATCTACGCCTAAGCGGTATATTGTCAATAGGGTTAACCTGCGGGGAGCACGGCTTTTTATAAGGTTGTCTCAGTGTGTTTGACCTGTTTCCTCGCCAGTGTGAAGTTGTCTGGTGAATTTCTACCGCCATTGACGTCGTATTGTTGCGAGCCAAGGCATTGCGGTTGGCATCTTGGGTAATACCACCTGGGAAGTCCGCCCCGGTAACAAAGCTACGAGCGTAGGTTTCTCGATGATTGAGGCCACCGGCAGAGTCGGCACATATGCCTATCGTTTATAGTTTGAAGGGGCGCAAAGCTCGACGCAATGCGCCAGCCGCCTTAATCAAACAGCGGTATAGCACCCCAGGCTAAACCTTCCACGTCTTTTCCAGATAATTGAGGAGTACCCCCACTTTCCGTCGGCCACTCGATGCCCACGGTTGAGTCATCCCATGCCAGTGATACCTCAGTGGAGGCATTGTAAGAATCGGTGCACTTATATTGAAAGTCTGCGGTCTCGGATGTGACGTAAAAGCCATGGGCAAAGCCCGGTGGAACCCACAGCATTTTGTGATTGTCTTCACTCAAGGTAACGCCAAACCATTTCCCCAATGTTGGGGACGAACGGCGTAAGTCCACTGCAACATCGAACACTTCGCCTCGACTGACCCGAACCAATTTTCCCTGGGTGTTTTCAGTTTGGTAGTGCATGCCACGCAGAATCCCCCGGGAAGAGCGACTGTGATTATCCTGCACAAATGCCAGATCCAGGCCGGCATCGGCAAAGCTGTTATGGTTCCAGGTTTCCATAAAGAAACCGCGCTCGTCGCCGAATACCCGGGGTGTGATGAGCAGGAGGTCTTGCAGGGCGGTAGTCTCAATATTCATGGAACACAACTCCGCTCTCATCGAGCAAGCGCTTTAGATACAAACCATAGCCACTTTTTTCCAACGGAGCAGCCAGGGCGAGCAATTGCTCAGCGCTGATATAGCCCATGCGATAGGCCACCTCTTCGGGGCAGGCAATTTTCAGCCCCTGTCGCTCTTCCACTACACGTATAAATACAGCGGCGTCCAACAATGAGTTGTGAGTGCCGGTGTCCAGCCAAGCGGTGCCGCGGCTCATGATTTCGACATTGAGATCGCCGCGCTCCAGATACACTTTATTAACATCGGTAATTTCAAGCTCGCCGCGATGGGAGGGCTTGATGTTTTTGGCGATATCCACCACATCGTTGTCGTAGAAATACAGGCCAGTCACCGCATAGTGTGATTTGGGTTTGTCGGGTTTTTCTTCAATACCCAGGGCCATGCCCGCCTTATCAAAACTCACTACGCCATAGCGCTCGGGGTCTTGTACGTAATAGGCAAACACGGAGGCGCCAGCATCGCGTTCGGCAGCGCTGGTCAGTTTGTCAGTGAAACCACCGCCGTAGAAAATATTGTCGCCTAACACCAGGCTTACTGGAGAATTGCCGATGAAGTCCTCTCCCAAAATGAAAGCCTGAGCCAGGCCGTCGGGGTTGGGCTGGGGCACATAGCTGATATTTAAACCCCAGTGGGCGCCATCTCCCAACAAATCACTGAAAGCCCTCTGGTCGCGGGGTGTTGTAATAATCAGGATGTCCCGTATTCCAGCGAGCATTAATGTGGCGAGGGGGTAGTAAATCATTGGTTTGTCGTAAATGGGCATTAACTGCTTACTGACGGTGCTGGTAAGGGGGTGCAGGCGAGTACCCGAACCACCTGCCAGAATAATACCTTTGTAGTTTGAGCCGCTCATTGGCATGAACCCTTCTAAACAAAGCAGAAATTATACGCCAAAATGATGGTGCAAAACGATATACCGCACTGCTGTGCGCGGTCGAGTAGTGGTGAAGATGGTGGATTTTCCATCTCAAGCTGATTAAAATCTAGCCTTTTTTCCTCACGCGGGTTGGTCTTATCAGTTACCAGAAAAAAAACTCTAGCAACTCTCTCGCCGTGGCCCCCGAAATCTCGGCCTCGGGCGATGACCCCGGCACAGTTGTAAGGCCTGTAAAACCCCTGCGTATTGCCCTGTTGGGCTACCGCAGCCAGCCCTATAGCGGAGGGCAGGGCATTTATCTTAAATACTTGAGTAAGGCTCTGGTGGAGGCTGGACACAGCGTGGATGTGATCTCGGGACCGCCTTATCCGCATCTGGACCCCCGGGTACAACTGATTGAACTACCAAGCCTCGATTTGTTTGCCAATGGTCTGGGGTCACTTCGCCCTCACCATTTGAGCTCCTGGACTAATATTATCGAGTGGCTGAGCAAATTGACGGGCGGTTTCGCCGAACCTTACACCTTTGGTCGCCGCGCGGTGAAGTACTTGAAAGGAAATGGCCACCATTACGATTTGATTCATGACAACCAGAGCTTGAGTGACGGTATGTTGCAAATCCAGGCAATGGGTTTACCCCTGGTGACCACAGTACACCACCCAATCACCAGTGATTTACGCATAGCCCTGAGTGCAGCTAAAACCTGGTACGAGCGATTGTTGATCAAACGCTGGCATTCGTTTTTGACCATGCAGAGCAGAGTCGTGAAGCAGCTGCATAATATTGTGACGGTGTCGGACTGTTCCAGACAGGATATAGCCAAAGATTTCGGCATCCAGCCCGCGGGCATCGACATTGTGTATAACGGCATCGACACAGACGAATTTATGCCGATGCCGGAGGTTGAGCGCGAGCGTCTAAAATTAATGGCCACTGCATCTGCCGACGCGCCGCTTAAAGGGCTGCGATATTTACTGCGAGCCTATGCGAAGCTTTTACAGCAATACCCCGATCTTGAATTGTTGATAGTCAGCAAGCCCATGCCCGGTGGAAAAACCGAGCGCCTGATTAACTATCTGGGTATTGCTGACAAAGTGCAATTTGTGAGTGGCATCAGTACCGCACAAATGGTGCGTTATTATGCCGAGGCGACGATTGCGGTTGTACCCTCGGTGTATGAAGGCTTTGGTTTACCTGCCGGAGAGGCAATGGCCTGTGGTGTGCCCGTTATTTCCACGGACGGCGGGGCACTGCCGGAAGTTGTGGGTGACGCCGGTGTTATTGTGCCGGCCAAGAGTGTCGATGCGTTAGCAGATGCAATCGATGACCTGTTGCAGCATCCCGATAAACGCGACCAGTTAGGCGCGCAGGGGCGCGAGCGAATTCTGCAGAAGTTTTGCTGGGATGTGTGCGCCGCTCAGATGGCAAAATACTATCAACAGGTGTTGAATCATGCAGACCGTTGATTTCAACTACTTTCCGCTGAAGTCGGGCGATACTGTACTCGATCTGGGTTGCGGTGAAGGTCGTCATACCATTTCCGCCTACATAGAGGCGGACGTACAGGTTATTGGCATCGATTTGTCATTGGACGACTTGAAAGCAGCGCAGGGCAAGTTTCGCGATTTTGAGGAGGCAGGTAACGGTGCAAAGTCGCTGCAGTTTTCCACGGCTAATGCCTTACAGCTGCCGTTTGCCGACAATACCTTTGACAAGGTGATGTGCAGCGAAGTGCTGGAGCATATTCCCGATTACCGCAGTGCGCTGGAAGAAATATCACGTGTTTTAAAACCTGGAGGCTTGTTTTGTGCCAGTGTGCCCCGGCGTTGGCCAGAGAAAATATGCTGGGCGCTCAGTGATGATTACCACCAGGTATTGGGCGGGCATCTGCGTATTTTCCGCAGTAATCAATTGCGTGGTGAAATTGAAAGGGTCGGTTTTAATCACTACTACCACCATTGGGCGCACGCATTGCACGTGCCATTTTGGTGGTTGAAATGTCTGTTCTGGAAAACTCAGGACAGCAATTGGCTAATTGGGCAATACCATCGTTTTTTGGTCTGGGACCTCATGGATAAGCCGGCGTTTACCCGGATGTTGGAGAAGGTAATGAACCCTGTTATGGGTAAAAGCGTGGTGATGTATTTCCGTAAGGATGTAAGCACATGAGTGGGCTTTACCTTACCCGAGGTATGTTTCCCGAGGCGTTTTTTCGTCCTACGGTTGAGTTTATTCTCAACGTGCAACGCCCAAGCGGGGAAATACCCTGGTTTGACAGTGGCTACACCGATCCTTGGGACCATATCGAAGCCGCAATGGGCTTGACCATTGGCGGCGAACACGAGGCGGCGGTGCGTGCCTACAAATGGTTGGCCGGCGCGCAGTTGGATGACGGCAGTTGGTGGGCGTCCTATCGAGGCGAAGAGATCGATAACAGTAAGCGGCGTGAAACAAACTTTGTGGCCTATATTGCAACCGGTGTCTGGCACCACTATCTGGTGTCAAAAGATCGTGATTTCTTACAGGCGCTTTGGCCTGCGGTTGAAAATGCCATTGGCTTTGTCTTGTCGCTGCAGACCGAGCATGGTGAAATTCACTGGGCTGTCGATGGTGACGGCAAAGCAAAATGCGATGCCCTGATCACCGGGTGTAGCTCCATTTATAAAAGTCTTGAATGCGCCATGAATATAGCGCTGACTGTGGGGGAAGAAAAACCCGAGTGGAAAGATGCTCGAGCCAATCTTGGCCAGGCTTTGCGCTTCAAACCGGAGCGCTTTGACCGCACCTGGGAGAGCAAGGCCCGCTATTCCATGGATTGGTTCTACCCTGTGTTGGCGGGTGTTCTGCCCCAGGCCGAAGGGCACGCGCGCTTGCTGGCCCGGTGGGATGAGTTTATTGAAACGGGTCTGGGCTGTCGCTGCGTCTCGGACGAGCCCTGGGCGACTGTGGCAGAGTCCTGTGAATTGGTGATGGCCCTATTGGCTGCAGGCGATCATGCCCGGGCAGTGACAGTGTATAGTTGGCTGCATCAGTGGCGAGCGACTGATGGCTCCTATTGGACAGGTTACCAGTGGGTGGAAGATCTGCTGTGGCCAGACGAGAAACCCACCTGGACGGCCGGTGCCATATTGCTTGCGGCTGACGCGCTAACGCATTACACCGCAGCTTCTGAGTTGTTTACCCGGGTTAAATTGCGCGATGTTGAATCGCTGGATTCCAAGAAGCAGATTAATTAAGACTTTATCCAGGGGTTGGTCCCGGTGAACGTTGCGATGTAAAGCTGCTCTACTTTTTCTCTGGCCCAAGGCGTTTTGCGCAAAAATTTCAAGCTCGATTTCACCGAGGGGTCAGACTTGAAGCAATTGATATTTATTTTCCCCGCCAGAGCATCCCAGCCGTAATACTCCTCGAGCTCAACGATAACTTTTTCCAGTGTAATGCCGTGCAATGGATTATTGGTTTGTGAACTGCTCACTGATTTGTCCTTCGCGCCCTGCTGGCCTGAGATGGCTTATTCACCGATGATACAAGATCAGGCCGAGTCGGCAAGCTCTATGACTCCTGGCGGCACACCAATTGTGTATCCCGTAAATCTAGGCGCTTAAAGCGCTCTTGATCTGCACTGTGGGCAGCTGATGATGCCAAGCCATCAATGGTGGAGGCGACCAGTGCGGAAACCCCGTCGGGCATGTCCTGGTTCAGGCTGAAATAATTCCAGTTAGCCTCTTTGCGCACGCTTAACAGCCCGACAATTTTCAATGCGTTCAAGGCCTTGGAGGCGCTGGGCTGTGGGATGTTTAGCGCAGCGACAATCTCACACACACAGGCTTCATTATTCACCGCCACCAGATAAAGGCAGCGCAGACGCGTTTTATTGGCCAGCGAGGAAAAAATTTTTACTAAATCTATATTCATACTATCTATATTCATACTATCTATATTCTAATAATAGAATATGCTACATTTGGAATATAATAGTGCCTGAGGTAACGGTCGATGTACAGCGTTAACAACACAGTGGGGGAGTAACACAGTGGCTTTCAAAGTCGGTATTAATGGCCTGGGCAGAATTGGCCGACTCAGCTTGCGCGCAGGCTGGGACAGTGAGGAATTTGAATTTGTGCAGCTGAATGATCCGGCCGGCGATGCGGCTACGTTTGCCCACCTGCTCAACTTTGACTCGGTGCATGGGAAGTGGCAGCACACTGCCCGTGGTCAAGCCGGGGAAATTGCCATCGAAGGCTCTCGTCTCGTGTTTAGCGCCAACAGCGCCATTGCTGAGACCGATTGGTCGCAGTGCGATATTGTTATCGATGCCACGGGAAAGTTTAAAAATAAAGCGGCCTTACAGGGCTACCTCAATCAGGGTGTAAAGCGGGTGTTGGTAACTGCACCGGTCAAGGAAGCCGGCGTTCTTGATGTGGTCATGGGTGTCAACCATCATTCGTATGACCCTGGCATCCACACAATTGTCAGCGCGGCATCCTGCACCACCAATTGTCTGGCACCGGTAGTGAAGGTTATTCATGAAAACCTCGGCATCAAGCACGGTTCCATGACGACCATTCACGATATTACCAACACCCAAACAATCCTCGATGCGCCGCACAAGGACCTGCGACGCGCTCGCGCCTGCGGCATCAGCATGATTCCAACCACCACCGGCTCGGCTACCGCGATTACGCATATTTTCCCGGAACTGGCAGGCAAGCTAAATGGCCACGCAGTGCGCGTGCCTCTGGCTAACGCCTCGCTGACTGACTGCGTATTTGAAGTGCATCGCCAGACCAGTGTGAAAGAGGTGAACGCGCTGCTAGAAAGGGCTGCCTCTGGCGAGCTTGCAGGCATATTAGGCTATGAAACAAGGCCGCTGGTATCCATAGATTACAAAACAGACCCTCGCTCCAGTATTGTCGATGCCCTGTCTACCATGGTTGTTAATGGCACTCAGGTAAAACTGTATTTGTGGTACGACAACGAGTGGGGCTATGCCAACCGCGTCATCGACCTGCTGCGCATGGTTGGCGAGCTCGAGGCGGCTTGATGTTGCAGAACAGGTTATTTAGGAAGCATCTTATGAAAAGTTTCAAAGTTCTCGGCAAAGGCTACGCTACATGCAGCAAAACAGCGCAGGCGATAGGCGCGACCGCTGAGGCGCTAAACGTTGCGGCCACTGTTGAAAAAGTAACCGACCCACAGGTCATCATGGCCTTTGGGGTTGTGAGCACGCCTGCAGTAGTTGTCGACGAAAAGCGTGTGTACAGCCGCTCTATTCCCTCCCGTGTCGCCATTCAAAATTGACGTGCTGTCGTATGATGCTTTTCACTTCAATCTTTAGCCGTTTCAATCAATGTTCCTAAGTAATCTGTCCTTGGAGATACGCCAGTATATGTTGGTAACGGCCAACTACTGGGCGTTCACTCTCACCGATGGTGCTTTACGCATGTTGGTGATACTACATTTTCATGGCCTGGGTTACAGCCCGCTTGAAATTGCCATGCTGTTTCTGTTTTACGAATTCTTTGGCGTAGTTACCAATCTTGTCGGCGGTTGGCTGGGTGCCCATCTGGGCCTGAACAAAACCATGAATATTGGTTTGGCCGTCCAGGTGTTGGCTCTGGGTATGCTGTTGGTGCCCGCCAGTGCGTTGACTATTGCATGGGTTATGGCGGCACAGGCACTTTCGGGGATTGCTAAAGACCTGAATAAAATGAGCGCCAAAAGCTCTGTGAAGTTACTACTTCCGCCCGATGCTCAGGGCAGGCTATACAGGTGGGTTGCGGTTCTTACCGGTTCCAAAAATGCATTAAAAGGCGTCGGCTTTTTTCTGGGTGGAGCACTGCTTTCACTGCTGGGGTTTAAGGGAGCTGTTGCGGTGATGGCTCTGGCTCTGGCACTTGTTTGGGTCTTCAGCATGTCCACCCTTAAAACAGAGTTTGGCAAGGCTTCTCGCAAGCCCAAGTTTTCCGAAATGTTCTCCAAAAGCTCAGCGGTTAACGCGTTGTCGGCAGCTAGAATGTTTCTTTTTTGCGCTCGCGATGTCTGGTTTGTGGTGGCGCTGCCTGTTTATCTCAGCGGCGTTCTGGGCTGGGACTACTGGGGAGTCAGTAGCTTTCTGGCGCTGTGGGTCATTGGTTATGGCATTGTTCAATCACTGGTTCCGCATGTTACCGGGTTACGGTCAGCGAGGTTGCCTGATGGGACTTCCGCACTGTTCTGGGCAGGTATATTGGCGGCCGTCCCGGCGATGATCGCGCTGGGTTTGGCCGGCGGGTTCAACGCCCAATGGGTGTTGGTGGGAGGCTTGATTGTATTTGGCGCACTGTTTGCCATTAACTCGTCTTTGCATAGCTACCTGATTGTCAGCTATGCCAAACAAGACGGTGTGTCACTGGATGTTGGCTTTTACTACATGGCCAACGCCGGTGGTCGTCTGTTGGGTACTGTGCTGTCCGGCTGGCTTTATCAGATAGCAGGGCTGGGAGCCTGTTTGTGGGTTTCAACGGTATTTCTGCTTATTGCCTGCGCAATTTCCGCGGTTTTACCAAGGCACGCTGTTGTTCGGACTTGACACCCTGTAATTTATAAGTGAATATATAAACATATTAATAGATGATGATGTGTTTATGCTTGCCCATATAGATTCCTGTACCCTGAGCGCTTCAGACCAAGACATTTCTCGTTTGGCGGAAATGTTTCGCCTTATGGGAGACGGCAGTCGTTTGCGCATTATTTTGTGCTGCCTGCACCAACCTATCAGCGTGTCAGATATCGCAGAGCAGTTGGGGCTCTCGCAGTCACTGGTAAGTAATCACCTGCGGTTGTTGCGCGGTGCACGTATTGTGCGAGCCGAGCGGCGTGGCAAGCAGGTATTTTACGTTGCGGCAGATGCGCACATTCAATGTGTGATTGAAGATATGGTAGCCCACGTTGGCGAACCGGGCAGTGCCGGAGGAGCGTAATAATGGTCGGCTGTACACATTGCCCATCTGAAAGTGGACCTGACGGCGGCCACAAAGACCCGGTCTTTCGGAGAGTACTGTGGGTGGCACTAGTGGTTAATGGCGGCATGTTTTTTGTCGAAATTATCGCCAGCGCCGTAGGTGGTTCCATGTCGTTACAGGCCGATGCACTGGACTTTTTTGGCGACGCCGCCAACTACGCTATCAGTCTTTTTGTGCTGGGTATGGCATTATCGGTCAGGGCCAAAGCCGCCCTATTCAAGGGGGCCTGCATGGGTCTATTTGGCCTGTGGGTGATCGGCGCTGCGCTTGATCGAGCCATAGCAGGCAGTGTGCCGGATGCCTCGCTTATGGGGGCAATTGCTTTTGCTGCCCTGATTGCCAATGTGGGGGTTGCAATCATCCTGTACCGCTATCGCGATGGTGACTCCAATATGCGTTCAGTTTGGTTGTGTAGTCGCAACGATGCTATCGGCAATATCGCAGTGATGATCGCGGCACTGGGAGTGTATGCAACGTCATCCCGTTGGCCCGACCTTATTACAGCGACTATTATTGCCGGCCTCAGTTTGACTGCTGCGGTGCAGATTGTGCGCCACGCGCTGGAAGAGCTTCGCCAGGAGCGTGAGAACAACACCACAAGTATGCCGCGCGTCATCTCGGGCCAGGACTAATCCCTGCTGATCACATGGGTAAGGCTTATGTTGGGATCAAAGACGCCGCAACAGGCCCAGACTGTTTACCTGCCCAATTTTTTCGAAAAGGCCCGATTGAAGCGCCATCCTGAATACAGCGTAGGGCGCCTGTCCCCCGGCATGAGGGTCGGAAAATAAATCGTGAATAGCCAGAACGCCGCCGCGCATTAAGTGTGGTGTCCAGCAACGGTAGTCGGTGAGAGCGGCATCAAGGCTGTGCCCGCCGTCTATAAACACCATGGCCAGTGGGGTTTGCCAGTCTCTGGAGGCGCAGTTTGAGTCGGCTACTATAGGCACAACCACATCGTTCAGACCGGCGCCGCGAATGTTCTTGCGAAATTCGCGGAAGGTATCCATCAACCCGGCATTGCTATCGTATAGATCTGGGTCGTGAAAAAACTCGCCCTGTTGGTGCTCTTCTGAACCGCGATGGTGGTCCAGGGCATATACCGTTCGATTGTTAGGCTGACACGCGAGGCCAAGGTAGATGGTCGACTTGCCACAGTAGCTGCCAATTTCGAGTATTGGGCCAAAGGCGCTGGCGAGTGCTGCATGCTGGTAAAGAGCAGCGGCTTCGTCGTCGGCTAAAAAACCCTTGATGGACTCTATATTCGGGGGAAGGCCTGTAATCACAGTGGTTTACTTGGTGGACGCAGCCGTGGGAGGCGGCGGCGTCTCAAGATAAGAGTCCAAATTGTTGATGTCTTCCGGGCTCAACAGGCCCGCCTGCTCTTTCAGCCGGAGGATGTTGAGAATATAGTCATAACGTGCATTAGCGTAATCGCGTTCGGCAGAAAACAATGTATTTTGCGCATTCAATACGTCCACGACGTTACGCGTTCCTACTTCATAGCCCGCCTGGGTAGCATCCAGGGCGCTGCGAGTGGAAACAATGCTCTGTTTGCGCGCGGCAACTCGTGAGACATCGCTGATAACCGTCATGTGAAGCGAGCGTGTATTGGTCACTGTGTTGCGGGACAAATTAATGCGGTTTTCTCGCGTGGCATTAAAATCCTGGGCTGCCTTGCGACGATTGGAGCTAAGCGCGCCGCCACTGTATAGCGGTAGATCTACTCGAATTTGCCAGGTTTGCTGCTCTGTGGTGTTATCGGGCGAGGTGTCAAAGGTGGTTGTTGGTTTGCGCGTCAGGTCTCCGTTGGTTTCATAATCGGAGTAGGCATAGCTGCCGCTGACGGTTGGTGCATGGCCCATTTTACTTGCTTTGGCTGATTGACGGGCTGCCTCCTCAGAATATCGCGCTGCCTGTAGGGTAAAATTATTTTCCATGGCGAAATCTACCCACGCAGCGCGGTCGGCAGGCTCCGGTAGTTTTATTGCAAAATCTTCCTGTAGAATATCGATGTTGCTGTGGCGCTGGCCGGTTAAAACTGACAGCCGTTCCAGTGCGACCGAAACGTTGTTTTCATCGACGATGCGCTCTACCTGGGACAGATCGCGGGCGGCCTGCGCTTCGTACACGTCAGTAATTGCAATCAGGCCAACCTCGAAACGCTGCTGTGTCTGTTCAAGTTGTCGTTCGAACGCGCGCTCTGCTGCAGAGGAGGCTGAGAGGTTGTCCTGAGCGCGCAACACAAGCAAGTAGGCATCGACGACACGCACAATGAGGTTTTGTTGATTGGCGGCAAAGATCGCTTCCGCTTGCTTTGTTAGTTCCTTGCCAGACTGGAAGCTGAACCAGGCGGGCAAATCAAACAGCTGCTGATTGAGTGACACCTGGTAGCCGTCTCTATCGAGATCGGTATTGGTTAGCGTTTCTATTGTGGTACCGGCACCACCTTCGATATCAAAACTCTCACTGACAGAATCTTGGTCGGTGTTTGAGTAATCGTAGTTGGCATTAATTTGTGGCAGCAAGCGCGACAAGCTGAGATTCTCGGATTCAAGGCTCGCGAGGTATTGGGCCTGCTCGGCTTTGAGCTGTGCATCGTTAGCCAGTGCCAGTTCGTAGATATCGCGCAGGGATTCGGCATGTGAGGTGACGGACGAGAGAGTGAGTGCCAGCGCGATGAGCGCCACTCGAGAGCTTTTCATGTAATGTTCCTTTATAAACTGTTTTTGAGCATCAGGCAGTTTAACAGTGTCTCGCCTTCGACGCATGCAAAACGGTCTATGCAAATTATGTAATATGCCCGTATTTTAAATCATCTTAAGTGCTACACTCAGATTGTGTCTAGGGTATTTCGGGGCATTCATCGCGAGTACCGGGCTACTCGTCTCATACGGCGCTGAAGGCCAAATTAATTTTTGTAAATCTCAGGGGTTTGCGTGCAATTCGCCAACAAGAAAGCTTATAAACTGGACCTGACCAAGCTGCACAGTACATGTGAGGCCAATTACGCCCGGTTTATTCGTTTGTTCCCAGACTATGAAGTAAGCAACAAAAAAGAGTTTAAAGTTGGGTTTGCCCGAGTGTTACTCGAAGTTGTGGAGCGCTGTCGCTACACCACTATTTTCAAGGTGTTACAGCAGGGCTCCGACAGTAAATGGGTAGGGGGGCTCAATGTTGAGGTGCGGCTTTATCACGATGCCAATATGGCTGAGGTGGGGATGTTTCAATTTCAACGACGAGTGAAGGCGCGCTATAAATATCCCAACGAGCGCATGTTTCAACAGGACGAAAAATGTCAGCAAAACGCTTTTCTGGCCGAATGGTTAGAGCATTGTTTGCACACGGGCATTAGCCTGCAGCCCCTCCCGATACTCGCCGGCAAGAACGGCGACTGATTTGACCATGCGAGTAACAGCCTCTTGACACAATCGCCGTCGCAATTGCGACAAATTTCCCTGGATCATCCGGGCGGTAATGTGCAGCTGGTGCAAATTACCGACTGCCATCTGGGTAAAGCACCGGGCAGCACATTGCTTGGGATGGACACCGACCACTCTCTGCAGGCCGTTGTTGACTTGGTGCTGCGTGAGCGAGGCCATACCGACCTGGTTCTGGGCACTGGCGATTTGTCTGATCATGGCGCCAATGCTGCTTACGGGCGCTTGCGCGATTATTTTAACCAAGTTTGTGAGCACAGTTTTTGGCTGCCGGGAAACCATGATAGCTGGGCGGATATGTGGGCTGACTCGGGGCCTAATACGCAGATGAGCAATGAAATCAGGGTCTCCAACTGGCAGATACTCATGCTCAACTCCCAGATTCCAGGGGAAGTGGGTGGCGAACTGGGCCATGAGCAGCTAGCGCTGCTGGACGATTGCCTTAAGCGGGCAAGCGATGAAGGTTTGCATAGCCTTGTATGCCTGCACCATCAGCCTGTGGCTATCGGCAGTGCCTGGATAGATGCGCAAATGGTAGCGGACGCGGACCAGTTTTTTCAAGTATTAGAGCGCCACAACTCTGTTCGAGCTGTTTTGTGGGGCCATGTGCATCAGCAAATTGACCGGCAGCGCGGCGATTTCGCCTTGCTGGCATCCCCTTCAACCTGTGTTCAGTTTACCCCGGGGCTCCCCGGCTTCAAGGTGGACGACAAACCACCGGGATATCGCTGGATGGACCTTCATGATGACGGCTCCATCGACACCGGTATTTCCCGCGTGGAAGGTGTTTCTTTCTCTGTTGAGCTGGATTCCGGGGGTTACCTCTAGCGCTTCATGCCTGCAGTAGTGCAGAATAATCAGCTGGGAAGAGTGCGCTGCCAAAGCTTCCCATTCCTTGGATCATCACCCGCATAACAGGAAGAAAACCACAAGAATGAGTGAATATACCGCCGAAGATATCGAGGTCCTCACGGGGCTCGAGCCGGTGCGCAAGCGCCCCGGAATGTACACCGACACCACGCGTCCCAACCACCTTGCACAGGAAGTTATCGATAACAGCATCGACGAGGCCCTGGCCGGTCACGCCGACCTCGTTGAGGTAATCCTGCATAAAAATGGCGCCATAACTGCCACCGATAATGGCCGCGGCATGCCAGTGGATATCCATCCGGAGCAGGGCGTTAGCGGCGTTGAAGTCATCCTTACAACACTGCACGCCGGAGGTAAGTTTTCCAATAAGAACTATGAGTTTAGCGGTGGCTTGCACGGAGTGGGTGTGTCCGTGGTTAACGCCTTATCCAGCAATTTGGAAATTACTATTCGTCGGGGCGGCGAAGTACACCAGATGTCGTTTGCCGATGGAGAGAAAACCTCGGAGCTAACCGTGATTGACACCTGCGGCAAACGCAATACCGGCACATCTGTGCGCTTTACACCCAATCCCAAGTATTTTGACTCGGTGAATTTCTCGGTGTCGAAACTACGTCATGTTTTGCGTGCCAAGGCAGTGCTGTGTCCTGGGCTGAGAGTGCGTTTTAAAGATGAGGCGAAGGGTGAGTCCGATGAATGGTTCTACGAAGATGGCCTGCGAGATTATCTCATGGGGGCGACAGCCGATGAGCTGTGCGTACCCGAGGAGCCATTTACCGGCAGTTTTGCCACGGCTACTGCAGGTGTGGAGTGGGCTATTGTGTGGCTGCCCGAGGGCGGTGAGCTAATAACAGAGAGCTACGTTAACTTGATTCCAACCTCACAGGGCGGAACCCATGTGAACGGCTTGCGCACAGGCTTGCTCGAAGCGCTGCGCGACTTTTGCGAGCTGCGCAGCCTGTTACCTCGCGGGGTAAAGCTCACTGCCGATGACATCTGGGAGCGCTGTGCCTATGTGCTGTCATCGAAGTTGTCCGACCCGCAGTTTTCTGGCCAGACCAAGGAACGCTTATCGTCACGCGAGGCGGCGGCATTTGTGTCGGGCGTGGCCAAGGATGCCTTCAGTTTATGGCTAAATCAGCACACAGAAGAGGCGGAAAAGCTCGCCGAAATGTGCATAAACAATGCTCAGAGCCGGTTGCGTACAGCCAAGAAAGTAACCCGGAAAAGAATTACAGCGGGTCCTGCGCTGCCGGGAAAGCTGGCGGATTGCTCAGGGGAGGACCCGGCGCAGGGAGAGTTATTTCTGGTAGAGGGAGACTCTGCCGGAGGTTCGGCCAAGCAGGCGCGGGACAGAAGTTTTCAGGCGATTCTGCCACTGCGAGGGAAAATCCTGAACACCTGGGAAGTAGATTCACAAGAAATATTGGCCTCGCAGGAAGTGCATAATATTTCGATTGCTATGGGCATTGATCCAGCTAGTGACGACTTGTCTGGCCTGCGTTACCATAAAATATGCATTCTTGCGGATGCTGATTCAGATGGCTTACACATCGCCACGCTTATTTGTGCTTTGTTTGTTCGCCATTTTCGCCCGCTCGTAGCCGCGGGTCACGTGTTTGTGGCCATGCCCCCTCTGTATCGCATAGACGTTGGCAAGGAAGTTTTTTATGCGCTGGACGAGAGTGAGAAACAGGGAATACTGGACCGCGTTGAAGCTGAGAAAAAGCGAGGTAAAGTGAATGTGCAGCGCTTTAAAGGACTGGGTGAGATGAACCCCCTGCAATTGCGGGAAACAACCATGGATCCCGACACCCGCCGTCTGGTGCGCCTGGTGCTTGATGCGGGAGATGGTACCAACCAGATGCTGGATATGTTGCTGGCCAAGAAGCGCGCCAGCGACCGCAAATCATGGTTGGAAAGTAAGGGCGACCTTGCCGGTGTTGTCGCCTGATTTGCATTTGAAAAAGGCAAGGTGCTGTTACGCGCACTTGCCTAAAGCGTTATGTTGCAGCGGAGGCTAGCTAAGAGGTTATGGAATCGTTAACGGAGCAAGTTGTTAGTTGCCCATACTGTGGAGAGGCCATTGACGTGCTCATAGATCAGCAGGAGGCTGGGCACCAGTATATTGAAGATTGTCAGGTGTGCTGCAGGCCAATCGTATTCAATGTGGGGGTAGATTCCATGGGTAATCTATTTGTGTCTGTGCGCGATGAAAATGAAACATATTAGCTGGCCACATAACAAGCCGACAGGCCGTATGAACCACAATGAAAGATGACGTGATCAGCTCGTCCAGTGATGTAAGCTGTTCAACCTGCAAAGCAAATTGTTGTCGCTTAGAGGTAATACTTATTACGGATACAGGTGTGCCTGAAAGTTTTGTCAATGTGGATCAGTGGGGTGGAATGACTATGGCTCGTTTAGATGATGGGTGGTGTGCCGCGTTGGATCGACATACTATGCTTTGCACTATCTATGATAAGCGCCCATTGATCTGTCGTGAATTTGAAATGGGAGGCTATGAATGCCTTTCTGAGCGAACGTAGGCCCAGGCTGGACATCACAGTGGCCACGTTTGACTATAGGAAATAGCCTGCAAGGAAGTTGCACATGGACGGTAGACCAGTTCCCCTTTTTGCCTCCAGTGGATTTCGTTGTTAGGTGCCAAATTGAGAGTGTCAATGAATAAAATTAATCCTAAGAAACTGCTCAATAGTAAGTGGACTGCGGTTAATCCAGTTATGAAAGAGAGGCATTTCCTCGTAACAGAACTAGAATTCGATGAGAATGATGACGTTGTTCATTGCTTAATAGAGGCTGTTATATCAAATCGCTCAGAACCAATACAGTGGAGTGAGCTTAAGAACAAAGACAGCTGGCTCCAAGGTTGGAAATAACCAACGTGTGACCTCTCTAATGGTTAGGAGTAGACTGCGCGATAGAGGGCCGGTTTCAATTGTGCAACGCTTTAGGCATCAATCAGAATGAGAAAGACTGACAAAAAGACAGACAATGCGATTATAGAGGTTTTGACGGAGGTCTGTGATATCGCGCAAGAAAATTATGATGGATTCAAATGGATAACTCATTTTGCAAACTACAATAATTTTCCCGACTCCCTTTCTGTCGTGTGCATTTACGATACAAACAAGCAGCTGCAAAAGACAGATGTAAACGGGTTGCGTATACTTATTAATGAAAAGCTGTCGTCCATTGATATAGATATTAAAGATCTAAGGCGGCAGGTAAATTTTGATACAGAAGAAAATTGTACCAATGAAAATGCTGGTAAGTGGAGTGAGCGGTTGAGGTAATCAGCGCCTGGCAAGGCAATGCAGCGGACTGCTACGCAACCGCAACTTGCAGCGCTGTGTATTTTAGTTCAAAATAATACATAAATTAAAGCAAGAGAAATTTAATGGCAAAGCCTAACTACACATTTGAAAAGCGGCAAAAAGAGCTTGCGAAAAAGAAGAAAAAGGAAGAAAAACGCCTTAGAAAAATGGACCAAAGCCCCGAGGACGCTCAGCCCGAACAGGCTCCATTGATAGAAGGTCAGGATGCAACCACTGATGGTGATACCTGATATATAAACCTGAGAATATCGAAATTTCGACCCCCAACCGATGAATTGGAGTCGGGAATACACAATCTTTCATCAAAATACTAGAGAAAACAATATGAGTAAAGGTACAGTTAAGTGGTTCAATGCCGATAAAGGCTTTGGTTTTATTACACCAGAAGATGGCGGCAATGATCTTTTTGTCCATCATTCAGAAATTCAAGCAGGCGGTGGATTCGCAACATTGAATGACGGGCAGGCGGTTGAATTTGAAGTCGGCCAAGGTCAAAAAGGCCCTTGTGCAAATAAGGTTGTAGCTGTTTAGGCTGCAATATCTAACAAACAAAGCAGCCGGGCGGCTCCGCCGTCGGCTGCTTTGTGCGTTATAGCTCTATATGCTCGGTTTTATTCATTTTAAA
Source organism: Halioglobus sp. (assembly GCA_047650635.1). Taxonomy (GTDB): domain Bacteria; phylum Pseudomonadota; class Gammaproteobacteria; order Pseudomonadales; family Halieaceae; genus JBALVT01. Next base: position 271,997 of record JBLHNQ010000001.1, read on the forward strand.
TTTGTGTCACTGTAAGAACGCACGGCCACTGTCGGAAAGGCAAAAGGCCACTGTAGTAGCCCTACCACTCCTAATTTCCTAGTACATTCGTTTCAGCTTTCTTTGTTTTCTTCGCCGCTTTCTTTTCCTTTGCGGTTAGAAGTGGTTTCTTTTTAGCACTCTTTTTACTGTCTTGTCCCTTGCTCATAAAAATTTCCCATGGTCTTCGGTGCATTCACCTAAAGTCAGTTTGAGCCAACCTGAGGACAGTTCCTGAGCATTAACATCAACGCAATCTGCGAGGTCAATGCGCAGCAGTAATAGTATGGCCCCAATGATGAACAACTGATACGTATTGTTATTCTTAATGGAGGTAGCCACGAGCTTTCTGCGCATAGGCCGCACATGCTGTTAGCCCTAATCGATCAATTAACAGCTTGAGCTATGGCCTAATTTTTGGGCGGCTTGGGCCAGCGTCGCTTGAGGCACATCCATTGGTGAGGTGCGGCCTTTATCCATTGCTCAAAGTGTTTATTGATGAGCACGGTCATAGCTGAGGCCTGTTCGCTGGCACTATCTTGCGGGTTGGGGCTGGTAATGGGTGCCATAACGCTGATCTTGAAGTAACCCGGCCGCAGCCGTTCTGCCCTGATGGGAATCAACGCCGCCCCGCTGCGTAGCGCGAGGCGTGCAGCGGTAGTGTTGGTCAGTGCATCTGTACCAAAAAAGGGTAGGGGCTCGCCTGAGTCTAACCGGGTATCCATGGCCAAGCCGATGCTATTGCCTTGATTGAGCTCGCGTAAAAGTGGCCGCACGCCAGCCTGTACCGGCAAAAGCTTGACCCCAAATGCTTCACGCAACTGGTACATCATATTGTGCATCAGCGGGTTAGACTCGGCGGCGTAAACGGTAGTAATGGTGAGGTTTTGGTGTAGCGAAATCAGGTTGGTTAGTTGCCAGGCACCCACGTGGGCCGTGACAAAAACGGTGGCGCCTTTTGCGTCAAGATGAGACTGAGCCTCGGGGTCGATAACAAACTGCATGCGCTGCTCCCGCTCGTCCCAGATCTGGCGCATATTGATTAACTCGGCCAACGCCATGCCCAGATGCCTAAACACATCGCGAGTTGTACTATTGATTTCGTCGTCACTTTTTTCTTCAAAGGCGACACTGAGATTGCGCCGGACCTTTTGAGCCATTGCGGAGTGTGGCCCCAGCAGCCCAAAAACCCATGCCGCAACCCAGGAGGCGCGCTCGGGCGTTAGCAGGCCCAACAGCCAGAATAAAAATCGAAATACCCAAGCTTCTACTTTTTTTGCGGCTTTACCGAGCGCGGGGAAGGCGCGCCCTGCCTTTTTGGGTATCAGGTAGTATTCAGGCACCGCTTAAACTCAGCTTTTCTTGCCAGCGGTGTTTAACAACTTGTCCCACAACGGTGAACTTACACCGAAGCGTCCACCCTCACCCGAATAGTGATGCTTGAGATGGTAGTGTTTGAGGTATTTTGCCACCGGGTTGCGCATGGGAAAGTGATGGGTGGAGTAGTGGATATAGTCGTAAATAAGGTAGCCAATAATGAAAAATGCGCAAAAGGGCTCTATCCATGGCGCAGGTACAACCAAACCAAACAGCAAATACAGTATGGCCATTATGAGGATGGCGCCAGCCGGCGGCATCACTAAACGGGTTTTGTCTTTGGGGTCGTCGTGGTGATTACCGTGAAATAGATAAACCAGCCACTTTCCAGCTTTGGAGCGGGCGGGAAAGTGAAACAGGTAGCGGTGCAGCCAGTATTCTGTGATGGTCCATACCACTAAGCCGAGAAAGCCTATCGCCAGAACGGGCAATACTGCCAGATGGTGCACGGCGAAACTGCGCCATATTAGCCACAGGGCAACAGGAACCCACACTAATAGAGGCACAATGGGATGCACGTGAGTGAGTCGTTCCAGCAACTCGTTTTTAAACAAGCGGATGGATTGATGTTCATCGGATTGATTTACATTGCTAGGCTGCATAAGAATCTACGTCTATCTCGCCTTGCTTTTTTGCAGGGCTTTGGGGTTTGCGCTTGGGCCACAAGCGTTTGGAACAGAACCAGTCCTGTGGTTGTTGTCGTATCCACTGCTCGAATAGGCGGTGAACCTGGCCAATCATATCAACGGCCTGATCAGATTCACAGGCGTCGCTATTTAAAGGACTAATCGGTGGGTAGAACGTTACTTTGAAATTCGCGTCTTTGCGGCGCTCAACACGCACCGGCACCAGATCGCAGTCAAATTTCAGAGCCAGCTTAGCTGGCATGGTGGTCGTGAGCTTATCCTGATCAAAAAGCGGAATTTTCTCCCCCTCATCAACTCGACGGTCAATTACGACGCCTATGGTACGCCCCTTTTTGAGGGACTGCATGAGGCGTTTTGCACTGTTATCCCGAGGTACTAACTGACATTGCAAGCTTTCGCGGGACTTGAGTAACATGCGGTCAATCCACGGGTTTGTCGGCGGCGAATAGAGCGTGGTATTGGGTATTCCCAAACGTGCGAATGCAGCGCCGATTACTTCCCAATTACTTAGATGTGCTGCGACGACAACGGCAGGCCGATTGGGGTCGAGGAGGCAAGTGTTAGGGCCTTGCACCTCGATATCGATTCTCTCGCCGCCGCGTTCTTTCAAAATTTTGTCCATATGGCTGTATTCGCCTAGTATCCGCCCTGCGGTGCCCCAGGATGCCCTGGCCAGCGCTGTGATTTCAGCCTCGGACTTTTGTGGAAAAGCGATGTGAAAATTGTCTTCGTAAACTGCTGTCTTGCGCTTCATCATGGGCCCAATGATCGAGCCCACGCGATGGCCAAAGCGTGATGAAGCATCGACAGGCAGTAGGCCAAAAAACTTGATCAGGCACCACACCAGAGCAAAGTCCAGGCGCCACAGAAAATTCTGTAGCCACTGGTGCTTGCGTGCAATCTTGCGAAATGCATTGCCAACGATAAATTCAGCCAAAACCGCTCTTATCCACTATAAAATCTGTTAAAAATCAGTGTGTTTATTATATCTTTTGGCTGCTGTTGCGCGAACTATTAATGCGGGTCATAGTACCGAATCTCGCAACTTTTCAAGGCCTGTTTTGAAGCTGATGTGTGGCGTCCAGCCGGTGGCTGCGGTTATCTCCGTGTTGTTTACAACCCAATCCGGATGACGCAACTCTCTGAGTTTGGCCGGGGTAAGCATGGGGGCATAACCCAAAACTTTGGACAGTGTGAGATTGATTCTGGCAAAGGCATTCAGCAGTGTGGCTGGTATGCGCACAAGGCGCACTTTGCAGTGCCATACATTGGCAACTTCGTCCGCCATCTCTGTCCAGTCATAGCCGTTGATCTTGCCGTCATGTAGTGTATATGTGGCTCTTCCAAGCTGTGCTATGCCTAATAGCGCAGTGATCGCAGACACCACATCGTCTACATGCACCAGTGAAGTGCGGGCACGGGTGTCACCCGGTACTGGCGCTATTCCTCTAACCATAGCCTTAAATACGGGTAGCATTTCCTTGTCCCCCGGCCCGTAAACCGGTGGCGGGCGCAAAATGGTCCAGTCAAGTGTGCCTGGCTGAGTGTGCAACAGTTGTTCGGCCTGGTATTTGCTTTTGGCATACCAGGATAGCTCGGGCTCGCGTGCGGCAAGAGAAGAAATCATTAGAAATTTTGGGATCTTACTTTGACTCTGCACCGCCTCAAGCAGCCTCGCGGTGCCCTGCACATTGGTGCGGTTGAAGTCTTCCTGAGACTGGCCTCTCACCGCTGCGGCGCAGTGAATTACGGCATCGCAGTTTTTAAGCAGAACCTGCAGGCTCTCTGTGTCATCAAGGCTGCCAGCAACGAGTGTTACGTTTGTATCAATGAGACTGGAGGCGCGCACGATATCACGCACCAGAGCGCAAACACTGAAGCCTTCTTTTATAAGGTGGGAACACAGGGCCTGGCCGATAAAGCCAGTAGCCCCGGTTACAGCAACGTGGCTGCGCTGTGTGACCAAGGGTTCAGGCGTTGCTTGCCTGTAAAGGTACATCCTCTGTCGCATTACGGCTGTGCGCGGCGATAAAGTTCAGGCGGGCTTTGGCGCGGGACAGCTTTCCAGATGATGTTTTGGGAAGAGCATTATTGGGGACCAGCTCCACAGTGCAATCAAGGCTCATTTCCATGCGCAGCAGGGCGATAAGGCGGCGCTGCAGATTATGGCGCGCAGTGGGATTGGTTTCACGGCACTGAACCAGAAGCACGCTCTGCTCGTCTCCCTCTTCTGTTGGAGCAGAAAATGCCAACGCATCGCCCACCCTGATTTCGGGCTGGGTCTCGGCAATGTGTTCTAAATCCTGCGGCCAGATGTTTCTGCCGTGGATGATGATCAGGTCTTTCTTACGACCTGTAATAGTTATGCCGCCGTCAACCAGATAGCCGATATCGCCCGTGTTGAGCCAACCGTCCTCGGACAACACATCGCCAGTTTCCTCGGGCAAATTGTAATAGCCAGACATAACACTGGGGCCGCGAACGTGAATCACGCCACTTTTCCAGTCCTGGAGCTTGTTGCCATCTTCGTCGCGTACTTCAACCTCGTAACTGGGTAGTGGTTTACCGCAATTGACGAAATGACGCCCGCGGCCACTAATGTCGCCCTCACTCTCCTCTATCAGAGAGGCTTCATGCGCGTCAGCCAGATGGTCGCTGTCTATATAATGTGTGGTGAAGCCCTGCCCCAGAGGAGAGAAGCTCACCCCCAGTGTGCATTCCGCCATGCCGTAGCAGGCGAGGAAGGATTTTGGGTTAAATCCAGCGGGTTGCAAAATTTCAGCGAAAGACTCCAGGGTTTGCGGGCGAATCATTTCAGCGCCGATGCCTGCGGCACGCCAATTGCTGAGGTCGTAGCCGGCGATATCAGATTCGCGAACCCGCCTGGCGCACAAGTCATAGCCAAATGAAGGCGCAAATGAAATGGTACTGCGAGCCTTGGTCATCAAATTAAGCCATTGACGCGGACGCATGGCAAATTCACGCGTATCCAGATAGTCCACAGAGAGCTGCGTGGCAACAGGCGTTAATACGAATCCAACCAAACCCATGTCATGGTAGAAGGGCAGCCAGGACATGAGTCGATCTTTAGCGGTCATTTCCAGGCCGGCTCCAGAAATACCCTGCAAGTTGGCCATGGCCGTATGGTGCTTGATGACCACACCGCGGGGAAAACGAGTGCTGCCAGAGGTGTACTGGATATAGGCGATATCGTCAGCCTTGATCGGGGGCAGCGGGGCGGTAGTGGCGGGCAAATTATGGAAAGCTTCAGGTGTGTCGATCATGCGTACCGCGAGGTGTTCGCCAGCCTCGCGCAGAAAACTCAGGTAACCCTCTGAAGAAACAGCAACCGAAGCGTCACTCGCTTCCAAAAGCAGTCGTAATTGTTTGACGTAAACGCTGTGGGCGCCAACTTTTACCGAGGCGGGAAGTGCAACCGGCACCAGGCCGGCATATTCGCAAGCATAGAAAAAACGAATGAACTCGGGGTCAGTCTCCGCAATGATCGCAACACGATCGCCTTTGACTAGTCCAAACCCCAGTAACTTAGTGGCCAACTCGCGGCATTGTTCGCGCAATGCACTGTAGGGCAGGCTTTCATAGATGGCACCGCGCCCAGTGTAAAAGTTTGCGCCGGTTTCACCTTGGGCCGCATAGTCTAGGGCCTCAGTGAGCGTGGCAAAGTCAGCTGCCCTGAAAGGGATGGTATTGGCAGTTGGTGTAGCGGGAGTCTGCAAGGATATGTACCCCATGTTGGTCGGCAACAGTGGCGAGCCGAAAGTTAAGTAATTACAGCAGGTGCAGATTTTTCAGTGTCGAGTACCTGTTGTTCTAATGTAGCGCATGGTCGCGATTCTTATTGTCGCGATTTGACTTAAGCCAGCGGGAGCATTCTATCACTACCCCTCAATTGAAATTACGCGAAATAATACCATCGGCATTGCCGTATTACGGGACAAAAGACCCGTAGATGCCATGGTCTGAGCCTTCGTTAAACCCGCTGCAGCCAGCGCTATTACAGCATTTTGCCCGAACACGATAAAGTTCAGAAATAATTCCTATAGCGGCGGCAACTATTTGTTATATAAAGGTATTTTTTCACAGTTCTTTGTCATTGCAGCAACACGAGCTATACTTTCGCCCCGTGACCCTATTGGAAGTTCAAAAACCTTCTCTATGACGACTCAGCTGGCACAGCAGATTACGGTAGAGCCGATAAGCGCCCCCGCGCAGTTGAAAGCGTTTTTGGCGGTTCCGCATTACATTTATTCAAATGATCCTAATTGGATCGCTCCTCTGAACTTTGAGCAGCGTCAGCGTTTTTCTCCCAAGAACCATTTTTTCCAGCACGCGCGCTGGAAAGGTTGGATAGCCTATCGAGACGGCCAGGCTATCGGTCGAATTACTGCTCAAATAGACGACATGCACTTGCAACAATACGACGACGGCATGGGTTATTTCGGTATGGTGGAGGCAGTGGATGACCCCGCGGTTTTTCAGGTACTGTTCGACGCCGCCGAAACCTGGCTGAAAGAACAGGGGATGCGCCAGGTGCGCGGGCCTTTTAATCTACATGTTAACGAAGAGGTTGGCCTTTTGGTGGAGGGCTTTGATACACCGCCGTTTGTGTTAATGGGCCACGGCAAGCCTTGGTACGGAGCGGGTGTCGAAGCGCAGGGCTATCAACCGGTTAAAGATGTTCTGGCCTATCACATACGGCCCGATTTTGAAGCGCCTCGGGTAATGACCAAACTCGCCGCGCGGGTCGGCGATAAAGTCACCGTGCGCCCACTGCGACGCGACCAGCTGGAGGCGGACGCGCAAGTCATGCTCGACATTTTCAATGACGCCTGGGCGCACAACTGGGGTTTCGTGCCATTGGCGATAGACGAGTTTCTCGATACGGTTAAGACACTAACCATGATAATGCCAGAGGAATATGTTCAGATTGCTGAATATGAGGGTGTGCCCGTAGCTTTTATCGTAGCCCTGCCTAACATCAATGAAGCCGCGAGAGATCTGGGGGGCAAACTTCTGCCCTTTGGCTGGGCAAAGTTGCTATGGCGTCTGAAAGTGCGCCACCCCCATTCTGCCCGAATTCCCCTTATGGGCGTGCGCCAGGCGTTTCAGCGCTCCAGACTGGGCCCCACTCTGGCCTTTATGGTGATAGACGCGGTGAGAAAAGAATTACATGCTCGCGGTGTAACCAATGTAGAAATGGGTTGGATACTCGAGGACAATGACGGCATGCGCAATATCATCGAGACCATAGGCGGTGTAGCTTACAAGCGTTACCGGCTCTTCGAAAAATCACTGTAGAGAATTTATGCAATTAGACCTCGAAAGGTTTCACCTCACCGCTATCGTTCTCGCGGGCGACCGCACTAAAAAAGACAGCCTGATAAATCACTCAGGCGTGGCGTGCAAGGCCCTTATCGATATAGACGGCACCCCTATGGTACACCGGGTGCTGGCTTCTCTGAGGAAAGCAAAAGTGGTGGATAATATCGTGCTGGCCGGACCTCAGGCGGACGAAATTGAGCACGAAGCAGGTCTGCAGAAAATGATTGCCGATAAAACAATCACTTGGCGCGCACCCGATTCCAGCCCCAGCACTAGTGCTTTTCGTAGCATGCAATCACTGCCGCGTGATACACCCATACTGATGACCACTGCCGACCACCCCTTGCTCACACCCGAAATCATTGACGCCTTTGGCCGTCAGAGCCTGGCGGACGATGTTGATATTACGGTTGGCCTCGCTCCCCACGGCATCATTACCGATGCCTATCCCGGTATCAAGAAAACGGTTTTGCGTTTCAGCGACGGCGACTTCTGTGGCTGTAATCTGTTTGCATTCCTGACCCCGGAGGGGCGTCGAGCCGCCAGTTTTTGGCGTAAAATTGAGCAGCAGCGTAAGAAGCCTCTGGTCGTAATTGGTTTGCTGGGCTGGTGGACTGTGTTGCGATACCGTCTGGGCATGCTGCCCCTTGAAGAGGCTCTGGCTAAGCTGGGCAAGCGCCTTGGCCTGCGTATTCGGGCGGTTATTTTGCCTTATGCCAATGCGGCAATAGACGTCGATTCCATCGCCGACCTGAAGTTGGTGAATGGTTATTTTGCCGCAGACAGCGACGCCATAGACTGAAGTGACCGCCTAGGCTCGGGCTAGCTGCAGGGTTTGATTTTGCCGTGCAGTAAATTCACCGGTTTCTGTATTGTAGCCTCTGCTGTGCACATCCAGCTGCCACCCCGCTGCTGTTTTTTCCACCTTAAAACGGTTGTAGTGGGCGACATCGGCGCCATACAAGCCCAGCGCTGATGCCGAGGGAACCGCCAGTACCGGCACGCTCCCCCAAGGTGTCTCTATTTCTCTTGAAAATCCTCTGTGGCCGTGACCGTGCAGCATCAACTCGGCCCCATGCTTTTTGATGATCGCCTGCAGGGCTTGGGCATTGGTCATACGCTTGCGCCACTTCTCGGTGCCGGGAAGGGGGGAGTGATGTACGTAAACAACCCGGAAAAGCCGCTGTTCGGCGGCGCTTCGCAGCATCTCGGGCAAGCGGCTCAGTTGTTGCTTATCCAGTGTGCCCGTGGCCATCAGAGGTGGCGAGGGGCAAGCTGAAGACAGGCCGATAAAAGCGAGCTGCCCGCGTATGCGAAGGCTGGGAAATACTTGGCCTGTGTCGTTTTTATCGGATGCAAAATAGTCGTCCCACAGCGAAAGCGTGCTTTGGCGAGGGGCTTTTACCGTGGCATCGTGGTTGCCGGGAACGAGGGCAATCTGCTGCGGATTGCCCAGAGTTTTGAGCCAAGCCAGCGCCTGCTGAAATTCATCTGGCAGGCCTATGTGGGTCAGGTCGCCGGTCACAAGCAGTTGATCGCACGGGTAGCCTATCAAGTCTCGCGATAGCGCTGCCAGTACCTCGGGGCTGTGCTCGTGGCGGCGTTTGCGGCGCCACGAAATATAACCCAACAGGCGCTTGCTCATTAACTGCCCATAACGCACGTTCTGCAGTGAAGTGAGGTGGGGGTCCGAGAGATGGGCGAATTGTTGTTGCACGTGGAGTCTCCTCAGATGCGACTAATAGCGGCACCCAGGCTGGCCAGCTTTTGTTCTATATTGGCATAACCACGGTCCAGGTGGTAAATCCTGTCGATTAGAGTTTCGCCATCGGCTGCCAGTGCTGCGATAAGCAGGCAGGCGGAAGCGCGCAGGTCAGTCGCCATAACCGGGGCACCCTGTAATCGTTCAATGCCCTGCACCACAGCAATGTGACCTTGAAGACTGATCTTTGCACCCATGCGCTGCAACTCCGCCACATGCATAAATCGATTTTCGAAGATATTCTCTGCGACTGTGGCAGTGCCCTCAGCCAAAGCGTTGAGGACCATAAACTGCGCCTGCATATCGGTCGGAAACGCGGGGTAGGGAGCCGTGCTGATGTTCACTGCCTGCGGGCGGCGATTACGGGCGTCAATTTCTATCCAGTCGTCCCCCGTGCGCAGGTTGGCGCCTGCAGCTTCCAACTTGGCCAGAACATAGCCCAAAAAATCGGGTTGGGTTTCGCGCAGGGTAATCTTGCTGCGTGTTGCGGCCGCCGCTACCAAGAATGTGCCGCTTTCAATTCTGTCAGGGGGCACGCGGTGCTGTGCCCCATGCAGGCTCTTTTTCCCCTCAATGGTGATGTGACTAGTGCCCGCTCCTTCCACTGAGGCTCCCATGGCTGTCAATAAATAACCCAGGTCTGTGATCTCAGGTTCCATCGCCGCATTTTCGATGACCGTGGTGCCATCAGCCAGCGAGGCGGCCATCATGATGTTTTCAGTGGCTGTCACTGAGGGAACATCCATTGCGATGCGCGCTCCGGTGAGGCGACTGGCCTTGGCTTTGATGTAACCTGCGTCGATGGTGATGTCTGCGCCCATCCGCTGCAGTGCTTCAATATGTGCATTAACCGGCCTGGAGCCGATTGCACAGCCGCCCGGCAACGAAATGTCGGCTTCACCAAAACGCGCCAGCAAGGGCCCCAGTAATAAAATAGAGCCACGCATGGTTTTTACCATCTCGTAGGGCGCTCGCAAGGAAGTAATCTCGCTGGCGTCCAGGCTCATCTCTGTGCCCTGACGTTCGACTTTGCAGCCCAGCAGCTGCAGCAGTTCTACTGCGGTAGAAATGTCCCGCACGGCGGGCACGTTGCTTATTTGGAGAGGATCTGCGGTCAACAGGCTGGCGGCAATGACAGGCAGGGCGGCATTTTTTGCTCCCGCCATGACTACTTCACCGTGCAGTGGGCCATTGCCGGTGATGAGCAGCTTTTCCATGGTTATTCCTTATGGGTACTAATTAATCCGGCGTTCACGAGATCGGAATAGGCCGCAATTATGGTGTCGATTTGTGCTGTGCTGTGTGCGGCGCTAACGCTGTTGCGCAACAGAAAAGCCGTTGATGGGGAGGCGGGAGGTACAACGAGATTGACGTAGACTCCAGCACCCATGAGTTCATTCCAGCAATTGATGGCTTGGCTTCGATCTTCCAGATTAACCGCGACCACGGGGCTCGGCGTTGGGCCTACAGGCAGTCCCAGCTGTTTAAGGCCTGTGTATAGGCGGTTGGCGTTTTCCCATAGCTTGCGGCGTAATTGTGGCTCTTGCCGCATAATCTGCAGAGCCTTACGGGTGGAGGCAACAACAGAGGGCGAGGTGGAGGCGGTGAATATATAGGAGCGAATAGTGAAGCGAATGGTTTCCAGTATCTGGTGTTTACTAACGCAGTAACCGCCGGTTGCACCCAGGCTCTTACTGAAAGTGCCCACCACAAAATCTACATCATCTTCGATGCCCGCCGCTTCGGCTGCGCCGCGACCGGTCTCGCCCAACACGCCCATGGAGTGTGCTTCGTCGACGAGTAGATAGGCACCGTGTTCGCGTTTGATGGCTGCGATTTCCTGTAGCGGAGCGATGTCGCCCAGCATACTGTAGATGCCCTCGGCGATGATCAGTGTTTGATTTGCCCTATCGCCAAGACGCTTCAGGCGTTTTGCCAGATCGGCCGGGTCGCTGTGCTTGAAGCGAATAATGTCTGCGCCGCTAAGCTGCACGCCCGCATAGATGCTGGCGTGGCTGTCGGCGTCCAGCATAATGACGTCGCCGGGACCTGCGATGGTGGCACACATACCCATGGTGGCAGCGTATCCCGTGGTGAAGGCAATGGCCTGGTCTACGCCATAGAACGCGGCCAGTTCAGTTTCCAATTCCTGATGCTCGACGAACGAACCGTTGGCGACTCTGGATCCGGTTGTGCCCGTGCCCCATTTTGCGGCGGCCTCCTGGGAGGCCGCAATGCAGCGTGCATCATAGGACAAGCCGAGGTAATTGTTGGTGCCGGCGAGAATAACGTTGTGACCGTTTACAACGCCCTCGGTTGCGGAGAGCAATTTTTCTGTAACGGCGCCAAATGGTTTTATGTCCTTGCTCTGTAATTCAGCAAGGAAGTCGGCCATGGGTTTGAATTTTTCGAATAGCATGAGAGTCAACTGTTTAGTTCGTTGAGTTTACGCGCGAAGTCTCCCAGCGTAGTAATATCAGGGAGAATATTGAGCGGAATTGATAGGTCGTATTCATCTTCAACCTGTTCGATGAACTCCATCACCTCCAGCGAGCTCAAGCCGATATCCGCAACCAATTCGGTCTTTTCCGATAGCTCCAGGTCCGTTTTATTGAGCCCTTTGATTATCGAGTACATGAATTCTAGATAATCCTGATTATCTGCCATTGCTGCTATATCCTTGTGCCAGAGCGGTCTGGCCGCTACATTCTGAAAGTGGGAACTATACTGATGGAACATAAGCAATGCCAGTGATTTGGCTGATTGATGCCTACCGTGCAGGAGAGAGCTCCCAGCTCCGTGCACTGTTGCAGGCGCTGGATTGGCCCTGCGAAATTCGCCAACTGAACTACCGAAAATACAATATTATTACGCATCTGTTACCTATGGGCTCGGTGGCTGGAATAGATCGGGCCAGCGCCGAGTCACTACACCCACCCTGGCCAGATTTGGTCATTTCCTGTGGAGTGCGCAACGAGCCCGTGTGCCGTTGGATAAGGGAGGCTTCGGGTGGCCGCACGCGCTACGTTCATGTGGGGAGAATCTGGGCTGCTCCCTCCAGGTTTGATCTTGTTATTACAACGCCCCAGTACCGGGTGCCAAGCGCTGCCAATGTGATTCGAAATGACCTGACCTTGCATCAGGTTACGCCGCAGCGACTGCAGGAGGGCTCCTCTGAGTGGGCACCGAGATGGCTAAATCTACCTCGACCGTTTACTGCGGTCATTGTTGGAGGTGACAGCGGGCCTTTCACCCTGGGAGCCAAGGCGGCTGCCAGGTTGGGTCGCGAAGCTTCAGAAGTGGCTCTAAAGTCAGGTGGCTCACTGCTAGTAAGCACTAGCTCACGTACATCGAAGGAGGCGAGTTTGGCGCTGCAGAATGCGCTGGATGCCCCACACTACTACTATGCCTGGAGCCCCGACAGGGATGCCAACCCCTATTGGGGAATGCTAGGTGTTGCCGACAATTTTATCGTCACGGCTGACAGTATTGCGATGCTGTCAGAGACCTGTGCAACGGGTAAACCTGTGTCCATGTTTGACCTCGGCGGAATGCGCAAAGGTTATGAAGTAGAGCGTGATTTCCGCCTGGGAGGCACTTTGTTCGGAGCGTTAATTCGCTGGGGCTGGCAGCCCCTAAGCCGTGATATCACACTGGTGCATGAAAAGCTTGTCGCTCATGGCCGGGCAGCCTGGCTGGGAGAGACGCCTCTGCCATTACAGACTGATGAAGCGGGCACCGATATGGACCGCGCTCTGAAAGCAGTGAAGAACTTATTTGCCTAAAATGGCGTCACTGTCGGCTTCGACTAGTTGCGCCGAGCCATTTTCCAGCAGATACACCTGATCGGCCGCGTGTATCATGGCTTTGTTGTGTGAAATGGCCAAAATGGACAAGCGGCCCTTCAGGTCTTCCATGGTCTGTCGGATTGCCGCCTCGCTATCGGGGTCCAGTGCACTGGTGGCCTCGTCGAGAATCAGCAGAATGGGGTTGTTGACCAGAGCGCGGGCGATGACGATTCGCTGGCGTTGCCCTCCAGAGAGCTTGCCGCCGCGTTCGCCAACCACCATATCCAAGCCACCGGGTAGGGCGCTTACAAACTCCCAGGCCCCTGCTTTGCGCAGGGCTGCTTCCACGTCCGTGCTTGTCAGCGCGGGGTCGCCCAGCGTTATGTTGTGCTCGATTGTATCGTGCAGCAATATTGTTTCCTGAGGCACGTAACCAATCATCTTGCGCCAGGCTTTGATGTCAATTTCCTGTAGCGGTTTGCCGTCCAGCAACACCGCGCCATCATCGGGACGTATCAGGCCCAGAACCAGATCCAGGATAGTGGTTTTACCCGCGCCCGACGGCCCAATGAGTGTGGTGAGAGAGCCGGCTTTAATGTTCATGGACAGGTCAGTAAACACGCGGTGCCTGTCGTAAGCAAACGCCACGTTCTTTAGCTCGATTGCCTGATGCAACGCGGGCGTGATGCCACCGTCGAGTTGCTCTTCTGCCTGTTCAGCCTCGTTGATGGCACCTTTCATAGCCCAGTAGGCGCTCTCGCCCTGGGCCAGCTTCTGATATTGCTTTTGCACTTTGCCGAGGAAAGAAAATGCCCGACCAAGCGCCACAACCAAGACCATGACAGTGGGCAATTCCATGGAGAAAACTTCCAGGGAAACATAGATACCCAGAGCGATAAAGATCGTGAACATTAATTCCTGTGCAGAATCGAGCACGGCTGAACTGAGCACTTGACGGCGCAGGGACTTGTTTATTTGATTGGCTGCCCGGGCCAGTACATTGTCGGTGAGTTCTTCCAGGGCCATGGCCTTCAGCGGCTTCACCGACTGCAGGGTATCTGTGAGCAGCGCCATCAATGATGCCAGCAGGGTTGTTTGCTTCTTACCTGCTTTGCGGGTGATACGCACCAGAAAATGGGAGAGACCGATGACCACTATTCCAGCAACCAGCGCCGCCAGTGAGGCGCGCCAGGAAAGAGCTACCGCCACTGCCCCGTAGATGACGGCCTGAATCAGGAATGTGATAGCGGTCGCGCCGTTGACGAAAGACTGGGAGGAGCGCTGGGCTTCAGTAGCCAGAGAATTAGTCAATTTCCCCACCGGTTGGTGCAGAAAATATTCCCACTTGCTGTGCAGCACCGCGCGCAACATTTGCAATCGTAAGTCGGTGCCTACCTGGGCGGCGGTGTAGCCAACCTGACGTTGGGCAATTAGTAGGAAAATGCTTTTCAGGGCTACGCCGCCCACCAGAACCAGCAGCATATTGGACAGGGTGATGGCAATACCGACACTGCCCAGCGCGTTCCGCACCATGAGCTCGAAGTCGTTCGCTGCGGTTTCGTTTCCGGGCAGACTCACGCCGGAGTCTGTCCCCAGTGCAATATTGAGCAGAGGTAAAAGAACCGAAAGACCTACGCCCTCGGCCAGTGCGGACATTAATAGCGCCGCCAACATTAACGCGGTTCGCAGAGGATATGCGCGGAAAAAACTGTGCATCAAACGCATTTAAGGAGCTCTTTACTGCTATTTGGGGGTGACGGTAGTTTCTGTCTATGGCGGACGTTGATCACCATTGGCTTACCAGCGCATACGGGTAATCAGGGCGCTGGCGCATAATACTACAACAACAGTGGGAAACCCGGTGATCGGTATTATTCCCAGTTCGAGTAATTGGCCCAGTGCAAACACAATTTGTGCACCTACATAGAACAAAATACCCACCAGTGCGCCAACGCCCAGAGTAATACCAAAACTGTTGGACCGCATGGAGCCCATTGATGCGGCCAGCGGTGTTGCCAAAAGTACCATAGCGGCAACAGTAAGCGGCATAATCAATCGCTGCCAAAAGGCGCTGCGATAGTGTTGGTTTGAACGGTCGATGCTCTCCAGGTATTTGCTGTAGCGATACAGCAGAGCGAGCCCCATGCTGTCGCTGGAGAGTGTTAATGTTGGCAATTCTTGCCGCGACCACAGGTTAAGTATTTCAACCTGATGCAGGTGGCTGGTTTTCAGTTTTCCATCGACCTGCCGCTTCTGCCGCACATTATTGAATTCCCAGCGTCGCTTGGGGTGTACCGTGGCGGTTTTCGCATGCAAGTGTAACGTGAGTTCGCCGTCGTCACTGAACTCATACAAGTCTATGTCGCCAGGGGTGTAGCCGGGTAACATCTTGCCCAGGTGAATATAACGGTTGTCGCTTTTCGACCACACTCCACCACTGGGTATCACCACAGAATTTTGGCTGCGCAGAGTATTTCGCAATTCCTCGCCAGCCTTGTGAAGAGGAGCGGCAACATATTCAAGGCTCAGCCAAAGCAGGGCCATCAGGAGCAGCGTGGGTCTGGCGATGGCCCATAGGAGATCGCGCAACGGCACCCCTGAGCAACTGAAAATCAGCAGTTCATTCGACTTCTGTAGTCGCCCTAGAGCGGCGATAGTGCCAAGCAGAGCCACAACTGGCGAGAGCCCCAGCACCTTTTGTGGCAGGGTGAGAAGCGTGTAGTAAATGACCGCTGCGACGGTGTAATCACCGGACGTGCGCTCTAGCTCTTCGATAAAACCAATAAGGCCGAACACCGCTGCCAGTAAAAGGAAAACCACCAACCAGCCAAGCATAAGATTGTGCGCGATGTATCGCTTTAAGAGGGTCATTGGCGCATCCACCTCGGTGGCTTTACTAATAGCCACAATAGAGAAGTCATGATGAAGTAGGCACCCCACAAACCCGGGATGGGGCTTAACCTGCCCTGTTCCAGGGAAGTGCGCGCAATACTGATTAGACTGAAAATGCCAATATATACAACCAGTGCGATGAAGACAGCGCGTGAGCGTGACTCGCGCGGCCGGGTGCGCGCCAGAGGTACCGCCATCAGGGCCAATAGTAAGGTGACCAGGGGTGTGGACATCCGCCACTGGTATTCCGCGACGTCTTTGAGCTCACTGGAGGCGAGTAAATTGGCGGTAGTCTCGGCCTTGCGTCGATACTGTTCATGCGCTTCCTGAAAGGGGAGATGGATGGTCATCTGCTTAAATTCAAGAGTCACGTCTTTGTGTTTGCGGTTGTCGAGAAGGTAGTAATAGCCATTGAAGAATTCAGCGGTCAGTGCCTGTCCCGGGTTCAGCATGGGCAGGGATGCCGACTCTGCTACGATCACTTCGGTGAGTTTTCTTTCTCCCTGAAAGCTGCGCTGCAAAAATACACCCTTGTGAATACCTTTCTCCAGATCCAGGCCGTCGGCAATGAAGGTGTAATCGCTGCCCTCCATCGCCACAAAACGCCCGCTGGCCATTTTCTGCAGGTCGAACTTGGCCAGCGCTTCAGCCTCCAGTCGATAACTTTCTCGAAATGCCCAGGGCCGCCCCTCCAGCGATATGTACCCTGTTATGAGTGCAACCACCACTGCCAGTTTGAATACAGATTCCAGTATACGCATGGGGCTGACACCCGAAGCGTATAAAACGTTCATCTCGGCTTCACTGTGAATGCGGCCGATGGCTGCCAGTACGGAAAAAAACAGTGCGGAGGGGAGTAAAATTTCCAGTGTGATGAGAGTGCTGAGGCCCACCAATTGCAAGGCTACGTGCAGCTCGAGTTGCCCATCTGCAGCCAGGCTGAGCTGTTTTGCAGCCGAGAAGCCAATAAAAACCAGAATCAATAATCCCAGGCCGCTGATAAATGGGCGAACAATTTCCCAGCTGATGTAGCGGTCGAGAATCAAGGGTGAAGAACGTCCTCTGCGTGTTGCACATACAGTGCTTTATGAGTTGGGTGGCATTGTACCCCAGCGTATTCCAATCTGGTTATTTTCTCGCACATGTCTCATACTTGTTGGCCTTGCGAGCCCATTAGGGCTAGAAAAGCAGACTACTTATGTCAAAATCAAATCGCGGTGCCACTGGCGCTCAGATACCGTTCCCCGGGCTTCGCCTGCGCCCTGCAGTGACCAGAGTCTGATGCGTGGCGCCTAGTACCTGGGTTATCGTCAGTGACAAGCAGGGTGACAACGGTCAGGTCGAAGCTATTGTCGAGGGTCTTAGCTGGCCCTGCGAAAACAAATATGTGCATATGCTACCCCAATATGTGCGGGGCAAGCCGCGCCATAAGGCGACACTGGATCATATAGACTTGCAGCAGTCATCTGCGCTTGAGGCCCCGTGGCCCGATTTGATTCTAACGGTGGGTCGCCGTCCTTCCATGGTGGCCCTGTGGGTTAGAAAACAGTCGGGCAATCGCACAAAGATTGTGCTGGTGGGTAAACCTACCGCCCATATGATGGATTTTTCCCTGGTGATTGCCAGTGCCATTAATCAGCTGCCGCCCATGGGGAACTACTTATCCATTAGTTTGCCTCTGATGCGTATGAATGCTGATCAGGTAACAGCAGCGGCGCAGCAGTGGCGTGACCGCCTGCAGCCACTGCCCCCTCCACTTATCGGTATTCTGGTGGGGGGGAAGACGAGCCCCTTCGTTATGAATGAGAGGGAGGCTCGTGACTTGCTAAAGCGCGCCCAATGGGTGATTGATGAGCTCGGTGGCACGCCCTATATCACTACAAGCCGGCGCACTAGCGCTGAGGTTGTCGATATTCTGCGGCGCGAATTGCCCGTACAGGCGAGGCTTTTCGAGTGGTCAGCACAGGCGGCTGAAAACCCCTATCGCGCTCTGTTGGGCACCGCCGATGGCTTTATTGTTACCGGCGATAGCGTTTCGATGATGGTAGAGGTTATTTATCTGCGCAAGCCACTGGCTATTTTTCCGCTGCCCCTGGGCTGGTTCGGATTAGACCAATATCGCCGCTCCCTTGCACATTGGTTGTTTAACCCCAGGCGTGAAACGCGCGGTGACAAGGTGAGGCACTGGGTAGCCAGAGGCGTTTATTACATCGATATTTTTAAGCTGCTCTGCGCCACTCGAGACTTTCGCGCCTTTCACCAGCATTTGGTGGATAGCAATCTGGCGGTGTGGTCTGGACAGAGTTTCAGGCGTTCCAGTGCGCCGCTTCCGGATGATATTGGCCTGGTAGTAGAACGTATTAATGCACTGTTTTCTCACGGCGCAAATAATTAGAATAGGCCGCCTCATTACAGCCTAAATATTTCACACAGGACTTCGCCAAATTTATGGGTCATAAAGCGCTCGTTGTAATCCGCTATATAATACTGACTCTGTGCTTCTGGCTGCCGGCTGCTTCGCGCAAGAAGCTGGAGCGCTGGCTGCGCGGGCGGGAGGAATACAAGCAGCTGGGCAAAGCAGACTGGGTGCTGGTGAGCTGGGGAAAGTCTGGTAGAACCTGGTTGCGGGTTATGTTGTCCCGTGCCTACCAGTTAAAAGGCGAACTGGACGAAGGCAGTTTTCTTGAGTTTGATAACTTCCGCCAGCTCAATGACAAACTTCCCGCAGTATTCTTTACTCATAACAACTATCTTAAAGATTACACCGGCAATAGTGAGCCGCTGGCCGATTTTAGAGGCAAGCGCGTTGTGCTGCTGGTGCGTGATCCGCTGGACGTTGCCGTGTCGCAGTTTTTCCAGTGGCGCTTTCGCATGCGTGCGCGCAAGAAGTTCATCAACGACTACCCGATGCAGGACACTGAAATTTGGGATTTCGTTCGCGATGAAACGGTGGGCGTGCCCCGAATAGTCAAATTTCTCAACACATGGGCGCGTGCGATTCCCGACCACGGTGATGTTCTGCTAGTGCGCTACCGTGATATGCGAGCTGACCCGGGCCGTGTGTTGACACAAATACTCGAGTTTACCGACACCTCCTGTTCTGCTGAGCAAATTGCCGCAGCCGTAGAGTTCGCGCGCTACGACAATATGAAAAAAATGGAAGAGACCAGGTTTTTTAAAGGCGCAGGCGCCCGAGTTAAACCGGGTGACAAAGACAACCCCCAGTCATTCAAGGTCCGCAAAGGCAAAGTCGGTGGCTATCGCGACTATTTTACCGACGAACAATGCGCCCAATTGGAGCAAATGGCCTCCGCGCTGGATCCCGTCTTCGATTATCGAGAATCTAAAAAATGAAACACATTTTGCAGTCGGGGCGACAGTTTTTGGATACTGTGGTGAAAAAAATGGGCCGCTATTTTCTTCACCTGCGTATGCGCAATGCCAGTGAGGCGGACGTTTTGGCTGCCGAGCGAAAACTGCGTGGGGTGGAGCAACTCGAGAAACTGCAGCGTGCTGATATCGTTGTTGTTTCATTTGGTAAAAGTGGCCGCACCTGGCTGCGAGTAATGATTTCTCATTTGTTCAGGGTGATGTATGACCTGCCGGAAAATGCCCTGTTGGGTTTTGACAATTTCCACGGCATGAACGGCTCCATACCCAAAATATTTTTTACCCATGATAACTACATTAAAGACCTTACCGGCGACCATAACAGCAAGCAGCCTTTTTATGGCAAGCGCGTTGTGCTTCTTGCACGAGATCCTCGAGACGTGGCTGTCAGTCAGTTCTTTCAGTGGAAATTTCGCATGAAACCGCACAAATCGGCCATCAACAATTATCCACTGCACGGTTCAGATACCAGTATTTTGGATTTTGTGAGCGGCGATGGGGGCGGCGGTATTAGTGCCATTGCGCAGTATATGAACCTGTGGGCGCAGGAGTCGTCCAAGGTTGAGAACTTTCATTTGCTGCGCTATGAAAGTCTGCGCGCCAACCCCCACGAGGAATTGGCCAAGCTACTGGACTTCATGCAGGTATCGGCAACGCAGGAGCATATTGATAAGGCGGTGGATTATTCCTCCTATGAGAACATGAAGAAAATGGAGAGCAAACAGCAATTCAGACTGGCGGGGGGGCGCATGATGCCCGGTGATAAGAACAACCCTGACAGTTATAAAGTGCGTCGAGCAAAAATCGGTGGTTATCGGGATTATTTTGATGACAGCGAAGTGGCTGCCATCGATCGTCAATTGGCCGACCAGCTGGATACGTATTTTGGATACAGTTAATGGGGCTACCCCGCGCCGAACCCCCGGTAAAGTCTGCGCGCTGGCTCAGGCCCCGATTAACTCAAAGGCATCGTGGCGTAGGTGACCCTGAGCCATTTCATGGTGCAGTTGTTCTCTGGAAATAATATTCTTCTCCACACACTCTCTCACCAGATTGAAGAAGAATTCTTCTTGCCTGGGGTCCGGGTGGCGTTTGTAGGTGCCGGAAAATTTGTATTCGCCAAACAGCGCGCGGCGGGCCCGTCTGAACCAGTGACGAGGGGGAAATAATTGAAAGCGGTCGGCGGGGCGAAAGTCTACTTGCAGTCCTGCTTTCCATGGCTGGGTTTTGCGCTTGGTATTGTGCAGCAGCCGGGTTTCACTGGACAGATGGTCGAAGTCATTCCAGTGTTCCTCGAGTAGGCCTACGCTCTCGGGGTCTTCCAGCTTCAGTGAAATCCAGTCCATGTAGTCTCGTTTTGCGGGTTCAAACATGGCATTAAAATTTTCCTCAAAATTCCAGTGAGATAGTTTTGCGCAATCGAGCAGCATGACACTAGACGTAAACGTACCCTTGCGCCCCTTGCGCCAGACCTTGGGACGGCACATAAGAGCGTGCCCGCGCATGTCGCGGTCCAGCAGTTCCCAGATATCGCCTACAGCGAATACATCCGGGTCAATCACGACCGCACGGCCTTCGAAACCCATGAGCTGCGCAGGTGCGAAGCGCAGGGGTGTGAATGACTGTAAGTCATCGTTCAGCCAAGGACGCAATTCACCATCACGTTTATAGAGGTGGCCCTCCTTTTCTGTCATGCAGGAGAATTCACGCGCTTCGATGATTTTGACATCAAACTTGTCGGCATGGGCCGAATTACGCTTCAGGGAGTACTGGCTGACCAGTGCTCCCAGGAGTTGCTTGTGATTGGTGTGGATAAAAACCGTGGGCTTCATTGGAGCTCGTCGTTTATTAAATAAGTAATATAGTCTACTGGTGCCAGAGATCTTGGTAAACTGTGAAACTCGGCAATATATGGTATTGATGGCAGCGATGAATACCCGATCGGAACAACCCAGTGTGTGGTGCTTGCTCGGCCGCAAGGCTGGAGACAACGCACAGGTGCGTGCTTTGGCGGAAGAAATCGGGTTCCCAATGGTGGAGAAGACCCTATGCGCCCAACCCTGGGAGTGGGTTATGCATCTCGGGAGTTTTGCTGGCCTTGGCGGAATCGACAGGCGCAGCTCCAGTCTGCTAGAGGCACCCTGGCCAGATTTACTCATAACATCTGGGCGTCGTAACGAACCCGTGGCCAACTGGATACGCCGCCAGTCTGGGGGGCATACAAAGCTGGTTCATATTGGCCGGCCCTGGTTTGCTCTTGATAACTACGAGTTTGTGGTCACTACACCGCAGTATTTTTTGCCCCACCAGAGCAATATTGTGCACAATCAGTTGCCCCTATACCGACTGCTGCCCTCAGAGATACAAACCGCTCAACAACAATTCGCCCCTCGATGGCAGCACTTGCCACGGCCCTGGTTTGCGGTATTGGTAGGGGGTGACAGTGGTCGCTTCGTCTTTACGCTCGACAAAGCCAGGCATCTGGGGCGGGAATGCAACCGCTTGGCCGAAGCTGCCGGTGGTTCTTTGCTGATCAGTGACAGTCCGCGCACCTCCACCGAGGCGGGGAATGTGCTACTCGAGCACATTAGCGTGCCTCACTTCAGCTATCGTTGCGCTGCCAACACAGAGAACCCTTACCGAGCATTTCTTGCCGAAGCGGATGAGTTTGTAGTGACAGGTGAAAGCATGTCGATGCTGGCCGAAACAGCTAGCCAGGGTAAGCCATTGCACATCTTTGATATGGGAGACGGCGATATGCCCTGGTGGCAGCTGCGCCACAATTACCGCCACAAGCCGCTAAGTCACCGGCTAGCGATGCGCTTCGGGCCGGTGCGCATGCGTAGAGACGTCGGAAAAATTCAGCAGGCTTTGGTACGCAGCGGTCGGGCTAACTGGCTGGGCTCAACCACCAGCACGCCTCCACCTGCGACTGCAGATGGAGAGTTAGCGAGTACAGCTGAGTTGATCAGGCGGCGTTTGCAGCCTGGCTGAGAGGGTGGAGCGGTGCCGGTGGTAGTTGCGGCACCTGCTTGAGTACGTCGAAAATGTCGTGGCGCACGTGGTTTTGTTCCATTTCGTGACGCATAAACTCTTCCGAAATTTTCCCTTCTTGGATGCATTCGTGTAGCAAACCGAAGAAAAAATTCTCTTGGTTTTTATCGGGATGTTCTTTGTAGTTACCCAGCAATCCATATTCGCCAAACAACTTTCGTCGTGCCCGCATGACCCACGCTACCGGAGGGAAAAGCCTGAATCGTTCGGCGGGGCGCCAATCGGTGGGTAGGCCGGTTTTCCAGGGCTGTGTTCGTCGCCGCGTGGTATGCAACATTTGGGTGTCTTGCGTGAACTTGTCGAAATCGTTCCATTCGGGCTCGAAGTAGTCGATGGTGTCGCGGTCCTGATCTTTCAGGCAAATCCAGGGCTGGTAATCCTGGGTGAAGTTGAACATGGCTTCAAACTTTGCTTCGGCGTCCCAGTGAGTAAGCTTCGCGCAGTCGAGCAGCATGACACTGCTGGCGAAGCAGCGGTCGACCAGGCCTTTGGGGCCAGAGCGCATGCGACACATAATTGCCTTGCCCTGCATGTCTCTGTCGAGCAATTCCCAGACGTCGGATGCCGCAAATACGTCGGGGTCTATCACCACAGCGCGACCTTGGTAGTTCATTAACTGGGGTGGCATAAAGCGGGTGGGAGTGAAGGACTGCAGGTCATCGTTGAGCCAAACACGTTTGACGCCGTCGCGCAGGTATTCCTGCCCCTCGCGTGCAGCAAAAAACGGGTAGCCCCGGGTGTCGATTATCTTCACATCAAATTTTTCGTTGTTGCTCGAATAGCGGCGCAGGGCATGCTCGGCCACGATGGCACCGGTAATTTGTTTGTGGTTGGTCTGAATAAACACGCAGGGTTTCATAGGATTGTATTGCACCATAAAAATATGCGGCAACTATAAAATAAAGCTGCTGCACTTTCCATTGCAGTAATTACCTTATCCGCGTGAATAATAATTGATGCTGCGGCCGGTTGTGGCGGCGTAAACCGTGCCACAGGAGCGTGCAATACGATAAAGATTATGCATGAAATGACTTTTTGAAAAAACAGAAAATGGCAATAAAAACAAAGACATAGCTAGCTTTAATAACGACTTTGCCAGCAGTTTGGCGATGCGCCCCCAATTGCCGTGCGCGCGTGCCATGTAGATGTTGGAGCAGCCGTTTTTAAAGCCGCGACTAAACAACCCGCGCAGGGTGTAGCGTTCGGATTCATGGTTGCGTTGAATCACCGAGCCATCTGCCGAGGCGAGTTTGGCGCCCACACGGGCTGCACGGATGAAAAAGTCTTTGTCTTCCCCGCCGCTAAAACGGAAGGCGTGAGAAAAGATTGGGCCGTCTGACCCTACTCGAAGCAATATGTCCCGACCGGCCAGTACATTGCAGGTGGAGGCGCAGTGAGGCAGGCTGTAGCGACTGGCTTTGCTGCCCCCTTTGAATTTGACCGGGGAGCGAAAAATACCTGATTCCCTTGCCCACTGAGGCATGCTGGCATCAAGAATCCAGGTGCCAAACACCAGGTCAGCGTGAGTAACTGCCTGTCTGTCCAGCAGTGTTACCAACCAGTTTGGCCGGGGTAAATCGTCGTCGTCGATGAATGCGACAAAATCTGCACCGTGACCCAGGGCCTCTTTTACCGCCGTGTTGCGTGCATAGGTAATACCTGCCTGTGGTTCTTCTACATAGTGCAGTGGAATGGGGAGACGCTGCCCGGCCTGGGTGCAAATTGCCGCCGTTTCTTCGTCACAGCTGTTATCCACTACGATGATGTCGATCTTCCAGCTATGGTATCCGGCCAAGTATATGTCCGCCATAGAAGCCAGTAAACGCTGCAATAGCTGCGAACGGTTGTGTGTACAAATGCAGATCGCCACATGGCTGCTTGTGTCGGCGCTAGTTGTCATTTAAAAAGCTCATCCAAATATACCCCGGCGATACAGGCGCCAGAAAAACCCCCAGCTAAACAGAAGAGGGTAGCGCCGTACCTTGTCGGGTACAATTATTTCCTGACCGGAATGGCGCTGTAGCTTCCATGCTATGTAATCGATACCCCCCTCGAAGGTAAACAGTGCCTTAACAAGTCGCAGTATCGACATAATTGTTCCATGCACCCGTCGCAGTTGCCAGCTGAACCGGGCATTGCGTTGTTGTGCCGGGGTAGTTTCGCAGTGGTAGTGCAGCGATTCATTGTGCTGCTCAAGCTGAAAAGGAAAAGGCAGACTCCCTATCAACTGCTCGCTCACGGTTTCAAAATAATCCTGTGATGCGCGGGCTAGCTCGCCCGCTCGCCCGCTCTTTTCGGTGCGTAACTCGCTACCATAGCTTAGCGCCAGCGCACCTTCCCACAGCTCGACTATCGAACCATCGGCGGGCAAAAGAGGGGCTGTGCGTTGCAAGAAAGTGCGCGATGCGCTCAGCAGGCAGTTTTCAATGCTGTTGTGAGTGGCTTCGTCGCGGCAATACACAATACGACTGGGTTGGGAGAACCGTCCCCAAATATAAGACTCAAACCAGGCCATGGAGCAGCCCCGGCGGAAGTCTGCTGTAGACATAACCGCATACTTACTGCGCAGCGTTCTACCCTCGAAATCGACCTCAGCATAGAAAACGTTGGGTGCAAGCAGCCAGTTTGCGGCAGCCATGGTGCGGCTGGTATAGGCCGAGCGGTAATCGTCACAAATGAGATAAATATCCAGCAGGCCGTCAAAAATATCGCCGCTGCGCAGACAAGAGCCATACAGCAGTACGCTATTTATAGCGTTGCCATGGCGTGCTCGAAAATGCGCCAACAGTCTGTCCAGAGCAGGCTCAGTCACAAGCGCAAAAACTGCAGGGTTTCGCTGGTGTCGACTGTGACCGGGCCGTTGACATGAATAATTTCTCCATCGAGGTTGATACTACCCTCCAATGAAAGCGTTATACAGTGCGCATTGTGGCTAAAATACCCGGCTTCAGGCACAGCATTACGATTGGCGCGGCCGCGAATAATCGAAATGAAGGTGCGCAGAAACTTCGAGCAGTGCTGCTCTATTACCGTTAAACGCAAGGGGCCCGGTCCAACTCCCCAAAAAGGCTTTAAGCCGAAGAACAGGCGATGCAGTGTGCTCGCTGCGAGGATCAATGTATCGTGCTGTCGCGTTTCGGGGCTGTTATCCAGTTGTAGCTCTACCGACACATGCTGGTTAAACGTTGGGTCATCGCGCAGCACTCCCCACACCGTGCGCAGTGTTCCCAGAGCCAGGCTGAACTCGTCGCGCAAGCCGCGCGAGTGAATTTTCTCGTGAGCGTATTCGGTGCCCTGCATAACGGCACCCGTACCCAGAAACATGCCGTAGTGGGTTTCTTCGCCATAGTGAACCCGCAGCAGGCGTCGCTCTGTCAACTGTCCGACGGCGCTCCCTGGATGGCTACTCCATGTACAAAAACGTTTGACGCTCTTCAGAAGTTTGCCGCGCATACCGACGTCACCCGCGTTCATGTTAGCCGTACCGCCGGGTAATAAAATAAGGGTGGGGATCTTTTCGAAATCGCACCGCTCCAACATCGCTCCTAAAATTGCCGAAGCGGTGCCGTCACCGCCATTGATTGCCAGAACAGAAACCTGCATTGCAGCCAGCTCCTGTAAGGCAGCGGGAATCTCCTGCGCACTTTGAGTGATGATGTGGATGATATTGGCTTGCGCAGCGATCAGTGCCCGTATTTCTTCAAACTGATCGGTATTGTGCCCACTATTGGGGTTACTGATCAGTCCAATTATAACGGGCCCGGCGTGGCTCAATGGGCTTGTTCCGTGGAAGTGGGGATGAAAGTGGCAGCGATCAAGTTAATTTCTGTCTTGCCAATGCGCGGCGCACTGCCCCTGACCTGCAACGGCAGCTGAGCCTCTTTGCCCACTAAAATGACCACGGGGCTGGAGAGGCCCAGTAGGCTGAAGTCTATAGCGCCATCTGGCGCTCCTACGCGCTCGATTTTCATAGTGATAACATCAGCGGCTTTTTTCCCGCTGACCTCTACCCCGTCCTGGCGATAATTAACGTCTAGTGCTTCCTCTCCGTATTTGTTCATCTGCACCCGGTAAAAGTTATTGTCGCTGTGTACGCAGGTGCTAAGGGTTTGATTTGGCGCGCTGGCTACTGCTTGTGCCAGCATTAGCAAGGCTGGAATAACGGTCAGCACCGGGCACTCCTGCAACGATGGGCGCTCAAGTGTTTTCTCGCTGCTTATGGGCCACTGCTGCGGAGGCAACGTTGCAGCGGTGCCTGGCTCGCGACGCGTTCTGCCAACCGTCTGTTCACTGTAGGCATACTGTTTCAGGCGCTGGTTTTTGCCGTGGGTGAAACGCTCTCGCTCCAGCACAGCTCCGCTCTTGGGTGCCAATAAAAACATGTCACGTTCACTGTTCTTGGCAATACTACCTTCTAGTAGCAGGCGCTGAACTTGACCAAATTCAGCAGACTCTTGTGTTGCCAGAGTGAGTTTGGTCAGCGCTGTTGCCCACAGGGATTTTGCCTCGTAGCGCAGCTCGTTCCAACGTAGGTCATTGGAGGGGCCTGCAGCTGCACCAGCAGCCAGGCAGAGCAATAAAAGTGTGCAGCCTATTAACCTAAATTTTTGCTTTGTCATAGTCAAGTTCCGAAGCTTTAGAGCGGGCATTGGGGTAGGCCGCCATAATCAGTCCAATGGGCAGCCAGAAATACAACCATAGCTCTTTGGGCGCAGTGAGCAGACGATCAAAGTCCATTGCGATGCAAGTCATACTATATAAGAGTAGTGCAAGATAGATTCGGTTCCCCTGTTCCCGGTACAAGCGGACCGACCACCATAGGGCTAGGCCCAGAAACGCCAGCATTAAGGTCAGTCCGGCTAAGCCGCCGTCGCGCAAACTGGCCAGATAGCTATTGTGTGCGTGATTGAACACCCTGCCATAGGCTTGCACCTCTTCATTCACCAGATAGCCGTGGCCCAGTAGCCAATGGCCCTGCATATTATCTATGACAGACTGCCATATGCCGGGGCGAAATGAAAATGTAGCCACCCTGTCGACCCAATAGGCCTGGTTTGCTGCGAGTAGAAACCAATTTACCGCCAGACCGGCCACAACAATGATGATGGCTCGCCAGCCCAGCAATACCAGCAGACCTGCAAATACGCCGGCCATGGCGGTGCGCGATTGGCTGAGAGCTACCAGTGCAAAGATGATAAGCGCGGGAAGAAGGTAATAGAACTTGTTCGGGTTGTCGGGTTCATTTAGCAGGTAATGGATAGCCAGAATCAGAAAAATACCGTAGGCGGCAGCGGCTTTGTTTTCATGATGCATAACACCCAAGGGCTGCAAACGGTTGCCGGGAAAGGGATGATCGATGTACCACATTACAATTGATGTCAGGGCGACGGCGGCAGCGATCCAGATAGCCTTGTGTGCCAATGCGTCCATTTTTTGGTGATGGTGAACCCACAGAAACCCAGTAACAAAGCAAAAAGATAGGGCGTTCACACTGTTCCACAAAGCCCAGGCTGCGCCCTGTGCAGAAAAATTGTCACTCCATAACAGCGTAGTCATCATGTAACTGGCGTAGATTACTACCAGCAAAAATAGCGCGTTGGCGCGATAAAATTGGCGCAGCTCTTTAAACAGGAACAAAACGGCGGGGAACACCAGAATAAAATATAGGCGGCGGTGTCCGGAGGCCATGGGCATGAGGAAATAGCCGGCGACAAAAACGGCGTAAAACGCCAGCATGCCGCGCTCGAGGAAGTACCGTTTTATTTTGGTAATTTCCATGAAGACCTAACGTTTCAAAGGACGCAAAAATACCACATAATCCACACAATAGCGCGGGCATCTTAATCCTTCCCGCTTTGCACGCAACTGCGCTCCGGGGAGCCCAAATGCACAACCTCGTAAAAAGTCTGATCAAGTGGCTGATTAAAGCCATTTCCCTCATTTTACCCGAACAACAAACCCACCAGTTAGAGCGTTGGCGTCGGGGCAGGGAGGAGTACTGGAAGTATCGACACTGTGAATATATTTTCGCTTCCTACGGGAAAAGCGGCCGCACCTGGGTGCGGGTGATGATATCCCGCTACTATCAGCTGGCTTACAAACTGCCCGACAATCTCTTAATGGGCTTTGACAATTTTCATCGGATGAACAAAGACATTCCACAAATCTTTTTTACTCACGATAACTATCTGCGTAACTACACGGGCAACGTCGATTCAAAAAAGGACTTTTACGACAAGAAAACAGTGTTTCTGGTACGCAAGCCGCAGGACGTGGCCGTGTCGCAGTTTTTCCAGTGGAAATATCGCATGCGCCCGGCCAAAAAGTCGATGAATAATTATCCGGCTCACGATGCAGATATTTCTATCTATGATTTTGTCAAAGACCCTAATCAGGGGCTGGGGCACATCATTGATTTTATGAACGATTGGGCGCGCGACCTTCCCAATATCAAGCAGTTAATGGTGGTTCGCTATGAAGACCTGCGTACCCAACCTCAGCGGGAGATGGAGCGCATGGTCGAATTTCTGGGCATGCAGCCCAGTGAAAACCTATTGCGCGATACCGTAGAGTTTGCCTCGGTAGAAAATCTGCGCAAGAAAGAGCAGGAAAATTATTTCTGGCGTAGCGGCAGCCGGGTGCAAGCCCGCGACTCCAAAAATCCTGATAGTTTCAAGGTTCGCAAGGGCAAGGTTGGTGGCTACAAAGACTATTTCGACGACGCACAAATAGCAGAGTTGGACGCCATGGTAGATGCACAATTGTTGCCCGCCTTTGGTTACACCCAAGCTGAGCCAGATGAAGATAGCAGTGGTCAATCCTGACGGACGACACCCACCTGCAGCAGGCGCTGTGCACCTGTGGCTTTGTCGGGCCGACCATGCCATTGGCAACGCACCTCTGCAGGCACGCTACAAGGCCCTGCTTTCCAGCGACGAATTAAACCTCTGTGAGCGTATACGCAATCCTCGGCAGCGCCATAGCGCTGTGCTTACTCGAGTATTGGTGCGCTCCGTATTATCTGAATATGCCAGCACTGAGCCACAGGCTTGGCGCTTCACTGTGGATGCGCATAACAAACCTTGCATAGCAAATGGCCAATGTCCGCTGCGTTTCAATCTTAGTCATAGCCGTGATTGGATTGTGTGTGCCTTAAGCGCAGGATTTGAGTTGGGTGTTGACGTGGAATACTGCCACCCCGATCGCGATGTGCTACGTCTGGCGAAACGTTTTTTCTCCGCGGAAGAGTTTGCCGCGCTACGCTTGCTTTGCACTGAACAATGCGTGGATCGTTTCTATGATTACTGGACCCTGAAAGAGTCCTGGCTAAAGGCCACTGGTCTGGGTATCTCTGGTGGTCTGGATAGCGCTGTGTTTGATTTACAAGATGGCGGCACTATCACTTATAGCAGCGCCATGGAGCATGCTACTTATCGCTTTAATAATTGGCAGCTAGGCTCATCCTATCGGCTTGCGCTGTGCTGCGAAGATTTGAACCCATGCGCCGCTGCAGTGACTATCTACCAAACTGAACCGCTGATTAGAAGCTGGGTGAAAACGTTGGCAATGCGCTATAGTTAACCATTTTAAAATAGTCGAGATGAACGATGAATATTGAGTCCCTTTTATCCATCACACCCTTTAGCTGGACTGCAATTGGTACGTCGATTCTTTGTGGTTCAATTATAGGCTTTGAGAGGCAGTTGCGTGGCAAGCCTGTCGGAATCAGGACATCATCCTTGATTGTTCTCGGCACTTATATATTTGTTGCTTCATCAGCACTTGTAGCAACGAGTATGTCTGATCCATCAAGAATCATAGGCCAAGTTGTAACGGGAATCGGGTTTCTTGGTGCAGGTGTAATGTTAGCAAAAGAAGGGGTTGTTGTTGGCGTAACTTCAGCTGCTACGATCTGGGGCTTAGCCGCTGTTGGCGTATGTATCGCTGTTATTGACTCATTTGTAGCGATCAAATTATCTGTTGTAATGGTGGCCATACTCTATGGTGTCGATGCGCTTGAAGATTATTCATCTGCCTTGACCCGGGGCGTGCACTCAAAATTTAGTCACTGGCGAAATAATGGTTAATATGAGGTGTTACTCCTCATCCCGCCAGAACAGTTCCGGGCGGCAGTGCTTTTCTACATAGGCCAGCGATTCTTCTGACAAGCCACGGCGATAGCGACTGAGCGTGCTAGGGTCTATGCCTTGGCTGGCTTTAAATGAGGAGTTACTGAGGCTGGGTTGCCCTCCCTGAGTGTACTCAAGTACCTCGGGGATATAGTCGATGCCGGCGAGCTCGCAAACTTTTTCCATCGTAGCTTTAGTTTGCGTAACCAGCTCTTCAAAACGCACCTTCAGCACGGGCCCGCGAAGCTGTTTGAACTGTTCGATTTCTTCACAGTAGCGATTTTGTCGTTTGCAGAACTTCTTAAGATTTAGCGTGGGATTGCGAATCAGTTTGGAATTGAGGTGGGCTCGTGGATCGCGGATGAGAAAGACACCTCGCACGCAATAACTTTGTGCCAGCAACGCGCTCACCTGGGTGAGATCTTTATTGCTCGGCTGCAGGGCGCAGAAAAATACCCGCATGCGGCCATCACCGCGTGTGTGCCCAAGTGCCGCTGCCAGCGCCTCAACATGATTGCGAACGAGAGTATTCACGCTGCCGCGACGGTGATGTTCCTGCATGTAGCGGTAATAGACATCCAGATCGAGAGAATTTTCGGTGCCCACACTTTCGCTGGCCTGGCCAGCATTGACCCGTTCAAGGTGGCCGTTTTTTTGCAGGCGCCGACAGAATGCCGCCGCGTTGTCGGGGGAGGAGAGTATTCCGCGCAGGCGCGACAGGGGTTCGCGCGACAAATGGCGCACAAAATAATCTTCATCAGGCGGCATCAGCAGTTGCGGATGATTGTCCAGTAAGCCACGCAGCAGATGGTTGCCGCCCCGGGGCGGGGCGCTTAGCAGAAGCAATGATGGTTTATCGGAACTTTGCATAATAGACTTGAAATTCTAGTACATCAGGGCTTCTTTTTCGGTGACTAGTGGTTTGCCGCGCAGAAATCGTTTTAGCTTTTTGATTGCCATATGGACGGGACGAACCTCCTCAAATACAACAATAAATACTTTGCGAAAACTGCCCTCGGGGCAATTGATACGGCGCACGCCATGCCAGGAGTTCCCCCGTCGACCAAATATAAGGCTGCGATTGTCGAAGATTTCTGCCGGGTACTCAGCGGTAAAGTCTTCGAAGGCCGGTGATGTGCCGGGCTCAAACTTGCCGACGTCGTCCAGCACCACCGTTTCGCCGCCCCATGCCGAGTCCCAGTCGCTGTGCGTATTAAGGTAAAAAATTTGTGAACCTATTTTGCTTTTAGAATCGCAATGAGGAGACACTTCGCCACCGTCAGGAGTGAAATGCCAGTGAAAGCGAAAGCGCACATCCGACACGTTCAGCATGCGACACACCAGCGTGCGATAGGTTTTGCTGCGCAGCTCGGTGATGAGGTTTGTCCAGGGCTGCGATAATTCCATGCCCTCTTCGTAGTCCAGGATGTAGCGGTCGTGGCTGGCTTGTCCATGTTTGCGCTGCTTGCCAAAAAAAGCGTGGAACTGCGATAGTTCGGGCATGGTGTCCAGCAGGGACTGATAGCGGTCGGGCGCTATGAAATATTGCGGGTTTACCCAGGGAAAGGGATCTTGGCCGCGAAATCGCACAGCGTCGATGCCATCAACGACCTGCTCATTTAAATAACCAACGGATTTCAATTAAAAAAGCCCCGCCAAGGGAAAAATGAAGCAGTAATGTACCACAGCGGAGGATTCCGGGTTAGCTCTGGCCGCTTCATTTAAAGCTGTTGATAAAGCTGCTGGAAGTTTTGGTTTCCAGGTGATATTTCGGTCAGTCTTTTGGCGTAGGCCAAAGCCCTGTCTCTCTGCCCCAGTTCCGCATGGTAATTAGTCAGCGCCAGCAACACATCGGTGGAGTTCGGCGCGCTGCGCAGCAGGGACTGCAGCTGGATTATGGCGTCCTTGGGCTTGCCCAGGTCGTGCAGGGCGATCGCATAGACAAAGCGGTGCCGGGTTCCCACTACCTCGAGCTCGGCTGCTCTGCCCAGATATTGCAGCGCATTTTCGCTATTACCGCTGCGGGTTTCAAGTAGACCCAGAGCGTGCAGTGCATTGCCGTTATCTGGCGCGATGGTTAGCGTATTTAACAGTATTTTGCGCGCTTCATCTTCGCGTTGTTGTTGCCGCAGCAGGTCTGCGAGGTTGAGCCGTGCAGGCACCAGTTGTGGGTTGATGCGAATTGCTTCGCGATAGGCCGCTTCCGCCGAGGGGAGGTCTCCCCGAGTAGTATAGAAAACGCCCAGTTGTGACAGAACACCAGGCATATCGGTATGTTGTTGTTGAATGCTTATGTATTCACTGAACAAGCCTCGCAGCACCCTGGCTTTGTCCGCGGGAATTTGGTCCAGGGGGACGCCCGCCAGAGACACGGCCACTTCCATGCGCACAGAAGTAATCGGGTCATCCAGTAGTGGCTGCAACAACTGGAAACGCTGGTTCAGCGGCAAAAAGGTAAGTGAGCGCACGGTGCTGGTTCTGATAATGGAATCATCAGAATATAGCAACAAGGTGACACTTTGCAGGGCGTCGCGCCCTCCGGCTTGCCCCAGGGCTTCCATAGCCGTTGCCCGCCAGATTGGAGCGGCGGACTCATCGGTTGCCAACTGGGCGAGGCTGGGCATTACCCGGTTGTCACCCAGGTCGGCACGCAGCAGGGCGCGCGCCGGATGCGTGGCGGTGTCACGGAATTGAATGCCCCACTTTTCCAGTACATCCAGTGCCCATTGGGGTTCGCGATCTGTATGACATTGGTTACAGGCATTGGGCGTGCCCATTACCACGCTAAGGTCAGGTCGAGGCACTCGGATGCTGTGATCTCTGCGCTCGTCTACGCCCATGTAGGTAGTCTCGGGCATATGACAATTGGCACATGAGGCGCCCGCGGTGTCTGCCTGATGGTGGTGATGTTTTTCGTTATCGTACACAGCAGGTTTGTGGCACTGTGTGCATACGGCGTTTTCAGAGCCGTTACTTGAGGTGCGCAACTTCAGGCTGTGCTGTTCATGACAATTGCTGCACACCACCCCTGCCTGATGCATTTTGCTTTGAACGAAAGAGCCGTAAACATAGTCTTCGTCGAGTACTTGCCCGTCGTGATAGTACAGCGGCGACTGGGGCAGGGCCAGGCGATGAGTGTCGAGCAGGTCGGCACCATAGTGGTAGTCTCCCAGAGTGCCGCGACGGGCGTGGCAACGTCCGCAGCTGTCGATCTGAGTGCGGGATTCCAGCTTTGTAACGCGACTCGCTATGTTGCTGTCCTCGCTAAACTGCCACTGCCCACGCTGTGACAAGGACATGGGAAAGCCGCCATTCTGGGCGTCTGCCAGGGTTTTGGTCTCGGCCAGTTTCACGTGTGTTTGGGCAGGACCATGACAGGCTTCGCAGCCCACATTAATTTCGCTGAAGCTGGTGTTGAAGCTCTTGCTTTGTGCGTCGTAATTTTTTTCCAATTGCGTGCTGTGACATTCGGCGCAGCGGGTGTTCCAGTTCTGATACGGGCCAGTCCAGTGCAGCGGGTCTTTGTGATCAATTGTTTCGTCGGGATAGAGGTGATACCAGCGTTGACCACCGTCACTGAGAGGTCGCGCATCCCAGGCGATACTCAAAGCCTGCCAGCGGCCTCTTGATAGCGGCAATAAGTATTGCTGCAGGGGATACACGCCAAATACGTAGTCCACAGGGAATTCGGTAAGCTTGCCGTCTTCTCCGTCGGTGCGCACGATGTACTTGCCCGCCTTGGTCAAAAACGTGGTGGTAACGCCGTTGTAATTGAATGTGGCGTTGTTGAAGTCGCCCAGCACGGTCTCTTTTGTGGGCAGTGCCATGGCGTCATCATGATGAGAACCGGTCCAGTTTTCAAATTGCTGCTCGTGACAGCCGGCACAGGTCTGTGAACCAACAAAACCCAACTCTGTATTAATTGCGTTGTTCGCCAGGGCTGGCAACGCCGATAAAGTTATGCCCAGACACAGCGCACTGAGAATAGGTTGTAGTCGTTTCATTGTGAGTTTATTTCCGTCTCAATTTGAACTGGCCATTGGCTCGGGCAACGGGGCCATCCGGGCCGGTGAGCGTTGCGGTTATAAAGCCCAGGCTAGCTGTGGTGTGTACAAAATCAGTTTTCGACTGTATCCAATGGCCGAGTTTAGCTGCGCCAACGAAGTCAGTGGTTAAGTTGATAGTAGGTCTGAACTCCATCACTCCCAGGTGATGGCTCAGGCCCATTGCCAAGGCGTTGTCCAGGAACGTCACCAGGGCACCGCCATGGCACACGCCCGCACCGTTGCAGTGGTGCACTTGTACTTCAAGGCCCATGCAAAATTCGTCATTTTCACGACGGTAGTAAAACGGTTGAATTGTGTCGTTGTAGCCGCCCATGTCAGGGGCCTGCTTAAAACCGGCGGGAACGTCGTTCACCATAACTCCTTTTGGGTAGGGCTTGACCCTGTCAATGCTGGACAGCGCACAAGAGCCTACTTATTATAATCATATTTTACAAATTCCTGTTAGCGCAGGCTCGAGGTTAAAGTGAAGTTGGGCATACTGAAAACCGATACGGTACGCCCGGAATGGGTGCCAGAGTTTGGTGAATACCCGGATATGTTTGTTGCATTGATTGGCCGCGCAGACCCCCGTATGGAGTTTGTCATCTACGATGTTGAGGGCGGCGTGTATCCCGATGACATCGATGAGGTGGATGCCTATTTAATCACCGGCAGCAAATCCAGTGTCTATGATGACAAGCCCTGGATACCCCCGCTGATTAAATTTGTGCAAGAGATAGCGACGCGAGGCAAAAAAATTGTCGGTATTTGCTTCGGGCACCAACTGGTTGCACAGGCCCTGGGTGGAAAAACCGAAAAGTCGGCCAAGGGCTGGGGTGCGGGTCTGCATACCCATACATTCACACAGACGCCGAGTTGGTACGATGGCGGGAGTAAAGAGCTGAAAATCCTGGTTAGCCATCAAGACCAGGTAGTAAAAGTTGCCGACGGTGCGACGGTGCTAGCCGGCAGTGATTTTTGCGAAAATGCCGTGTGTCAGATTGGCGACCAAATTCTAACGTTTCAGGGCCACCCCGAATTCATTCCGCAGTATTCAAGAGAAATTATGGAGTTTCGCCGGGACCTGTTTGGCGAAGATATCTATCACTCTGCTGTGGCCTCGTTAAGTGGCGACCCGCAGGAGGGTGACCGGGTGGCGCAGTGGGTAGTTACGTTCTTGCAGGGCTAGCTACCAGCTGCCGGTGTTTTCCATAGACTGCCAGGGTTCCTGCGGAAGCAGTGTATTGCCTTCTTGCAGCAGTTCGATAGACACTCCGTCGGGAGAGCGAATAAAAGCCATGTGCCCGTCTCGCGGAGGGCGGTTGATGGTGACGCCGGCGTCCATAAGTTTCTGGCAGGTCTGGTAAATATCACTGACACGGTAAGCGAGGTGACCGAAATTGCGCCCGCTGTCATAGTCCTCCGGGTCCCAGTTGTACGTTATTTCAACCAGAGGGCTTTGACCCTCGCGGGCAGATTCCACATCATCTGAGGCGGACAGAAACACCAGGGTAAAGCGGCCCTGCTCACTGTCGTAGCGAGAGACCTCTATAAGACCTAGTTTATTGCAGTAAAAATCGAGAGTCTCGTCCAGATTGCTGGCTCGCACCATGGTGTGGAGAAATTTCATTGGCATCCCTTATTGCTAGTTGCGCTGCGCCGCTGCGGCAGCCTTGCCTGCCATTCTACCTGAGAAAGTGGCATCTCCGACAGACATGCCGCTGCTATAGCCCTCTGCTCGTCTCACCACACCGCATGCGGTTCGCCCAGCAGCGTAAAGGCCAACAATGGGGGTGCGCTGTGGGTTTACTACTTCGCCCGAGGGCAGAGTGTCGAGCCCGCCCAGGGTAAAATAGGGAATGAACACGCCACGACCAGGCGTCACATCCAGAGCCACTAATGGCGGCTGCAGCTTTTGCAGCCACTGGGCCGCTTTGTGTTGCTGCGTGTCTTCGCCGGCTTCGGCGTCTTCATTATAGATTTCAATAGTGTGTTGCAAGGTGTTGGTGCGCAGGCCCAGCTCCGCTTCCAACTCTGCTGCTGAGTCCCCCGTGGCCGCAACCTGGGCACCCATAAAACTGACCTTTTCATAATCGCCATATTGGTCGACGGTGAGCACGTAGTAGAAACGTTCTGATTGTTGTCCCAGCATCAGGGCGCCCATGCGCCCGTGGTATACGTCTTCATTGACAAAGCGCTGACCCTTGTCGTTAACCAGAATGCCACAGGTCATAGAGGCTGGGGGGTAGTAGGGTAGGCTGATAAAACCCTCGTGCATATTGATGGCTGCGCCGCCCACCGCCATGCCCATTTGAATGCCAGTGCCCATGTCGCCGGGGTTGCCAATGGGTACGTTGCCGTGACTGAGCATGGGCGCATGTTTGGCGATCATCTCCTGGTTCATAACGAAACCACCGGCACAGAGGATAACGCCCTGGTGTGTACGCACATTCAGCTCCTGTTGATTCTTGCGTACCACAATACCTACAACCGCATCCTCATTATCTAAAATCAGGGTGAGGGCGCGCACTTCATATTCCACCGCTATGGCGCTGCGCTTGTCTACATTCTCGCTAACAATTTTCATAAACAGGGGGCCGCCATTGTCGCCCTCAACTTGCAAATTATGCCCTCGTGGGCAGGGCTTGGCCTGCTGCGCGAAGGGGTAGGCTTTTTCACTGCCCGTGTAGAGCAGACAGTCGTCGGTGAGGCACATAATAGCTCGCTCTTCGTGGAAACTGTCTTTGAATGGCACGCCGATATCCACTAGCCATTGAAAGTGTGCGGCGCTATTTTCACAGTAGTTACGAATTTTTTCGGCGTCTGCCTGGGGGCCTGCGGACAGGGTCATATAGGTGATCATATCCTCGGTTTTGTCTTCAAATCCGCAGGCCTGCTGCACACGCGTACCGCCGTTGCCGCCCATATAGATTTCGGCACTGGACATAGCTGTGGAACCACCACTGGCGCTGGCCAGCTCAAAAATAGTGACGCTAGCTCCGGCATCGGCCGCTTCAATGGCGGCACAGCCACCCGCCCCGCCAAAGCCGACAACGGCGACGTCGGTCTCCATATCCCATTGCTTTACGTCGCTCGCCCTGCGTGGATGGGAGGGATTGGTCTTTTGTGCCTGGTTCATAGCATTAACCTTCTAGGATATATTCGCAAGAGAGATGTGGGCCTTATCTTACACGGGGTCTCAAACAACCCAGATTAACAATTCATACACCTGCCACCTTTTTCTACAGATAATCACTGCTACCTACCCTGTGACAATGTACAATCTCCCGCCTTTCCCCGAGTAAGAATTTAGCCATGTGGTTCAAAAATATACGGGCATATCGCCTCAGCAGTCCCTTTGATTTATCCCCCGAACAACTCGCAGAGCAGCTGGCAACTCACAGCTTTACACCCTGTGCTAAATCGCAGGCCCTGTCATTTGGCTGGGTAGCGCCACTGGGCGGCGAGTCTGAAGCCTTAGTGCATGCCGCTAACGGCCGTTACCTGCTGTGCCTCAAGCGCGAAGAGAAGCTACTGCCCTCCACTGTTGTGCGCGAGCAGTTGGACGAGAAAGTTGCTGAAGTGGAGGCTGAGCAGGGCCGCAAGGTCTACCGCAAAGAACGGCTCAACATGAAAGATGAGATTGTGCAGGATTGCCTGCCACGGGCCTTTTCACGCTCGTCACGTATTTATGCCTATTTGGACACCCGCGCCAAGTGGTTTTTTGTGGACGCCGCCAGCGCGGGCAGGGCGGAGGAATTGTTAAACCTGTTGCGTGAGTGCATTGGCAGCTTCCCAGTACTATTGCCGCAAGTGAATAATGCGCCTTCAGCGTGCATGACCAGTTGGCTTGTTAATCAAAACTTACCCGACGATTTCGCCCTGGGTGAAGAGTGCGAGCTGCGCGAACTGGGTGAAGAGGGCGGAGTAGTGCGTTGCAAGGGCGTTGACCTGCTAAGCGAAGAGGTGGAAGTTCACCTCAACGCTGGCAAACAGGTTGCGCGCCTGTCACTTAGCTGGGATGAGCGGGTTTCGCTGGTAATGGCAGAAGACCTTTGCCTGCGTCGCCTCAAGTTTTCAGAGGAATTAATGAAGGAAAACGACGAAATTCCCGAGGCAGATAATGCCGCCAGACTGGACGCCGATTTCGCACTCATGTCAGAGGCCGTGACGGCGTTACAGGAGCGTATTTTGACCTTGTTTGGTGGCGAGGTCGAGTAGCTCTGGACACTGGACTCGTCAGGCGAAAATCCCCATACTGGAAATTCGCGTATGCGGAATGAGATAGAAAGACCGCACATCCAAGTTAAGAGGTAACGAAAGATGTCTAATGAGGGCTACCACGAACCTATCGATGAGCTGAGCGATGAAACCAGAGATATGCACCGAGCAATCACCTCGCTAATGGAGGAGCTCGAAGCAGTTGATTGGTATAACCAGCGAGTTGACGCCTGTAAAAATAGTGAGCTAAAAGCGATTCTTGCACACAATCGAGACGAAGAAAAAGAGCATGCCGCAATGGTTCTCGAATGGATTCGTCGTCAGGATCCATTCTTTGATAAACAGTTGAAGGATTATTTGTTCACAGAAAAACCCATTGCTCACAAGTAGCATCTTCAGCTCGCAGCAGCGACATCCAGCGCGCGAAGCCTCCCGCTGACGGGGTACCTGACGGGCGATAAAAAGTTAGGCGAGGCAGATCTCCAGCCTCACACGCAAGACTCTCAGCTCCATCAGAGATGACCCCATGTTTTCAGCGCTACAAAAAAGTCTGGCTAGCAAACCCAGTTTCTTTGAGATTCAGACGAATGTTCTGGCGGGTTTAACCGTCGGTGTTATTGCTTTGCCTCTGTCCATGGCTCTGGCCATTGCAAGTGGCGTTCCTCCGCAGCATGGGCTGTATACCGCTCTTATCGCTGGTATTGTCATCGCCATCAGCGGTGGTTCAAAAGTGAATGTATCCGGCCCCACTGCGGCCTTTGTGGTGGTGCTACTGCCGATTGTTCACCAATTTGGCATAGGGGGCCTACTGATCAGTGGCTTTATGGCCGGTATTGTTTTGGTGTTGATGGGCGTAGCGCGGCTCGGAAAAT
Source organism: Halioglobus sp. (assembly GCA_047650635.1). Lineage (GTDB taxonomy): Bacteria > Pseudomonadota > Gammaproteobacteria > Pseudomonadales > Halieaceae > JBALVT01. The sequence continues at coordinate 311,536 of JBLHNQ010000001.1, forward strand.
TCATTGATATTGTGCCTTACCCCGTGGTGATTGGATTTACATCGGGTATCGGTGTGGTTATCGCTACCATTCAGGTCAAAGATTTTCTGGGTCTGGATATTGCGCAGCTCAGCGGGGGGTATCTGGACAAGCTTTTATTGATCGTCGGGGCTTTGCCAACGGTAAACTGGCAGGAAGTCCTTATTGGTGGATTAACCCTTGCGACGCTACTGATGTGGCCGCGAGTAAAATCAAAGGTCCCGGGACATCTTGTCGCTCTTCTTTTGGGGTCTATTTCGGCATGGCTCGCGACCCTCGCCAGCCAGGACTTCTCGGTTGCAACCATTGGCAGCCGATTTCACTATGAAATTAATGGCATTATCGGCAGTGGTATTCCACCCATTTTGCCTGCGTTTGAATGGCCCTGGAATTTACCGGGTGCCAATGGCGAACCCATTGGAATGAGTTTTGATCTTATTCGGCAGTTGTTGCCTTCTGCGATTACGATTGCTGTACTGGGCTCACTCGAATCTCTACTGTGCGCGGTGGTAGCGGATGGCATGACGGGAAAGAAGCACAACTCGAATGATGAACTTATCGGGCAGGGTATCGGCAATATGATTGCCCCCTTATTCGGTGGTATTCCTGCAACTGCCGCCATTGCCCGCACCGCGGCAAATGTCAGGGCCGGTGGAAGTTTTCCCTTAGCGTCAGTGGTGCACGGTTTATTCATTCTTGGGTCAATATTGGCGCTCACGCCTTTGCTGGCGTATATACCGATGGCTTCAATGGCGGCGCTGTTATTGGTGGTGGCATGGAATATGGCCGAAGCAAAACATTTTATTCGCACACTCAGAGTTGCCCCAAGGGACGATGTCGTCGTGCTTGTATTGTGCTTCTTACTCACTGTATTGTTTGATATGACCATTGCGGTCGCGGTGGGCATGGGAATGGCGGCGGTGTTGTTTATTCGCAGAAGCATCACGCTAACCAGCACCACAAAGATAGAGAAAAACCATGAAGAATTTGGTGAGCTTCCGGGTGCTGTCGCTCTGTATGATATTAACGGCTCGCTGTTTTTTGGTTCAGCTCAAAAAGCGCTGCAGAGCATATTAACGATAACGCCAGATCTACGCGTTATTATTCTCGATATGTCTGAAGTTAACATGCTTGACATGAGCGCCATTATTGCCATGGAGACGATTAAAGACAGCCTGGAAAAACAGAATGTGGGTTTAATTATCAATAACTTGCAGCCGCGGATGATTCTGAAATTGCGCCGTGCTGGCATCAGGTACAAGCCGCCAAAAGTTCAGTTTTCCAGGACACTGGCAGATGGCGTCGCAATGGCTAATAAATTGTTACGGCACTCAGATGTGGCATGAGATAATAAGCCTGCTTTGCATACCAACAGTCAACTGGACGTGAACTTTCCAAAATTATGAACACTCGTAATACCAGCTCCGACACAAACAATTACAGAGCACTATTTCTCAATGACACGCCTACGATGGATATGCGGGCTCCGACGGAGTTTGCCCAGGGTGCATTTCCCTGTGCCCATAGTTTACCGCTGATGTCAGACGAAGAGCGTGCTGAAGTGGGTCTTTGCTATAAGAAGAAAGGCCAGGCAGCAGCAATTGCATTGGGTAATACGCTGGTGTCGGGGGCACTACGAGAGCAACGCATGCAGGCCTGGTCAGAGTTTGCCCAAAATAACCCCGCGGGTTATCTCTATTGTTTCCGTGGGGGGCTTCGCTCTCAAACCGTGCAACAGTGGCTGCGAGATGTGGGCATTGATTACCCTTTGATTGAGGGTGGCTATAAAGCGATGCGCCAGTTTTTACTGGACGAGTTGCAGCGCTCAGTGGGGCGTGCAGAGTTCATTCTCATCGCCGGTAAAACGGGCACCGGCAAAACTCGGGTTATTGAGCAACTAAAACGTTGTGCCGACCTGGAGGGTCTTGCCAAACACCGAGGGTCTTCTTTTGGGGCATTGTTAGAGCCACAACCCCGGCAAATTGATTTTGAAAATGCGCTGAGTATTGTCCTGATGAAGCTTTTGGCCAATGGAGAGAAAACCATTTATCTGGAAGATGAAGGGCGTTTAATTGGACGTTTGTATCTGCCGGACGCCCTGCAGGAAAAAATGAAAGCTGCCCCTATGGTTGTCGTGGAGCAGACCATGTCGCAACGCATTGATATAGTTGTTGAAGACTACGTGCTGGATCTGGGCAAGCGTTTTTTAATTGCCCACGGTGAGCATGGCCCTCAATTACACTGTGAAAAACTGCAGTGTGACCTCGCTAGAATTCGCAAACGATTGGGCGGGGAACGACACACACTGATCGGCGCATTGATGACTGCTGCGTTTGAGCAACAGTGGCGCGACGGCGATCTGTCGTTACATCGGCAGTGGGTGGCTGCCTTGCTCGACCAATATTATGACGCAATGTATGACTACCAGTTGTCCCAGCGCGTGGGACAGGTGTTGTTTCGTGGTGGACGCGACGAGATAGTGCAGTGGGTAGGCGGGGGCGCATAGCGATGTCGACTCTCAACATGAGCATGCCCGGCCCCCCCGAATTACAAAAAGACCTCGTATTTGTAGGCGGTGGTCATGCACATGCCCTCGCTTTGCGCATGCTCGCCATGGCTCCAATAAAGGGGCTTAGAGTCACCCTGATATCTCCCGCAAGCCACACGCCCTACTCGGGTATGCTCCCAGGCCTGGTGGGCGGGCACTACAGCTTCGAACAAGCTCATATCGACCTGGCCAGGTTGTGCCAGTGGGCAGGTGTGCGATTTATCTGCGCTGAGGTCAGTGCCATTGACCCGCTCGCCCAACAGTTGTCAATTCAAGGCAGGCCACCGGTCGCCTACGATGTGCTCAGCCTTGATGTGGGTTCAGAGCCAGAGCTCGATTCGGTGCCCGGTGCACGCAGATATTCTGTGCCGGTAAAACCGGTATCGGGGCTGTGGCAGCGTTGGAGCCTCCTGCGAGAGAGGTTACAGACGTCGCCTGAGAACACAGAGCATCGTATTGCCATGGTTGGTGGCGGCGCAGGTAGCGTAGAGTTGATCGCGGCGATGGCTGAAAAATTCTCCAGCGACAGCCAGTTTGCGGGGCAGCGTGTGAGCTTTGCTCTGTATTGCGGGGGCAAGGAGATACTGCAGGGCTACAACGCGGGGGCACGCAAAGCAGCCATAACTGCGCTGGCCGATTACGGTATACAAGTGCATCCCAATTGCCGCGTGGAAGAAGTGCAAAGTGGCGCTTTGTCGATGCGCGACGGGCAGCAGTTTGCCTTCGACGAATTGTTCTGGTGTACCGGTGCAGCCGCCATGCCCTTTATTGCCAACAGTACCCTGCAAACAGACGAGCGTGGTTTCCTTGCTATAAAAGATACGCTTCAGGCATTGGATTACAGCAATATATTTGGCAGCGGTGACTGCGCTACCCAGGTGCAGAACCCGCGTCCCAAAGCGGGAGTTTATGCCGTGCGCCAAGGGCCGGTACTGGCCCACAATTTGCGCAACTACCTGCTGGATAAACCGCTGAAAAACCACCTTCCCCAGAGCAAGTTTCTCTCCCTTCTGTCGCTGGGAGCTAAGCGCGCCACTGCTGACCGCGGGCCCTTTAGTGTGAGCGGTGCCTGGGTATGGCGTTGGAAAGACAAAATTGATCGTGAGTTTATGTCCCGGTTTGAGGCATTTTTGAACATGAAGGCAGATGCCGTTAGCGATTCTTTGCTATCGACGCATGGTTTCGCAGAGGTGCAGGCTCCGTGTGGTGGTTGTGGCGCAAAGGTTGGTGCCGATGTACTGAGCGAGGTATTGGGTAAGCTCTCGTTGCAATACCCCGACCACTGCCCGGCCACAGGTGCCGATGATGCCGTTTTAATTCCTGCTCCAGCGGGCTCCCTTATCGTCCAGAGCATCGATACCCTGCGCCAGATAGTGGCCGATCCGTTTCTAATGGGCCGCATCGCAGCCAACCACGCCTTGAGTGACCTGTACGCCAGCGGCGCAAACCCGGTGTCCGCACTGGCCGCTATCAGCCTGCCGTTTTCAACAGCAGACCTGTTGCGACGCGACCTGGAGCAATTACTTGCGGGTGCTCTGCACGAGTTCTCCGCCGTCGATTGCGCATTATTGGGTGGACACACCATGCAGGGACCGGAGTTGAGTGTCGGCTTTGTGGTCAACGGCTCGTGCGCTGCTGGCGCAAGTGGTTTTCTGGGCAAGCGTGGAATGCAAGACGGCGATCACCTTGTAATGACCAAGCCCCTGGGTACGGGTACTTTGTTCGCTGGCCATATGCAGCAACAGATTGACGGTAGGCAAGTTCACGCAGCGATCCAGATGATGCTGCAAAGTAATGCCAGCGCCTCTAAACTTGCTATTAAGCACCAGGTGTCGGCCTGCACCGACGTGACCGGCTTCGGCCTGGCGGGGCATTTACTGGAAATGTTGCAGGCAGGCTTTGAAGCCAAGCTGCAATTGTCTGCCCTGGCTACACTACCCGGAGCTCTGCAGGCCATAGAGTCGGGTATACGTAGCAGCATGCACGACGCTAATGCGAGGGCCTGCGCCGTTGGTGTTAAGGTTGTTGGTGGAGCAGACAGTGCTCGCTTTGATCTTTTGTTTGATCCCCAAACAAGTGGTGGGCTGCTTATGAGCGTGTCACCGACACGCTCAGCGCAACTGTGCTCCGACCTGATTGCCGCCGGCTATTTACAGGCGGCGGTGATAGGTGAAGTGAGGTCTACAGAGGTGCTTGAGCAAGCGCGAATTGAGGTTGCCTGAAGAGATTAATCGACCGCTAGATGGTGACGAATAACTTTTACAGCCTGTCCATCGCGCAGGCTCTCAGCTCCCCTAACCACTACCGGGTCGCCGGCAAATAATTTGCCTGAAATGGCAATGTTTTGCCCTCTGCCTGCTCCGGCAATCACGGGTATTTTCACCGCTTTGTTGTCTTCAGAAATGGTATACACGAACACTTCATTGTCACGCAAAACCAGGGCGTCGCGAGGAACACTTAAGCTGAGTGCGCGAATACCATCTGCCAGCTCTACGGTTACGGCTTCGCCTATGTGCCAAAACCCACTTTGTAGATCTATACGGATTTCCATCATGCGCGAGCGTGAATCGCCCACCGGTATGACACTGCGTATGGCAGTTAGAACTTGCTGCTCGTCCGACTCAATTTGAACCTCGGTGCCCGATTGATTGAAGCGCGCCACTCGCAGGGGGGCGTTCACGCTTATTTCCAGTTCATCGGTGTCCACCAATCGCACTAGCGCCGCGCCGGGGGACGTATATTCACCCACCGTCATTTCACGACTCACAACAATGCCCGAAAAAGGCGCGCTGACGTTGGTGCGTTCTATGTCGTACAGCGTACGGTCGCGGCTTACCTGGGCGATGGTTCTGTCTTGCTCCAGCATTTTTAGCTGCGATTCAACCAGGTCGAGTTCAGACTTGGCCATATTGTTCTGCTCGGCCAAGCGCTGCAGCCGCTCGATCTGGCGCTTGTTATAATCAATATCAGCACTGATGCGTTTGATTTGTGCCTCGTTGTTGCGCAGCTGTAGCTGTAGAAGATGATCGTCAATAACGGCTAAGGCCTCACCCTTTTTGACGGTGTCGCCCACCTCTGTCACCCAGTTCAGGCGCCCGTTCAACTCAGCCGAAATGTCGGCGTCGCGCTTGCTGATGACCGTGCCGGGCAACCTCAGTACGGAGTTGCCGCCCTGTTCTGTAACGGTGGACAGCTCTACCACCGCTTCAGGTGCCTGCGCTGACGCCAGCGAAGTTGTCAGTGCAAAAAACAGGCTCGCCATCACTGGGGCAAGTCTCCTTGTACCAGAAATTATTGCAGTGTTCATAAAAATACTCCGATGCTTATACTCGTTCGTTCATGCGACGGATTTGAGAGGTGGAAGCGTTTTTTTGTCGCCCGTTCCGCTGATTATAGAGGGCACCGATTCGCCCATGCGTAAAAAGCAGGGCAATAGAAAAAGCGTAAACACTGTGCTGAAAATCATTCCCCCCACGATAACTGCTGCCAACCCACGGTAAATAACACTGCCAGCCCCTGGTATCAGAAGCAGAGGCATCATGCCAAAAATGCTGGTTAGTGTACTCATAAATATAGGACGCAGTCTTACTAGCAGCGCCTGTTCAACCGCATGATGCCTGCTGATGCCCTCGCGCTCGGCACTGCGAGTTTGGTGTACCAGCAAGATAGCATTGTTTACAACCAGTCCCAGCAAAATTATAAAGCCAATCATGGTGAGTAGGTCAAGGGGCTGAAAAGTAATAAGATTTAACAGGCGGATTGCAACGACACCACCCACCATTGCCAGCGGCATGGCCAGCAACACAAGCAAGCTGTCTTTCATTGAACGGAACAGCGCCGCCATTAGCAGGAACAGTACTACCAGTGCCACGCCAAAGTTGCTGCCCATGGACTTTATTGCGCGGGTGAGCTGGTTTGCGCTGCCACCGTAGAGAATATTGCCATCTGTGGGTAGAGCCGCCTTAACTTGTGGTTCTACCTGATTTTTTATGACACTCAAAACATGTTCAAGCGACACCTCATCCGGGGGGCGTACATCGATAGTGATAGTGCGGCGCCTGTCAATACGGCGCAACTGGCTGGGCCCCACTGTGCGCTTTATTTCAACTAACTCGGACAACGGTACTACCGTGCCGGCGGGGGTGGCCATGGGAGTGGAAGCTAACTGTTCTGGCGAAGTCCATGGCCTGGAACGCAGGATGATGTTCATGCGCTTTTCACCATCGAAATGCTCGCCTACATACAGGCCATTGCCCATGGCTCTAACCAGCGTGCCCATGTCCTGCCTGGCCCAGCCCGCTTCGGCTATTTTTCGATCGTTGGGCAGTAGCTGCAACTCGGGTTCAGATTGCTCCAGGTTGGGGTTCACCCTGATGGTTGATTCCGGCAGCGTTTGTTGTAACAAATCCTTGGCTACTGCAGCGGCCTTGGACAGTGCCTCCCTGTCTCTGCTTTGCAAGTGAATGGAAATATTGCGATCACCGCCAAAGCCACCGAACAGATTTCCTTGTGATGCAAAAGACTGCAAGTCCGGCAGATCTGCAAATACTTCGTCTCGAATAATTTTTTCAAGCTCTTTGACCCGGGACTGGTCAACGGCACGCGCACCCAGACCGCCACCATCGCCCCAGGTGAGTATGTAATAGTTTTTCAGCGCTGGCTCCCGCTCTCCACTCATGAAAGGCGCCATACGGTCGTTTATGACTTTCAGATAGTCGTCGGCAATGGTTTGTTTGCTGATGCCGGCAGGGAACTGAAAATAAGCATCTACCGCGTCGCGTTTAACCGGCGGCAGATAGTCTAGCTCCGGCAGTAAACTATAGCTGGCGGTTATCGGTACGCTAATGAGAACCACGGCCATTACCCAGCGCTTCTTTGCAGTACTGGTTGAGCGCATCACAAAATGGGTAATACGGCGCCACAGCTCAGCGTTGTGATCTGTGAAAGTTTCATCGCTCAACCATAGTTTTGCCGCTAGAGGTAAAACTGTCATCGCCACAAGCAGTGATACAACAACAGCAATGGCAATGGTGATGGCGAGGTCACCAAACAGTTGGCCTTCAACTTCACGCATAAAAATAACAGGCAGAAAAATGGCCACGGTAGTGGCGGTGGAGGCAAGTAATGCACCCCAAACTTGTTGTGCACCGCGTAGCGAGGCGTCAAACGTGTTCACACCTTTTTCACGCAGGCGCACTATATTTTCCAACACGACAATAGCAGCATCGAGCACCATGCCTACAGCGAAAGCCAGACCGGCCAGTGATATGATATTGAGAGTTCTGCCAGTAAGCTTAAGCACAATAAATGTAGCCAGCAGCGAAATGGGAATTGCAATCGCTACAACAAGGGTTGCGCGGAAGCGACGCAGAAACCACCATAAAATTCCAACGGCCAACACAATACCCAACAAAATATTGCCAGTGACTAATCGCACTGCGCGGTTAATAAACACCGATGCGTCAAATGACTGTGCCATAGCCAGCCCCTGATTGGCTACCGGGCCGGCATTGAGTGTCTCTACAACCTCTTTTACTTTATTGAGGGTTTGCAGTGCATTGGCGCCGCTCTCCTTGTTAATGCGAATTGAAATAGCCGGGTTGCCATTTTGAATGTTTTCCAGTTTTCGACCGCCCTTTGTAACTTTTATATCGGCAATATCACCGAGTTTTATGGGTCGGCCATCGCGCCATTCAAGTACAAGTTCGGACAGATCTTGCGGCGCATAGCGTCCGGTAAAGCGCAAGGTGTATTGACGTCGCCCCACGGCGACGAAGCCACCACTGACGTCGTTGGCGCGACCCAGGCGCTGGGCTGCTTCGGTCAGTGGTATGCCAAGCTCCGCTGCACGGTAGGGGTCGAATAGAATCTCCAATTCCTGTTCTGCGCGCGAGTTTTGCGTGGCGTCTACATTGGCGACGCCGGGTACCGCTTCGATGGCGGGGCGAATAACATCCTCGACAAACTGCGCATAGTCACTCACTTTTCCTTCGGTACCGGGCAGCAGCTGTAAAAAGAAATAGGTGAGCGCAGGGGTGTCGCCGTTGCCTCCGCCTAACATAATGACCGGTTGTGTGGCGTCACGCGGCAAGGGGTCAAGGCGATTCATCCTGGAGATAACGTCCATCAGGGTGCGTTGCATATCGGTTTCCAGACTGAACTCCAGGTTTATCCAGGCGCCCCCGGCGTTGGCAAAGGCACCCATTTCCTTGAGCCCCGAAAGCCCTCTCAATACCGACTCTATGGGTTCGATAATTTCCGATTCGATTTCTTTGGGTGAGGCGGCGCGCCATCCGGTCTGGATGGTGATGCGTGGATTTTCTATATCGGGAAAAAGCTGTACGGGCAGCTGGGTTAGGCTAAAGGCGCCAAAAAATAAAACCACAGCTATGGCAACTGCCACGCCGGCTGGATTTTTTAAAGAGCTGGTTGTCATGTTCATGAAAGGTCCCTGCGCAGGTATCTAATTATTCTTAGCGTAAATTACCCGTATCGTTGGGCCGTGCTAGGGGTTGTGAGGCAGGCCGCCATATACGAGCGTCAGGCGGTCAATAAGTGCTTCACCCGATCGCGATAACTGCGACTGACTTTGAGCTGCGAGCCACCTTCGAGGGTGAGCATATACTCGCCATTGTTGAGGGTTTGTGCGCCGCTGATGCCTTCTGCGTTGACAATGGTAGAGCGGTGAATCCTCAGAAAGACACTTGGGTTTAGCATCGCTTCCAATTGTTTCATTGTGATGCGCATGATGTGTGTTTTGCCCTCTGCGTGCACACACATATAGTCTCCAGCGGCGTCGACCCATTGGATGTTTGCAACCTTGATAAACTGAATGTCACTACCGTCTTTTACCGAAATTTTGTCGGGCCACGACTTTATCGACTCAGCGTCACCTGCCATTTGTGCAATGGAGCTAGCGCTGGCACCGGTCATACCCATTACCAGTTCCACCAGCTTTTCTTTTGTGCGGGAGGCGTCCTCCTGCTCGCGGTGGCTAACAGCGCGCTCGATGGCTTCATGCAGCCGGTCATCGTCAATGGGCTTTAAAACGTAGTCCACGGCGTGCACCTTAAAAGCATCTACCGCATATTGGTCGTAGGCCGTGACAAAAATAATCAACGGCATATTGTCGGTCTGTAATTGCTTAATCAGGTCGAAGCCCGACATGCCCGGCATTTGGATGTCCAGAAAAACCAGGTCTGGAGAGTGCTCTGCAATTGCGTTCAAGGCTTCAAAGCCGTCACTGCACTCTGCCACGACATCCACTAGCGGAATGTGTTGCAGGCGAATAGAAAGCCCGCGTCTGGCCAGTCTTTCATCATCGACAATAATGGTTTTAAGTGTGTTCATCTGCTTTTGTCGCTCTGGTTACGGGCAATACAATAGTGATGGTGAGTCCGTGGGGGTCTGTGGTGCTTAGACGGAAAGACTGTTGATCACCGTAAAGTGTTTTTAAGCGCTCACGACAATTGGACACCCCAACGCCACCACCTTTTGGCAGGCGGCCGTATCTGAGGTCCAGGCCGGGGCCGTCATCTGCCACTTCTAGCAATAATTGATTACCCGACACGTTAGCATTAATGCCGATAGAGCCGCCATTTCTGGACTGGGAAACGGCATACTTGATGGCGTTCTCAACCAATGGCTGGAGTAGCAGACTGGGTACCAATGCCGTCTCGGCCTCGGGAGCAATATCAAAATGCAAACGCAGGCGCTCGTCGAATCGCACTTTTTCGATGTCGAGATAGAGTTTTATCGCTTCTATTTCTTCTGTAACAGTAACTTTCTCCATGGGGTCACTGTCGAGTGTGTAGCGCAAAAACCGGCTCAGCCTGGTTACCATACTATTGGCCAGGTCGTTGTCTTTGTCCAGAATGAGGGTGGATATGGCATTGAGCGTATTGAACAGAAAATGGGGGTTCAACTGGTATTGCAGCATTCTAAGTTGTGACTGATGTGCCAGGGCCGCTATCTTTAAACCGCGTTGTTTTTCTTCCTGCAACAGCAAGTAGTACTTAATGCCGAAGTACAGTCCGCTCCATACCAGCATGACCCAAAACGCCGACATAGCCCCGTCAAAATAGGAAAGCAGGCCCCAGTCTTTATCCGGGTGCTTGCTTTGTTCTTTGCCAAACACACTTTGAAAAATAACCGCTCTAGTGGCCATCCAGACGAGGCCGGCTGCATAGGATGCCGTGAGAATAGCGACGATTCGACGTATGGCGTGTGAATTCCACATGTAGTGGTAAAGCGAGCGCAGCACCAGGGTCAGTACCATACCAATGATGCTGATGACGGGCAGGTAATAACTGTAGTTTTCGGGAGCCTCACCCCAGAACATGACGCCTAAATAGAACGACACGCCCCAGCCGCTCCAGCCAGCAAGTTGCAGAGTCCAGAACAGGTAGCGCTTGTTCTGAAAAATTGATTGGTTATCCATAAGCCACAGTATACGGAGAAACTAGACGTTTTTGCCGCGTTTTATCGCAACTTCACCACCGTTCGCCGCAGAATGACAGGGTCTAGCCCGGGTTTAGCTCTCAGCGAAGCGTTTCAGCTCCTCACCTGCAAGACGGTAGCCCACCCATTCGCTTTGTGGTTTTGCGCCGAATGACTCATAGAATTTGATTGAAGGCTCGTTCCAGTCCAGCACATTCCACTCAAACCGCGCGCAGTCGTTTTTTACCGCGAGCTTTGCGAGATGCTGCAATAGAGCCTTGCCCGCGCCGCTGCCCCTGTGCTGTACAGACACATAGAGGTCTTCCAGAAATAAACCGAACTTGCCGGTCCAGGTGGAATAGTTATAAAAATACAGAGCGAACCCTACAGGCTCATCATCGATGGAGCAGACCAGGGCAAACGCCTTTGGGTGTTCGGCGAACAAAGCCCGGTGTAAATCCTGCTCGGAGGTTTTCACCTCTGATAAAGCGCGTTCGTATTCTGCCAGACCCTTGATAAGGTCGAGAATAAGGGAGCAGTCGGTTTCACGGGCTTCGCGAATAAGGATGTTGGTCATGAATTGCATTCCTGCTGACAAAGAAAAGTGTTGTGAACTATACGGTTGGAGGCATATCTCATACGGGAGTTAGTCCGATTTCCAGTCGCGTAGCATCTCAAGGTATAGGAACGACGCTGTCCAGGTAATGAGTACCAGACCGGTCAAAGACTCAATACCGGTAAGATAGCGCAGGTCGCCGTGTGGGGTGATATCGCCAAAGCCAAGAGTTGTGAATGTGGTGAATGAAAAGTAGGCGCAGTCAAGCAGACTGCCATTGAAGTTACCTTCGAAATGCCCCCAGCCGGTGGCGTGGTGTTTAAGGTAGTAGACGAGCGCGAATACCCAAACTTCCGCTGCGTGAGCCACCAGGGCTGTAAATACTCCAAATACAATACGAAAGCGGTGTTTCATATTCATTGCGGGAAGATGGGTCGTGAGTCGATATAAAAACTCGTAATGAATCATTACCACAACGCCGACAACGACAATGTTTACAAGGAAGACAAGAAGCACAAAAACCTCAAAATATCTTGGGATACCGTACTATTCTACAGGCATTCTCCCTTTAAAAACCGTAGTCTCTTTTAACTTTTGCGATTCAGATTTCGTAGTTGGCCTATCATTTTTCACGGCCCAGCTTCTGCTCTATCTCTTTACCAGGTTTCTCGTGCTGCACAGTCCCAAAAGCCCTGCCGTTAGCCATAGAGCCCAGAGCGGCGTGGTAGGGACGGCGGCAGCAGTAGAAGATGCAGCTCCTACAGGATCAACAATCGTTCCATTCACCGTGCCATCACTATCATTAGGACCGCCATCGACAACCGAGTAGCTCACCACACTTCCGCTGATAGTTGCTTCTGCCAGTGGCCGCCATGGGCCTGATTTCCAGGCGCTAGCATCGGCTGGGATAGTTTCGCCATAATCAAGAGTGACGTCGATCTGCGCTGCGTTGGCGCAGTTGCTCACCGTAAATATGGCAGCGCCAAAGGGAAACTCGATACCCTCAGGCGGTGGTGGTGTAAGCGTGCTGACAGCAACGAACTGTGGATCTGGCGCGAAGGTACAACTGGGGTCCGTGGTAACAAAGCTCAGTGTGCCGGAACCGCCGCCAGGCAGTGTTCCACTGAAACTTCTGATAGGTGGCAGGATTAGATGTAACGTCGATTCTTTTTGTATGCCGTAATCGGAAAGTGTTAGGCCCTCTTCCAGTTGCTGGTCTGCAAATATAAGCTGCTGTTGCTCATAAGGCACTCCCTCTTTCTCTTCTACTTTTCTCATCACGCTCTCAATGCTATCGCTAGGTTCCACTTCAAGCACAATTGTTTTTCCTGTAAGGGTTTTAACAAATATCTGCATCGCATTCGCGTGACTGGCGGAAATACCAAGTAGTAAAAAAAGGCTTATACACGAACTTAATTTTTTCCATCGTTTTGGCATCTAGTTGATCCTATCGGTAATATTCATCAGTAAAATATTTTTAGTTAAACGGGTTTTGCGATACAAGTTTCTCACACTAGCTCATACGGCAGCCTTGACTTGTTGTGCTGCAAAGTTGCGCATTCAAGGCGGCACCAAGCAGAACGGCATGACAAACCCTACTCCCGCAATATAATGCAGGTACTTTGGATTGATATATTCGGACCATAATGTGCCCGTTTGTACCCCTAACGCCGACGCTACGATGAGAGCCACCGACCCAGCGACGGTAAAATAAGTGTTTTGTCATCTGCGGGCGCCATTGAATTTTCAGCGACAATGGCGATCTGGATTGAGTCTATAGCTGTGCATTTTCTGCCCTCCAGTAAGAGCAATATGGAGGAAGTGACTCCTTCAAAAAATTTTATTCCGAAAAGCCACCGAAGTTCACAGCCTGCAATCCTTGTTGGAGCCAACAGGCTTCTTCCGAGGTGAAAATATTGGCTTGCGGCTGAATATTGGGGAGCTCATTTAGCGAGCCTGCAGGCACAACTAGCGATGTTTTAGATTTATTTATGAACGGTAGAGCAGAGCCGCATGCTTTACAGAACGCCTTAGAGAACTCTCTCGAAGGGTGCTCATAGTTTGTAATGTTGGCTTGACCGCTGAGCCACTCGATGTTGTCCGGAGCGGTTAATATGTTAGATGCAAATGCAGAACCCGTTAGTTGTTGGCACTGTTTACAGTGGCACTGATAAAAAGTCTTGAATCTATCTGTTACAGAAAACTTTACTGTGCCACATAGGCATTCTCCGGTTAAATGATTATCCATATTTCCAGGCACTCCAAATTTTTTACTGTCAAAGCAATAGCCTCGAGCATTATACATTTGTTCCATTGAGTGACAACTGGGGAGCCCCATCAGCGTCTTAAACCGAGATGGTAGGCAGGGCTGCAACGCTGCTCTGCACAATTACAATTTATGCTGAACCATGGCTTCAGCAAGTGCGCTGGCGCAACGTTTTTCCAATGAGTTGATTACCTGCTTCTGATCTTGAGTGGAGCGATTTTGGCTTAGCTTGTATTTACACTGCATCTCACTAATCGAGATTTCGATACCCGTAATAGCCCCGAGCATCGATGGT
>JBLHNQ010000002.1:0-129833 GCA_047650635.1 Halioglobus sp.
TTCTCAACCCTGGATAATTTTTTGATGCTCGCCTCACGCTGTTGCGCAGCGCTGCGATCATCGGCCCCATCGGACCACAGTAATGTAACCGGCCTGCGGCCCCGTGTGTATTTGGGGCCACCCGTCAGTTCGCCATTGTGCTGCCTCAGTCGGCGCGACAGGTTTGCCGCAACCCCGGTATACAAGGTGCCATCAGCACATTCAAGCACATAGACCTGCCAACCTTCTTCAGCCACGGACTAGATCATTCCTGCATGTAAACGCTATCTTGGTCATAGTATTTCTCCCTGTAAATAAAATTCTAGGGGTAAACTTCAATCTCGCAATACTAACAACTCTTGGCCATTAAGGAGAAAAGCATTTGGCAACCGTAGTAAATATCGCCGCAGAGGCAATCCGGCTTATCAAGTCGGATCAGCAAATTTGGGTTCACTCCATGGCGGCCACGCCATCGCTATTATTGGAGGCACTGGTTGAGCATGCCGCCCAACTAACGAATGTCTCCCTGCTACAACTACACCTCGAAAATGCAGAAATGCTAACCGACTCATATGCCAAAGGCCATTTGCGCGCCCGCTGTTTTTTTGCCAGCCATGCCACACGACAGATGATTAACCAGGGGACTGCCGACTATATACCGATGATGTTGTCCGACATTCCGCGCTGCATGCGCGCTGGAGAGCAACCGGTAGACGTTGCCCTTGTTCAGGTGTCACCACCGGATAAACACGGGCTGTGTTCTCTGGGAATTTCGGTGGAGGCAACCCGCGCTGCCTGCGAGTCTGCCAATACCATTATTGCCCATGTGAACCCCCAGATGCCACGCAGCCACGGGGACGGCATAATACACTGGCGAGAAATTGATGTGGCCTTTGAAAAATCGGCGCCATTACCCATTGTCAGCCCTCCTCCCGCCGATGAAGTCACCCTGCGCATCGCACAGCATGCAGCGGCACTGATCCGCGACAGAGATTGCCTACAGCTGGGAATAGGCGCCATTCCCGATGCGATATTAGGTAGGCTTACTCACCTGAAAGATATCGGAATCCACTCTGAAATGTTCTCCGATGGTGTTGTAGACCTGGTGGAGAGAGGGGTTATTACCAACCATTTTAAATCTAGCAACCCGGGCAGACTGGTAGCGGGGTTTGTAATGGGAAGCCGGCGCGTATATGACTTCATTGATGACAACCCGGAAGTTGCTCTGGTCGATATAGAGTATGTAAACAGCCTGCATTCTATCAGTCGCAATAAACAGGTTGTGTCAATTAATAGCGCGCTGCAAATAGACCTTACCGGGCAAGTGTGCGCCGACTCTATAGGCACTGATATCTATTCAGGAGTGGGTGGCCAACTTGATTTCGTGCTCGGTGCTAACCTATCTCAAAATGGCCGCTCTATTATTGCCCTTCCCTCTACCGCAGCAGGTGGAAGCCTGTCGCGCCTTGTCCCGGTACTGACAAGCGGTGCCGGGGTGGTGACTCCTCGCGCCAACGTACATTACATCGTCACCGAGTTTGGGGTTGCCAACCTGCGCGGTAAATCACTCATTGAACGCGCACGGGCATTAATAAATATTGCCCATCCAGATTTTCGGGAAGAACTTGAACGGTGGTTAAAAGCCGCATTCCCCGGGTAAAACTGCCATGCGCTTGAGGTGCGGTGCCACTAATTATCTACGATTCCATGCATGGTATTTTTCAGCCCAGCCGAGTAATTTCTCTGGCTTACGTGCCTTGCGCCATTCACCGGCCAGAAACTTGTTACTCTCACTGAGTGTGGGGTAGATGTGAATGGTCGCAAGAATTTTGTTCAAGCCAATGCCATGCTTCATCGCCGTTACGTATTCGGTAATAAGTTCGCCAGCGTGATAGGCAACAATTGTCGCACCCAAAATTCGGTCTTTGCCCGGCACTGTGAGCACCTTGATAAAACCGTGAGCCTCGCCGTCGGCGATGGCTCTGTCCAGGTCATCGATATCGAAACGGGTCACTTCATAGGGAATGCCTTTTGCCATTGCATCACTTTCGTTGAGCCCTACCCGGGCTACTTCCGGGTCGATGAAGGTCGCCCATGGCACCACTGAATAATCTACCTTAAATTTCCGAAAGCGACCGAACAAGGCATTCACCGCTGCAAACCAAGCCTGGTGAGCGGCCATGTGGGTAAACATATAGGGGCCGACGATATCACCGCAGGCAAACACATTTGGGACACGGGTTCTGAGGTAGCTGTCCACTTCGATAGTGCCGTTGGCCTTGGTTAAAATGCCCAGGTTTTCAAGGCCCAGACCCTCTGTATTTGCAGTGCGACCCACTGACAGCAACACGCGGTCAAAGCACAGCTTCCGCTCGCCATCCGGCGTATCGAAAGTACAGCTCTGGCCCGTTTCATCCAGCGCAAAATGTTTAGCCTCATAATTACAGAAGACAGAAATTCCCTCGCGCTGAAATGCCTCCTGCGCCAGTGCGGCAACTTCTTCATCCTCGCGAGGCATAATTCGCGGGCCATGGCTGACCAGGCTAACTCGAGTCCCCAGGCGCGAAAACGCCTGAGCCAACTCGCATCCAATAGGCCCTGCACCGAGAACCAGCAGGTGTTTTGGCGCCTCGCGAATATCCCAAAGGGTGTCCGATGTCAGGTAGTCGAGTTTCTCAAGACCGGGAATAGTCAACACCCGCGCCCGCGCGCCACTGGCGATAACAATATTACGCGTAGTAATGCGCTGGCCATCGACTTCCACTTCCCAGGGAGAAATAATAGTGGCATTGCCGCTCACACAATCCACACCCAGCCCGGTGAATCGTTCGACAGAATCGTGCGGCTCTATGGTCTTAATGACCGACTGAACGCGCTCCATTACCTGTTTGAAATCTACACTCACCGGCACTTCCCCCAGACCAAATTCGTCCGCACGGCGCATATATTGTGCAATGCGCCCCGAGCGAATAATGGCCTTACTGGGCACGCAACCGGTATTGAGACAATCTCCACCCATCTTGTGCCGCTCAACCAAGGTAACTTTGGCCTTAACCGTGGCTGCTATCAGGGCCGTAACCAGACCGGCCGAACCGCCTCCGATTACAACCATGTTGGTATCGAACTGCTTGGGCTTTTTAAACGCTGCCAGTCGCCTGCGTGCGCGCAAATTTGCCAGTATTTTTTTGGCTAGAAACGGGAAAATGGCAAGTAATAAAAATGACGACCAGACCGACGGGGACACAATGCCGGAGAGGCCTTCCAGTTCTCCGAGGCGAGTTCCGGCGTTCACAAATATTACCGTGGCCGGGAACATACCAAGTTGTGACACCCAGTAATAGCGACGGGTCGGTATAGGCAATAAGCCCATAATAAGGTTTACCGCTACAAACGGAATGATAGGCACCAGACGCATGGAGAAGAGATAAAAAGCGCCCTCGCGTTCAAAGCCTGAATTTAATGCGCCCAGATAAGCAGAGAACTTTTCCTGCACCCAGTCCCGCAGCAACGTTCTGGAAACCAGAAATGCCAGTGTCGCACCGAGACTGCTGGCAAACGATACTAACAACAGGCCGTACCAGAACCCAAACAAAGCCCCACCCGCCAGGGTAAGAAACACCGCCCCGGGGACAGACAGCGCGGTGGCTATCACATAAAATGCAAAATAGATCAGCCCCGTTAGCACGGGGTTTTGTGAATACCAGTTGCGCAGGTCGTCAATATTCTCCTGAATGGATTCCAGCTGCAAATAGCTGCCCAGGTCAAAATAAAACCAAGCCAACATAGCGGCAATGACAACCATGACGATAGATAACTGCTTTTTGCGCATATTGATGCTCCGGTAAACAGACATTGATAAAACAGACTATCGTTTTGTACAGAGGTTCTACAACTATAGCAATTCGCTATAAAGTCATAATGAAATAGTCCAGCGAAGTATTTGTGTGACAGCGTCCAAATGTTATGATTAAGCACATCTGTGGCGAGCACAAATCGCTTCGGAAACTTAACAATTCCTGGAGAAAACAATGAGTGACAAAATCGTGCACGTTAGCGATTCAACATTTGACGCCGAAGTGCTCAATTCCGATATACCCGTACTGGTAGATTTCTGGGCAGAGTGGTGCGGCCCCTGCAAAATGATCGCGCCGGTACTGGACGAAATTGCCGAAGAATACGCTGGCAAGCTCAAAATCTGCAAAGTAGATGTCGATTCCAACCCCGATATTCCACCCAAGTTTGGCATTCGAGGCATTCCTACACTGATCGTATTCAAAGGTGGCAATGTTGAGGCAACTAAAGTGGGCGCGCTGTCCAAAACCCAACTCTCTGAATTTGTTAAAGAATTGGTTTGAATCAAAATGCGTCCGGCGGTGCCGGGCGCTTTCGTCTTTGTTGAAGAAAGCTATAGACGACTCCCTCGCAGCGTGCTACCTTTCAACCATTCGCACGTTCCTGTGTAGAAATAACAACACCACTACGCGAAAAACTCTACTATACTGCTGAATAACTTTTTGCAAAAAAAATAGCTAACCACTATCTCGCGATTCAAACCTTGTGTCGACACAGATAGTGTCTAAGCCAAATTCATTATTGTACCCCCTCCCTCAACTACCTCTTAGAACTTTATATGAACCTAACTGATCTCAAAACCAAATCCACACAAGAACTGATTGATATTGCCAAGGAAATGCGCCTCGATAATATGGCGCGCTCCCGCAAACAGGAAGTCATTTTCGCAATACTCAAACGCCATGCCAAAAGCGGCGAAGATATTTACGGCGATGGCGTTCTGGAAATACTGCAAGACGGCTTTGGTTTTCTGCGTTCTTCCGACAGTTCTTACCTCGCGGGTCCCGATGACATTTACGTTTCTCCCAGCCAAATCAGACGTTTCAATTTACGCACCGGAGATTGCATTACCGGCAAGATTCGCCCTCCGAAAGACAGCGAGCGCTATTTTGCACTGCTAAAAGTCGACGAAGTAAACTTCAGCAAACCAGAAAACTCCAAAAACAAAATTTTATTCGAAAACCTCACACCATTATTTCCCGACCAACGCCTCACCCTCGAAGTGGGAAACGGCAGCTCAGAAGACCTGATCGGTCGGGTTGTTGATTTAATTTCCCCCATTGGAAAAGGCCAACGTGGCCTTTTGGTGGCACCGCCAAAGGCGGGTAAAACCATCATGATGCAAAGCATCGCCCAGGCCGTTATTACCAACAACCCTGAGTGCGACATCATTGTTTTGTTAATCGATGAACGTCCCGAAGAAGTAACAGAAATGCAACGCACCGTGGGTATACGCGGCGCCGAAGTAGTCGCCTCCACCTTCGACGAACCCCCTTCGCGGCACGTTCAAGTGGCCGAGATGGTTATTGAAAAAGCCAAGCGACTGGTGGAGCACAAGCGCGACGTCATTATTCTGCTCGATTCCATTACTCGATTAGCGCGTGCCTACAACACCGTAATTCCAAGCTCAGGTAAGGTATTAACCGGTGGTGTTGATGCCCACGCATTGGAACGCCCCAAACGCTTCTTCGGGGCCGCGCGTAACATTGAAGAAGGCGGCAGCCTCTCAATCATTGCCACTGCAATGGTCGACACCGGTTCCAAAATGGACGAGGTTATCTACGAAGAGTTCAAGGGCACCGGCAATATGGAACTGCACCTGGACCGTAAGATCGCCGAAAAGCGCGTCTACCCAGCGATCAATATTCGCCGCTCCGGCACCCGCCGTGAAGACCTGCTCACCGGCGAAGAAGAGCTACAGCGCATGTGGATTTTACGTAAGCTATTGCACGGCATGGAAGATGTCGCTGCCATTGAATTCCTCCTTGGCAGGCTGAAAGACTCCAAGACCAACGACGAATTCTTTATGTCTATGAAGCGTAAATAGGGCTTTTAAGCCACGTGAAATACACCGATCTACGAGATTTCATCACCGCATTGGAGCAGCGCGGTGAGCTAAAGCGCATACAAACCGAAGTAGATCCTCACCTGGAAATGACAGAGATAGCCGATCGTACTCTGCGAGCTGGCGGCCCCGCCCTGTTATTTGAAAACCCCAAAGGTTTTGATACACCCGTGCTGGCCAACCTGTTCGGTACACAAAAACGCGTCGCACTGGGGATGGGCGCAGAAGATCCGGCATCCCTGCGGGAGATCGGTGAAATTCTCGCCTACCTGCGCCAACCCGACCCACCCAAAAGCATGAAAGACGTCTGGGACAAAGCACCCTTGCTCAAGCAAGTGCTGAACATGGCTCCAAAGTTAATTAAAAACCCACCCTGCCAATACCACGTCAAAGAGGGTGATGACGTAGATCTTGGCAAACTGCCCATTCAGACCTGCTGGCCTGAAGATGCCGGGCCGCTTGTTACATGGCCACTGGTGATTACACGAGGCCCTAATAAAGAGCGCCAAAACCTGGGCATTTATCGCATGCAGCTGATCGGCCGCAACAAGCTGATCATGCGCTGGCTGTCTCACCGGGGTGGCGCGCTGGATTTTCGCGATTGGCAAATTCAGAACCCTGGAAAGCGCTACCCGGTTGCCGTGGCGCTGGGTGCCGACCCCGCCACCACGTTAGGCGCCGTTACGCCCATACCTGACGGCATTTCCGAATACGCTTTTGCCGGCCTGTTGCGCGGCAGTAAAACTGAAGTTGCAAAGTGCTTTACACCCTTGTGTCGCGAACACGGACTACAAGTACCGGCCTGCAGTGAATATATACTGGAAGGTTATCTGGAACCGGGCGAGATGGCCGACGAAGGCCCCTTCGGAGATCACACCGGTTATTACAATGAGGTGGAACGCTTTCCAGTATTTACCGTAGACGCCATAACCCACCGCGAGTCGCCTATTTACCACAGCACCTACACCGGCAGACCACCCGATGAGCCGGCAATTTTGGGGCTGGCCTTGAATGAAGTTTTTGTTCCGATACTGCAAAAGCAGTTTCCGGAAATTAAAGATTTTTATCTGCCCCCGGAAGGCTGCTCTTACCGCCTGGCGGTAGTGACCATGCGCAAGGAGTATCCCGGCCACGCCAAGCGTGTCATGTTGGGCATCTGGTCTTTTCTGCGGCAGTTTATGTATACCAAATTTATTATCGTCACCGACGAAGACGTGAACGCACGAGACTGGAACGATGTGATTTGGGCCATGACAACACGCATGGACCCCAAGCGCGATTGTGTTTTTATCGAGAACACCCCCATCGACTACCTAGACTTTGCTTCACCGGTTGCAGGTTTGGGCTCAAAAGTGGGCTTTGACGCTACCAACAAGTGGCAGGGCGAGACACAGCGGGAGTGGGGACGGCCCATTCAAATGGACGCCGAGGTGAAGACTCGAGTTGATGCCATGTGGGATGAGCTGGGAATAAAACTCTAAGCTTTAATCTCCGGACTCTTACTACGACGCGCCCTGGTTAGCCAGCGCGCGCGAACGAAAGACATCCTTGCCCGGCATAGGCAGTTGCGGCAAAGACGGCTGAGCTAGCAACAGGCCCTCGCGAAAATAGGCGCCGCTCACCGTTTCTTCACCCATGCCATAAAGCAATCGCCCCAACTCCGCACATATCTCTGCGCTGCGCTGCAATCGGTAGCTCGCCTCGTAATAGTCCCGCGCTTTGCCCCACAGACTATCCCTGGCGCAGAGGCGACCCAGACAAAGTAGCAGTTGCGCATCACCGTCATGAGCCGCCAACCAGCTCTCCGCCTGAGTGAGCTGTTTGCCGGTATTGGCGCATTTCATCAGGCCATATTGGCGCACCAGTTGTGTATCCCAGTCTTTTTTGAGCGAGCGTAGAATAATCTTTTCAGCACAGTCGATATCCCCACATTGAACAAGTAACGCCACATAGGCGCGGCAAAACCCCTGATCCCGTTTCAACTCGGCGGGAAGTTTCTGCCACTGAGCCTGTAGTTGTGTCGCCGTGCTATCGGAGGCACCCGATGCGCTGCTAGTCAGCAAGCTGGCGTATGTTTTTCTCTCTAGCTTTTGCAGCTCATCAGCACCCAGTGTTTTATGCTTTTTCATCTCAGGCAGCAGTTTTTCCAGTTCGCTCCAGTCGGCAAGCGCAATATAGGCCTTGTACATAAGCTCAAGCATATAGGGATGCTTTGCGATACTGCCGCGTGATTTTTCCAGCACAGCCAAAGCCTGCTTATACTCGCCAGAGCGCAGATACATCTCAGCCTGGGTCAGTTCTACGACCACATCCGCACCACTTTGGGCATTGCGGGCAGCGTCGAGATATTGCAGCGCTTTGTCGGGTTCATTCAGAGCCTGACTGGCTCGCGCAGCGCCGAGATAGTTGAGTACGGGAGAGTTGTTACCTTTAACGCCACCGAGTAGCTGTCGACGCGACTTAGTCCAGCTCCCTTCGATAAAACTGAACAAACCCTGGTTAGTGAGCCGGGACGACTTGCGGGATTGTCTGTTGCCCAACCAGCCCGCGAGAGAATTTTGTCCGGACAATGCCTTGCGCACCAATCGTAGCAAGAAGTAAACGGTGAAAGTAAACAGAGCAATTGCCAACAGCCCCACCCACAGGCTACTTTCGAGAGTGTAGTTTCCATAGGCAAGAAGAATATAGCCAGGGTCTGTCTCTATAAGTGCCACCACGGCAACGCCTGCCAATAGCGCAGCAAGGATGATGATAAATAGCTTACGCATAATTTATTCACCGCCTCCGTTTTGCATGCGTTGCTTCAACGCTGCATCTACAGCTGCGAGCGAGCGTGAAATATCGGGCATAGCGAGCGCAATTGTGGCCTCCTGCAGTACTGAAATTTCCTCTGCCAAGGCTTTGGAACCCGCTTCATCAGAGACAAAAAACTCAGACAGCCAGTGACGAGCGCGCTCAAGACTGTTGCGAAACAGCAGCTCGTTGCCAGACAGAAGGGCAACTTGAGCTTGCTCCAGCAGCATACGTAAATTCTGCCGCACCAGACCCTCCCACTGCGGGTCCATCAAAGCTTCAATAGGAACATCTCGACGCTGGATAATAATATAGTCAGACAGTTTCAATAAGGCCGCCTCATA
Source organism: Halioglobus sp. (assembly GCA_047650635.1). GTDB lineage: Bacteria > Pseudomonadota > Gammaproteobacteria > Pseudomonadales > Halieaceae > JBALVT01. The sequence goes on from JBLHNQ010000002.1 coordinate 9,034, forward strand.
GCCCTGATGCAATCGCGCCTGCCAGTCCGCAGCGGGTTCCACCAGTGCTTTTTCAACTGCCTCAGGCATCTGGAAAATCACCAGCTTGTCCGCCTGCTCAATAAGTGCTGCCAAGGCGAGGTACATGCCCTGCACGTCGCGTTTGGGTACTGCCCTAACCGCGGCGAGATCCGCAGCGACAGCCGCCCTCACCTCGTACAAAGTCACTTCGTCCAATTCTCTTAGAATGCTGTCGGCGCTACCAAGCAAGGCCTTGGCCGCCACCACGTCATCGGACATAATTAACCGCTGGTTAGCCAGGCGCAGTAAATATTGTGCCTCGGCAAGTAACCAGTCCTGGCGATCCACCGCGTCAAAGCGCGACAATTCTGCGCGCTGCTGCGCAAGGCGGGACTCTATGCCCTGTAATTGTTTGGTCTGTGAGCGGCTCAGTTCTTCCCGCTTTGCACTCTCCGCCGCCAGTTGTCTGCGCCACTGCCGGCTGAGATCGGCCACACTGGTGTCTTCGCTTGCTGCGGGAATAGATTCCAGGGCGGCAAGCCGGGCGTCCAATTGCGCCTCGCGACCCATGGCCTGCTTACCCAGCCACACGCCTGCGCCGGCAGTGCCCAACACCAGCAACAACGCCAACCAGGCCACGCCAGATGAACCCTTGCCAGAAGACTTTTCTTTTTTGGAAGCAGCTTTTGCGCTTTTTACAGGCTTTTCGACTTCAGCCGGTGTGGCTGCGCCCTGTTCACTTAATTCGGTACTGTCGTTATTGTTCTCGCTCACGTATTGTTCTCCGAGTTAGAGCTGCAACTGTTCCACCATTTCAAGCATAGCAGCGTTGGTTGCATTTTTTGCTTCATGCACCGCCGTGAACCCGGCATCTCTGGCCATCTGCGCCACTCTGGCTGAGGGCACGATTAACGGCTTTGCATATAATTTAATAGTTTCATCAGGACTAAGCAACGTCAACATATTACAAAAACCCTCGCCGCTACTTAGCAAAACGACATCGATGTTCCATTGTGCAATTTTAGCTGCAAGGTCTCCGGGCGGAAGTTGCGGACATTTACGCTGGTAGCAGGCCAACTCATCCACCCCAGCTCCCCTTGCACTTAAAGTCTCTCGCAAGGTTGTGCGGCCACCTTCACCCTTAATAATAAGAATTTCTTGCCCTTCCACCTGCTGCAAAGACGCCAATGCGAGCAGACTTTCGCTGGTCATATCGGCCCCTGCACATATAACCGACAGGCCAAAACCCTCGAGCAATTTAGCCGTAGTCTGGCCCACTGCATACACACTCAGCCCCTGCGGCAGTCGCGCCCTTCTAGCCAAAATAGCTTGCATGCCAAAGCGCACCGCATTGCCGCTGATGAATATCAGGTGCTTGTAGCGCTGCAGAGAATCGATACAGGTTTCGATTTCAGGGGTATTTCCCGCCAACTTGTGTAGCTCAAGCAGTGTTTGTTGATGGGCGGTATATCCGCGACCGATGAGCGCCTCACACAACGGCGCCGCCGCGTCCGAGGGCCGTGTTACCAGAACAGAAGCCCTACTGTGCATATACCTCGGCCAAAATCGCCTCGGCTCCCTGCGCGAGCAGGTCTTCACCAACAGCCACACCTAACTCTTCAGCTTTGGCGGAATCTGCCTTTGCCTCGGCACGTAGCACTACCGAGCCATCTGGCTTGCCCACCAAGGCTCGCAACCACAGTGTAGAGCCGCCATCAATAAGCTGCGCAAAACAGGCAATGGGCACCTCGCAGCCTCCGTTCAAGTGGCGAGTGAGCGCCCGCTCGGCGCTCACTCGCACAGCGCTGGCCTCATGTTGCAAAACGCTTAACAGCGCCAGTGTTTCTTTGTCGTCACTGCGCAGCTCTATACCGACGGCGCCCTGTCCTCCCGAAGGCAGAGACAGCTCTACCGGAATACGTTGCGCGATGCGAGCGGAGAAACCCAGACGCATCAGACCCGCGCTGGCAAGAATAATCGCATCGTACTCGCCCTCATCGAGCTTGCGCAATCGGGTATTCACATTGCCACGCAGAAACCTGACGATCAGATCCGGACGCCGCGCGCGCACCTGGCATTCTCGGCGCAAGCTAGAAGTACCAACCACTGCCCCCGTCGGCAGATCTTCCAGGGCAGCATAATGATTGCTGACAAATGCGTCACTGGGGTCCTCGCGCTGACAGATAACCCCCAGCGCCAGACCATCGGGGAAGTCCATGGGGACGTCTTTCATCGAGTGAACCGCAATGTCGGCAGAACCATCCAGCAGGGCTGCTTCTAACTCTTTCACAAACAGGCCCTTGCCGCCTACCTTTGCCAGCGGAACGTCCGACAACTGATCGCCGCGGGAGGTCATTCCCAATAGGTTAACGACCAGGCCCGGATGAGCCCGCTGCAAGGCAGTTTGCACAAACTCTGCCTGCCACATGGCAAGGGGACTCTCACGGGTTGCTATGGTAATTACGCGGGACATAAGGATTCACTCAAAAATTTGTGGGTTAATTATACCAGCCACTGGCAATGGCGGCGAGGCCGACGCTTTGCCTTCCCAGATGAATCACCTCTGCTTGAGGCGCTCTTTTACGTCTGCTACATGGCGGCGACTAACGGCTGGTCGCTGCTCCACCCCCGCTAGCTCTGCGAACCAGCTGCCATCTTCCTCACGAATCAACCTGACGATATGCGCGAGTGAAACCAAGGCATTACGATGCACTCGTACAAAGCTTGTGGCCAACTCAGCCTCCAGCTCCTTAAGCGTATCAGGTATAAGCAAGCTGCCCTTGGCAGCATAGGCGGTGACGTATTTTTGCTCTGCCAAAAAACACGCAATCTGATCGATGGCCATGGTTTCGAGACCGCGGTGAGTCTGGCTGCTAACCTGGCTACGCTGGGAGGCCAGGTGCTGCAGGCTGGTCAACTGCATGCGATTTATCTTCCCCGCAGCGGCAAGCGCCTGTTGCAATTTTTGTTCACGAACCGGTTTCAAAAGATAGGCCACCGCGTGATGGTTCAGAGCATCCAATGCATACTCGTCATAGGCGGTGCAAAAAACGACTGCCGGTGGCTGCGGCAGTGCATCCAAGTGCCTCGCCACCTCTATGCCATCCATGCCCGGCATACGTATGTCCAGAAACATCAAATCGGGAGCGTTTTTAGCCACCATCTGCAACGCAGCCTCGCCACTGGCCGCCTGCAGAATTTCCGCATCGGGTTGAAGCCGTTGCAACAGGCGTTGCAGCCGGTCCCGCGCCAAACGCTCGTCATCCACCAGAATAATTTTCATCCCGCATAGTCCAAAGGATAACTCAACTCAATCAGAAAACTCGTCTCACTCTGCACAGACTTGATGCCCCCCTCACCCCCATACAGGGCATGTAAGCGCAGCTCAATATTGTTCAGAGCCATATGGTGCCCCTGGCTTTGCGCAGCGTGAATGGGAACCGGGTTTTCAACCGATACACGCAAATGGCTTTGAGTTTGCGCGACCCTTACGACCACAGCCCCACCCCGGGGCAACTGTGCAATACCGTGATACACCGCATTTTCAACCAAGGGTTGTAAAATAAGGCTGGGCATTGGCTGTGAACGCGCCGCAGGATCAACCCTCCATTCAACCTGCAAGCGCTCACCCAGACGCAACTTCTCTATACCCAGGTATAGTTCACACAGATGCAGCTCATCGTCCACTGTGACCACACGGGTATTTTCCTGCAAACTGGCGCGAAACAGTTCTGACAAATCTTCCACCGCACGCTCTGCCGCATCGGGCTGCGAGGCGATCAGGCTTGCGATACTGTTCATTGTATTGAATAAAAAATGGGGACGAATGCGGGAGCGCAGCGAATCGATCCGCGCCTGAAGCTCAGACTTCTCGCGCAGTGCCATCTGATGACGCAGATAAAAGTATCGAAGAGAAATGCCCCCAAGTATGGCGGCGAGGGCAACGTTACGAGCAATCCACCAGTTTCCAGTATTGCCGGCTGAATTGGCGTAGGTGTCGTAAAGTAATTGCGGATAAAATCTCACGGCCAAATAGCTACTCGCCGCACTCACCAGCAAGATAATAATAAGACACGCCGTTGCCCCCAGGGACAAACTCATACCGGCAAATAGTTTCCTCGATACGCACAGCAAAACTGCGCACAACAAAACAATCCACTGCACAAACAGCGAGCCAACAGCCAGCATATCCCAGTCAAACCGAGGCAGCGCGCTGCTGGCGAGAACGTGCACCAGAACCAACAGCTCAGCCAACATAACCAGCACAAAAACGGGTCTCGGAGCACACAGGTCGGGCACAAAAAACTCTCCCGCCGCGGTGTCGGTCTGCCCCTGTTGATTATGCTTCTGTGAAGGCTGCATTGTTCCGCTCCCAAAGCTTGTTAACTGTTACACTTACGCCCCGAATTAAAGCCTAGTTTACCTAACAGCAGGATTTCTACCAGCATGAGCAAAGAGCTAGACAACAACAATCAAACCAGCACTCTGTGGGGTGGCCGTTTCAGCGAAGCGACCGACAGCTTTGTACAGCGTTTTACTGCATCCGTTAATTTCGACCAGCGCATGGCTGCACAAGACATAGCCGGTTCGCGCGCGCATGCAGACATGTTGTGCGCAGTTGGTGTACTAAACGCAGATGAGCTAGCAGAAATTCACCAGGGCCTGAGCCAGATCGAACAGGAAATTTCCAGCGGCAGCTTTGCCTGGTCGATAGAACTGGAAGACGTGCACATGAACATTGAAGCCCGTCTAACCGAGCTTATTGGCGTGAGCGGTAAAAAACTGCACACCGGGCGCTCGCGCAACGATCAGGTAGCCACCGACATTCGACTGTACCTACGCGGTGCCATCGACCAGATTGCACTAGAACTGAGCCGTCTGCAGAAGGGCACCATTGGCCTTGCTGCCGACAACGCCCACACGGTTATGCCCGGCTTTACTCACCTACAAACTGCACAGCCGGTCTCTTTTGGGCACCACCTGCTCGCCTGGAATGAAATGCTACAACGCGACTACAGCAGGCTTGTCGATTGTCGCAAGCGCATGAACCAGTCCCCGCTGGGTGCAGCGGCGCTGGCGGGCACCACTTACCCCATTGACCGCGCGCAAACTGCTGCGGCCCTGGGTTTTGACAAGCCCACAGAAAACTCCCTGGACTCGGTGTCCGATCGGGATTTTGCCATTGAGTTCTGCTCATTCGCCGCACTGCTAATGACTCACATGTCGCGTATGTCTGAAGAATTGGTGCTGTGGACCTCGGCCCAGTTCAACTTTATTGAGTTGCCCGATCGGTTTTGCACCGGCTCATCCATCATGCCGCAGAAGAAAAACCCCGACGTACCGGAGCTAGTGAGAGGCAAAGTGGGCCGGGTAAACGGCCATCTCATCTCCCTGCTTACCCTGATGAAGGGGCAACCTCTGGCCTATAACAAGGATAACCAGGAAGACAAAGAGCCTCTGTTTGACACCATAGACACCGTTCTTGATTGTCTGCGCGCTTTCGCCGATATGGTTCCATCAATAAAGCCCAACGCCGAGCAAATGCGCAAAGCTGCCAAGAGCGGCTTTTCAACTGCCACCGACCTGGCTGATTATCTGGTGGGCCTGGGCCTGCCATTTCGAGATGCCCACGAGGTAGTGGGCAAAGCTGTGGCCCACGGCGTGGAAACCGGGCTTGACCTGTCAGATATGGAATTGAGCACCCTGCAGACATTCTGCCCGGACATCACTCGGGATGTGTTTGATGTTCTCACTCTTGAAGGTTCCATCGCTGCGCGCGATCATTTGGGCGGTACCGCACCGGCGCAGGTTAGTGCGGCAGCGGTGCGGGCACTGGCGCTGGTTAACGTGAGGTAGACGCCGGCGCAACCAAGCAACCATTGCTCGCACCCCATAGGAGCGCGCTGTATAATTATTTTTTACACTGTGGATTCATCACATGCGCCAATGTCTTATTGCCACTGTAGCTCTTTGCCTGATTTTGCTGGGTGCTTGTGGCCAGGTTGGCCCCCTGTACCCACCGGCAGAACCAGCGCCGAGCAATGAATCACCCAGCCCCTGACATCTGCAACTGAGACGAGATAATGCAACCCTTCGCTTATAAAGACGGCCAGCTTTATGCCGAAAATACTGCTGTGGCAGACATCGCAAACAAGTACGGTACGCCCTGTTACATCTATTCCCGGGCGATGCTGGAGTCCTGCTATGGTGAATACCAACAGGCCCTGGCAGGTTGTGCTCACTTGATTTGTTTTGCCGTCAAAGCCAATTCAAACCTGGCGGTACTGAATATTCTCGCACGCCTGGGAGCCGGTTTCGATATCGTATCCGGTGGTGAGCTAGAGCGCGTGATAGCCGCAGGCGGCGACCCCGCAAAAATTGTGTTCTCCGGCGTCGCAAAGCAGCCAGCAGAAATGGCCAGAGCACTCGAGCTGGGTATTCACTGTTTTAACCTGGAGTCCTCTGCCGAATTGGAAGTTCTCAATCGTGTGGCGGGAGAACTAGGGCTGATTGCACCGGTATCTGTGCGGGTAAACCCGGACGTGGATGCCAAAACTCACCCTTATATTTCTACTGGCCTGCGCGAAAACAAATTTGGGGTCACCGTTGACGAGGCGCTGGCCGTGTACCAGCGCGCCAATGAATTACCTCATATAAAAGTGCAGGGTATGGACTGCCACATTGGCTCCCAGCTGACCGAAATTACTCCCTTCATCGATGCCTTACACCGACTGCTGACGCTGGTAGACAGCTTGAAAGAACATGGCATTATCATCCGCGACCTGGACCTGGGCGGTGGCCTGGGCGTGTGCTACAAAGACGAAACGCCGCCCTCTATCGCAGAATTAATCAGCGCGATTCGCGGCGAAGTTAAGGGCCGAGATCTGCAACTGGTGTTTGAACCCGGACGTTCCATTACCGGCAATGCAGGCTTGCTGGTCACCACCGTGGAGTATCTAAAATCCACCCCCGACCACAATTTTGCCATTGTAGATGCCGCCATGAACGACATGATTCGCCCGGCCCTCTATCAGGCATGGCTGAAAATCAGCCCCGTCAAAGAGACCCCAGAGCGCAAAACTGCACAATGGGATGTTGTCGGTCCAGTGTGTGAAACTGCAGATTTCCTCGGCAAAGATAGAGAACTCGCGCCCGCTACAGGTGATTTGTTGGCCGTATTTGGAGCCGGAGCCTACGGTTTCACCATGAGTTCCAACTACAATACACGCGGGCGGGCGGCGGAAGTTGTGGTAGACGGCCACCGATGTCACCTGGCCCGCAAACGTGAGACATTTACTGATATTATTGCCTTGGAAAGCTGTTTGCCCGACTGAAAGAAGCCCAATACTCATGCAACTTAAGTTCACCAAAATGCACGGCGCGGGCAATGATTTTGTCGTCATAGACCTCATCACCCAGCGCTTTGAGCTGAAAAGCCGACATATACGCATGTTGGCCGACAGACACCTGGGCGTTGGTTGCGATCAGGTATTGGTGGTAGAGACGCCGCGCTCGCCACAGGTCGATTTTCGCTATCGCATTTACAACGCCGACGGAGAAGAGGTTGAGCATTGCGGTAACGGCGCCCGCTGCTTTGCGCGATTTGTACGCGAGAAAAGACTCACCCGCAAGCGCGTCATCAGCGTGGAGAGTGCTGCCGGTATATTGCAGCTGCGGGTGCAGGACAAGCATCAGGTCGAAGTTGACATGGGAACCCCACAGCTTGAGCCCGCAAAAATCCCCTATGCTGCGACGACACGCTCGCCCAGTTACACCATGCAGGTGGACGGGCAATCTTTGCAGATCGGCGCCGTGTCCATAGGCAACCCCCACGCGGTGTTGCGCGTCGATAGTGTAGACACAGCAGATCTGGAACACTTGGGGCCGTTGATACAATCCCATGCAGATTTTCCCCAGCGCACCAATGCGGGTTTTATGCAGGTGGTGTCAGAAGACGAGATTAATCTGCGGGTCTATGAGCGCGGTGTTGGAGAAACTCTGGCCTGTGGCACTGGAGCCTGCGCAGCAGTGGTCTATGGCATCTGCCGTGGCTGGTTGCACGATACCGTGACAGTTAGCCTGCCCGGGGGTAAGCTAACCGTGTACTGGCCCGGAGAGGGAAATTCGATCATTATGACCGGGCCAACCGCCGTTGTATTTGAAGGCACTATTTCATTTTAGCTATACAACGTTTTAGCAGCACTACAATTTCAGAGGATACAATAGTAATGTCAGGCAAACAGAACCCAGCGGGCACACAGGTCACACTTAACGATGAACTGGTGCGCGACTATCTCATGGATAACGACAGTTTTTTGCAGCGCAATCCCGACATGCTCGACTTCCTGCATATTCCACACGCATCGGGTAGTGCTGTGTCGCTGGTAGAAAAACAGGCCTGCGTGCTGCGCGAGAAAAATGTCGAAATGCGACACCGGCTCAAGGCGCTAAGCGATAACGCCAGAGAAAATGACCTGTTGTTTGAGAGAACCCGCACGCTGGTGCTGTCCCTGCTAGAGGCGGAATCACTAGAAGCACTTTACCGCGCCTTCAACAAATCCATGTCCAACGATTTCGATGTTGAGTACGCCAGTATGGTGTTATTTGGCGACTACGGCGAAGAAACCGGTGATTGCCGTCTGGATACTGCCGAAAACTCACAGGCGCAAATTGGCGCGCTGCTGAAAAGCGGCAAACCGATTTGCGGCACGTTGCGCAAGGAAGAACTGAGCTATTTATTCCCCAAGTCGGGCGATGTGGGCTCTGCGGCAGTAATGCCGCTGGACGGCGAGGCAAGCCTGGGGCTTATCGCGGTAGGTAGCTCAGACGCCAATCGCTACAACAATATGGTAGGCACTCTTTTTATAAGCCAGATTGCCGACGTTATCGTTCGCCTGCTGCCCCGTTTCAGGGCGGCTTGAGCCCTCGCCCATGGTTTTACCTGAGTCGCATAGCACAGCCTCTCTTGAGCTCGAGGGGCCAGACCTGGCGGGCTCCGCACAACAGTTTCTCGATTATTTACGCGATGTAAGACAGCTCTCACCACACACCCTCACAAATTACCAACGCGACCTCAAGTCGCTTTTGGCTTTTTGCAAAAAACAAACGATATTCGTTCCCGCAAAAATCACCGAAAACGAAATTCGCCAGTGGGCCGCCCAGATGCACAGGCGCGGATTGGCGGGTAGCAGTATTCAACGCAGCCTCTCTGCCTGCCGTTCATATTTTAATTATTTGGGCCGCATGCATAACCAGCGACACAATCCGGCCACCGCTGTGCAGGCACCCAGACAGTCTCGTAAATTGCCAAAAACCCTGGATGCCGATCAAGTTGGCCAATACCTCACCTTTGATAACGACTCAATCACCGCACTGCGTGATCACGCCATTGCGGAGCTATTTTATTCCTCCGGGCTACGCCTGGCAGAACTGGTGGCGCTGGACACAGGTGATATTGACGGAGACGACATGTTGCTTACTGTCACCGGCAAGGGTAATAAGACGCGCACTGTACCTATTGGGTCGGTGGCAATGAAGGCTATTCACCAGTGGCTGGCGGCGCGCCCTGCCAGCACAGAGGAGGCACTGTTCACCAGCAACCGCGGCAACAGAATAAGCACCCGTAACATACAGGCCAGGCTCAAGCTGCAGGGGCGAAAATCGGGTATGCATCAAGACGTACACCCCCACATGCTGCGCCACTCCTTCGCCAGCCATATGCTGGAATCCAGTGGCGACCTGCGCGCCGTGCAAGAATTGCTCGGGCATGCAAATATTTCCACCACCCAAATCTACACCCACCTCGATTTTCAGCATCTTGCCAAAGTGTACGATTCTGCTCATCCGAGAGCTAAGAGAAGCACTAAGAAATAACATGCCTCACCACGCTGCGATAAAAGTCATTACCTTCGATCTGGACAACACCCTGTGGGATGTAGAGCCCGCACTATTGCGCGCCGAGGAAGCCCAGCGCGCATGGCTGCTGGAACATCGCCCCGGCACCATGGAAAACTACAGCGATGAGAGCCTGTGGGAATTCAAAAAATCAGTTTGGAGGCGCCACCCCCATTTGGCCCACCACGTAAGCCAACTGCGCATTCAACTACTGTACGAATTGCAGCGGGCAGCGGGGTTTAACGAAAAGGCAGCTCGCAGTGGAGCGCAGTTGGCCTTTGCCGTATTTCTTGAGCAGCGCCACGGCGTTGTTTTATACGAAGAGGCACTGGGTGTGTTGGAACAACTTGCTCGCAGCTATACCCTGGGTGCACTGACCAATGGCAACGCTGACATCTACAAAACCGATGCCGCAGAGTATTTTGACTTTGCCTTTCTGGCCGAGGAAGTCGGTGCCAGCAAACCTGCGCCAGACATGTTTCATGCGGCACTGGAAAAGTCAGGTGTGCTGCCCCAACAAATTGTTCACGTGGGTGATAATCCTGAACACGATATTAAAGGCGCTCAAGACGTGGGTATGCGCACAGTGTGGGTAAATTTGAGAAACGAAGAGTGGCCAAAAACCAAACCCGCCGACCAGGAAATCAATTGTCTGTCGCAATTGCCTCACGCAATTGCAACGTTGCGTTAGATCGCTTCTTCGCCGGTCTCACCGGTGCGTATGCGTATCAGCTGCTCCAGCGGTGACACAAATATTTTACCGTCGCCGATTTTTCCGGTGTTAGCGGCCGAAATAATGGCGTCTATGATGGGCTCTACCTGATCATCTGCCACCGCTACTTCAAGTTTTAGCTTGGGTAAAAAATCGACCACATACTCAGCCCCGCGATACAGCTCTGTGTGCCCACGCTGACGGCCAAAGCCTTTCACCTCAGTGACTGTCAGCCCCTGTACACCAATATCAGACAGAGCGGCACGCACGTCATCCATCTTGAAGGGTTTGATAATCGCTGTAATCAGTTTCATCGCTATTAAGCTCCAGTGTATACGAGTTGCTTATTATCGCTCATTTGCAGTGAGAGTAAATAAAAAAAGGGGAGCCGAAGCTCCCCTCAAACACCAACCAACCCCTTGTTAGTTGGAAACAAACTCAGGGTAGGCTTCCATACCACACTCGGAGAGGTCAACGCCTTCGTATTCCTCCTCCTCAGTGACTCGAAGACCCATAACCATTTTGATTATTCCAAATACAGCCAGGCTGGTTCCAAACACCCACACGAAGATAGTGAGCGCACCAATCAATTGGCCGCTGAAAGACACATCGGCGTTGCTGATAGGCACAAGCATCAGGCCGAGGAATCCGACTACGCCGTGCACAGAGATCGCACCCACTGGATCGTCTATCTTCAGCTTGTCCAGAGTCAGGATAGAGAAAACAACCAGCACACCACCGATAGCACCAAACAGTGTAGCCAGAAGAGGTGTTGGTGTGTCCGGGCCTGCAGTAATAGCCACCAGACCAGCCAGCGCACCGTTAAGTGCCATGGTGAGGTCGGCCTTGCCAAAAACAAGTCGCGCCGTTAACAGAGCGGCAATCAGACCACCAGCAGCAGCGGCATTGGTGTTCATAAATACCACGGCAACGGCATTGGCACTGTCGACACTGGCTGTTGCCAGCACAGAGCCACCGTTAAAGCCAAACCAACCCATCCACAAAATGAAAGTACCCAGCGTAGCCATCGGCAGGTTGGCACCAGGAATCGCTTTTATCGATCCATCGGCGCCATATTTGCCCTTGCGAGCACCCACCAGCAATACGCCAGCCAGAGCCGCAGAAGCACCGGCCATGTGTACGATGCCTGATCCGGCAAAGTCACTGAAACCAAGGTCACTCAATGTGTACATGCCAAATACCGCTTCGCCACCCCAAGTCCAGTTACCTTCCATTGGGTATATGAAGCCCGTCATAACCACTGCGAAAGCCAGAAAGGCCCACAGCTTCATGCGCTCGGCAACCGCACCCGACACAATAGACATGGCTGTTGCTACAAATACCACCTGGAAGAAAAAGTCTGCCGAGGGTGCATAGGTGGCAGGCTCATCTGCTCCGGCTACACCATCTGCGGTGATACCTGCGAGCATTGAGGAACCCAGCTCCGGATACATAATGGCGTAACCACACACCATGTACATAATGCAGGCAATCGCATATAGCGCTACGTTTTTGGTCAGAATTTCGGTTGTATTTTTGGAGCGTACCAAACCCGCTTCCAGCATGGAGAAGCCAGCGGCCATCCACATTACCAGAGCACCACAGATTAAAAAGTAGAAGGTGTCCAGCGCGTATTTTAATTGAAAAATTTCGTTTTCCATGGGAATAACTCTCTGTTGTATGGAAGGTTTAGTGCTCAGGCCTAGATGGCCTCTTCACCAGTCTCACCCGTTCGAATGCGAATGACTTGCTCCAGCGGAGAGACAAACACCTTGCCGTCACCAATTTTTCCGGTGTTGGCTGCTTTGATGATTGCCTCTATTGTTTGCTCTGCAACGGCCTTAGACACTGCTACTTCGATTTTTACTTTGGGCAGAAAATCGACAACGTATTCCGCACCGCGATATAACTCGGTGTGTCCTTTCTGGCGACCAAAGCCCTTTACTTCCGTGACAGTAATGCCATGCACGCCTATTTCTGACAGCGCTTCACGCACATCGTCCAGTTTGAATGGCTTTACAATAGCCGTAATTAATTTCATGAAACTCTCCTGCGTTTGAAGTGGCACCCACCACAGTGGGGCGGGCGCCGGTTAGGTGCTGCTTTACATGCTCTTGGAGATAGTAAAAACGACGGTATCTTCAGCCCAGTCCGTGCCGAACACGTCATCTTTGTCCAGGTCGGTACCTATGTAGGCCACGCTCCAGTCCACTGCCAGCCACGATGCTGAGATACCCGCTGAGTAGTCAAAGTAGGAGTCGGTATCGCTGGAGAAAAAGCCACCGTCCTTCTCTACGTCACCATAGCCGGCGTGTAGATCCAGAGAGAACATTTCTCCGAGGGGAAAGCTGTAGTCGCCAGTAAGGTAGTAAAACGTACCGGTTTCTCCGTAGTAATCATCAGAATACACAGCACCAACGGAGCCACCGAATAGACTTACGCTCAGATAGAGCTCGTTGTAATCACCTTCTGCGCCATTGTCACCGGGATAGGTGTAGACCATAACGCCAACGTCAACCCCAACATTGTCAGTCAGGTCGCCGGCCCAACCCGCGTAATAGTCCAGTTCCAGACTGCCGTCATAACCATCATTGGAGTCAAAGTCGACGCTGGATGCCCAGGTGCCGACATAAATGCCCGTATCCCATGCGATGTCAAAACCGCCCGAAATTGCAGGTGACTCATCCGACTGGGAAATACCGCGGAATCTGTAATCGTTGGTCAGCGACACATTGCCTGAAATTTCAGGAGCCGCCTGCACAGTAATGGCGCCTGCCATCAACGTGGTAGCGAGAGCAGCTGACAGTAAGTTTTTATGCAACATAGTGGTAATCTCCGTTAGATAGTGCGTTTTAATAGGTAAAATTTTTGTATTATTGTTTATGCCTCTACGTTTTTGCATTCATCGTGCCAACTCAACTATTTTCTATATAATTCATAGAGTTAAAAACTATTCGCGCCGATATACGCTGTATCTCGTACAAAAACGCCCGAGATCACTGCACCTAAATGGTTCGCTGCACCATAAAAGAGCACTGCATGGATCTGTGCCCGCGGAGGAAAATCCACTAAACTTTACAACCCAACAAAACATAACAAAGGCAGAACGAAATGGCTTTCAAACCGCCACCCATTAGCGACGTATTCCAGCAATTCAGTGATGTATTGGGCAACAAAGGCCTGAAAGGCGAAGTGGATAAGAGTGTTCGCTCTGCCGTACAGTCGGCGCTAACGCGATTGGATGTAGTAACCCGCGAAGAGTTTGACACCCAGACCGAGGTGCTTAATCGCACCCGAGGGCAAGTGCTGGCACTGGAAGCAGATATTGACGAGCTCACACGGCAACTGGATGCCCAGAGCGAGAAAAAGTAACCCAAACAGTGTGCTCAAGGATGAGCCAAGATGGAATTATCAGTTATCTACAGCCGCGCGATGGCCGGCATGCTGGCGCCTCTGGTGCGAGTGGAAACCCATCTCTCCAACGGCCTTCCCGCTTTTCATATTGTCGGTATGCCCGAAACAGCGGTGCGTGAAAGTAAGGATCGGGTGCGCAGCGCGTTGCTCAACTCCTATTTTGAGTTTCCCGACCGGCGTATAACCATCAATTTGTCACCCGCCGACCTGCCCAAGGAAGGCGGTCGCTTCGACCTGCCTATCGCGCTGGGAATTCTCGCAGCGTCAAACCAATTACCGCCGGCGCTTCTGCACCAACATGAGTTTCTGGGAGAGCTCGCCCTGGACGGTTCACTGCGCGCCGTGCCGGGTGTCATTCCGGCAGCCATGGCGGCTACGGTAGAAAAGCGCTGTCTGGTGGTTCCAGCTGCCAGCGCCCACCTGGCAGCACACACACCAGGCGGTAAAATCATAGCCGCTGAGGACCTACTGACTCTGTGCGCGCATTTGAACGGCGGCGCGCCCATTGAACCCACTGCCTGCGTTACGAAACACATAGAGCACCACTACCCCGATCTCGATAGGGTACTGGGGCAGCCACTGGCACGACGCGCGCTGGAAATAACAGCCAGTGGCGGGCACAACCTCTTGCTGTTCGGGCCTCCCGGCACCGGCAAAACGATGCTGGCAAGTCGCCTGCCCGGAATACTGCCCCCGGCCAATGCCGAAGATGCCCTGATCGGCCTGGCCCTGCGCAGCTATTACGATAATGCAGAGCACGACAACTGGTCTAAACGCCCCTTTCGCAGCCCCCACCACAATGCCACCTCTGCGGCACTTATAGGCGGCGGCAGCAAACCCCGGCCAGGCGAGGTTTCATTGGCTCACGGCGGCGTTTTATTTCTCGATGAGCTGCCAGAGTTCAGTCGCAGCGCTCTGGAAGTATTGCGCGAGCCGCTGGAAACCGGCGAAGTCACCATCTCCCGGGCCAATCACAAAATAGGCTATCCGGCCCGTTTCCAGCTTGTGGCCGCGATGAATCCATGCCCCTGTGGCTATGAAGGAGACCCTGAGCACCACTGCCGCTGCACCAGCAGTCAGGTGCAGCGCTATCGACAACGAATTTCAGGCCCTCTACTTGATCGCATCGACTTGACCATCGCCATGTCACGTATCCCCGCGAGCAATTTATTGAGCAAAAATAAGGGGTCGGAGAACTCCGCCACGGTGAGGCAAAGAGTGGTGCAGGCGAACAGGCGTCAAATTGAACGCCAGGGCTGCAGCAACGCACAGCTCAACGGAGGCGCACTCGATACATGTTGCAACCTGGAAAAAACCGAAAAGCGCTTTCTGGAAAATGCCATGGAACAGCTAAAGTTATCAGCCAGGGCACTACACCGCACTTTGCGAGTGGCGAGAACAATTGCCGACCTTGATGGTGTGGATACGCTTAACAATGAGCACATTGGCGAAGCATTGGGATACCGCAACCCGGAGTTTAAACAATAAGCTTTCTCAGCTGAATACCAGTGGACACCCCCCGCTCACCGCCTCAGTTTTTGCAACCAGCGAAAGTCTCGGCGAGAAAAACTATAAAACAATAACAAAAATCCGGACACCGTCAGCCAAAGCGTAGCGAAAGTGACAATGATAATCTGCGGATTATTAAAACTATCGGCTCGCTCGTAATCCATAAAATGCAGCATCAACAAAAAATCCACCAGTGCCCAGCGATTATTGCGGTGAGCCAGCACGCGACCATCCTGCGCAGAAACATAAACCCGGGTGGCGAGCGAATCAGAGAAGTCGGAGCGCCACAAGGCGCCAGACACGCCGCGCATTTCAGCTGAGCCCTGTGGTAATTTTTGCGTGTCGAGCAACTGTCCTTCACCACGATAACTGGCCAGAGCAATTCGCTGCGCCATAGGCTTGTCGATAATCAGTTCACGTCCGGTCCGGGCATCAAACAATAGCTTCGAATCCGCCAGGGCAACCCTATAAACTGGCTGATTGAAAAAAGGTTCCAGCGCAATCGAACGCACATCCTTGCGCGCCAAGGGCAGATTTCCCAGTCCAACCAAAGGTCCAAATTCAGCCAGAGCGGAACCTTCGGGGATAGCCTGACGTGTGAGCCTGCCGCCCGCAGTTTGGGCATCAAACAGGCTTATCAGACAACCACTCAGCACCCACAGAAATACCTGGATGCCAATCGCAAGGCTCAGCCACTTATGCAATTTACGTAAGAACATCAACGACTTCTACGCCTGGCTTTAGTCGGTTTAAGTCTGTAATACAGATACCAGAAACCGCTCAGGCTCAGCGCGATACTGGCGAGGGAAAATACCTGTAGCAGAATGTTGTTCACATTTTCGCGCTCATCATAATCCATGATGTGAAGCATCCATAGAAAATCAAAAATGCGCCACAGCGTATGCCGCCGGGTTATAAAACGCCCGGATTGTGCGTCTACATAAAAGCTACTACCCCATACATCGTCAAAATCTATACGCCACGCCGGTAGCGGGGAATATTTAATCTCGCCTGGCGGGTCGCCTTCAATCAACTCGATGTGAGCGATTGCGGCGGTGCCAGCGTAGTGATAAGAGGCAATCTTCGCGGCCAATTGTTTTGTGATTGGCGAGAGACCTGCACCGCTTTCCGCATCGAACACTGCCACAGCTTCATCTTGGTAGATTACAAAGACGGGAAGACCCATTATTGTCTTCAAGTTTATTTTACGGGCGGAGGGATGGCGCGCCAGAATCTCACCCATTGACCCACCGTGCAAAACTTCAGACCCGATGGGGGGCGACATATTTTCTACCAGCATATCCCCGTGAATAGTGTCGATACTTACAACAACCATGTAAAAACCGCTGACGGCCCACAACAAAAACTGCACCCCGAGTATCAGTGCAAGCCATCGATGAACTTCACGCGAGACCCTCACGATGCTGGTTTCGACGACTGTCTTCGCTCGGGCACAAAGCGCCCGCCCATGCGGTAACGATTGCCCGGATGAATTAAACGGGCAGAGCTGACAATAGGCCCGGACCAGGTGCGCCGATGAACCAACAGGCACGGTTGCCCAGCATCTATCTTCAACAGTTTACGCGTGCTTGCATCTGGCACGATAGCCTCAATTACGTGTTCCACTTCGGTCAGCGGGGCCATTTCCGTCAAGTAGGCGTTGGGCGTAATAGTACTAAAATCCTGCTGAATATAGCCGGGGACAAGGGTCGCATTAACCCAGCGATCTTCCAGTTGCACCTGCACCCCATTTTCCAGGTGCACCACTATGGAGCGGAAAACCAGGGTCTGCGGCGGCACTTCCAGCTCCAGGGCGATAGCTCTGGGCGCTTGCAACCGCTCCAGCGAATGCACAACTGCACTGTACTGATGGCCCCTACTCTCAATTTCCACGGCAATGTTCTGGATCTCAAACAGCGGCGCCTGTGGAATATGCTCTGCCACAAAGGTGCCAACACCCGCTATGCGCGCAAGCACCCCGGCGTCGGTCAGTTCGCGCATGGCCCGATTGGCCGTCATGCGGCTAACCGAAAACTGCGCTGCTAACTGATTATCAGAGGGAACACGGCAGCCCGTCTGCCACTCGCCGCGGTCGACATGATCGACAATATACTGTTTGATTTTTTGGTACTGTGGCTGCAAAGCTAAATCTCCATTTTGCTGTACCATACCCGTATAGACAAGTATAGTAAACGATGAATTTCGTCCGATGAATCAAGTCACCCCAAAGGACAAAGAATGGCTACTTGTGAGCTACTAAAGGGTACTCGTCCATTGCTGATCAGCATGCCACATCAGGGAATCGAGCTTCCCGAAGTAATGATGGCGCAGGTCACAGCCGTCACCAAAACACTGCCAGACACCGACTGGCACCTCAAAAGGCTATACGACTTCGCCCGGCATATGGGTGTGAGCTTAATCTGGCCGCACTACTCCCGTTACGTTATAGACTTGAACCGGCCAGCAGATAACACCAACTTATACCCAGGTGCAAACAGTACAGAGCTTTGTCCCACCAGCACATTTGCATCCGAACCCATCTACCTGCCCGGCAGCGAACCCGACGAGACAGAAGTTGCGCATCGGTTAGAGCATTACTGGCAGCCCTACCACAGCGAGCTGCAACATGAGCTGGCACGCATAAAAGCGCAGTGTGGTGTGGCCGTATTGTTCGAAGCGCACAGTATTCGTTCGGTGGTTCCGCGATTTTTCGAAGGACAGCTGCCCGACCTGAGCATTGGCACCAGTAGCGGCGTCAGCTGCAACAAAGACTTGCAGAGTGCCGTCGAACAGAGCATTTCGAGCCAGCAAAAATACTCGACGGCAGTAAACCAACGCTTTAAAGGCGGCTACATCACCCGGACCTACGGTCAGCCAGCTCAAGGCGTGCATGCCCTGCAACTGGAACTCGCCCAGCACTGTTACATGAATGAAGAGTATCCATTCACCTACCTTCCCGAGCGCGCCAAGCACATTCAGAGCGTTCTACAGCAGCTTGTGACTACGCTCTTGCACTGGGCAGAACAGCAATGACAACGCCGCTAAAAGAACTTTATGCAAAGAGTGCGCTGTTGGCAGATGGTTGGGCACGCAACGTACAAATCACCATCGATGACCAGGGTTTCATAACTCGCATTAAAGAAAACCAGGCCTCGCCTGGCCACAATGTGGAACGCCTACAGGGCGTATTGCTTCCCGGCATGGCAAACTGCCACTCGCATGCCTTCCAGCGCGCCATGATTGGGATGGCAGAACAGCGCAGCCGCCGCGGAGATGATTTCTGGGGCTGGCGCGACACCCTGTATCGCTTCCTAGCAGCCATTGGCCCCCAGCAGTTGCAGTCGATAGCAGCGCAACTCTATGTCGAAATGTTAAAGGCAGGGTTCACCAGCGTGGCGGAATTTCATTACCTTCATCACGCCCCGGGTGGCGCCTCTTACGATGACCCGGCTGAAATGTCACATGCCATCATCCGCGGCGCGCTCGATGCTGGCATCCAACTCACATTACTGCCTGTTCTCTATCAATTTTCCGACTTCGGTGGCGTGGCCGCAGGCCCGCAGCAGCAACGTTTTTTACATGACGGTGAGGGGTTTCAGCGACTTCTTGAACAGCTGGCTACCCGCTACCCCAACTCACAGCAGTTAAACCACGGAATGGCCCTGCATTCGCTGCGGGCAGTTGACGAACCTCTACTGCATCGAGGCGTTGCCACCTTAAAAGCCCTCCATCCCAACGGGCCTATTCATATACACATTGCCGAGCAGGAAAAAGAAGTAGAGGCGGCCCTGACGCACACTGGACAGCGCCCGGTAGATTGGCTCCTGGATCACTGTGAGGTGGATGCACAATGGTGCCTGGTGCACGCCACTCATCTCAACAAACAAGAATGCCAGCGCTTGGCAGCGAGCAAAGCCGTCGCCGGGCTATGCCCCACCACCGAAGCCAATCTTGGGGATGGTTTGTTCCCCGCGGTAGACTTCTTGGCGCAAGGCGGGCACTTCGCGCTGGGCTCCGACAGCCATATTTCGGTAAACCCGGTGGAGGAATTACGACTGCTGGAATACGGTCAACGCCTGACACACAGACGACGCACGCTGTTAGCAAATGATGCCCACCCTTCAGTGGGAGCGCATTTATACACGCAGGCCTTGCGCGGTGGGGCACAAGCACTGGGTATTGAAGCCGGTGCCGTCGCCGAGGGTCTGCGGGCCGACTTCCTTGTTCTGGACGACAACGACCCAACACTTTACGGCAAACACAACGACCAGCTATTGGATAGCTGGATATTCGCTTCGCAACGACCCAACGTTAAAGACGTAATGGTTGCAGGGCGCTGGCAAATCCGCGATGGCCGACATATTCAAGAAGAAAAAATACAGCGAGATTATTTTCGTACTATCGATCGTCTTACCTGCCGCGCTTAATCAGCCCACCCATAACTAGCGAAGCAAAGGCGCGCAGTCTGCGCGTGACTCTCATTTGAATTCTCAAACCTGCACAATTGTTGGTCAGGAAAATGACACGGCGGTTTTGTGCACATAACGTCGCACCGTTTCACTATAGAGGCGCTCTGCAAGTTGAAAACTCAGAGAGTCTCTTCCATTGGCAGGAGAAATCCATTCCCTGATAAAAAAACATGAAGTTAAGCTCGCTCGAGGCGACCAAAACACAATTGCTTGCGTATATACATAGGCCCATTCATATGGAGGAACGACATGGTTTCTGGGATACCTGTTAAGGAAGATACAGACTTAGAACGCTTGTATGCTCAGGCGCGGCGCTATGATTTGTTGAGCCGTGAGCAGGAGCGGGAAATTGATGAGCGAAAGTGGGGGGCGATACAAAGATTGCTCGAGCTTCTGGTCGAAGACCCCTATTGCCGTCACTACCTGATCCGCTGGACGGGCAGTTGCAGCAAGCCGTTGCCAGACATCGAAAAATTCAAGCCTCGTAAACATCGTTCGCTATTGCGAAGGGAGCTGA
Organism: Halioglobus sp.; assembly: GCA_047650635.1. Lineage (GTDB taxonomy): Bacteria > Pseudomonadota > Gammaproteobacteria > Pseudomonadales > Halieaceae > JBALVT01. The sequence goes on from JBLHNQ010000002.1 coordinate 29,549, forward strand.
CAAACTACTTGCCTGGCGGCACCTCTGCTCACAAAATTACCGCGCTGGCCAAGCAGTTTACCAAGCCAGACGCCGGCGGCGAACTGTTGAGTTGCCTGCTAGAGCTGTCACTGCCCACCAGCCTCGTAGTGGGGATGGCAGAGGCGGTGATGCACCGCGATTGCAAAAAGCATGGCAGTAAGGTGGCCGCTGCGCTACAAGCCTGGGAACATCACTGGCCGCCAGAGTACGCCGACGTGACAGCCCCGGGAACTGCCACGAAGAAGTCCCTGATGGCACAGATCAACGGCTATACCTCGGCTCGCGACTTGCTGGTAATGCACAATCTCCGCCTGGTGTATACCATCGCCGGTCGTAATCGTAATCGAGGGGCAGCCTTTCTGGACCTGGTACAGGAGGGTAATTTGGGGCTACTGAGGGCCGCAGAAAAGTTCCAGTTCGAGCGCGGCTATCGATTCAGCACCTACGCTTTTAATTGGATAACCCAGGGGGTAAAACGCCACTTGGCCGATGCCGCAGGTACCATACGCTATCCCACCCATATTAAGGAGCAGCTGGGTAAAGTGCACGGCGAGCGCGGCAAGCTATTAGCACGCACAGGGCGTGCTCCGGGTGATACCGAGCTGGCGGGCACACTGGATCTGACGGTCGAAAAAACCCGCGAACTGCTGCAGCTACGTAATTTTGGCGTTTCTCTAGAAACGCCAAAGTTCGATGACGACACAGGCGCTACGCTTCTCGATGCCTTACCTGGAGGTCCCTTTGCCAATCCGGGAGATGAGACCGATCAGGCTTCGCTCAATCACCGGCTTCTTCGTGAAATACGTCAGTTGGACACTGCCGAGCAACAGGTTGTGGTTCAGCGCTGGGGGCTTCACCCAGGCCCCGCCCTAACCCGGGCCGAAATCGCTGACAAAATGTCAATCAGCAGCGAGTGGGTGCGCCAACTAGAGCAGTCTGCGCTGAACAAACTGGGACAAAACGCGACGGTGCAGGCGGTTTACAACGATCACTACCCTGGCCAGAAACACTCAAATGATAAGCCGCGGGAGGCTTGTTAAATACAGTAACCAGACGGGTAAAACGAAAACCTGAATCAACCCTTAACAGAGGATTTATCAATGATAAAGTCAGTTATCACATTGGTCGCCATACTCGGATCAACAACAGCTTTTGCTGCCTGCCCGAGCTATCTCGATCACTCCATGCGCAAGCTGCACTCGAAAGAGGATGTAAATTTCTGCCAGGCGTTCGGGGACAAACCGATGCTGATCGTCAACACCGCGAGTCACTGTGGCTACACCCCACAGTTTAAGGGCCTAGAGGCTCTGTACAACAAATACAGGGACAAAGGTCTGGTAGTGGTAGGCTTTGCCAGTGACGACTTCAGGCAGGAGGCACGGGACGAGGCCAGCGCAGCCGAAGTCTGCTACGTCAATTACGGAGTCACTTTCACCATGGTTGCGCCCAGTCATGTAAAGGGTGCAGATGCCAACCCGGTATTCCAGGCTCTCAACAGCCAGTCCCAGCCCCCGGGCTGGAATTTCAATAAGTACCTGGTGGACGCATCCGGCAAGGTGGTCCGGCATTTTGGCAGTAACACCAAGCCGGATAGTAAAGTGCTGGAAGCAGCCATAGAAAGCGTATTGTAGATGGTGTGGGTGCTGGCGCACTGAGTGCAATGATGGCCTACATAGACCACAACTCACGCCTGATTTATCACTCGCTAATCCAGCGCTATTCTTGCTAGAATTGCCACTGCGTTTGACAACCTCACTTCACTTTCCAACACCGGTAACTCTTGACTCAACTCAACCCCAAACAACGCGAGGCCGTGCGCTATATCGACGGCCCTCTGCTAGTACTTGCCGGTGCCGGCAGCGGTAAAACTAGTGTAATTACGCAAAAAATCGCCTATCTGGTGGACAAATGCGGCATCAACGCCAGCAATATCGCCGCTGTCACCTTTACCAACAAAGCCGCCCGCGAGATGAAAGAACGGGTGGGAAAAATACTAAAAGGTCATGCGGCAGAGGGGCTGACCGTGAGCACCTTTCACCAGTTGGGCCTGAAAATCATTCGCACTGAGCTCAAGACGCTGGGGTTAAAGTCGGGGTTTTCAATTTTTGATGGCACCGATAGCCAAACCCTGGTGCGCGACCTGTTAATTCAGGAACACGGTGCCGATGGCGATCAGGCCCAGACTGTTGCCCAGCGCATCTCAAGCTGGAAAAGTGATCGAATTCTACCCGAGCAGGCTGTAGCGGCAGCCACAGGCCCCGCGGACATATTGTGCGCCCAGGCCTACACGCGCTACACCAAAGCGCTTCGCGCCTATAATGCGCTGGATTTCGACGACCTGATATTGCTGCCCACTATCTTGTTTGAGCGCCATAACGATATTTTGGAAAAGTGGCAAAACCAGTTGCGCTACTTACTAGTGGATGAATATCAGGACACCAATTCCAGTCAGTACCTGCTGGTAAAACAACTCATCGGCCTCACCGGTAGTTTGACGGTGGTGGGCGATGATGACCAGTCAATCTACTCATGGCGTGGTGCCAGACCGGAAAACCTCGCGCAGCTACAGGAGGACTACCCCAAGCTCAACATTATAAAACTGGAGCAAAACTACCGTTCCACCAGCCGAATCCTCAAAGCAGCCAACACTCTCATCGCCAACAATACGCACATCTTTGAGAAAAAACTGTGGAGCGAACTGGGCTTTGGCGACCCCATAAGAATTATTCGCTGCAGTGACGAAAATCACGAGGCCGACCAGGTCGTGGCCGAAATTCTCGACCACAAGTTGCGCAAACGCACTAAATTTGGCGACTACGCCGTTTTGTATCGAGGCAACCACCAGTCGCGCCTGATCGAACTGGCATTGCAGCAACAGCAAGTGCCCTACCATATGAGTGGCGGCACCTCCTTCTTCGCCCGCAATGAAGTAAAAGACATTATGTCCTATTTGCGCCTGGTTATTAACGAGAATGACGACAATGCATTCTTGCGCGTTGCCAATGTACCGCGGCGCAAACTGGGCACCTCGTCACTGGAAGCGCTGGGCGACTTTGCCCATAAAAACCATTGCAGCCTCACTGCGGCTTGCCAGCGCATCAGCACCGAGCAAGTGTCGCAGGCCGCTCGCCTGCGCTTACAGGAATTTGGGCGCTGGATGGCGACCATCAGGCGCAGCAGCGAGGGCGATAACGGCGTATCGGCCATTCGCCAGATGATTCGCGACATGGATTACGAGGGGTGGCTCAACCAGCTCAGCTCCAGTGAAGATGTGGCGCAGCGACGTATGTCCAACGTGCACTTTCTGGTGGACAGCCTGCAAAAAGTAATGAGCACCGAAAAAGTCGCACTGGATGAAGCTATCTCCCGACTGGTGTTACGCGACCTGCTGGAACAGCAGGAAGAGGAAGACTCCAGTCCCGAGAGTGTACAGCTGATGACTCTGCACGCCTCCAAGGGCCTCGAATTTCCACACGTCACGATTATCGGAATGGAAGAAAAGCTGCTGCCTCACCGCGCCAGCATTGAAGAAAACACCATAGATGAAGAGCGCCGCCTGGCCTACGTGGGCATTACCCGCGCCCGCGAGACACTCAGCATGACCATGGCTCTAAAACGTCGTCAGTTTGGCGACACCATCAATTGCGAACCCAGCCGCTTTATCGATGAACTGCCCCAAGACGACCTGCAATGGCAGGGCGGGGGAGCAGAAACCCGTGAAGACAATGAAGAACGCGCTCAGGAAACGCTGTCGGGACTTAAAAATTTATTTGGATAAAGAACAGGTATACTCAGCCCCTAACACTCGCCCCACTCCTTTGGAGAACAAAGTGAAGCAACCCCCTATACGCCGCGCCCTGCTATTGATCGGTGCCGTCGCTGTACTCGCACTTTCTGCTTGCGCCAACAACTCTACCATCGTGCATTCTTACATCGACCCCACAGCGAAAAACATGCAGCTTAAAGGTGTGCTGGTGATAGCTGTGACGCAGAAAATGCAAGCTCGCATCGAGTTTGAAGATGCCTTTGTGAAAGCACTAAGTCAGCGCGGTGCCAATGCGGTGGCCAGCCACACCCTGCTTCCCAGCGACAAACCTACTAAGGAAAATGTCATTGCTGCGGCCAAAAAAGCCAATTTGGACACTATCTTGGTATCGCGATATTTAGGCAAGAATGACCAGGCAATTTATCACCCCGGCACTATCTACTACGGTGTTACACCTACCTACGGCACCGGCTACGGCTCAGGCTTTGGTGGCTACTACGGTCGCGCTTATGAAGTGGCCTACCAGCAACCGGTGTGGACCAGCAATGTAACCTACACCGTCAACTCCGATCTGTTTGTCACAGACACAAACGAACACTTATGGCAGGCACTGTCTGAAACCATTAAAGCGGGTGGCACGAGCAAGCTGCGAGACGATGTCATCAAGAGCTTCGTTGGCAATATGAAGCGCGCTGGGCTGTTTAAATAGGGCGGTTTCTATTAAAGACAAGTCATCCGCTTACTGACTGCCGGCCACCATGTAGTCAACAGCGGCTCTTGTTTCGTCGTCAGAGCAGTTCATGCAACCACCCTTGGCCATCATGCCAGTACCGGCGACACCATTAATACCGCTTGCGTACAAAGCCTCATCACCCTTGGCTATGCGGTCTGCCCAGGCTACGGCGTCGCCATATTTTGGCGCACCCGCAGCACCGGTGCTGTGACACGCCATGCAGGCGGCGTTATACACCTCTTCACCAGAACGTGGTGCGCTGTTGCTTGCAACTGCAACAGCCGGACCACCACAGGTGTTGTCGCCTTCCAGGCAAACTTCACCCACAGGTTTGATGCGCGACTCTATTTCAGCGCGCTGCCTGTCGCTTAAATCCTGGGCGGTAACGGAAAATGCCAGGGCAAAACCCAGCAAGCCGAGTGCGATACGATTTCTCACAAATGAATCCTCTTCTGGTTGAAGACCAATTATAGCCACTTATGCTGCCACTGCCCATCAAAAATACCAGGCGAGCTGAGTGAATATCGCGGGGCCGTTGGCCGCAGTGAGGCCTTCAACACCGCTCTCCAGGGCTCTGTCAACTTAGTCGCCCTGAGTCTAAGTTGACAGAGCCCCCTGAAGCTGTTTACTGCCTGGCGAACCAAATCCTGTGCGGAGACTTCCTGCGCGCTGCTAGGCGCGGCAAGTATTACGGCGGCCAGCAAGGCCACAAGCAAACGATACAGCTCAGGCACGGCAAACGCCTCCTTGCCAGACATGGGTGGGCTTGTTCATATTGACTCCATAGCTTAGTTCACAGGGGTGACCTATATCCCACAGGGCCACATCCGCATCCATGCCCGCCGCCAACAGGCCTTTATTGCCAAGGCCCAATGCCAGCGCGCCATTGCGTGTTGCCCCTCGCAAAGCCTCCTCCGGTGTCAAGCCAAACAAAACCGCCGCCTGGTTCATTGCCAGCAACAGCGAGGCGATGGGCGAAGTGCCAGGATTGAGATCGGTGGCCACCGCCATAGGGATATGATGTCGGCGCAGCGCCTCCAACGGCGGTTTTTGCTGTTCATTAAGGAAATAATACGCACCGGGCAGCAGCACGGCAACACAGCCTGAAGGCTTTAGCGCCGCCACATCAGTCTCCGCTAGATACTCAATGTGGTCAACCGACAGAGCATCATAAGAGGCCGCCAGGCGTGCGCCCTTCAAGTCGCTCAATTGTTCCACATGGCCCTTTATCGGCAGGCCTGCAGCGTGCGCTGCGACAAAAACACGCTCGCACTGAGCGCGACTGAAGCCGATGCCCTCACAAAACACATCCACTGCATCGGCCAGTCCGGCACTGGCCACAGCGGGAATCATTTGCTCGCAGACCAGCGCAATGTAGTCATCGCGAGGGTCACCTCCGCTGGCGGCAAATTCCGGCGGTAATGCGTGGGCGCCCAAAAAGGTGGTGCGCACGGTCACCGCAAGCTCATCGCCCAGACGCCTGGCCACGCGCAACATTTTCAGCTCTGCGGCCAGCTCAAGGCCATAGCCAGACTTGATTTCCAGGGTGGTTACGCCCTCTTGTAGCAGACACAGGGCGCGCTTTTTAGCCGAGCGAAACAAGGACTCCTCGGAAGCCTCTCTGGTGTGCTTCACTGTACTGACAATGCCACCTCCGGCGCGGGAAATGTCCTCGTAGCCAACACCCTGCAGGCGCATTTCAAACTCCCGCGCGCGGTCGCCGCCGTACACCAGGTGTGTGTGGCAATCGACAAGCCCGGGGGTCGCCCAGCGCCCATTGCAGTCCAAGTGCTCATCTGCAGTGAAAGCCGGCGCACCTGCTGCTGGGCCGGCATACACGATAAGCCCGTCGCGCAACGCCAGAGTACCCGACTTTATTTCACCATAGGGCAGACCATTGTCCATGCAGGTGGCAAGGTGAATATGGGTCAGTAACCAGTCGCAGTGTTGTGGCATCAAATCATCCCGAAGTATTTACTAAATCGTACTTGTATATACAAGTTCATACAAGTAATATTCTGCAGCACATGACCAAAAGGCCTCCACCGATGAATCGCAACGATCCCACACGCTGTATCAAGGCAGCCACAGGCACCACGTTGAGCGCAAAAAGCTGGCTCACCGAAGCACCTCTGCGCATGCTAATGAACAACCTCGACCCGGAAGTGGCCGAGCACCCCGAGGCCCTGGTGGTATACGGTGGCATAGGGCGAGCCGCGCGGGACTGGGAGAGCTACGACAAAATTGTTGAAGTACTGCGGCGTCTGGAAAACGACGAAACGTTGCTGGTACAAAGCGGCAAGCCAGTCGGCGTATTTCCCACCCACGAAAACGCCCCACGTGTGCTCATCGCCAATTCCAACCTGGTGCCTCACTGGGCCAACTGGGAACACTTTAACGAACTCGATAAAAAAGGCCTGATGATGTACGGCCAGATGACCGCCGGCTCCTGGATTTACATTGGCTCGCAGGGCATTGTGCAGGGCACCTACGAAACATTCGTAAGCATTGCCAAAGCACACTTTGGTGGCGCCGCCAGCGGCCGCTGGATACTGACCGCTGGGCTCGGTGGCATGGGCGGCGCACAACCACTGGCTGCCACCATGGCGGGCTTTTCCATGATCGCGGTGGAAGTCGACGAAAGTCGTATCGATTTTCGCCTGAACAGTGGTTACATCGACAAGAAAGCCAGCTCCCTCGACGAAGCTCTGGCAATGCTCAAAGACGCCACCGGGAATAACCAGCCAGTTTCTATCGGTCTGCTTGCCAATGCTGCGGATATTTTTCCAGCGCTGGTAACGCGCGGCATCACACCCGATGTAGTCACCGACCAGACCAGCGCTCACGACCCCTTGAATGGCTACCTGCCCCAGGGCTGGACGCTGCAGGAGGCGGCCAAGAGACGCCTGCAGGATGAGGCTGGCGTAGTAAAATCCGCCAAGCAATCCATGGCTGTGCAAGTGCGCGCCATGCTCCAGCTGCAAAGCGAGGGCGCTGCTACCCTCGACTACGGCAACAACATCCGCCAAATGGCCCTGGAAGAGGGCGTGGCCAATGCCTTCGACTTTCCCGGTTTTGTGCCAGCCTATATACGCCCATTGTTCTGTCAGGGCATAGGCCCTTTTCGCTGGGTAGCCCTGAGCGGCGACCCGGACGATATCTATAAAACAGATGCCAAAGTGAAAGAATTAATTCCAGACGATGCCCACCTGCACAACTGGCTGGACATGGCACGGGCGCGCATTCAATTTCAGGGGCTCCCAGCGCGTATCTGCTGGGTGGGTTTGGGGCAGCGCGCCAAACTGGGATTGGCGTTCAATGAGATGGTGCGCAGCGGCGAACTGAAAGCGCCCATCGTTATTGGCCGCGACCATCTGGACAGTGGCTCTGTGGCCTCACCCAACCGCGAAACCGAGAGCATGCTCGACGGGTCCGATGCCGTGTCTGACTGGCCGCTGCTCAACGCGCTGCTGAACACCGCCGGTGGAGCCACCTGGGTGAGCATTCACCACGGCGGTGGGGTGGGCATGGGTTTTAGCCAGCACTCCGGTGTAGTCATTGTTTGCGATGGCACCGATGAAGCCGCTGCGCGCATTGCGCGGGTGCTGCACAACGATCCGGCCACCGGCGTGATGCGCCACGCCGATGCGGGCTATGAAATTGCCATTAACTGCGCCAAACAAAAGCAGCTGGATCTGCCCATGTTGGGACACTCCTTGGGAGAACAAGCATGAACAACCATCTCACCATCGTGCCGGGCACCCTCACCCTGGAGCAACTACGTCAGGTAAACGCGCAGGCCATGACAATCTCTCTCGATGCCAGCTGCAATGCCGGTATCGAGGCAGCCGCCCGCGCTGTGGCCGCCGTTATCGAGGAAGGCCGCACGGTATACGGTATAAACACGGGTTTCGGCTTGCTGGCAAATACAAAAATCAAAGTAGAAGAACTGGAAATTTTACAGCGCAGCATCGTGCTGTCTCACGCGGCCGGCATAGGCGCCTTTATGGCGCCAGACACCGTGCGCCTGCTGATGGTGCTGAAAATCAATTCACTGGCCAGAGGCTACTCGGGTATTCGTCGCGAGGTTATAGACGCCCTTATCCAGCTGGTGAATGCCGAGATTTACCCCGCCATTCCCAAAAAAGGCTCCGTGGGGGCCTCCGGTGACCTGGCCCCGCTGGCACATATGAGTGCCGTGTTATTAGGTGAGGGCGAAGCCCTCTATCAGGGCGAGCGTATAGCCGCTACACAAGCCCTTGCCATTGCCAAACTCACGCCCATCACCCTTGCCCCCAAAGAGGGGCTGGCCCTGCTAAACGGCACACAGGCATCAACCGCCTTTGCCCTGCAGGGTTTATTCGCCGCAGAGAAAGCTCTGAAATCTGCAACTATTATCGGTGCCATGGCGGTGGAAGCTGCACAGGGTTCGCGGGTACCCTTTGATGCACGAATTCATACGGCACGTGGACACGCAGCCCAAATGGACATGGCCACGGCCTACCGCAGCCTGCTGCACGAAACGTCTTCAATTAGCGCGTCACACGAAGACTGCGAGAAAGTACAAGACCCCTACTCCCTGCGCTGTCAGCCACAGGTAATGGGTGCCTGCCTGCAACAAATTCGTTTCGCTGCAGGAGTGTTGCTAACCGAGTCCAACGGCGTGTCTGACAACCCTCTCATCTTTGTAGAAAGCGGCGACATATTGTCCGGTGGAAATTTTCACGCCGAGCCGATAGCCATGGTGGCCGACATGCTGGCCATCGCACTGGCTGAAATCGGCTCTCTGTCGGAGCGGCGCACGGCCCTGCTTATCGACACCAACCTGAGTGGCCTGCCACCGTTTCTGGTAAACAATGGCGGTGTCAACTCCGGCTTTATGATCGCCCAAGTCACCGCTGCTGCACTGGCCAGTGAGAACAAAACTCTGGCTCACCCAGCGTCCATCGACTCTCTCCCCACCTCTGCAAATCAAGAGGACCATGTTTCCATGGCTACTTTTGCAGCCCGCAGGCTGGCAGATATTTTTGAGAACGTAGCGGGTATATTAGCCGTAGAGTGGCTGGCTACCTCACAGGGAATGGACTTCCGCCACCCCCTGCGCAGCAGTGACTTATTGGAATCGGCAAAACAAGTGCTGCGCGACCAAGTGCCCTTTTACGATAAAGACCGTTATTTTTCGCCGGACATTGAGAAGGCCTGCGCCCTCATTAATGCCGGATCGCTGTCGAAGCTATTACCTGAGGAATTGCTGGGGTTTTAACCTAAGCCGCATGCGCGTATCTCTACCAGAGCTCGAGGCAGCCCTCGGTACTGGCCAAATTTGATGACCCAGCCTGAAGGAAGGTTCGGCCAACCCAAGGTATGGTAGTGATCTAAACGTTATCACTGGATACGCTGGCATGGCAAAAGCCTGGCACACTATGCTCTACACCACAGTGCCCAGGACAAGCGTAGCAGTGCGCTCTTTTTTTGCTTTGGCCGTTTTACTCGCCGGTTGCGACGGTGGGGCCGTCAACCCGGAAACCTTAACCGCCACGCCTGTAGCAGGTATGCCACAAATCCCCCCTACGCGGCAACTTCGCATCACCCTGCCACCCGGCACATTCAACACCCTTGACTTCATGGCACTACATGGCTGTGCCCTGCAAATAACCCTGGGCAAATACCAGAGCGCGCTGGGTCAATTTGCAAGCGATTCCCAGCGTCTTCTGCTCGACCTGGAGTACCTGAATCTGGCCCCCGACTGCATTGCACGCAAACAAAGTGAACACAACATTGTACTGGCTGAACAGTTACTACAAGAAAAAAAATTCAAGCTGCAACAACTCTCCTCGCGCATTTTCAATGCCACTTTCGCTAACACCGAATTTCAACAATTCTGGAATAGGCGCTATAAGTGCTGCGATAACGCAGGGCAATCGCAACGGACACTATCGGCCTTTGCAGCGCTCAACGGCTCAGTACAGCGCTGGCTCCTGGGTGACTATCAAGTCAGCAACATCGAATTTGAAATTCAGTTAAGCGAAGTTGCCAAAGGTAGCGCAACCTATATGCGCAGCGAGATACTGCGTGCAACTGTGACGACACTTGAAACGCAGCTACGCCCCATATTGCCGCTGGAATACCAACGATGGTGCCAACTGCGCAACACCGTTTTTGACCACGAACCCAGCACCCGTTTTTAGAAGCGTTTACAGGAAAATCTGGGTAGACTGCTACCTATCACAAAGCAGCTTTAATCATTTAGTAATTACCCAACCTGGAGAACACCATGCACTCTCTACGAACAATCACTCCGCTCGCTTTGCTAGGCCTGCTTGGCTTGTTTACACTCGCGGCCTGCAGCAGCGGCCCACCCAAACCAGAGGTTGATTTCAATCGTGAATTTGATTTTAGCCAGGCTAAAACCGTTGCATTTTACAGAAATTCTGGGCAGGTTAGCGGCGACAATCCGCTACAACTGAGCGACATGCAACGCAATCGTGTTGACAAGGCGGTGCGAGTAGCCGTGGACAATAGAGGCTTTACCTTTCTGGCCGACGCCAGCAAAGCCGACCTGCTACTCACCTGGCATTTGGTAACCCAACAGAAAACCGATGTGCGCTCCACTCAATCGGTTTCAATGGGCATGGGGTATGGCGGCGGCTATGGCAGATATAATCGCTACAGCAACTACAACTGCTGGAGTTGCTCACCCACCCAAACTCAAGTGTCCGTGTCAAACTACACCGAGGGCACGTTCATTGTCGACTTGATCGACCCCGCTAGCGGGCAATCGGTGTGGCGCGCAGTGACTCAGTCCAAGCTCAAAGGCAAAACGGAACACCAAGAAGCACGCTATAACGAAGCTGCCGCTCTGATTTTTGCGAGCTTTCCACCGCAGTCGTATTCAACAAAGTAAACTGACGTGAAACGCAGCTCAATCCGGGTGACAGTCCTTGCAACCGCATGCATAGGGTCTGTGTGTGTCAATGCGGCAAGCCTGAGTGAGTGCACCATCATCGCTGATGATGTGGCGCGGCTGGCCTGTTTCGACGCACTCTCCGCCCCGGCGCAATCACAGCCAGTAACGCAGACGCCAGACACCCTGCTGGTCGACACTCCCATCGAGGCCCAGCCCCGTAAAGGCAGCGATTCGCTCTACGCGACACGGCTAAAGGAAGAAGAAAAGAACGAGGGCAGGCAATGGATTATTACCCCCCATCGACGTAACTATATGCTGCCGATTACCTACAATAGCGACATCAACGAGGAACCCTTCACAAACATCTTTCCCGATGGCGAGATGGACGATATAGAAGCAAAGTTTCAAATAAGCTTCAAGGGTCTGGTATGGCAGGAAATATTAGGAGACGGTACCAATCTGTGGGCGGCATACACGCAGGAAAGCTGGTGGCAGGTTTATAACTCTGTCGAATCTTCACCTTTTCGAGAGACCAACTATCAGCCGGAAATTTTCTTGACAGCGGAAAATGACTGGGAAATTCTTGGCTTCACCAATACGCTTAACAGCCTATCATTGAATCATCAATCCAACGGACGCTCAGAAATACTGTCTCGTAGCTGGAACCGGATCATAGGGACGGCCTATTTTGAACGTGAAAACGTAACCCTGAGTATCAGAAGCTGGTATCGCATACCGGAAGGCTCCGAGAACGATGATAACCCTAACATGAATAAGTACATGGGTTACGGGGACCTCGGGGCAATTTGGAAGTGGCGTGACAACCAAGTTGGCCTTGTACTGAGAAACAATTTAAAGAGTGACAACAAGGGCGCGGTCCAACTCGATTGGACTTTTCCATTAACCAAGCGCGTTCGCGGCTATCTCCAGTACTTTAACGGGTATGGAGAAAGCCTTATCGATTACAACCATAAAACCAATCGAATCGGTTTGGGCATTACCTTGACCGACCTGTTATAGAGCGCAAAGACATCTACGCTTTCATCGGCACGACACTATTCGTCACCACTCATAAAGCCCAGCAGATGCAGCAAGCTGGTGAATAGATTGAAAATGGCGACGAACAGAGTGACTGTGGCCATGATGTAGTTAGTCTCGCCACCGTGAATGATGTTGCTGGTCTCGTAGAGAATCAACCCAGCCATCAACAGCACAAACATAGACGATACCGCCAGTGACAGGTTTGGCATCTCGAAGAAAAATGCTCCCAGGCCCGCCAGAAAGGCGACGAGTATCCCTGCCATCAGGAAGCCGCCCATAAAGCTGAAATCCTTTCGGGTGGTGAGCGCATAGCCTGACAAGGCTAGAAAAATTGCACCTGTGGCGCCCATAGCCGTCATCACCACCTGGCTACCGTTAGGTACAGCGAGATAAGCATTCAAAATAGGACCCAGGGTGTAGCCCATAAAGCCGGTCAAGGCAAAAACACACACCAGCCCCATCGCACTGTCGCGAAATTTTGAAGTGAGGAACAGCAAGCCAAAATAGCCCGCAAGCGTGAGCAATATACCTGGATGGGGCAGGTTGAGCGCCATGGACCCCGCTGCAGTCAACGCGCTAAACACCAGCGTCATGGACAACAACATATAGGTGTTGCGCACGACCTTGTTTGTATCCAGCACAGCGGCCTGTGCATTGACTTGCGCTGTGCCAAGTGACGTATTCATGTTAATACTTTCCTCAAATAATCATCGTACGAAATACCTATATTAGTTCGAAGCGCCAACAGGTCTATTCGTATATTCTTACCGGAAACAGCGCTTTTACCGATGTATCATACTTCGGTATTTTCGAATTAAGGTATAGTAGAAATCGACTTGTACTGAATTGAATAAACGGCCGTGCTAGTCTTGGGCACACCTACCCCTGCAACCCGGAACAACTAAATGACCCTGTTACTGACCACATCGGCGACGCTATTTATCCTGCGAACGCTGTTAGTCCCATGAGGCACCTTAACTATAACCACCTCCTGTACTTCTGGACAGTTGCTCGCGAGGGTAGCATTGCCAAGGCAACCCAGACTCTGCACCTCACACCGCAGACCATCAGCGGGCAACTGAAACTACTGGAAGAGTCTGTAGGGGAACCACTTTTCAACCGGGTAGGCCGCGGGCTTGCCATGACTGAAACAGGTCATGTGGTTTACCAGTACGCAGATGAAATATTTACCCTGGGTGCGGAACTCTCCTCGCGCGTAAAAAGCGGCCGAGTCGTGGTACCAGCAGTGCTCGCGGTCGGCGTGGTGAACTCTATCCCGAAACTAATTGCCTCACGCATAATGCAACCAGCACTTGAATCTGAACTCTCTATACGGTTGGTATGCCGCGAAGGTGGGTTGGAAGCCTTGCTTGGTGATCTGGCGATTCATCAACTGGACCTGGTGTTGTCAGATCGCCCGATTCCATCGGGGTTGTCAGTGAAGGCGTTTAGCCATGCGCTGGGCTCCAGCAACATTGCCTTGTTCGCAAGAAAGGGCACAACCCGGCAATACGAGAAGCGCTTTCCGCAGTCACTGGATAACGCACCGATACTGTTGCCGACCATGGACAACCCGATTAGGCGCGCACTGGACGACTGGTTTGACCGTGAAGGTATTGCTCCCAGGCTGGTTGCAGAATTTGAAGACAGCGCTTTAATGAAAGCATTTGGCCAGGCAGGTAATGGTATCTTCCCGGCACCCGCAGCAATCAGCGCTGAGGTGGAGCAAATGTACCACTGTAGGCGCATCAGTCCCGCGATACCCGTGGAAGAAAAGTACTATGCGATTTCACCCGAGCGTAAACTGAAACATCCGGCTGTTCTAAAAATCATCGAACACGCCAGGGGAAAACTACTCATAAACTGACGCCTGCGGCCATTTCAAACTCAGTGTTTAGTTCGAGAATCTCTGATGCTGCTCTCGGATAACTCGACTATTCGAACCCGCCCCACTGGGTATTATTGAAGGCGTACACACAGGAGAAATACCATGAAAGTCTATTTGCAGACACAGGGTTTTGAACTGACATCCGCCATCGACACACATGTAAGAAAACAAATTTGGCGGGATCTGAAAGGATCGCAGAACAACATTATTGCCGTCGACGTGTTTCTGTCGGACATCAACGGACCCAAGGGCGGCATTGACAAGAAGGCTCTGGTTTGCGTGCATATGACCTCGCGGTTGGCGGTCAGGCTTGAAACCACTCACGACGATCTGTATCGGGCCGTGACCGTTGCTTCACACAAAGCAAAGCAGAGTGTGAAGCGCACATTGCGCAAGCACAAGCGCATTGAAAAGCGTGAGTTACGCGAGATGCGTCAGTACGCCGGGGACCTGGCAAGCTAGCGCAACGTTCGCCAGGGACATCAGCCAGGAAATTCGCCGCGCACTATGCGAGACTTCTCTATCACCTTGTCACGCAACCCCATTTTGTAGGCGCGCAGGCGCTCACGAAGCTGCAGATCACCGATAGCGATCATCTGGGCAGCGAGTATGCCCGCATTAGCCGCATTGTCGATGGCAACGGTGGCCACCGGCACGCCGGCAGGCATTTGCACAATCGATAGCAGGGCGTCCATACCTTCAAGTTTGGTCGCACTAACCGGCACACCGATGACCGGCAGCAGGCTCAACGCGGCCACCATACCTGGCAGGTGAGCCGCCCCACCGGCACCGGCAATAATAACCACCAGGCCGCGCGACTCGGCCGAACTGGCATAGTCGTGTAACTTTTCCGGTGTCCGGTGCGCACTCACAATATCGACTTCGTAGGCTACGCCAAGCTCAGCCAACATATCTGCGGCGGGCCGCATGATCGGCAGGTCGGAGTCGCTGCCCATGATAATTCCAACTTTTGCACTCATGCCGCTCGCTCACTGTTGTTATCTGACAAGAGCCGCTTCATCGCGCGGCTGGCCTTTGCTGTTGCCGAGGCAGTATTGGGGGCAACGGCGTTGATGTGACCCATTTTACGGCCGCTTTGACCGGGCGCCTTGCCGTACCAGTAAACAGAGGTAGCTGGCTCAACGCTTTTATCAACGACCGACTTAGCGGGACAGTTGGCACGCATTTCTTCGACATAGAGGATATTGAGCATCACCGCAGGCGTTTCCGGCACGATAGCCACAAGGGGCAGCCCCGTCACCGCTCGCACGTGCTGCTCAAATTGCGATACGTTACAGGCATCCATGGTGACATGGCCTGAATTGTGCACCCGGGGAGAAATCTCATTGATCAACAGTTCACCCTCGGGGCTAATGAACATTTCAATTGCAAATACGCCCACCCCATCAAGTAAGGTGACAACCCGCTCAGCCAGTTCAACCGCCGTCTGAGCAAGCTCGGGGGAAATACTCGCCGGCATAGCCACGACACTAACCGAGTTAAGCTGTGCATCAAACGTCATACTCACCGCAGGATAGGTCTGGATACCACCCAAGGTGTCTCGCGCCGTTATAACCGAGATCTCGAGACAGTCTTTTAGGTAGGGCTCCACGATGCTAGGCACGTTCCACAGTTGCTCAGCACAGTCCAATGAGTCCAGTATCTGCACTCCGCGGCCATCATAGCCTCCGCACCGCGCTTTTTGTACCAGCGCCCGTCCAAATTGTGTCACCAGAAAATCAACCGAGGGTAACTCTTCCGACGAAACATAAAATGGCAGCGTCGGCAGGTTCTGCTGTTGCAACCATTTTTTCTGCAGCGCTTTGTCCTTGATCATTAGCAGCGTGTCTACGCCAGGGTGAATTGTTATACGCCCCTCCCGCTGACAATCAATTAGATACGCCAGTGTTTCGTTCGGCACGTCCTCCTTATCGAAGGTCACTACGTTGCAGCATGCCAAAAACTCATCCAGTGCCGGCACACTGTCCAGAGCAGCGACAATCGCCTTATCGGCACTTCGCAGGGCAGGCGCGTCTGCCGTGTCTGAAATGACAGCAACCTTTATGCCCAGTGCCTGGGCCGCCTCACACAAATACAGACCAAGCTGGCCCCCGCCGATAATACCGAGCAGCGTGTTCATAGTGCGTCCTTCTGGGAGTGAGATAGGACAGAAAAAATTTCTGCATTCAACCGCGTAAACCCATGCCTCATAGTGATGCCCCAAATTGAAAGGTGCAAAGGATATACTTAGGAAACATTTCGACTATTCGAGTTTTCAATAGAAACAGTTCGTAAAAATCGAAGTATCAGTGTAGCGGAAAGTTAACTCCATCGATGCTTACCGCGGCCACCATAGGAGTCAGGCTACAGCCACGTATAAACAATTGCATACATGATCTGAAACGGTGAACGGGCCGTATAAGTACAACAGTGGTGAAAAATTAGCGCAAAAGAGAGACAACAATGACGGTAGCTCAACGCGAAACCCGGAAGGCGAGTATTGCGCAGCGAATGCTGCAACAAATTGAAGGCCTGCAGGGCCAATTCCGTGAGCTTTCAGCCCAGGCAAAGCTGGAGTGCCGTGTTCCTCAGGCGAATATTGATGCACTGCGCGGTGCGGGGTTCTTCCTGGCGCTACAGCCTCATCGTTACGGCGGTTATGAGCTAGACCCGCAGGACTTTTTTCGCATGCAGTGCGCGATCGCCGAGGGCTGCATGTCCACGGCATGGGCCAGCGGTATTATAGCGGTGCATGCCTTCCAGATTGCACTGATGGATGCGCAGGCACAGCAGGACGTATGGGGGGACAACATTGACGCGCGGGTATCCTCTTCATACGCTCCCATGGGCAAAGTTGAGCCGCTCGACGGTGGATTCAAACTCAGTGGTCGCTGGGGCTGGAGCTCCGGATGCGACCACTGTAGCTGGGTTTTACTAGGTGCCATTGTCCCTGGGGAGGGGTTTAGGACTTTTCTGGTACCTTCCAGCGACTACGAGATCATACAAACCTGGGATTCTATGGGTCTGCAGGGTACCGGGTCTAACGATATTGTGGTCGACGGTGCTTATGTGCCTGCGTACCGCACTCATACGCAGATGGACGGCTTTAACGGGACGAACCCCGGCATCGAAATTAATGATGCGCCGCTATATCGTCTGCCGTGGGCACAAACCTTCATTCGCGTAGTATCAACCCCGGCCATCGGCGCCGCCAAGGAGGGCCTGCGCCTGTACAAAGAGACGGTGGTTGGTAAAGCCAGCGGAGATACGACCAAGCTAGCCGGCGATGTCAGCACAGTAGAGCGCATTGCCAGCGCCCGAAATTCAATCGATGAAATGGAGGCCCTGCTGTACCGCAACTTCGATCGTATGATGGCCACCGCCGAAGCCGGAGAAACCACGCCAATAGAGCACCGTGCGCTCTACCGCTATCAGGCATCACTGGTCATTGAGAAGTCCATGGCTGTGATAGACAGCCTTTTTTCTTCGGCGGGCGGCGCCTCGGTATTCAGGGGTAGCGAGATACAGCAGCGCTTCCTGGATATTCATACCGCGCGTGCGCACGTGGCCAACAACCCAACTCCTTTTGCCCGTAATCTCGGTGCACTGGGCGTTGGCGCTGAAAACGGCGACTTCTTTATATGACAGGCATAGCATGAGTACACTAATCCCCCGAGAACAGAAAAACTCCAACCCTCAGGGCAAGGGCTGCGTACCTGTTTTACAAGACTGGGCAGCATTGCGTCCTCAGCTAGCCCAGAAGAAGTCAGGAGAAAAAATACTCACAGACTACTGCCTCTCTGCACTCGTGCTGGGCGCAAAATTTCGTTTCAGGCCGGTGCCCGGCCAGCGGTACTACCTCTATGGCAACGCACAGGAGTGGAGCCTATCACTTATCGCCCCGCAGGAGTGGGGCGAGGCTATGCCGGGGGAGTTCGTTGCAGATTGTCAATTGCAGTACGATATGACGTGGAAGTTGCGGTTTTGTCGTTTCGCTGTGGACAGCGCTGTTTTGCGCCGCCTGGAAGTTTTCGTCGAGAACTTTGCGCAGACGCTAGCCGCCCAAAAGTCAGTCATCGATGAGCTGCCTTTCTATGTGAGCAGCCTGCCCTACTATCAGCGAATGCTGGCCACAGGCTTATCGGCCTCGCTGCACCATTCCATCAAGCAAACAGGGCAAATCGCGCTGATTCAGGCCCTGCCCAAGCTGCTAATCTAGCTGGCAGCCCCTTGCTTGTATGCCTTCACCGCCCTACCACCAGCGCCACCATGGCCTGCTGCGCACGGCTTTCTTTGTCTTGATATGGCTCTCGGGCACACCGTGCTCCGCATACCACTCCTCCCATTCAAAAGCAGTGAGTGTCTTAGGGGGGTCAGACTTCAGTGCGCGCTGCAGTGATTTGCCTCTCAAGCTGTTGTCGCTACGCTCCTCCTTGTTAGCGAGCAGTGCGTCTAGCGCAGCCTTTTGCTTGCTCATCGCGATGCTCCTCATTTTTACCAGGGTATACGTGTCCCTTGCCAGTCATAAAAGTCACCCGATTGCCCTGGGCGCAGTTTATCTATTACCGCTATCAGCGCTGCACCACTCTCCTTCGCAGTAAGTACGCGCTTACTATAGCTTTTGGAGATAAAAGGCGCCGACAACGCCGACTCTACGGTCCCGGGGTGCAGGGCAACCACGCTGACGTTGCGATAGCTCAGGCTCCACTCACGTGATATGGTGCGCAGCAGCATGTTATGGGCCGCTTTGGCTGTGCGATAGCTGTACCAACCGCCAAGCTGGTTATCCTCAATACTGCCCACCCGAGCGGAAAGCGAAGCAAAAACGGCAGGTTCACTGTGCTTCAATAACGGCCCAAATGCCTGAGCCAGCAGGGGCAATAATATAGCATTGATGGCGAAGGACTTCTGCAGACACTCTGCTGTGACATCGCGCAGACGCTTTTCCGGTTTGTGAGTGTCAGTGTGTAGCATGCCAACGGTATTGATAAGCAGGTGACAGCGTTCGAACTCCTGCCTGGTTGCGGTGGCGGCCCTTTCAATTGAGTCTGGCTGTTCTGCATCCATGTGAATATAGATGACCCGAGGGTCGCTTGCAGGAGCCTTTTGAGCTCGTCCAAGGACAGCAATGCGATGCAGTCCCGGGTTTTCCAGCAAGGCCTGCAACAGCGCGGTACCCATTGCCCCGTTGCCTACAATCACAGCATTAAACAGCGGTAACTGCAGACAACCCCGCTCCCAGACCGTGTTCCGAGGGTTTCGCGTAAGCTGTGATGAAGTATTGGTCATAAACAGGCCGATTGTTTGCATTGAAATGTGATCTACTTACACCTATGTACGCGCAAAAGTTCTCCGTGGATTGCTAAAGGCTTAATTAACCATCCAAATGCTGATTACTGCCGTATAACCAACACCGCAAGTTGCATCCCGCCACTAGCCCGCTAAACCTTATTAGGAAAACCCCAGCCCCATGTCCAAATTACCAGCAAAACATAAATTTTTAGATCTTTCTGATTATGGACGTGCGCCGGCGCGCTGGATCGCCAATGCGCTTAAAGGCACGGCAGTTACACCGATACACGTAACCCTGATGTTTGTGGTGGCCGGGATTATCGCCATCGTCTGTATTTTGACCAAGCAATTTTGGCTGGCAGCCTGCTTCTTGATACTCAAGTCAATTCTCGATGCAGCCGACGGTGAGTTGGCCCGGGTGAAGAAAACGCCTTCGTATACCGGCCGCTATTTTGACTCTGTCTCCGATATTATTCTGAACTTTTTGTTCCTATACAGTATTTGCTATATCACCGACGGGGCGTTCTTTTGGGCGGCTCTCGCCTTTTTTGCCATGCAACTGCAGGGCACGCTCTACAATTATTACTACGTGATTCTGCGCAATAAATTTGATGGTGATAAAACCAGTCGGGTATTTGAGGATAAGGCTCCCGTAGCGATGCCCGGGGAAACACAACGCACTGTTGATCATTGGTTTTGGATGTATAACGTCTGTTATGGCGCTTTTGACAAAGCTATATATTGGATGGACAAACACGCTGAGGATGGCCTGTATTACCCCAAATGGTTTATGACTGCTGTCTCGGGATTTGGCCTGGGGTTCCAGTTACTAATTATCAGTGTGATGCTCTGCTTGGGCTGGGCTGAATACATTATCCCTTTCTTTATTGCTTATTCCATCTTGATATTCGTTTTCATCGCAATACGGAAGCACCTTAACCGAGCAAACTGTGAGAGCCACATCACAGTTGCTGACGGACTCTCCGCTGATAAAACCTGAATGCAGAACCAGGCAGGGTGGTAACATCAATACAGGGTTTTGGTGTGGCATTTTTATGTTTTAAAGCGCAGCCGAACTTACTCCTGAAAAACATGTCCTACACTTCTCCGATCGAGATCCAGAAAATGCTCAACCGCCTAACAAAATTACTTGTACCTCTGGGAATAATAGGCCTTGCGGTCTTCATAGCCATAATCATGGTGAATTCGCGCCAGACTCTCCAAGTGACGGGTGCGCCAGCCCTACTGCCGCGGGTAGAGACCCTGGCGGTAGCGCTGGGCGATGTCACCCCCATGATAGTTGCCCATGGTAATGTCGGTGCTCGCTATCAGCTGGAGCTGGCCACCGAAGTCACCGGCAGGGTGGTCTGGGTCGCCCCGGAATTCGTGCCGGGAAAGATGGTAAAAACCGGACAGGTATTGTTGCGTATAGACCCGCTCAACTATCGCCTGGAACTGGCCCAAGCCCAGGCAACTCTGGAAACTGCCAAGCTGGCTCTGGCCGATGCCCAGGCACTTAAACGCAAAGCCTTGATCGTCGAGAGCAAATTAAAAATAGAAGCCGCACAGCAACGCGTGGCCAAGTCAGAGCAAGATTTGGACTACACCGAAATCAGGTCACCATTTAACGCAGTGATCGACGAGCAATCGGTGGAGTACGGGCAATTCATCAGTACCGGCCGCACAGTCGCCAAACTACTGAGTACCGATACGGCCGAGGTCAGCTTGCAGGTGCCGCCCTCTGATGCCGGCTTCGTGGATCCGGCGGCGAGTGCCAGCGTGCAACTTTCAGCCAGGATCGGCGCACAACAGTGGCGCTGGCAGGCGAAACTATTGCGTATCGAGTCACGGGTTGATCAGCGCTCCCGGTCTATCCCGGTGGTAGTAGAGGTGGCATTACCCTATGACAGCAGCGCGCATGCTCACACGCTGCCACTGGGCTTATTTGTACGAGCGGACATTCCGGGCAAATCCATTAGCGCAGCCGTCCGACTGCCCACTGGTGTATTGCATGCAGACAATTCAGTGTTTGTGGTTGTCGGTGGCGCTTTGCAGCGCAGACATGTCAACATTGCGTATCGCGACGGCAACACCGTGGTGATTAACGCCGGATTGGCTAGCGGCGAGCGTGTGGTGGCCACCCGCCTGGAGGTCATGTTTGAGGGCATGAAGGTGGAATCCGACAATGCCTGAATCCAGATACCAAAGCGAAAGTGGACCCATTGGCTGGATGGCGTCCAACCCCATTGCAGCCAACCTGCTGCTTGTGATCGTATTTATCGCCGGCTTCATCGCTATCGACGGTATTCGCAAAGAAGTATTTCCCAGCTTTCCCAGCGACACCTTCACGGTCACCGTACCCTACCCGGGCAGCTCTCCGGAGGAGGTCGAGCAGGGTATTGTACTGAAGGTTGAGGAAGAACTGCGGGACATTGTTGGCATCAAGGAAATACGCAGCACTGCGCGCGAAGGTGTTGGCGTAGTCACCGTGGAAATGGAGCCAGGCAGTGACATTGCCAAAGCTCTGAACCAGGCAAAAGTGCGCGTGGACAGTATTCCCGCGTTCCCACTGGACGCCGAAGAACCGATCGTGGAGGAGGTGAAAAGTCGCGGCTACGCGATGCGCGTCAGTGTCTATGGCGACCTCGACGAACTTGGGCTGAAACAGTTGGCGGACCAGATTCGTGAGGAGATTCTCGAGCTGGACGGAATCAGCGAAATACGCACCTTCGGCGAGCGCACCTATGAAATTTCCATCGAGGTATCCAGTGCAGAACTGCGCCGCTTCGGTCTTGATTTTGACCAGGTCGTCAATGCAGTGAAGAGCCGCTCCCGGGACCTTCCCGGTGGTCTGCTGCGCACTGGCAATGGCTCTATAAAGCTGCGCTCGGTTTCGCAAGCCTATACAGGGCAAGAGTTTGCCGAGCTAACGCTGCTGTCACTGGAGGATGGCACCTCTATTCGGTTGGGTGATGTGGCCACCGTGGTTGATGGCTTCGAAGATCAGCCCGTACTGAGCACTCTCAATGGCAAGCGTGCGGTTACTCTCATTGTCGACCGGGTCGGCAACCAGGACGTTTTGCAGATAACCGATGAGTTGCGCCGCTATATTGCCGAAAAAGAGGCCAGCCTGACAGAGAGTGTGCACATCGTCGGCTGGATCGACGAGAGCAACATCCTTCGAGGTCGCATTAATTTAATGCTGCGCAACGCCTTGCAGGGCGGCATTCTGGTGGTGCTGGCGCTGGCGTTATTCCTCGACATTGGGCTGGCATTCTGGGTCATCCTCGGCGTGCCCTTCGCCATCATGGGCACACTGGCGACCATTTATTTCGCCGGGCTGCCCATATCTATCAATATACTTTCCGTATTCGCCTTCATACTCGTATTGGGCATTCTGGTGGACGACGGCATCGTGACCGCCGAGAGCGCGTATGCCTACCTACAAAAAGAAGGGCAGAGCACGAAAACCATCGTGCGGGGGGTGCGCAGGGTCGCGACCACCACCACCTTTGGTGCACTAACGACCATTATTGCCTTCGGCCCGACCCTATTTCTCACTGACGGTTTTGCAAGGGTCATGACACATATAGGCCCTGTAGTGATGCTTTGCATCTTCTTTTCCCTGATAGAAACCAAACTGATTCTTCCCGCACACCTGCGTCATATTCGTATCCGCGGAAGTGCTTCCACCGGCTGGAAAGGTCCGATACACCGGGTTCAAGATCGTTTTTCTTCAGCGATGACTCGCTTCGCGCGAGGCCCCTACCAACGATCACTGCGCTACTGCCTGCATCACCGCTATTCAACACTGGCCGTATTTTTCGCGATACTCATTGTTTCTATGGCACTAATGCCCTCGGGCCTGGTCAGGTTTGTATTCTTTCCCAGCGTGCCCTCTGATCAGATTATTGTGACGCTGGAAATGCCACAGGGAACGGCATGGAGAAAGACCCATGACTATGCGCAGCGCATCGAGGTCGCTGCCAGAAAGATGAATGAGCGCTATCTGGCTGAGGCCGGCACAACCGTGGACGTTATCCGGGAGCTAATGGTGGTTTCTGACAGCGATACCAGTGCCCGCGTAGACGTCGATCTGGTTCCCAGTGAGCAACGCAACATCAGCTCCCTTGTTCTCGCCCAGTGGCTGCGCGAATATCTGGGTCCATTAGAAGGCACCCGGGATTTGACCTTCGACGCCGTGGCCGGCCCCCCCGGTTCCGCTTTAGCGATAGAGCTGACCGGTCATAATCTGGACCTGTTGCGCCAGGCCGCCATCGACATGAAGCATTCTCTGGCACAAGTAGCGGGGCTGCAAGATATCAGTGACAGCTTCAACGCCGGTGGCAGGGAGCTCGATATTCATGTAACCGCTGAGGGCGAAGCTCTGGGCCTTGGCGATGTCGATCTGGCCAGGCAGGTGCGGCAGGCTTATTTTGGGGCCGAAATACAGCGTGTCCAGCGCGGTAGAGATGAGGTACGCGTCTATGTTCGCCTGCCCCAGGAAGACCGCGCCAACCTCAATAGTCTGCAATCTCTCTGGATTGCGCTGCCCGATGGTCGCAAGGTGCCTTTTCCGGCTGTCGGCGAAGCGCGGGAGCAAACCGGACTCAGTGTCATCAATCGAGTCGATCGCCAGCGCGTGGTGACGGTCAAAGCCGACATCAACAAGGCGATTGTCGAGCCCGGGGAGGTCACCGCCCTGATCAAGACCGACATCATGCCCGAGCTTTTGAAAAAATATCCCGGGCTACACTATAAGTTCAGCGGCGAAGCTGAGGACCAAAAGAAGACATCCTCTGCACTTAGCTACGGTTTTGTGGTGATTTTATTGATGATTTTTGGCGCTCTGGCCATTCCCCTAAAAAGCTATATCGAGCCACTGTTGATTATGTCGGTGATACCCTTTGGTATGATCGGCGCCGTGCTCGGCCACCTGGTACTAGGCCAGGACATCAGTATCTTATCGATAATCGGTATCGTCGGGCTGGTGGGCGTGGTGGTGAATGACTCTCTGGTGATGGTGGATTTCATCAATCACTATATCGACGAGGGGCGCGACTGGTATTCGGCGGTGATGGAAGCGGGACCGAGCCGATTTCGCGCGGTAATACTCACCTCTGTAACCACCTTTGTCGGCTTACTGCCCATTCAGCTCGAAACATCCATACAGTCCCAGTTTGTCAAACCCATGGCCATTTCGGTCGCTTTCGGCGTGTTGTTCGCCACTTTTGTCACCCTTATTCTGGTGCCGGTGCTTTATCACATTGCCAAGGATCTCGAGGGTTTGGTAAAGAGGCTAATGGCACCGGCAATCACCCGTTAACGTCCACAGGCGGTGTCTGCGTGGAAATATAAGTACCTGCTTCGAGTAAAGCTACAGGGTGCCGTACAGACGATCGCCCGCGTCTCCAAGACCTGGGACGATATAGGCCTGCTCATTCAGTTTTTGATCTAAAGCGGCGACATACACCTTTACCCCGGGGTGATTGTCCAGCATGACCTGAACACCTTCGGGCGCGGCGACCAGTGCCATGAAAGTGATTTGGTCTACGGTGACACCATGATCCAATAGAACATCGACACCAGCGGCGGCGGAGTACCCTGTCGCCAGCATGGGGTCCACCAGAATAAAGCTGCGCCCTTTAGCGCTGGGCAGTTTACGCAGATATTCAACGGGGCGTTTCGTTTCAGGGTCGCGATACATACCAATGTGGCCCACTCTCGCCGAAGGCATCAGCTCAAGCAGCCCATCGGCCATACCCAGCCCCGCACGCAAAATTGGCACGATAGCCGCCTTCTTCCCCCGTAATACCTGCGCCGTCATTGTGCAAACAGGTGTTTCGATTTCCTGCTTTATCATCGGCAGCAGGCGGGTAATTTCATACCCCATTAACAGGGCGATTTCTTTCAGCAACTGGCGAAAGGTTCTGGTTGAGGTGCCCTTGCTGCGCATATGAGTGAGCTTGTGCACAATAAGCGGATGATCAAGAATATGTAGATTGGAAAATCGGGGGTCAATAGCCACCGCTTGTACTCCTATTTGATTCTATCCATCACTGTACCAAACAATTCGCTATCACTGGGCAACGTTTTTGGGGTCGTCAGAGGTTTGGAGACCCAGGTAATGTTCACAAGGTGGCGCCAGGTTATGTTCTCGGTTGTCACATTGCCACCCCAGCTACCGCAACCCAATGAAAAGGTTTGCCGCATTCCGTTCCATAGCGCGCCGCTATTGGAAGACGCCTGAGGCTGGTTAATCATCACGCGCGAGGTTTTAGTTCCCAGGGCAAGTTTCAGTGCATTTTCATCACTGGTAGTAAACAGGCCGCAGGAGTGGCCATAGCCCGAATATTCCTGAATATTATTGGTAAGCTCAATCGCTGCGGCCAGATCTTCTACCTTGTATAGAGCCATGACGACAGACAGCTTCTCGCCGGAGAAGGGGTGGTCTGGGCCGAAGCCTGTCTCTGGCACCATAATAAAACTTTTGTCCTGTGGAATGTCAATACCGGCCAACTCGCCAATTCTCTGCGCCGACTGAGCAATAATTTCTGGGTTTAGATGGCCATCAATCCAAAGTGTCTTTGCCAGCATCTGGTATTCACCTTCCAAGGCCAGATAACCGCCCTGCCTTTCGAGGCCATCTACCAGTGCGCTATAAATCGGCTCAACACCAATTACTGTGTTGTCAGCAGAGCAAGACGCGGCAAGATCAAACGTTTTGGAGGAGTGAATTTTAGTGACTGCATCAGCCAGCTCCGCGGTTTCATCCACGATAATAACGGCATTGCCCGCACCGACACCAAAGGCGGGAGTACCACTGGAATAGGCAGCCTTCACCATCGCGCCGCCACCGGTCGCTAAAACAACATCGACTTGCTTCATCAACTCTCCCGTGTGCTCCAATGTCGGGTCTTCCATATTGATAAGCAAGTCGCGAGGTGCGCCACAGACTTCCAGCGCGTCACGCATATACTCACACACTAATTGGCAGGTTTTTTTCCCACGTGGGTGGGGGGCAATAATAATGGCATTGCGGCCCTTAACTGCTGCAATGGCCTTCACCACAGGGCTTGCCTCAGGATGAGTGGTTGGCGTCAGAGCGCCGACAACACCAATGGGCTTGGCTATTTTCATCAGATTGCGCTCATCATCGACTTCTATTACACCCACCGACTTATCATCAATGATATCGGCAAGTGCCGCGCGACATTTGCTGGCCATTTTAGTCAGCTTTCCCTCATAGTTTCCCAGGCGGGTTTCCTCGACAGCCAAACTGGCGATTTTTTCCGCGGGCCCCGTTCTGGCAACAGACCAGACCATCGCCGTAATCAGTTCATCCACCTGTTCCTGGCTATAGCCCTCTACAATCTGCTGCGCGACCCGTGCACGATCTATCAGTATGCTGATATCGACTTCTACACTCATGAGAATTTCTCCTACAGCCGCCTATCAAAAGAGGCTTATTACTTTTTAGTCAAATAAAAAAAAGCCTACCCAATAACGGGTAGGCAGAAACAAAGGACAACCAATAGAACCTGTTAGAAGTTTCTACGTACGGTTAAGCCATAAGACCTAGGCCTGGCATAAGACTCCTGGGTAGAGCCGTAGAAACCGGAAACATCAAAACCGATAACTGCGTAATCCTCATCGGTCAAATTATCGACGTAGGCGGCAACGTTCCAAAGGTTCTCTCCGTCCGCCCAGCTCAACCTTGCTTTGACATCGGTATAGCTGTCGAACTCATGGGCCGTAAAGTTACGTGCGTTATGGTAGAACTCGGACTGATAGTTCGCACTAAGCTGTGCTGCGAGACCACCACCAAATAAATCCCAGGTGTAACGAACTAAGCCAGAAAACTGCCATTCCGGTGTAAACGGTGGCGCCGCATCAATAAAGATATCAGACGCAATTTGCAAATCTTCCACCACTGCGTCGGCATAAGACATACCAAACATCAGTTCCAGGTTGTCCGTTGGGCTGGCAATCAGCTCAAGTTCCACGCCTTTATAGCTGGCATCTTCGTTGGTCACCGAACTGCTGTTATTTACCCACGAAAAAGACTGATAATCACTATAATCGTAATAGTACGCTGCCATATTGAGCTGCAGTAATCCTTCCGCCAGCGTCAGCTTTGCACCTACTTCGTAAGACAGAAGAATCTCTTCATCATAAGGAGAGAACCCGCCAAACAGTGGGGCATTAAAGCTGCCCGCTTTCACGCCACGGTTTATGCCCGCATAGTAAAGGGAGTCATCGTCAGGCGTGTACTCCAACTGGAGCTTACCGGACCACAGATCTTGGTCGTTATCATCTTTCAGTTGATCAATGTCGAACAGACCGCCCTTGGTATCAATTTTTCGGTCATCGGTATTGGGGAAGAAAGTAACAACACCGTCAAAAGACTTATCTTCTTGAATCAGACGCAGACCGGTCACTAATACCAAAGTGTCCGTCAACAAGAAATCAACTTGCCCAAATATGGAATAGGAATCGGTATTCAGCTCGGTGATGGTATTGGCATCCAGCCCCTTAACACCAAACCGATCCGGACTTGCGGATGGACCGACCAAACCCTGTAAAAAGTCTGTGTCGATACCCAGATAGTATACGCCGGCTACCCAGGTCATGTTCTCAGTCGTGCCGTTGAACCTGAACTCTTGACTGAACTGGTCTATATCGCCATCGGACTGAAATATCAATGCGCCGGTTGCTGACTGATCTGAGTCCAGACCAACGACACGGGTAAAGTTCTTGTAGTCTGTCACCGAGGTGAAGGTAGCCCAATCGAAGTCGTAGTTAAAATCTGCAGTAAGCCCTTTAGATTTCAGCTTATTTTGATCATCAAACGCAAAATCCTTGTTAACCTTATCTCCTCGGCCATCGGGGTTGGTATTGCCATAGAAGTCGCCGTTCACAACCGGGCGTGTAGCATTGCCATCACCGTCGCCATCGAGACAGGCACCCGCCTGGATAACATCGCAATTCAAAGGATCATTGCGCGAGTAGATAACATCTATCACTTCACCGTTTTCGCGGCGAACTTCAGTGGTAGCCGCCAACTGATACGGGCCTTCACTCTTGGTCGTATCGGCATAGTTACCACTGAGCAACAAACTGCCCTTATCGCCAATGTCAAATTCAAGGTGACCGCGGAACGCAATCGTGTCATCGTTCCAGCCGTCGTCACCACCATCGGTGCCGGGATCGCCATTGTAATCAACGCCCTTGTAAATATTGTCCAGTATCTCGTCTTGCTGGTTGCTCATGAACGCAACCCTGGCTCGAACACCATCGGTAATCGCACCACCGACGGCACCCTCCACACGAATTTGACCGAAGGAACCCGCGGTCGCCTCAACATAACCTTCCAGCTCGTCCGTAGGCTTAACGGTGATGGTATTAACCAAGCCACCGGTAGCGTTACGACCAAAAAGTGTTCCTTGAGGGCCTTTCAGCATTTCTACCCTTTCGACATCGAACAGTCCGAATGTCTGCGCCTGAGTACTCGCCAGGTAGGTTCCATCGATGTATACAGCCACAGGCGCTTCGGCAAGATCTGCATAGTCGTTCTGCACCACGCCGCGTATATTGAAAATGGCGCGCTGCCCGCCAATGTCTCCGGCCATGGAAACCCCCGGCGTATAGGCGATCAAATCGGTGCTGTCCTCGAAGCCCAGCGCCTTCATTTGGTCCCCTGTGTACGCGGTAATGGCCACGCCTACATCATTCAGCGCCTGCTCGCGCTTTTGAGCGGTGACAGTAATCTCTTCGAGCAAAATGTCAGCATACGATATGCCTGCAGCGAAGGGAGACAAACCCAATACCAGCGCTACTGAACGGCTGAGTATGCATTTTTTGGATCGGATTGCGATATTTCCTACTGAAAACGTTGCCGCTTTTTTATTCATTTTCACTCCGTGTGTTGTGTTTGGCCAGTTGCCCTATAATCCTGTCCATACGGACAAGATAAAATGCTATTTCATGCTGTCCATCTGGTCAAGTAATAAATCGGGGGATATTTACCACTATAAAAAAGGCTTAATCATGTTTTTTATGGCTTCTTGCCAACGCTGAAATCCTGGATTTCGATTTCACTGCGCACTACTGTCAGGACTTACAAACCTGTTTCGCATCATCAGGTAATAGATAACACTGGAAGTAATAGCCCCAACAAACCAGGCATTGTCATAGATTCTCTGCCAAATATCAGGCACATTTTCGAGCAGACCTGCGGCGTAAAGAAAGCCTAGAACATTGGGGGCAATTCCGGCAAATAGAGCTATCAGAGCGCGAGGATTCCAACCCTTACTAAACTCATAGGACCTTTCACGCATATACAATTCGGCAGTATTGAGCTTGCACTTATGGATAAAGAAATAATCCGTAATCAAAATTCCCGCAATGGGACCCAGCAAAGATGAGTAGCCCACAAGCCACACGAACAAGTAGGAGCCGGCAGAGTCCAGCAGCTTCCACGGCATCATGGCGATACCCAGGCCAGCGGTAATAAGCCCCCCCATTTTAAAAGATATTTTATGCGGTGCCAGATTGCAAAAGCCATTGGCAGGCGCTACGACATTCGCCGCCAGGTTAGTTGTCAATGTAGCCACGATCAACATACACAGTCCCACCAAGGCTGCACCGCCACCAAGCCTACCGGCTATTTCAAGGGGATCCCATATCTCTTCACCAAAGACCGTTACGGTTGCCATTGTTACTGCCACACTAATAAATGCCAGCAGGGCCATAGGCAGCGGAAGACCCAGAGCCTGACCAATGATCTGATCCTTTTGGCTGCGAGCATAGCGGGTAAAATCGGGGATATTCAAGGTCAGTGTCGACCAGAAACCCACCATGGCAGTAACGCCGGGCAAAAATACCCGCCAAAACTCGCCCTCTCTTGCACCACCGGGAACAAAGGCAGAGGGCTTGGCAAACATGGCGTCAAATCCATTGGCACCCTCGTAGGCCCAGTACAACATGCCCAGACAAATTGCCAGAAGCACCGGTGCCGCCAAAGTTTCCAGCCAACGAATTGATTCCATGCCACGTAGAATGAAAAATACCTGTATGCCCCAAAAGGTCAGGAAGCAAACTAACTGAGCAATATCAATATCGAGAAAAGGTAAGGGCGAACCAACGAATGCAGATCCAGACAAACCGTTCACAATCTGGTAAATCGCAGAGCCGCCGACCCAAGTCTGGATACCAAACCAGCCACAGGCTACCAAGCCTCTAAGCACACCGGGAAGGCGCGCGCCGACTGTGCCGAAAGAGGCCCGCAGGAGCACCGGAAATGGAATGCCGTACTTTGCTCCAGCGTGACCAATAAGCAGCATCGGCACCATAACTATAAAGTTTCCAAGAAATACAGTCAGTATCGCCTGCCACCAGTTCATGCCTTGGGCAATTAGGCCTGAGGCCAACAAGTAGGCGGGAACACAAATAACCATGCCCACCCACAGCGCAGAAATATTGACCCACGTCCAGTTACGTTGGTCTTCCGTCGTTGGTGCCAGGTCTTCGTTCCAGAGGTAGCCCTCAGCTCCTGCAGGTGGCTCTACTGATTGACTGGATGAATGCATAGTTGATCTCTTTATATTATTTTATTTTCGTATCGGATTACTTTTTACTGGGGGCGCAAAGCCGACCCCAGTATCGCCCACCCCGGAGGAGAATGGTATTCGTGCTATGTGTTTCCCGCTGACAAATATTCTTGACTGTTTGATCAGCTTGACCTAGCATACACATGCTGACCATATAGTCAAGTTATAGGCATATGGTTTTATAGGCACAGGCTGTCATGCGTAAATAACAGGAGTACTCCAATGTCCATACTGATCAAGGGCGGAACAATCGTCACTCACGACGCCACCTACCAAGGCGATGTATTTTGCATTGACGGGGTAATAAAAGCCATTGGAACAGACCTGGAGGTGCCGGCAAAAACAGAAGTAATAGACGCCAGTGGGCAGTATATTATGCCGGGCGGCATCGACCCACATACTCATATGCAGCTGCCATTTATGGGTACGGTGGCAGCCGATGATTTTTTTACCGGCACTGCCGCCGGTCTGGCGGGTGGCACTACCAGCATCATCGACTTCGTTATACCCAACCCCCAACAAAGCCTGCTTGAAGCCTACCATCAATGGCGGGGATGGGCTGAAAGCTCGGCCGCAGACTATGGATTCCATGTTGCCGTAACCTGGTGGGACGACAGCGTCTATGAGGATATGGGCACACTGGTGGAAAAACACGGGGTCAACAGTTTCAAGCACTTTATGGCCTACAAAAACGCCATCATGGCGACAGACGAAATTCTAGTCTCCAGCTTTGCTCGCTGTCAGGAGCTCGGTGCAATCCCGACGGTACATGCCGAAAATGGAGAGCTGGTTTTTCACCTGCAAAATAAAATGCTGGCTATGGGCATCAATGGTCCAGAGGGGCACCCACTATCGCGACCACCTGGTGTGGAGGGAGAGGCCGCAAACCGCGCCATAAGAATCGCCAAGGAACTCAACACTCCCATTTATGTGGTACATGTGTCGACCAAGGACGCGCTGGATGCCATCAGCTATGCCCGTGACCAGGGCCAACGTGTGTTTGGAGAATGCCTGGCCGGCCACTTGCTGCTGGACGACAGCGTGTATCAAGACAAGGACTGGGGGCGCGCTGCAGCTCATGTCATGAGCCCCCCTTTCCGCCCCAAAGGTCATCAGGAAGCGCTATGGCGTGGATTACAGGCAGGAGACCTGCAGACTACCGCGACAGACCACTGCGTTTTCTGTGCAGAACAAAAGGCAGCGGGCGCCGACGATTTCACCCAAATCCCCAACGGTACCGCCGGTATTGAAGACCGTATGTCGGTGATGTGGCACGAAGGCGTGAATACAGGCAAGCTGTCAATGAACGAATTTGTGGCAGTGACCTCAACCAACGCTGCCAAGATATTTAACCTATATCCGAGGAAAGGCGCTGTTGCCGTAGGAGCCGACGCCGACCTGGTGGTCTGGGACCCCGACGGCACACACACCATTTCTGCCGCTACCCACCACTCAAATGCTGATTTCAATATTTTCGAGGGCAAGACGGTCAAGGGTATTCCCAGCCACACCGTCTCGCGCGGCAAGATTGTATGGAAGGACGGTCAGCTTAACGTAGAGAAAGGAGCCGGACGTTTCATAGAGCGCCCCGCCTACCCACCCGTTTATGATGTGCTGCAAAAAGAGGCCGCGGCCAATAAACCAAAAGCCGTATCACGATAGATGAGCACACACAGGTGGGCATAACAATACGCCCACCTTCAACCACCGAATCGAATCTCTGAATAAGGAAAATAATGATGGATTTTGCAATTTGCTTTAAAGGTTTCGTCAGCCCGGATCGGGCTCGCTATCTGGTAAAACAGGCCGAAGTTGCCGGCTTTACACACTGCTGGTTTTACGACTCCCATATCCTGTGGCGTGAGTGCTACCCCGCCATAGCAATGTGTATGGAGCACACCACAAAAATGCGCTTCGGCCCCTGCGTCACCAATCCTCTCGCGCGCGACATGTCTGTTGCAGCCAGCCTGTTTGGAAGCCTGGCACTGCAAAGTGGTGGGCGTATTGATATGGGCCTGGGTCGCGGCGACAGCTCTGTGCGAGTGATGGGCAAAAAGCCCTCTACACTTGCCTACCTCACTGAATTCACGCAGAAGGTAAAAGCGATGATACGCGGAGAGGAAGTCTCCTACGGCGATTGTCCTGAGCCGGTGAAGTTCCCCTGGGCCAATGGTTATGAATTGCCGGTATGGATTGGTGCTTATGGCCCCAAAGCGTTGAAGACGGCGGGGGAGATTGGCGACGGTGTTATCCTACAGCTCGCCGACCCGGATCTGTGTAAGTGGTTTGCCGACCAGGCAATCAGTGCCGGCAAAGCGGCTGGAAGAGATATGTCCAACTTCCAGGTCATGGCGGCGGCGCCCGCCTACTTTGGCGACAAAGAAACCTGTATCGAAAAAACCAAATGGTTTCCCGCCATGGTTGGTAACCACGTTGCCGATATTGTTGAAAAGTATGGCACTGACAGTGGACTAGTCCCCGAGAGCCTCACCTCTTACATTGAAAACCGTAAGGGCTACGACTATTCCAAGCACGGCCAGAGCAGCAACCCCTATCTCGATTTCATCACGCCCGATATCGTTGAAAGTTTCTGTGTTCTGGGGCAGGCTGAAGACCATATCGCCAAGGTCAAGCACCTGGAAGAATGCGGTGTCACCCAGTTCAACATCTATCTTGATAACGGCAACGAAGAGCAGATTATTGCTGAGTATGCTGAGAACGTTATCCCGGCTTTCCGCTAGCGTGAGCGCCTAAAATGAAAGATAGCTCTATGTTGTTAATAGCGCTGGTAGTCGGCGGACTGGTGGCGGTGCAGGGCATGGTAAATGGACAATTGGGGAAGTCACTTCCCCACCCATTGCAAGCGAGCTTAATCTCTTTCACGGTGGCCATGTTGTTCCTGGCCATTTTAATGTTCTTCTTTGGCGTCAAAGTCCCACCGCGACAAACTCTGGGCGAAATACCCTGGTATTTGTACACAGGCGGTTTGCTGGGCATCATCTATGTGACGACTGTTCTGGTGCTCATACCACGGGCAGGCGTCGCAAACGTGATTCTCGCCATATTCGTGGGCCAAATGATCATATCAATTTGCGCCGATCATTTCGGCTGGTTTAATACGCCAGTCAGAACTCTGAATTTAACCCGGGCGAGTGGCTGCATCCTGCTGCTGGGCGGGTTATACCTGATTCAACTTAGGGCGTGAGGGTGTAACTCAGGCAGCTGGGTTAAGACCTATGCCACGCAGAATGATGCCGGTGACAGTCTCTATTGCCGCTTCTTGCTGCTTTTTCGACAACGACTTATTTCCGTTCAATACTCGTATCTGGTGCTCAAAATCTGCATAGTGCTGTGTGGTAGCCCAGATCATAAATAGCAAATAGTGGGGGTCAACCGGGAGTATTTTTCCCTGCTTTACCCATCGGCTAATCTGGATGGTTTTACGCTTCTCCCAAATATTCAGAAACCGGGCGAGCCTTTTATCGCCCATCACAGGGGCCCCGTGAATAATTTCATTGGCCCATACCTTGGACCCAAATGGCCTGGAAAAGGAATAATCCATTTTGCTGCGAATGTACTCAGAAATAGCGATCGTGGGGTCTTCCGATTTGTTAAACGCATCTGCATCGGTCTTCCACACCACAACGACATCTTCCAATACCGTATTGTAGAGATCTTTTTTTGTTTTGAAGTAGTAGTGCACATTGGCTTTGGGAAGGCCTGCCAGGTCGGCAATTTCTTGTGTCGTTGCTCCGTTGAACCCTTTCAGGGCAAACACTTTTTCGGCTGCGCTAATAATTGCTGCACTGTGTATTGCACGGGTCCTTGCTTTCTTGTTTAAAATCGAACTGCACTCCTAAATAGCTCCGTTGGCATAAACTGTCTAAACGTCAGAGCAAAAATTGCATTTTGTCACACGGGCGTGAAGATCATGCTGGCAAGCGCAGAGTCTGCCACATACCAGGCGTCATGCCCGGCGTCCATCTGGATGAGCACGTCATCTTCCGGGTGACGCAAATCTAAAACCATGGAAATCTTGCCGGGGATCGTATTGCACGAGTTGGGAAATACCTGCATCAACCCCACCGTGCGAGCAGAAATATCCTGAACCGCCAGCATGGCGTTCAGGTCAAGACGACCTCCGACAACGCCAGAGCCGATCATGGCAGGCGAAACCTATTTGAACTTCCGCATCCCTCGCCCTCTGCCTCGGGTCGTCTCATGCGACTGTTCCGCCTGGTTGTTCGACTATCGATCTATGTCATCAATGGCTTGGGGAAACCGCTCTCTGAGAGCATCCCGTCATAGCGGTGTATTTTTGGGTTACGATCTTACGAGGTTCTCCGCCGTGAATTCTCCTAAGTCACTTGAAGGAGCGCTTCGACGTAAACACATCCCCGCAACCTTTTAGGAGCACACCAACAACCTCTTCGTCATGGTTAACAGCCCGCCAGCGACAATGCCACTGGCCATCGATCTTCACAAAAACCCCGTCAATCTAGAAGGAATCTGCATAGCCCCCAGTACTTGCGCTTCAATCGCCTGGCGTATAGAGCGCCAAATTTTATGTACCATAATCGGGTCGCCTCACAGCTGACGACAACTCTTCTCTCAGCCAGTAAATCTTTGACATTTCAATGACTGAAGCTGGATCGACAATAAACGCCGGCATGGTAGGAAATAATGTCGGGAGGGAATCGATGACGCTTACATATTTATTGGCGAATTTTGCCGATTATGGTCTGTTAATTTGGCGACACCGTCTGGACGATTAAAGGCGTCCTACTCTGGAGATACACGCACACTACTGCAAAAATAAATGTCATAACATAACAAAAGCTAGAAAGCATCAAAGCACCAATTGCTGATGTTTGAGCGACAATGCTAGCACTAATTGCAGGTGCTACCGCTGTCCCAAGCCCCATACTCAACATCAAAAAGCTTACCAGTCGTGTCGGGCTGTTTGCCATGGCTAGTGTGCCATAGGTAATGAAGGTTTTAAGTAAACCCCCTGCAAAAACGCCTAACAAAAACAATGTAATAGTCAGAGTATCTACATTAGATATATTCCATAACGAAGAATTTATTATAGCCGCGCAGCCTGATGTAATCAGGATTAAACGACCTATTGGGAACTTTAGCACTAAAAAAAACAGGCCTATCTGACCTACAAACATACCAGCGAAGTAATAGCTGAGCAATTGCCCGGATTTTTCTTGAGTTATGTGCAAAACGGACTGAGCATAATTTGGCATCCATGAATACAGTGACACCATGCCTAGTAAATAAAGAAATATTGATGCGGAGCAAAAATAAACCGATAGCGGCCACTTCTCAGTTACACATGGGCGCAGGGTTTCTAAACTATGTGCTGCTTCTTCTTCAGTGTAAGAAGATAGTGAAGCAATTACAACAATCACGATAACCAAAAACAATACCAATAAATAAGCACTAACCCAATGATATTTTTGAGCTATTAAATACGCGGCAGCGTAGGAACTGCCCATCGCGCCTAAACTATAAAAGCAGTCCGTTAACAGCAGCATCGAAGCACGCTTACCTTCTGAAAATACGCGCGTAATAACTATGGCAGAAGCGGTTAAATTGACGCTACTGGAAATGCCTATAGCAACAAAACAAATTGGCAACCAAGTATAATCATTAATGAGATAAAGAAGAGTAATGGCGATAGCAATAACAATGCAATTAACAATAATAACCGTTTTAACTTTGAACCAATCAAAGATAAAAAAAGCAGCCACTGAGCCAGCTAAGATACCAGACGTAATGTATGAAAATTTACTAGTCGTCTCGGTTATTAGCACATTAAACAAATCAGATATTGGCTGCGAAATAATCCCTAATGGGGTCATAATGCTAGCCATTACGGCATATGCTATAAAACTGGTGAGAACAATCCGAACAATGTTTAATGTTGTCATAAGTAGGTTTTTTTATTTTTAGGATATGTCATCAGTTTAACGACTCTTTCTCAGGGTATCACGAATCATTTATACCAGAGGTTAATCGGGAAAGGTGTAGATAGTTTTTACTGTAGTGTAGAATTCTTTAGCATAGCTGCCCTGCTCCCTCGAACCATAGCTGGAACCCTTAGTGCCTCCAAAGGGAACATGATAATCAACACCTGCAGTGGGGAGATTAATCATGACCATTCCCGCTTTACTATCGCGCTTAAATTGACTCGAATATTTCAGTGACTTAGTGCAGATGCCAGCACTTAGGCCAAAGGGTGTGTCATTGGCAACAGCAACGGCTTCATCATAGCCCGATACCTTCATCACTGCTGCTATTGGCCCAAATATTTCATCGCGGTTAATTTGCATGGTATTGGAAGTATCGATGAATAGGGCTGGCGAAAGATAGAAACCATCGTCTTTAAGGCTTAGTCGCTCGCCACCACAAGCAAGTGACGCCCCCTCCGCATTGCCAATTGTTATATACTTTAGGTCTTGCTTGAGTTGGGAATGATCGGCCACTGGACCAATTTGAGTGCTTGGATCTCTCGCGTTACCAACCTTTAATGCTTTGGTAGCGATGACAATCTTATCCACGAACTGATCGTATATACCTTCGGTTACAATAATCCGAGAGGAGGCGGTGCAGCGTTGACCGGTTGATAAAAATGATGAGTTAATGGAACAATTAACAGCTAAATCAATGCTTGCATCATCCAACACAATCTGAGGATTTTTCCCACCCATTTCCAGCTGATATTTTGCACCTCTCGCACTGCATTCAGCGGCGACTCTAGAACCAGTGCTAACCGAACCAGTGAAGCTCACAGCGGAAACACGGGGATCTTGCAAAATAGCATTGCCGGCAATATCGCCCGATCCAGCCACCATATTGAACACACCCGCGGGTATACCCGAGCGGCTAATGATTTCTGCGAGCGCCCATGCCGACCCGGTTACTAAACTCGCAGGTTTGAAGACAACCGTATTACCATAGGCTAATGCAGGGGCTATTTTCCAAGAAGGAATCGCTATTGGAAAGTTCCATGGCGTTATAATGCCAATGACCCCTACGGGCTCACGCCTGATTTCGGTGTCAACTCCAGGGCGGACAGAAGGTACGGTTTCACCCGTTAATCGCAATGCTTCACCTGAGAAGAATTTGAAAATGTGACCGGCTCGCATAACTTCGCCAGTGGCTTCCACAAGAACCTTACCTTCTTCTCGTGCAAGAAGATCGCCCAGTTCGTCTTTTCGACTTAGTATCTCATTACCAATAGAATCTAGTGCATCAGACCTAAACTGAATATTCGATCTTGACCAGGTACTAAAGGCACAAGTTGCAGCGGCAAAAGCATTATTCATGTCTTTAAGTGAGGCGCTTGCATATTCGCCTACACAGTCATTAATGTTTGATGGGTTTATGTTCTGGATAGTGTTCGTAGAACCTACCCACTGACCGTCGATATAGTTTTTATGCAGTGTCATGTTTTGATCTACTTCCGTTACAAGTTGTTAATGGCCTAACGTTGATAAACTTTTCGCTTCTATATGTTCCAAAATAATTTTAAATACTTACACGATAACTATTTCGCCTTTAATGGAGTATCTAGAAGAAGATATTAGAAACGTTTTCCCGCCTAAGCGGGAATAGCAAATTAACTTAGTTCAAGAAAGATTTCGAAAAACGTAATCCGAATTCACTCCGATCGTTGCTACGGATAATTTCGGTAAACCCGGCAAACGATTGATCAAGGCGAGCTACATCGTAAACTTTATTGAATATGTTTTTACCATAAAGCGCTATGGACCAGTCTTTTTTCGGGTGCTGGTACTTTACATTGAATCCGAATAGCTCTCTTCCTCCGATACGATTAAATTCATTATTTATAGATTGCCCAAACATCTTGCTACGGTAGGAATAGTCAGCTCGCCAGGTAATCGTTGCGCCATTCTCAAGATCCATATGATACTGAGGCGCAATAGATGTCGTCCACTCCGGAGTTAGAGCAGGGGAATCTCCTTCTCTTATACCAATTACTCCATCGTCAACTTGGGTGATTTCGGCATCGATAAAGCCTAAGCTCGTTTTTATTGTGAAATTTTCTGTAAACGCCAATGTCCCTTCAACTTCTACACCTGTTGCTTCAGATTCTCCCGCGTTTGCCGTGGTAGTTACAAATCCAGCTATGGCCGGATCGGAGAACTGTAATGCCAAGTCTTCGTAACGAGTATGAAAGACGCTAACATATAACTGTAGAAAATCTCCAACTGTACCCTTTACACCAACCTCGTAGTTATTGGCGTATGTTGGGTCAAAAGAAGAAAACTGATCGGGGCCTCCAAATGGGCGGGCAGGGAAGCCACCATTCTGGTAACCCCTCGCAAAAGCAGCGTAGAGATTAAGGTTATCACCGACGCTATAGCTAACATTGGCGTCCCAAGTAACCGCGCTCCAACTGTCATCACGAAAAACTCGTTGAGCAGACCCTGGACTACCGTTGCCATTACCTGAAGGTGCTACCTGAAACCAAGGTGAATTGGTGAACAGCGCGTCAGCATCCTTGTTGTCTTGGGAATAACGCAGGCCACCCCCCAAACTAAGATTGTCCGTGAGCTGGTAATCGGCATGAAAAAAACCTGCATAACTTTCCGTGGTTTGGTTTATGTCAAAAGTATCACCGCTAAAGATAAAAGTATTTACACCAGAGAAGGTGTTACCTTCTTCTTTGAAATAGTAAAGCCCTGAGACAAAATCAAACTGCTCGTATTGCCCATTGATTTGCAGCTCAAGTGAATGCTGGTTAGCACTTCCCTTTTCTGGAAAAGATTCAAAATCGGTAAACACCGCATCATCATCAACTCCCCCCACATAACTAGAATCGCGATAACTAGCTATTAACTTGGCACTTAGTGTATCGCTAATAGTAATGTCTCCCGTAAGAGACGTTCCAAACCCTTGATTGGATTGATCCAATAAATTTCCTTCAGCTGTATTGGTATCATCAGGATTTGATGGAAGATCAGAGACATCCAGTGCGCCTTCAGCCCCAAAAATACCAAACGGGTCTGAAGGGTCAGTCGCGAACCCTGTCATACCAGGCATGATTTCGATGGTGCTGGGCGATTGCCCATTTTCCCCTTGCACTCCGTCTGCTGTAAACAACAGTGACAATGTGTCCGATACTCTCCAGTCGACAGCAAGCCTTAGCGACGATTCAAATAATTGCCCAACATCCCTCACATCTTCTACAATTTTCAGGGCCTCACCGACTCCATCGCGCCTATCAATAACGCCAGACAGCGACATTGCCAAAGTATCTGTCAACGGGAAATTACTATAAAAATCAGCTGCGGCACGATTACGAGAACCTGCAGTAAAATTTACTTCAAAAAAATCTTCATCTAATTGCGGTTTTTGAGTGATGACATTTATCGCACCGCCTATAGTGTTACGCCCATATAGCGTGCCCTGTGGTCCACGTAAAACTTCCACTCGCTCCACATTACTCAAGTTTAAGTTGGCGCCCATCTGGCGACCCAAATAAACGCCGTCCACATATACACCAACACCCGGGTCCGTAGTAATTATATGATCTTGCACGCCGATGCCGCGAATAAATACCGCCGCATGGGCGGGGTTACCTATACCGAACCGAGTGATATTGAGGTTTGGAACATACTTTCCTATATCGTCGATTGTGGAAATATTGCTGGATTTTAACCCTTCGCTTGAAAAGGCAGTAATTGCCGCCGGTGTCTCATACAAACTCGCTTCTTTTTTTCGAGCAGTTACAATAATTTCTTCAAAAACTGTGTTCTTTTTATGGATGCTCGCTTCTTGAGTTTGTGAAGTAGCTTCTGACGCCAAGATGACCGCTGCGGTGCTAATAAACATTTTCCAAGGGATCTTTTTATTTTTAGAAATCATGATTTAGTCCTCCAATGCTATACAAATATGTTTGTATTCTATAACGTGAAACATCTCGTTTGACCAATCGGTCAGGTGAAATAATCTACCGATAGAACAAACTTGTCAAGCATTTTATTGTGTGTTGTAGCCAGTTAGTGACACGGTTGATTTGGTCCAAAGATGTAGTAACTTATACGTGGAGGTTAAAGCGCCAGTAATCTAACGTTTTAAGCCGATGTCGACAGCGCGCGCTTTGCACACTAAAGCGCTCGACATGTCATTATGGCTGAGCTTACGTTACGTCGCAGGGCGCTTGGCGCTTGGTGCTGCCATTGAAAGGCACTGCATTCGTAGTTAACTTGTTCATATCCTCCCAAGAAACGCCCAAGATATTAAAGTCAACACACAATGTTTTATGCTTCATTGGGAGATCAACACAGACCGGATTGGGCTTTAGAACCTTTACAATGCTTTTGCTCGCTATTAGAGGTGTACCGTCGACCCATACTATGCGTACATCGTCGATATTAGCGTTTACAGCCGCTTGGTAAGGTGACTGATCCTTTGATTTATTTATCAAAATTAAATCGGCGGCTAATCCTGGTTTAATCGCCCCCACAATATTTTCAAGACCCACTGCATAAGCTGCATTGTGAGTAGCCATTAGCCACAATTGATACGCGCTTAAATCAATTTCCTGACTGCGAATCACCGTTCGTGCACATTCAAATTCTTCTAGCATATTAAACGAACCACTGGATGACCAATCTGTACCCAGAGCCATACGTACGTTATAGCGCTGGCTAGCTGCTAGGTCTATTGTTTCTCCATATAGTGCCAAGTTGGATCTCGGTGACCACACAAGGGAAATATCAAAGTCGGCAAATCTTTTCAGCTGATCGGGTCTGCCCGCAACAGCGTGAACGGCGGAAAATCTCCTGCCACTTTCTTGGTGTTGGCTGACGTAATCGATATAGGTTTCTAGTTCAGACTGGGCTGTGCAATTATCCCTCCGCCCTTCACCTAGGTGGGGCGCATAGGCCAGGTCAGTTTGCGAATCAATTTTAAGTGGGAATACTGATTTCTTATCTCCAAGACAAGCATCAGAAAAAAACTCAATCGAATCCATCGAGAAGGGAAATATCTCTAAGTCTGCTGCCAGAGGGTAGCGATTATTCTTAGGTGGATTTGCGGATCGATTGATATTTTTAACCAACCCTTGAACAGCACCAGGCCCACCGAGAGAAGTTGTTCCAGTAACCAGATGACGCAATTCGACCCAAGAGAGCACTGCCAGGCTCTTTTTGTTTTCTGGTTTATAGATTTGTTCATTTGGTATTGGTAGTACTTTCATTCCATTTTTACCAAAAATCCATTCTTCTCGATGGTGGTAAATGGGTTTTAGATTCGGGTCGGGAAAGGTATAGCTGAAAGCTTCATGTTCATGTGTGTTTACCCATCCTGGAGACAGCACTGTTTCTCCCCTGCAATCTAGAAAAGATGCATCCGGGAAGGAACGTGTTAAGTTGGAGAATCTTCCGACTTGACCAATTTTACCTGATGGGTGAATGACAAGACCTCCATCATCCATGGCTTGGTCTACTAACAACAACGTCGAACCCACAATTAGTTCGCCTGAACTTCCTTGTCGGAAATTACACGCGGAGGATATTTTTACTGAATCGGCATAGGCAGATGATATGGTTACAGCCAATAGGGTAAGATACGAAATAAACGGTATAACCTGCGTCACTAAACTCATTGAAAAAGCCCATTTGTGCCAACAATTAAATTATTAAAACCTTAAGAAACTATCATTCAACGCCGATATTTTTTGTGCAAAAAGTGTAGAGGCTATTTTAAATTTTGATGGATAAGCAATTATCCTAAAGATGCTAAATCAACACTATTAGGCAATAGGTGAAAATGAGGCTGGTTTCAAAAATACTATCTCCTGAGTCAAAATCGCATCCAACTGCCAAATTTCCTCAATAAAAGTTTGCCACTCATTATCAGCTTCCATGGTTGCACGTCGTAACTCCCTGTCCGCCATACTCTCATACCCCCACATGAACACAACTTGGTG
Organism: Halioglobus sp.; assembly: GCA_047650635.1. Taxonomy (GTDB): domain Bacteria; phylum Pseudomonadota; class Gammaproteobacteria; order Pseudomonadales; family Halieaceae; genus JBALVT01. The sequence goes on from JBLHNQ010000002.1 coordinate 72,783, forward strand.
GAGATTACCTACTACGGTAGTGAATATTCCGAGAAAATCCCCCAAATATTTTTTTTGAATTGGAAGTCCTTGATATTCATATTTATCCAGCCATTTTTGTATAGTTCCGGGACGAAACGTATAGGTTCTGTGATCGATAATCATTTTCTAGTTTCTCCAAAGTTATCCAGCGGACATTGTAAATACGCTAATAGTGACATTTATTTTTTGGCATCTTCTAAAATCATGGCAGATGCTTTTTCACTGATCATTACCGTTGGGATATTTGTATTGCCGCTACATATGATGGGCATAATCGAGGCGTCTACGACCCTTAGACCTTTTACGCCATAAACTTTAAGCTCCGCATCAACTACTGACAGGGAGTCCGTTCCCATTTTGCAAGTCCCAACGGGATGTAGCGTCGTTCCCGCTGCATCTCTTGCCCATTTCTTCAAATCATCGTCATTTTGAATAGCCGACCCAGGTTCAAGTTCTTTGCCTCGATAGGCGTCGAAAGCGGGTTGTTCGATGACATTACGCACCATCTTTACTGCAGCAAGCGTCGTTTTTCGGTCGAACTCTTCAGCTAAATAGTTACATAACATTTTGGGCGAGTCCTTAGGATTAGAGGATTGAAGCGATATATGTCCACGGCTTACTGGATTAACGGGCCCTACTCTAATCGTGAAGCCATGCTTTTCTTCATCGTCATTTCTTTTAAAAGGGCTTGGCCAGTGCAAGTTTGCTGTTTTCTCAAGCGCGGGCATAAAATGTGTTTGAATATCCGGTGCTGGAAAATCGGCATTAGATTTCATAAAAGAGCCTGCCTCATAGGGGAAAGTTGTAACAATTCCTTTTCCAAAGAGAGCGCCGATAATGACCGCTGGCACAATTTTATCGAGTCTAAAATCTCGATAAAGCGAAACAGGTTGGCTGCATTCGTATACCAGGCAGACATCGACATGGTCATGCAGATTCTGGCCAACGCCAGGTAAATCCACGGTGCTCTCAATACCGTGTTTTACTAATTCTTGAGAATCCCCAATACCCGAAAGCATTAACAATTGTGGCGAGTTTATCGTTCCTGCTGATAAGAGCACCTCACGGCGTGCATGAACGACTTGAGTTTTTCCATTAACGCTGAATTCAACCCCTGTTGCTCGACCATCAACAACGATTACCTTGTGGGCGTGAGCGTTGGTTTTGATAGTAAGATTGGGTCTTCTTTTGACCGGATCCAAATAAGCTCTTGAAGTGCTACAGCGTTTCCCATTGCGAATAGTGAAGTCATATCGACCAAACCCCTCTTGAGTCTCACCGTTGAAATCATCATTGAAAGGGTAACCGGCTTGCGTTCCGGCTTTAATAAATACATCAAACAGTTCGTTTTTGCCCTTTGCGCGACAGACACTCAATGGCCCGCCGGACCCGTGATAATGACCGTTCCGGTCAACATGGTCCTCACAACGTTTAAAGTAAGGCAGTAGGTCTTCATAGCTCCAACCCGGTAAGCCCATCTGCGACCAGCGGTCATAGTCTTCACGATTTCCGCGCACTGAGATCATGCCATTTATACTAGAGCAACCGCCGAGCACCTTTCCTCGAGGCCAATAGATGGAGCGATTATTCAAGTGAGGTTCCGGTTCTGTGTTGTAGTCCCAATTATAAATTCCAGAATGCATTAGCTTACCCATCAGCATAGGTAATTTAACCAAAACGCTGCGATCTTTGCCTCCCGCTTCAATTAGTAAGACCGAGTGCTGTCCACTTTCAGATAACCGATGAGCTAACACGCAACCCGCAGAGCCGGCGCCTACAATAATATAATCATAACTGTGTTTATTCATAAAAATTTCCTGGTTACCAAAAAATGGGGAGCAAGCCCCTTTCTAGCAATAGTGTATTACCCTTCAAAAATGGATTTTCTGCAGCGAGAAAATCGGCACCCATAGCTGGGTGCGGTGCAAACACTGGCAGAATTGTCGTTGAGTAATTGGGAGCATTCTTCAGCATATGTTGAGCTGAGAGCACAAGCTCTGCAGCAATCCCTCCGAAAGCCAATATCAAAATAGTTTGGTTTGGTATTGCAGCAAGACCCACAATAGTATCGAGCAGAAGTGGACGCCATAAAGGCGAGTGACCGCGAAGTTGATGGGGGTCTCCCTCCTTCTTAAACCGAGAAATTGTGAGCGCAGAATTTAACGCCAGCACACCTTCGGAGCGCCATGCATCTAACAACTTAGGTGGGCTTGGGATGTTAATTTCGCAATTCTCAATAGCTTGAATCGTTTCGTGCCATGCCTTAATTCCGCGGATGAATTTATGTTCTCCAGTTTTTGCTGTACACACACTTTGCAAGAAACAACGCATACTCGGTGACAGGGTTATCTTTTCAAGCTCCTTCCAATGGGCGGTGTTGCCGGCTTCAAAAGCTCGGCCTGTAGAAAAAGCGGGACAGGGGAAAGGGTCTTGTCCAAGAATAAGACAGCGGACATCGTTTGGATTGATACCATCAAAGGCCCGAAACAGATGTCCATGTTGAGGTGCACCTAACAGTGTCTGTTTACGACGTACCGGAAAAACGGGCTCCCATGGCTCCAGACTTAAGTCAGGATCCATTGCGCTAAATCCGAGGCTCGAATTGCCCAATATCGCGTGCCAGGTGGGGTCCAGGTCATCAATCCAACCGTCCAACATTAATTCCATTGTGCTCTTGAGTTGATTTTTACTGTGTACCATGTGAGCGAGCCGATAACGATTAATAAGGTGTTACTGGAGATGTTATTTCCAGTTGACGTATATGTCAAGTGAAAATCGTGATTAGAAACTGCTCGACTCAGGCAACACAATAAATAGCTTGTAGAGAACTGTTGAAAAATGCAGTATTGTTTACACACAACCACGGCCACTAAACTTAGTATTAAGTAATATCAACATGAAAATAAGAGAGAATAAAATCGAAAAGAACCTTTCACCTAGAGAGTTGCGAGATCAAAAGATTCGCGCTGAAAGTATAACTAGAATTCTAAATGGAGCCGAAAAAGTCTTTGCTAAAAAAGGCTATGACGGGGCACGCATGTCAGATCTTGCCGAGGCAGCGGGTCTTCCAAAAGCCAATCTATATTATTATTTTGGTACTAAAGATGTTATTTATCAAACCGTTATTGAAGAGTTACTCTCTAGATGGGACGAATCACTGGACGTCATTTCCGCAGACAAAGAACCCAAGGAGGCTATCACCCAATATATACGCGCGAAAATCCTGTACTCCCAACAGCACCCTGCAGCTTCAAAACTTTTTGCCAAAGAAATCATTAGTGGGTCTCAGTTTTTTTCAGCGGAAAGAGGAAAGGCTTTACGAACGATTACCAAAAAGAAAGTGCAAGTTATTGAAATTTGGATAAAAGAAGGCAAGATGTCTGACATTAATCCCTACCATTTTTTCTTTCTGCTATGGAGCACTACACAGTATTATGCGGATTTTGATAAACATATAGAAAACGTCATGAAGCTTCCGAGGCTCAATGACAGTGTTTATGAAGATGCCATTGAATTCGTGACAACGACAGTTCTCACCGGGTGTGGTATTCATTGATGTATTCTTTTGCTTTGGCTGCAACCGGTGCATGTCAACAAAGTTACCGCGTCCATCGATCATTCGGCATTAGATTCTCTATGATTCTAGGCCCAATATTCTATGGGTAGATTCAGCCAGACTTCTCCTATCGGGGTCCAATTTCTCGTCTAGCCTGACCAACCTTGTGGGTTTTTGGGCCGAGCGGCTTCATAGACGGCTTTTCGCTGCGCAAGCAGATCACCATCTTCGCCACGATGGCGCTGATTGGGCGTCACATAACGAATGGAACTATGGCGGCGCCTCTGGTTGTGCTGCTGCAAAAATTTACTAATCGATGCAGTGCGGCATTCAGGCCTTTCGACTTACCCGGCAGGCGTCCAGGACACTGCGCAACTGTTGCCGCCGAAACCATCTGAATTTCAACGGTTAAGTCTGCTTTTCTGGCTAGCTTTTCAAAAACACCGTGGACAGTCTGCGAACGAAAAATGTGAGCTCTACAGACAAAATGACTTGAATGATTAGCCCCGTGTATTCGCTAAATTGTTTTATGTCAGGCAGCTGGGTTAAGACCTATGCCACGCAGAATGATGCCGGTGACAGTCTCTATTGCCGCTTCTTGCTGCTTTTTCGACAACGACTTATTTCCGTTCAATACTCGTATCTGGTGCTCAAAATCTGCATAGTGCTGTGTGGTAGCCCAGATCATAAATAGCAAATAGTGGGGGTCAACCGGGAGTATTTTTCCCTGCTTTACCCATCGGCTAATCTGGATGGTTTTACGCTTCTCCCAAATATTCAGAAACCGGGCGAGCCTTTTATCGCCCATCACAGGGGCCCCGTGAATAATTTCATTGGCCCATACCTTGGACCCAAATGGCCTGGAAAAGGAATAATCCATTTTGCTGCGAATGTACTCAGAAATAGCGATCGTGGGGTCTTCCGATTTGTTAAACGCATCTGCATCGGTCTTCCACACCACAACGACATCTTCCAATACCGTATTGTAGAGATCTTTTTTTGTTTTGAAGTAGTAGTGCACATTGGCTTTGGGAAGGCCTGCCAGGTCGGCAATTTCTTGTGTCGTTGCTCCGTTGAACCCTTTCAGGGCAAACACTTTTTCGGCTGCGCTAATAATTGCTGCACTGTGCACTCTGCGGATCGCCGCTTTTTTATTACTAATAAAGTTACCCTCAGAAAAGTCGTGATTGTCGACGCTCACACGTTGATAAGAGCTGGGTAGAACTATGCATATTATTGACCAGTTAGTCAACTACTAGCGTTACCATTGCCAGTCGCAGCGTCTGGTTTTAGTCCGCCAGTAGCTCACTAATGGCCAACTGGTGCTCGGTGATAAAGTCTAACATAGCGCGATCAGCACGCGCCTGCGCTCGCTCAAAAGGTTCGGTGTCAAGCACGGTTTCCACAACTTCATAATAACACTTGAATTTTGGTTCGGTGCCCGAAGGTCGCACAATTACCCTGGCCCCGTTTTCAAGGCGATAGATCAAGACATCGCTAGCGGGGATGTCGAGAAATTCACTGCCACCATCAAAATACATTCGCCCACCCACACTGCGATCATCGATCTCCACTACAGCGACACCCGCAATTTGTTCTGGCGGACAGGCACGCAACAAAGAGCCAATAGAAGGCCCATCTTTAACTAACGAAAGACTTCTTTGCGCCGTCAAGTACAGACCGTGGCGACGATATAATACCTCCAGTTGGTCTTGCACCGTTTTACCACAGCAGGCAAGTGCCTCGGTCATTTGTGCAAACGCTAGCAGAGCTGACAAGCCGTCTTTATCGCGCACCTGTCGACCCGCCGCAAAACCTATCGCCTCTTCATAGGCAAACAAAAACTGATGGCCTTCATCTTCGCTGGCCAAAGCCACATTAGCCATCCACTTAAAGCCAGTCAAAGTTTCACAATATCGCGCACCGCTGGCTTCCGCTATGGCTTTCAACATGCTGGAAGAAACGATTGTGGTGCAAACGATTGGTGTATGGTTATGGTTTTTTTCCAGTAAATAATTTCCGAGCAAAACACCAATCATGTCCCCCGTTAACTGCCGATAGTCGCCAAACTCCGTACGAACAGCAACAGCCAGGCGGTCGGCATCGGGATCATTGGCACAGGCAAGGACTGTATTTTTCTCTCGTGCCAAAGCGATAACAGCATCCATCGCACCCGGCTCCTCCGGGTTGGGAAACCTCACGGTAGGGAAACGCCCATCCGGTTCGCGCTGTGACGCCACGCTATAAAACTCTTTGAATCCGGCCTCAGTCACCAGCGCTTCCGCCATTGTGGCACCCACACCGTGCATGGCCGAATAGGCAATACTGGTGTTCACCGGCGTACGATTGGTTGAATATAATTTGCTGCTTAGTACGGCATTGAGATAGCTGCGGTAGAACTCGGCTTCCAGCATGACGATAGCACCCGTGGATTGCGCCTCCTCAAATTCCTGCCAGGGTATACTCGTTGCCGCAGCGAGTTCGATCGCTGCGGAGATGGCAGCATCGTGCGGGGGAATAATTTGCGCACCGTTCTCCCAGAACACTTTATAACCGTTGTATTCGGGCGGGTTGTGGCTGGCCGTTATCACCACGCCCATGGCCGCATTCAGGTGAACCGTACCAAAGGCTACGAGCGGAGTCGCTGCCACATCGGGAGTGAGATAAACTTTGAGTCCCAGCGCTGCAAACACACAGGCGGCATCGTGGGCAAACTGCAAAGAATCTGGCCGCCCATCATAGCCCACTACCACGCCGCGCTGAGCTGCCATTGGCATCGCCCGCAACAAATAGCTGCCAAGGCCAGCCGAAACCTCACGAATAACGAGCCGATTTATCATTGCGGGACCCGCTCCCACCACTCCGCGTAAACCTGCTGTACCAAATTGCAAACGACCTGCAAAACGGTTTGCCAATTCGTCGCTATCAGCGCCATCGATTAATGTTTGTAGGTCTTTCCGGGTTACTGGATCTGGATCTCTGACCATCCAATCTTGCCATTGCTTTTTAATGTCCATTATCATTCCTGGTGGTTTTTCCCGCGCTAAACTCCAGTTCTCAGCTTACTCAATTTGAATAACGGCTTGAAGCTATAGCTTATTTCATCTGTGTTATCTGCTAGTATGCACTATGTTTTACGTCTGCCTCACATGACGTAAAGACGTTTTCAAACTAGTATTACAACTGCGATATAGCAGTGAAATAAAAATAAAAAATATTTTGCATTTTGTCATCATTAAAACATCGACGGTGCTCACCTTAAATCAGCCTCTACGGGGAAATTTATGACCGAAAATGCCATCAGCCTCTTCGGCATTGCAATCTTGATTGGTATCGCCGTCCTCTTCTCAACCAACAGGCGAGCAATCAATTTTCGCATCGTTGCCAGCGCCCTTGCCCTGCAGGCACTCATTGCCCTTATCGTGCTTCGCGTACCGGCAGGCCAGCGCATAATCCAATCTCTTTCCAGCGGCGTTCAGGCATTTGTAGACTACTCCGGAGCCGGCATTAAAATGGTGTTCGGGCCCCTGTCCGACACCAGCACCGGCATTGTTTTCGCAATAAACGTTCTGCCCATTATCATCTTTTTCTCGGCACTGATGGCGGTGCTGTACCACATAGGCATAATGCCAATCATCGTGCGCGCAGTGGGAGGCGGACTGCAGCGTCTGCTGGGCACTGAAAAGGTTGAATCTCTCAATGCTGCCGCCAATATTTTTGTCTCACAAACGGAGTCTCCACTTGTAATCAAACCCTATCTGAAAGGCTTGACCGATGCACAGCTATTCGCCATCGTCGTATCGGGCATGGCGTCTGTCGCAGGTAGTGTACTGGCAGCCTATGCCCAGATGGGTGTGCGCATAGACTACCTTCTGGCCGCTATGTTCATGGCTGCGCCCGGCGGTTTGCTAATGGCAAAAATCATCATGCCCGACGATCCCGATGCTGAAGAACAAGCGCTACAGGTGATCGAACCCAATAGCGAGGACAGCGAGCGAGGCAATGTGATTCTGGCAGCGGCCAATGGCGCAGCGGACGGCCTGCGGCTGGCAGTAAACATCGGCGCTATGTTAATTGCGTTCGTATCTTTGATTGCCTTGTTTAACGGTATTGTCGGCGGAATCGGAGGCGCGCTGGGCTTCGATGGCCTGACGTTGGAAGGAATCCTGGGTACAATATTTGCGCCTATAATGTTTGCATTGAGCATTCCATGGTCGGAAGCACAAATCGCTGGATCTCTGTTCGGCGAGAAACTGATTCTGAATGAATTCGTGGCATTTTTTCATCTCGGTGAAGTGGTAACAACACTCAGTCCGAGAACCGAGATGATTGCCACCATTTCTTTATGTGGATTTGCCAACCTGTCTTCGATCGCGATTCAACTGGGCGGGTTAGGCAGCTTGATACCGGAAAAACGCCAGCTGATTTCCAGCTTTGGATTGCGTGCCGTGGCAGCAGGCTCACTTGCAAACTTAATGAGTGCTGCTCTGGCGGGCCTGCTGTTTGCCTAGCGTGTTTCCGGCCAGGAAAAAGAAGCGGGCAACATCTCGTCAATAGTAAAATGACTCAGTGCACCGCCCTCACCCAACATGACCAGGTCGGTGTCCTTATCGGCGAACTCTGCAATACGCTGTCGGCAACCACCGCATGGCGTGCAGGCCTCTATCTCTTGCCGACCACCAAAAACCACAATGCGTACAATATGCTTTCCGCCAGCGGAAATCATCGCGCCAATCGCATTGGCTTCAGCACAGCTGCCCAGAGGATAGGCCGCGTTCTCAACATTGACACCCACGTGTAGCGCTCCATTCTCGTCCAGTACAGCTGCACCGACCCGAAAACCAGAGTAGCGTGCATAGGCATTTTCTCGAACGGCTCTGGCCGCCGCCGCAAGTGTTTCCAGATCTATGGCCATAATATCGTCTCGTCTCGAAGGAAATAGTGATTAAAACTCTTTCGTAAAGCGCAGACCGAACTCACTGGCATCATTGCTCAACATAACCAACACGTAATCACCCGTATTCAAACGCGCTTCGTCATAGCGCTCGTCTGTGACATTTCTGCCGTACAGTGCAATCGTCCAATCGGCATCTGCAGAGTGATAAGCGATATCGAAGTTCAACAAACTGCGACTTTCTATGCCTGTAAATCTGGCGGAGTCAGACGTGGGCTCACCATACATATCGTCTCTATAGGACCAATCTGCACGGAATGTGATATCGGCACCGCCATCCAGGGGAAGCGTGTATTCCGGACTAATGGATGCTGTCAACTCAGGTGTGAGCGGAGCAACCGCATCGTTGTCATCCACTTCAACATCGATGTAACCCAGTGAGGTGCGCAGACGGAAGCGATCACCAAGGGCCCAGGTGCTCTCCCACTCCACGCCAGACGATTCCTGATCGACGATAATATTACGCGTGTTAAAGCCAGCAGAAGTTGCGTTACTCACCTGGTAAGGGAGGTCCGAGTACTCGGTATAAAATACCGAAATGCTAACTTGCAGGTTTTCCAGCGGTGTTCCCTTGATGCCACCTTCGTAGTTGATCGCGGTTATATTGTCATTCGCCTCAAAGCAATTTGGCCTGCTCACATTACCCGGCTGGGTGAAATCCAGAGAACCAAACAGACAGAACGGGCGCGGTGGAAATTGACCCGACTGGTAACCATTTTGAATCGTGGCGTAGGCTGTCAAATCGTCGTTGACAGCCCAGGTAGTCGCAAGCTCCCAACTGACTTCATCCCATTCCCGGCTTGCCTTCTCTACGATTAAACTGCTGTTAAGGTTGGTGTTGGCTGTTTTCTTATCTTCGGTATAACGAACACCACCGGAGATATGCAAACGATCATTCATCTGGTAACCCAAGTTGGCGTAGATCGCGGTGCTATCCATCTCTTGGCCAAGCAGAAAATCACCGAGACCACCGTTGAACACGGTGGGATCTTGTATGTTACTTCCCTCCTCCTCAAAGTAGTAAAGGCCGGTGACAAAGTCCCAATCGTCATATTGGCCAACGAGTTGTAATTCAATTGAGGTCTGATCGGCTTCTCCCCGCTCAGGAAACGACAGGAAATCATCAAAAAAGCCGTCGTCGTCCAGGCCGGTTTGGTACTCGGAGTGACGATCGCTGACAATCAGTTTAGCCGCCAAGTCATCGTTTATTTCATAGGCTGCAGTAATCGCCACACCGCTGGCTTCGTTGGTGACCTCGGTCTGTCCTTCCTGGCCCGTGTTGTTGTCATATTTATTTTTCGCAAGATCCGAGTTGCGATAACCGGCGGCGTAAACAGCGCCATTCGGGAGTTCGTCAATCAGTGTGGTGTAGGGCCTCAAGCCATTACTACCATCACTGCCATCGGCCACTACAAGCACAGAGAAGCGATCTGTGGGTTGCCATTTAGCCGCTATGCGCGCTGAAATATCCTGCATTTCACCGACATCCACTTTCGCATTCGGCAAGTTTTTGAACTCACCAATACCGCCTCGGCGCTGAAAAGAACCGGATACCGACATCGCAAAGGTCTCTGTAAGCGCTACGTTGCCGTAGAAGTCACCATTAACCCGCTCACGACTACCTACTTGCAAGCCAATCTTGGCAATATCCTCATCACCCGGCTGCTGTGTAATGATATTAATGGCACCACCAATGGAGTTGCGACCATATAGGGTACCCTGTGGGCCGCGCAGTACTTCAATGCGCTCGATATTGGAAAGGCTCCAGTTCTGCCCCACCTGACGCCCCAGATAGACACCGTCAACATAAACTCCTACGCCCGGGTCGGTGGTAATCAGGTGATCCTGTAATCCGATACCGCGAATAAAGGGATTGGCTGAAGAGGTTTGTCCACCACCAAATCCGGTGACATTCAGGTTAGGCACAAACTTGCCCACGTCACTCAGGTTGGTAATGCCCTGTTTCTCCAAGGCGTCGTTGCTGAAGGCACTGATTGCCACTGGCACCTCGTAGATACTCTGCTCACGTTTTTGCGCCGTTACCAGAATTTCTTCAAATATCGCGTTGGGTGATGCGCGCTCGACCTCCTGAGCCAGAGAATTTATGGAAGTACCACAGCCAAATACGGCGGTGGCGACACAGGTATACATCAGAGTTCTTTTTTTCATTATTTTCTCCTAGGGTTAACTGAAACTTACATTTCATTTTGTTCTTCTTTAACACACCGATATCGACTCATAACAGCGTCAACAGTTCTTATGTTGTGGCACTGCACTTTAAATTTGGAAACACTGATTCAAATTGAATCTCCGTAGGGTATCCAAATATTTTTTATCTGACAGGCTTCGCGCAAAAATTGCTTACCCTGTCCCTGCGTGCTGGACAGCCAGTCCCGTGCTCTGCCATGATTCACCCAGGTGCGCTTCAAATTGCTCACCGATGCCCGCTCCAGGGATTGACTCCCTTCATCCGTACCGTGATACCACAGGCCATCTACCTGATTGTGTTCAGCCAATACCTGACTGAGCAACTCGCGCTCCCCAGTGACAATATTGACCACACCTGCGGGCAAATCTGAGGTCTGCAACACCTGATAAAAATCTGTGGCAATAAGGGGATAGCGTTGCGAGGGCACCACGACAGCTCGGTTGCCCATGGCAATTACCGGCGCCAGCATTGATATTAATGACAGCAGAGGCGAGCCATCAGGGCAGGCAATACCCATAACGCCTATCGCTTCGTTTATTGCCAAAGTAACGCCGTGCACAGGTGGCTGGTGCACACTGCCATCGTACTTATCCGCCCATGCGCCGTAGTAGAACAAGCGCTCTATTGCCGCGCCAACCTCAGCACTGGCCCCTTCGCTGGAGACCCCGGTTAAATCAACAAGACGCCGCGAGAATTCTTCCTCGCGGTAGCTCAGGTTTTCCGCAATATAGAAAAGAACCTGGGCGCGGTTGTGCGCAGTGACTTTACTCCAGGCCTCAGCTTTAAACGCTGCCTCGACCGCGTTGCGAATGTCTTTGCGACTTCCTTCGCCGACTAAACCTGCAAGCCGGCCATCGTGTGCAAGAACTCGTGTGCTGTTACCGCTGTCAGGCCGAACTTGCCTGCCACCAATGAACATCTTGGCGGTGTGATCTATACCTGAAATGACAGCGCCCTGGGACGGTTCCTGCGCCTGTGGTACAGCAATGTTTTGTTCCATGGGCCTACTTTCGCGGGGCTTAAGGTATTCGTACATCCCTTCAATGCCACCTTCTCGACCCATTCCGGACTCTTTGTATCCGCCAAAACCACAAGAGGCATCGAACTGATTCGCGCTGTTAATCCAGACGACCCCGGCCTTGAGTTGCGGGGCCACGTCCAATGCCCTGTTGATGTTTTCCGACCAAACACTGGCGGCTAAACCGTAACGACTGTTGTTGGCAAGCGTTATTGCTTCCTCCTGACTGCGAAAGCTCATCACACTCAATACCGGACCGAATATTTCCTCACGGGCCACGATATTGCTGCTCTCAACATCCGTTAACAGAGTCGGTGGATAGAAGCATCCAAGTTCCGGCAATACTCCCTCGGGCTGCCACAGAGTTGCGCCCTCTTCCACGCCCTGCTTTACCAGGGCGGCAATGCGCTCGCGCTGGCTCGGGTCAATAATGGCGCCCATATCCACCCCCTTATCGAGAGGGTCACCCACGCGCAGAGTGCCCATGCGCATTCTAATTTTTTCTATCACGGCGTCGGCAATACTCTCCTGTACCAACAAGCGGGAACATCCGCAACACACCTGCCCCTGATTAAACCAAATCGACTCCACCAACCCCTCAACGGCGCTGTCAATGTCGGCGTCATCAAACACAATAAAGGGAGATTTACCACCCAGCTCCAAAGTCAGTTTCTTGCCGCTACCCGCTGTTTGCTGCTTGATTAACCGCCCAACATCGGTAGAGCCGGTGAACGCCAGTTTATCGATATCGGGGTGATTCACTAATTCTGCGCCCGTCTCACCATCACCCGTGATGATATTAATAACCCCGGCGGGTATTCCCGCCTCCTGGCATAACTCACCAAACATTAGTGCACTCAGGCTGGTAAATTCTGCCGGCTTTAGAATCACGCAATTGCCCGCGGCCAGCGCCGGAGCAATTTTCCAGGCTGCCATTAGCAAAGGGAAATTCCACGGAACAATCTGCCCCACCACACCTACTGCCTGTTGGTCCGGCAACTCAGATTCAATTAACTGTGCCCAACCTGCATGGTGATAGAAGTGCCTCACTGCCAGGGGTAGATCGACATCCCTTGATTCGCGGATCGGTTTACCGTTGTCCAGTGTTTCCAGCACGGCCAGGCGGCGAGAGTGCTTTTGCATCAGCCGCGCAAGCGCGTACAGGTAACGCGCGCGCTGGTGGCCACTCAATGCCTGCCAGGCTGGTAACGCCGCCCTTGCCGCAATAACAGCCCTGTTGACGTCGGCGGCATTAGCCTGCGCAACCTTACCCAACACCTCACCTGTGGCGGGATTGACACTGTCAAAATATGTCTCCGACTGCGGCGCCACCCACTGTCCATCAATCAGTAGCAGGGAGGCTTGTTGGTGATCTTGCAACCACTCATCGACTTTGTCAGTAGCTTCAGGTGCCGGTCCATAGCTCATATTTTTAAATATCTCTGCAACATTCATAGCTGGTATCCGCGATTAATCCTGGTCAATGGGCTTAGGCAATGGGATGGCGGTGACTGGCGGAGTATTGGCCCGTCACAAAGTGTTCCAGCTGCCTTTCGATATCTCCCAACAGACTGGATGCACCAAAGCGAAACATCTCCGGGTTGAGCCACTCATCACCTAATTCTTCTTTAACCAGCACCAAATAATTCAGGGCATCCTTGGCACTGCTCACCCCTCCAGCAGCTTTGAATCCCACCATGAATCCGGTCAGCTCACGATAGCGTCGAATCATTCTAATCATAACCAGACTAACCGGTAAGGTCGCATTGACTACCTCCATTCCGGTAGAGGTTTTAATAAAGTCAGCCCCCGCCATCATGCAGACCATGGACGCCTTCGCCACATTGGCCATCGTTGTTAACTGACCCGTTGAAATGATTGTCTTCATGTGGACCCCGGCACAGGCCTCCCGGTAGGCGCGTACTTCGTCATATAAAGCACGCCAGTTCTGGTTCAGTACAAACTGCCGCGTAATGACAATGTCGATCTCGATTGCCCCGGCAGCTACCGACGCTGTTATCTCGGCCAGTCGCGTTTCCAGCGGCGACATGCAGGCTGGAAACCCTGTGGATACTGCCGCCACAGGAATACCCGTGCCCTCCAGGGCAGACACTGCAGTTTCAACCATGGAGTGATAAACGCAAACAGCACCGGTGGTCAGGCCCAGTGAGTCGACACCCAGCGCCTCCAGAATATCCTGACGAACAGGGTGCTTGGCTTTGCTACACAAGCGTTTCACCCGTCCCGGTGTATCGTCACCAGAAAGAGTCGTCAAATCGATGCAACTAATCGCCTTCAGCAGCCACGCCGCTTGCCACTGCTTTTTTAGGGCGCGGCGGCTTTTTAGTGACTCGGTGCGCCGCCCTACTGCACTTAGATTAATCCGGACTTCGTCGATCCAGTCTGGATTAAAAGGCGTGCCCGGGTTTAACAAATCGACGCCGCAGTGCTGTACGTGGGTTACCCCTCGTAGCGGCGACACCTGATTTTTATCTGTTTTCATCATACACACCGTCCGAAATCGGATTCATGTATCCCACCTTTCCAAAATCACCGGCTCAATAGCGTCGCAAGAATCACCGATAGAAAAAGCCCTCTGCAGCCTCTGGGTCGCCGCTGCTGCGCTGTCTTTATCAGCTGCATGAATGATAGCCAGCGGCTCGGAACGGCTTACAGTTTCGCCCAGTGCCTTTACGGCCTCCAAACCCACACTGAAATTGAGCTTGTCGTCAACCAACCGGCGACCGCCACCCAACTCCACCACCGCAGTGCCGACAGAACGCACATCGATTGCGGTCACAACACCATCAGTTGGGGCGTAAACGGGAATAATCTCGGGGGCGACAGGCAAGTGTTTTTGCGCATCATCGACAAAATCTGCAGGACCGCCCAGCGCGGTCACCATGCGGGCAAAACACTCCGCAGCCTCACCACTGTCAAGGGCATGGTTCATTCGCTGTGCCCCTTCCTGGGGCGTCGCAGCGATGCCCGACAATACAAGCAGCTGCGCACCCAGACCTATAGTGACGTCGTGAAGGCGTTGGTCCTGAAAATCACCACGCAAATATTGCACCGTCTCAAGTATTTCCAGCGCATTGCCCGCTGTCCTGCCCAGTACCTGCGACATATCTGTAATCAAAGCGGCGATCGGCAGCCCCAATTCACCACCCACAGTCACGATACTGCTGGCAAGATCACGTGCCATCTCCCTGGATGCGGCAAAAGCGCCACTGCCCGTTTTTATGTCCATGACCAAGGCATCCAGGCCAGCGGATAGTTTTTTGGAGAGAATGGAAGCGGTAATCAACGGAATAGACTCAACCGTAGCGGTGACATCACGAATGGCGTAAAACCGCTTGTCAGCAGGTGCGAGATCGGCGGTCTGGCCCACAATGGCACAACCCACATCTTTAACCACCGTCTGCAGGAGCTGGTTGTTGGGCTGTGATTGATAGCCGGGTATGCTATCGAGCTTATCCAGAGTGCCACCGGTGTGGCCCAGCCCACGGCCCGAAATCATCGGAACAAATACCCCGCACGATGCCAGCATGGGTGCCAGCATAATACTAACCTTGTCGCCCACACCACCGGTAGAATGTTTATCCACCACTGGGCCGGGTAAATTGAGCTGCGACCACTGCAGTGTTTTACCCGACTCCTTCATCGCTTTGGTTAGGCTGGCGCACTCTTCTCTGGCCATACCGCGAAAGAAAGTGGCCATGGCAAAACTGGCTATTTGGCCCTCTGAGGCAGAGTGGTCAACAATGCCTTGAACCATTAGCTGAATTTCGTCCGCCGCTAAGGCCTCACCGTCGCGCTTCTTTCGAATAATGTCTTGAATTAACATGTACGAACCCACCTTTCGTTATGCCTAAGACGCTATAAAAACAGAATGGTTTTACGGATTTTATTAAGTGCCCGCCATTTTTAACATGGCCTGCAGCAGCACGTTACAGCCAGCCGCACACTCTTCAGTGGTGGTACTCTCAATTTCATTGTGGCTTATGCCGTCCTTGCAAGGCGTGAAGATCATGCTGGCAGGCGCAAAGTCTGCCACATAGCAGGCATCGTGCCCGGCACCGGCGATGATCTCCATATAGTCAAAGCCATTTGTTTCCGCCCCCTCTCTCACCGCCTCAATACAGTCGGCATTAAAGTCCACCGGCGCGTAATGCCAATAGGGATCCAAATCGATTTCAACATCGGCACTGTCAGACAGCTGTTCCAGGAAGGCCTTCAGCTCGGCGTCCATCTGGCTGAGCACGTCATCTTCCGGGTGACGCAAATCTACACCCATGGAAACCTTGCCGGGGATCGTATTGCGCGAGTTGGGAAATACCTGCATGAAGCCCACCGTGCCACAACCGGGCTTGTGCGCGTTGGCAATTTTTTGTACTTCAAGCACCAATGCGCTAGCCGCCGTCAACGCGTCTTTGCGCAAATGCATAGGCGTAGTTCCGGCATGTGACTCACGGCCGGTAAGCACAACGTTGTACCAGCGCTGCCCCTGCCCCTTGGTGACAACGCCGATAATTTTATCCTCATTTTCGAGGTAGGGACCCTGTTCAATATGTGTTTCAAAAAATGCAGTGTAAGCGCGGCCTGTTGCAGGAACGTCGCCGTCAAAGCCAATGCGTTTGAGCTCTTCACCCACAGTGACACCCGCAGTATCCTGAACCGCCAGCATGGCATTCAAGTCAAGGCGACCCGCGACAACGCCAGAGCCCATCATGGCAGGCGGAAAACGTGACCCCTCTTCGTTGGTCCACACGGACACTTCAATCGGTGCCTCGGTTTCAACATTGTTGTCCTGCAAAGTGCGCAGTACTTCTACCCCGGAAAGCACACCGAAAACACCATCGAACTTTCCACCCGTGGGCTGGGTGTCCAGGTGACTGCCTGTGCCAACCGGTGGCAATGCCATGTTTTTTCCGGGTCGCAAGGCGAAAATATTCCCAATCTGATCCACGGTAATGGTGCAGCCCGCGGCCTCACACCAGGCAATAAATAGCTCTCGCGCCTGTTTATCAAGGTCGGTGAGGGTAAGTCTGGCACAGCCACCTTTGGGTGTCAGACCAAACTGTGCCATTTCCATCAGGCTTGACCATAGACGCTCTTCGTTGATTCTTAGACTGCTCATAAGGTGACTCCTTTTAGTTATCCTAACTTAATTCAATTCGTTTATAGATTCGGCAAGCGCATTGCAAACAGAATCCATTTCTTCCCGCTCGGTGAGAAACGGAAGTCCCAGCTGGATGGTATCGCCACCGTATCTAACGTAGTAGCCCTTCTCCCAGCACTTCATCGCAATTTCAAAAGGCCGACGACCCGGCTCACCAGGGTAGGACTCGATGGTTAAGCCCGCGGCAAAGCCATAGCTGCGGATATCACTTATATATTGCGTACCCTTGAGCCCATGAACGATCTCGGCGAACACCGGTGACATGTCTGCGACCCGCTCAATCAGCCGATCATTCTCGAGAATGTCCAGTGAAGCCATGGCTGCGGCACATGCCACGGGGTGCCCCGAATAGGTATAGCCGTGCGGCAACTCAACAGCATATTCGGGGCCGCCTGCATCCATAAAAGCATCGTAAATGGCGCTGGTCACAAGCACGGCACCCATGGGCACGACACCGTTAGTGAGCTGCTTTGCGGTGTTGAGAATATCGGGTGTAACACCAAATTCCTGCGCGCCAAACATGGAGCCCATGCGGCCAAAGGCGGTAATAACTTCATCAAAAATCAACAAGATATGGTGCTTGTCACAAATCTCCCGCAGGCGTTTCAGGTAGCCTTCAGGCGGAGGGATGACGCCGGCAGAACCTGCCAGAGGTTCAATGATAACGGCCGCAATGTTAGACGCATCGTGCAGCGCCACCAGAGACTCGAGCTCATCGGCCATCTCGACACCGCGGGCGGGCATGCCGGCGAGGAAAGGCTGGTCTTTGCCCTGTGTATGAGGGAGGTGATCAGAATTCATCCCCAAACCCCACAACTTGCGGTTAGCACCAATACCTCCAAAACTGATGCCGCCCCAGCTGGACCCGTGATAACCCTTCTCTCGGCCAATTATCATGGTTTTTGTTGGCTGGCCACTTTGACGCCAGTAGCCACGGGCTATCTTTGTCGCGGTATCTGCTGACTCAGACCCCGAATTTGTATAGAACACATGGTTCAGCTCACCCGGGGCCATTTCCTTGAGTCGTGTAGCCAACTCAAAGGCTAGAGGGTGACCGTATTGAAAGGAGGGCCCAAAATCCAGTATCGCCATTTGCTTGGCCACTGCCTCGGTAATTTCAGGCCTGCCATGACCTGCACCGCAAGTCCACAAACCCGACAAACCGTCGAACACCTTTCTTCCATCCGTATCAATAAGATAGCTGCCCTGGGCGGAGGCAATCATACGGGGGTTTTTCTTGAACTCGCGGTTACCCGTATAGGGCATCCAATAAGCGCTCAGATAATCAGCTGAAAATTTCGTCATAATTCACTCGACAATAATCTCGGACATCAATACAACACAATCCTAACCATATGGTCAAGTTGAAATCATAGGCATTCCTGTCCGTTTAGTCAATTAATGCTGATATTATATTTGCGGGCTGTAACAAGCTGTAATATTTCCGAGCACAGGAAATTACAGCCTTGTGCTCGTTTAATTCAAACGCCTTTATGTTGCCAACTGCGCCACAAAGTCGCGTTTGAGAGTGCGGGCAGACATGAAGAAACACCCAGCGGCAACGACAAGCCAGCAGACCGTAACCGAGATCGCCTGTTTAAGACCCGTTGAATTGGCCTGCTCGCAGACTGTTCGCTGAACCTCGCTTAGCCCTATGTCTTTCGACCGACAGACTGCAGACGTGAGTTCGCCATCAATATTGCTGCTGGCAAGCTGCATATTCATAAACATATCACTCATAAAACCGACAAAGTATGGCCCCAGACCATTGCCTATTAATGAGACCAAAATAAGCAGGATAGCAATGGCAGTGGCCCGCGAACGATTACTCACCACACCCTGGCCAATGTTGTACTGCGCGCCCAGGTAGGCGTAATGGCAGATTGCTCCTATGCCCCACAAGACAAACACAACGTTCAGATCCTCCGCATAGAAGGCTCCAATATAGGCAGGAGTTGCGATGAGCAGGCCAACCGCCGGAACCCAGGCCACCGCGGTCTGCGAACGGGGGGTAAGTTTTTCCGTGATGTAGCCGCCAAAAAACGTACCTATCGCAGCCAGAAACGATAGCGGGGCGCCGAAGTTAATCGCGGCGTCCCTAACATCCAGGCCGTGTTCACGCGCCAGGAAAGGCGCCTGAAAACTGACCAGACCATAACCTACAAAGGCAACAAGAGATGCGCCCATGGCCATCCACCAGAAGGTTGGCTTGTGTTTGAGCTCTTGAAACGCCACCGCCCAATGGGCTGGAGCCTTGGGGGACATGTCGGGTGGGTCGGAGTATCCACGGGGTGGCTCCTTGATTGTCAGCAGCACAATCATTGCCACCAAAACACCCGGTAGCCCAACGACGACGAACGCGATTCTCCACCCTTCTATCGATGCCCAGTCTAGCCATGTAAACAAGCCACCAAGGCCAATACTATTAACCCAGATGCCAACATCGGCACCTTGCATCTGCGCAATAGGGCCGCCGAAAAGATTAGCGAGAACGCCTCCCAAGGTCACGCCCATTGAGTAAACACCCAGTGCCGTCGCTCGCTTGCGGGCAATAAAGTAGTCGCCAATAATAGAGTTGGCCGGAGGTGTGCAGCCCGCCTCACCGATGGCGACACCAATTCTGAAAAACAGCAGCACCAGGAAGCCCGCGGCAAAGCCGCACAAGGCTGTCATCAGCGACCACAAAATAATGCAAACAGTAATCACTTTAACGCGGTTGGATCGGTCGGCCCACAACGCTATTGGCAGCCCCATAACGGCGTAAAAAATGGCAAACGGAGGGCCATATAGCAAGCCCCACTGGGAATCGGTCAAGCCGAAGGAGTCGATGATGGGCTGGGCAACAACCGCAATAAGCGTCCTGTCGATGAAGTTCAGCGTATACACGAGCATGAGTAAAAACAGCACGTAATTTCTATAAGACGGCGTGCCATATCCAGTGAGGTGGCCGTCCTGTGGTATCTCTGCAGTAGTGCTCATTATTGTTTTCCTGCTGTTATTTAAGAACAAAAGACCAAGGTAGGTTAGTTGGCGTCCCAATCCTGCTCGAAATCAGAAAATTCAGATTCTGCGGCTATGTCGCCGGCTACGCGGCCTTCAAACTTTGCATTACAGGCATCAATGGTAGGTTTGGCAGCAGCATAATTAGCGATCAAGAGCCTGGTAATGTCTAACTCTTCGGTAAAGCTAAGATTATCCCTTTGTAGTATTCGGTTAGTCGTGTCTTGCATTCCCTCGTCAAGAGGCACGGCACAACGGTGCAACGCCATGTGTTCTGGCACCACATCGCGCCTACCCTCTTGATACATAAAAACCTCGTTAGTATCGGTAAAGTAAACAATGTCTACGGTATTATCACCCGTCATATCCTCTACACACATGCTCAAGATAATATAGCTGTCACAAACGGCATGCCCGCCTATATGCCCGGCGTTTATTGTTGGGGCATTACTTGCGCAACCTGCAAGCGCGAC
This sequence comes from Halioglobus sp., assembly GCA_047650635.1. Taxonomy (GTDB): domain Bacteria; phylum Pseudomonadota; class Gammaproteobacteria; order Pseudomonadales; family Halieaceae; genus JBALVT01. Next base: position 93,196 of record JBLHNQ010000002.1, read on the forward strand.
AACAAGAGCCGCCCCAACAAAGTGAAGTACCGTTGTGTGTCGCACGCCCACGCTAGTCGTCCAGTGACTGCGCCAGATCCTGCAGATAGTCGATGTAAGCCAGCTTGTAACGCAGATCGAAATTTTTCTGGTCAGCGCCCAACTTGACGATAACCACGCGGTTACCCGGGTGCACGTAGATATTCTGGCCCCAGATACCGCGGGCCAGGAAATCGCCATCCCAGTCACGAGGCGTCCACCACTGGTACTGATATCCCGATACATTGGACGACTGAGCGTTCTCGCCTGGCATTAAATGGGGCTCGTCGGGGGTTACAGAAGCTTTCACCCAACCCCTGGGTAGAACTTGATGGCCTTCGCGCTCGCCGTTATTAAGATACAGTAGACCAAGTTTGGCGTAGTCTCTGGCCGAGGCAGACAATCCGCCCATGACCAGCTCATAGCCCTCTTCATCCAGTATCCACTGCCCCACATGCTCCATGCCCAGAGGTTGCCAGAGGCGACTGGTCATGTAATCGGTGAGTGATGTTCCTGTAATTTTGACCAGCAGGATGCCCAGCAACTGCGTGTTAATACTGGCGTAGTGATTGAAGGTACCCGGCGGATGTTCGCGCCCCAAGGTGTTGATGTACTCGAGATAGCTCATTGGCGGAACCATCGTCGTCATCTTGTTGATATCTGATTCCGGGTCTGTGTAGGCCTCATTGAAACGTATGCCGGATGACATCTGCAGTACCTGCTTTATAGTGACGTCATCAAAGGCCGCGCTGGTCAGCTCGGGCAGGTACTTGCGTATAGGGTCATCCAGGCTATCCAGTTTGCCCTCATCGAGGGCGATACCCAGCAGTGCTGAGGTGAAGGATTTCGCCATGGAGAAAGAGATATGCAGAGAGTCCCGCGAGTCGCCATGTGTGTAGTTTTCGTAGATGATCTCCCCGTCCTTTATCACCAGGAACGCCGAGGTGTCGGAGAGGCCAATGAACTCCGCAAGCGTGGTGGGCTTATCGAGGAAACTGCCCGTGTAGTCCAGGGTATTGCTATTTTTGCCCAGGTCCCACGGCTCAGGCGAGGGCGACATTTCGGAAGTGGGCATAAAACGCGCCATATTGCGAAAATTCTCAAAGCGGTCGCCGACGAACATGGCGCTGAAGCCGGTTGCTTCGCCCTGGGCAGCAGTGCCGCCGATGGTGACGCTCTGTGCCAGGACGTTGCCTGCCAATAGGGTTGAAGAGAAAAGTAAAGTAAGCAGGTACTTTTGTAGCGACATGAAGCGATCTCCTTAAAATGGTCTGACGCAGTCTAGACTAGTCTCGCACTGAACGCATTATCGCCAGCCACCCACGCTGGAGTGTTACCATGCCATCATACACACCTACCCCATAATGAAATTGAAAACAGATGACTAATTCTTGTGTCTGCGGCAGTAAAAAAGATTTTGAAAAGTGCTGTGCACCTTTTTTGAATGGCTCCCGCTGGGCCAAAACTCCGGAGCAGTTAATGCGCTCTCGCTACAGTGCTTATGCGCTGGGCGGCTATGGCGACTATTTGCTTCAAACTTGGTTTCCCGCAACCGCTAAAGGCCTCACGGGCGAATCACTTTCGCAGCGCAGCTGTGACTGGATTAAGCTGGAGATACTGGACAAATCCCAGAAGGGAGATAAGGGCATGGTTGAATTCAATGCATGGTTTCACAGCGATACGGGGGATAAAGACGTACTGCATGAGAACTCGGTGTTCCAGCGCATCGACGGTCTCTGGCTCTATGTTGGCGGTGAAGTAAATTCCAATCCGGGTTAGGGTGCAGAATCATCTGGATTCTATGTATCCAATAATGGATTGCACTGTTGGCCTTGCTTTTTGATCTATGTTGAATCGCAATTGAGGATAGTGTGAGCAGCTAGTGCCCACCATCGCTGGTGAATGGAGTATTGGCAAATATGCGTAAAGTTTATACCGCTAATCTGCAAGTGGGGATGCATGTTTCTGCGCTGGATCGGCCGTGGCTGGAATCACCCTTTTTGGTACAGGGTTTTTATATTGTTAATGACGATGATTGACTCCATAATCCGCAACCCCGACGCCTGCATATGGTTGGCGCGAATGAAGCAGGAAGACAACTATATTTATGAGCACTCGCTTGGAGCCTCTATTTGGGCGGTGGCGCTGGGAGGTTTGTTATTCGATGTCGGCAAGTTGCAGCTAGACAAAGACCTTATGAAAGCTAATCGTAAACTCACAGCGGAAGAAATTCGGTTTATTGACCTGATGGAAACGACCTGCACTGACGACGGCAATGTATTGGAAATTATTAATAGTCTGCAACCGGATGCTTACGGCATAGATATGACCGCTATAGAGTTATAAGAGTATCCAGACTTGAGCGCAAGCGAACACCCATCAGCGCAGATCCACTTGCCAGCAAGGTATAGGCCGCTGCACCCAACGCCATCGCTTCCATCGACACACCGCCATCGATTAACCAACCCATCCCCACCGGTGCAATAGCGGTGGCAAATACCATGGCCGATGTGGTCAGTGATTTAATCGAACCCAGGTGCGCAGTACCGTACATTTCAGCAAAGAAAGGTGATGACAGTGTTGAATAGACTCCGACTGAAACGCCCATCAGGCACATGAACAATACGGCAATCAGAAAACTGTCCGACATGGCCAGTGCCGCCAAACCCAGGCCAAACGGTAAACAGATAAAGGGGACCAGACTTATCGCGCCGAAGCGGTCCACCAGCAAACCCGCCACCAGTTTGCACAAGGTGGACACCAGTGCGTAGGCAATATACAGACTTCCCCATGCGGTGAGGTCCCAACCCTTGGCATCGACCAGATGCACCTGATGAAACATGAACCCGGTAAACAGCAATGGCTGTGCAAGTAACGCCGGTAAGAACAGATAGAACGAGGTGTCGCGGATAACCTCTGACCGGGTCCACTGCTTGCGAGGCCCCCCCAGTGCTTGCCCCGAAGTATTGGCGAGGCCAGAAAGATAATCGTTGTGCCGCTGCCCATGCCCACGCAGAAGAACTGAGGTTAATGGCGGCAGGCACAGCAACAGCAGTGCGCCCCAAAAAAGCCAGGAGGTGCGCCATGTCATTAGGCCTAGAGTTACGATAACTGCCGTGGGCAAGAGCGCCTCTGAGACAGAGTAGCCGATGCCGGCTAGCGCATTTGCCTTGCCGCGGTGATGGTCGAGATACCTCACCATGGCTGTGGCGCCGGCCATACTCATAAGACCCTGGCCGAGGTGGCGCAGCGCCAGCACCGCCAGAAACAACATTGCGATGCTATTGCTACCGGCCATGAGTGCACAAGCCAGCGCGAGGCCAACGGTGACGGCATAGGTATAGCGGCGCAAGTCCACGCGATCTATAAAAGAACCCGTCCACAACAGGAGTATTGCGCTGGCCAGGGTAGCGGCAGAGTAGATGCCCCCGAAGGCCCCGTGACTGAGACCCAGATCCAGGCGAATTTCACCACTGAACAGGCCGATAAAATAGGTTTGCCCCAGACTGGAAGCAAAGGCCATGGCGAAACCAAAGAGCAGGAGACGCCACTCACTTTGAATGAGAGGGAGAAAAGATTTCATCGCCTCATCTACCCTTATTCAACCAAGATAATCCGTTGTCATATTCATAACCTGCACAGGATCGAAAACCCTGGCCAGAATCTTTGGTACATCGTTTTCTCCATCTACGAGACGTGCATTGCCAAAAAGAAACAAGGGGGCACTGGACATTCAATATTACAGCTTCCCCGATCAGGCTGATAGTCTAGCCCTGCAACCTCGATCACTGAGGATGGCAGAGGCCACCAAGTCCGACTGTGAGATGCGTAGTTTCAAGTTTGCCGTTAAATGGTTCTGGCTACCCTTGCGAATCTCCCTGGGTATAAAAAAACCAAAGCGCGAGATACTGGGGGCTATTTTGCGGGGGAAGTTGAATCCGCCGGCAAAGATGTGTGCAGGTGCAAGCATCGGTACCTTTGCCGTACAGATCGCCATGGGCGCGACGGTGACGTCATTTTTAATAGGGTTGCTAACACCTCCTACTCAAACACTGAAAAAACGACTGGGCATTGTCGTAATAGCCATAGCCCCTGTATGAAATACACATCACCGTAAATGCTCGTAACGTCTATTGGGAATATCGCCGATATATTGCTGACGCCCTAAAAGCCGAGTTTTAGTCCGAATAGCATCCGGTCTTTCTTGTCGAACTGCCCGAACACCTGGTCACTATCTCCGTGGAACAGGTCGGCCCCCACCCAGAGCTCAAGGTTGCTTTGGATCAGGTACTTCAGTTTTAGCTGCAAGGAGGAATCCTGATGATTCAAAGAGTACAGCCCCTGGGTTTCAAACTCCCAGGTTTGATTAAAAAATTCTCGTTTGTACAACAGAGAAAGCCTGTGCTCGGTTTGCTCGCGGACCGTCGCTTTTTGGTAGCTTAACAAGTGACTCTGGAACCACTGAGCAGATATAAAGGTGTCATCCAGTCCCTGCCAGTCCAGGCCGAGCACAGAGGCAAACTCTTCAGTTTCAGCAATACCGCCGCCGATGATATCGCGTGATACATGAAAGGTATCGCTGTTGTAGGCCAGCTCCGCGCGCAGAGTAAAGTCGCCAAATACGTTGCTGAGGGCTCCCCCCAACAGGTGATTGCGTTCGTACTCGGGCGCCACTACCACGCTGCCATTGGCCTGAGCATGGGTATAAAGCACCGCGAAATCCTGATAGTGGTACAGGTAGTTCACACTAAAATCCCAACCTGCAACAAACGCGCCATAGCGAATACCTATCTCACTGTCTTGCCACCAGTCGCCCGGGAGCTCCGCCTGCAACAGCTGCACCTCGACGCCCGGGGGCGCCTGAGGCACCAGGGCAGACGAAGTAATTTCCCAGGTCGTGCCGGCTTCAGCCAACTCATGATAGGTGGTATCCGGGATCCAGAGCAGTTGCAGGCTGCCTTCTGCCAGCACGGGTATTTCAACATTAAGCATCCACAGGGGAATACGGGAATCATCAAAATCATCCAGAATAAACTCCCTGTAACTCTGCGGATTGACCACATCCAATAGCTTCATACCGTCAGCCTCACCCCAGACGACTTGCTGCTTACCCAGGCGCCAGTAGTTTCCACCGATATCGGCATCCAGGTAGAATTCACGCAAGCCAATCTCTGCGTGGGCATTGTTATACCAGGGGCCATTAATCGCAGAATAGTTATCTGGCTTTGTCGCGGACGGACCCGTGTGATCAAGCGCGTCCAGTCGAATCCGCCCGATGGCCGTCAGTCGCCATGTTTCATCCAGCTCAAGGTCCATTCTGGGTTTAAACAGCGACTCAAACTTATCGCTGTCCAGTTGCCGCGTCGACACCGCCCACTCGTGCTCCCAGGTGCCACTTATCTCCACAGCGGCTTGCATGGGGTGGGACGAAACCGCTAACAGCAGTGTACTAGCGCCCAGTAAAGAATGGAGCTTCATCTCAGCGCCCCCGCGACAAGGTTCTTCGGGTGAACATGGAGTCGCGAACTGCCGATTGATAGTCCACTTCACTGAAGGTAAAGCGGCTGAGGTGGCCGGTCTGGTGATTAGTCACCTCCAGTTGATGGCGGGTCCAGATGCCATCGACCTGTCGAATATCGGAAATCACCAACGACTTGAGATGCTTGTCCTTGGGGTCCCAGAATTCTGCGCGCACCACCATCCAGTTGGAGGGGTCAACCCAAAACTCCGTACGACCGTAGCCAAGTTCCCGCGCGATGTCCGGTGTTTTTGGCACCGAGGCCAGCTTGTAAGTTACCGTCCCGCTAATTTCCTCCTCGCCCAACAGACTGAAATCGAAATCCTCCGGCTCCAGCTTGCCTTCCAGCTTAATATCTTCATAGGTGAAGTCTGTACCGAGGAAGTAGTCGCCCCGGTCCGACGCTGATATCCGTCTTACCTTGCGCAGGCCAGGCAGGTACAACCATTGATCATCATCCACGGCGTGATCCGGGTAATCCCAGGTCATGAAGGCGGTATCACGGATATTGGCGGGCGCTTCGTAAAACAACACCGTGCGTTTTTCCTCACCAAAATACTTGCGGTAGCTGACCGTTTTACGATCGCGTACCTTGCCGCGGCGGTCGACCATCTGCATTGCCAGCTTGCGGCTAACGAAACCTCCATCGTCAGCTTGATTGACCCGCGCCACAATAGCGTCGGCGCTCAGCGCGGGTGTCTCTACGGCATTCGCCACGCCTGGCAACACCACCAGGGTAAGTGCACTGACGCCCAACACAACCATACCAACCCGCACAAGAGTGCCCCAGCGATAACCGGATGACGCCTCGGGTTCAACGATAAACCCAGGGGTAAAAACCTTCACCACCGCAGGCAGCAAGGTCAGGCTGGCAATAAAACTGGTGCTAACAGCCACCACGACAATACTACCGAAGTTCATAAGTGGTACGACCTTGCTGGAAATCAGAACGCCAAAACCACAGGCGACCGCGAGGAAATTGAACAACAACGCCCTGCCCGTCGTGGCATAAAACTGATCAAAAACACGGTCCAGATCACCGTCCAACTCCCGGTACAGGCCACGAAGGCGATCGAGGGTATGAACGGCAAAATCTACGCCCAGGCCGATGGCAACAGAGGCGAACATAGACGTGCCAATGCCCAGATGAATGCCCAGGCTCACCATCGCTGAATACACCAGAAGAATTGCACCTGCCACGGGGATAAGCGCCAGGGTGCCTGCCTGCAAGGATCCGAATAACAGCGACGCCACAGCCCAAACCAGAACCAGGGCCACACCAAGACCAAGGAAGTGACTCTGACCCAGATCCTTAATCCAGTGATAGTTGACATTAACCCGACCGCTTAAGGTGGCGTGAATCGCTTCGTTGTTGAACGAGGAATCTACGTAGGCTTGCAGGGATTCAACCACAGCTCTGGTGTCCTGGTAGCTCCCCGAGTTGAGGTTCAAACGAATATTCGCGGTCTGGTAGTCGTAATCCACCTCCTCTTCAAAGTCTGTGGGATCGGATGAGGCGGAGTAAATCAGGAAATACTGCGCAACCAACTGCGCGCTAGAGGGCAACCGATAATCTTCCGCCGTGCCGCCGTCCAGGGAGCGGTTCATTTGCTTGAGGTAATCCACAATGGAGGTGGAACCTTGCACCACGGGCAGTGACTCGGCATAGCGCTGTAGCGCCTCCATACGCTGCAGGTTCTCAGGCCTGAAAAGATCCTCAGGATTGGGTGTCTCCACCACAATGTCGAGGTTATTGGTGCCGTCGAGATGCCGATTGATCAGTTTGTCGGCCTGAAAAATGGGCTCGCTGTGGTGAAAGGTTGCGATTCTGTCTTCGTCTACCTGCAGGTGGCTGGCGGCATAGAGGCCACTTAGTGCAATGACGACAAACAGGCCAATAATCGTACGCGGCCTTTTAAGGGAAGCCCGGCCCAGCGAGTTCATGGCACGTGCAAAATAGTCATTGTCGCCCTCTGCCCGACCAATAAAACGCGGGTGAACCCGGGGCTTGCTCAATACAATAGCGGCGGGCAGGAAAAACAGTGAAAAGAACCACGCCACCATGACACCAAAGGCAGCGAACAAACCGAAATACATGAAGGGAGGCATGTAGGCCGCAAAGTACAGCCCCATAAATCCTGCGGCAGTGGTAATTGAAGTCAGGGTAATGGGGCGCCACATCTCCACCATGGTGGCCACGGTCAGGTCGGTAATGTCGCGGTCGGGCTGTTTGGCTTGCAGTTCAAAATAGGTACTGTAGATATGGATGGCATCCGCAACCGATATGCCAATGAGAATAACCGGCAATGCATTGGTAATAACAAAGAAGGCGATACCGTTGGCGGCCATCACGCCAAGCGTAATCAATACCGAGGCTGCAATAATGACGTTGCCGAACAGGGCGGGACTAAATCGACGAAAAGCGTAAATCATGATCAAGGTAATGATGAGGCCTGCCAGCGGGTTTAAACGCTGCGCATCGGCATCGATATAGCTACCGAGGTAACCGGCAATCGCGCCCTCCCCGGCAACGTGTATCTCCACTCCCTGCACGGCTGGCGCTGCAGCAACCAACGCCATAATCCGCTGGTAGCTCTCCTCCGCCGCCAAGTCGTCCACCATTTCCGCAACGACCAATGTCGCCTTGCCGTCCCTGGCCACCAGGCTACCGTAGTACAGGGGAAAATCTTCGATCGCATCGCGCAGGGTCGCACTTTCTGCCAGAGTTTGGGGAACAGGATCAAAGAAAGGGATAACATCCATTCCTTCGGCGCTGCCGATAATATTATTTTCCGTGGCCAGACTTTTTACCCGGGCTGCGTCGATATTGGGCAACTCCATCACCGCATTTGTCAGCCACTCCACCAACTGCAGGGTTTGCGGGGTAAATACCCCGCTGTCCCCGTCACTGACCACGGCAATTACCAGCGGATCACTTAAGCCAAATTGCTCTTTTACCTTTTCGCGATAGACCAGCGCGGGATTGTCTGCGGCAAGAAATGCATCGGAGCGGGTATCCTTATAGAGTTGCGGCAGAAACATCAGAGCCGCCGCCATCATCACCATACTCAGTGTAAGTAGCGTCTTGGGGCGAGCCACCGTCCATCTAAAAAATCTTTCCGCTCTGGCAATCTCCGATTGTGTTTTCATGTTTTTTTACTCCAATTATATGTATATACATATATTGTTAAAAAAGCTAAGCCTTGATTACTTAAGTAAGTCTGTGGGGTTCGTTTTTTAAACAGCACACCATACCCGATTCGAGTTCCGACACTCGTGCCTCAAGGGTCGTTATAGCTTGCCGTAACTGGCGTATTGACGCATACGTATAATCCAGTGAATCAAAATCCATCGTCTGCCACAGGTTACTGAAATACTTCCACCATCGGGACGCGAAGGTCTTCTCTGTATCTGTTTTAGTTATCGTACTCATAATAATTTCCTTGTATGTATGTTGTTGTTAAGTCAAATTTGTACATGTATATGCATGCTTAATATTCAAAAAAAAGCGAAACATGCAATCGCTAATTTTTCAAAGCTACAACCGAATCCGATAGGGTAAACAGTTGCTCAAGGGTGACTTCACCCAGGCGCGATGCAACTTGCTTTTGCGCTACCCGCCAGTGTTTGGTGGCTTCTTTGTACAGGCCCTTTCCCTGCGGTGACAGAGACAACACTTTTAGTCGCTGATCTTCGCCAGCACGGCTCCGTATGTAGCCATCGCGTATTAAAGGCTTAAGACCTCGAGTCAGAGTTGTCTGATCTATGACAAGAATATCCTGTAAATCCCGGTTGCTTGATTCTTTAAGCTCGTTAAGCGCCCGGAGGATCGAATATTGACCCGCTTTAAGCCCACACTTCGCTAACTGACTGTCATATATCTGATTGAGTACCCGATTGGCCTTACGAATACTGAAATTAACACAGCGCTCCATAGTTTTGCCCCCTGGTGATGTTGACTCGAATATACATGCATACACATGCTATGTCAATACCTTATACAAAAGAAGTGCTAGCTGTGGTTACAGATGGCGCTCCGGCGCAAGATTTTTCAGCCCGTTGCGCGCCAGTACCAGTACCAGTACCAGTGACAATTTCATGGAATGGCAGACCCTTTTCACGCAATAAAGACTTCGCGGCTTTACCATAGGGGCAGTAATCCTTACTGAACAGCGTAATCGTTTGCATGTCGTGCTCCTTGTTCCCAAAGTGAGGCTGCACTATAGTTTGGATTAATCAAACGACCCGTATCTATATGGCGCAATATTATGTCCAATAGTCCAGATATTTATTTAAAGGGGCCAGATTCTCTCAGCGCGGTGCTGACTCATCTACAGCTTGCTGCAGAGATTTACGTCAGCGGTGATTTCTGTGGGGCATGGGCGGTAGACACCTCGGGCAGCAGGCGCATGCCCTTTCATATTCTCAGCCGTGGGGAGGCCTGGCTGCACGTGGAAGGTGACTCGCCGCGCTCACTTGCCGCCGGTGACCTGGTGTTCTTCCCCCGAGACGAGAAACACATCATGGCCAGTTCGGCGGCGATGCCGGCGGAGCAGCAGATTAACGCCGGGTTCGATCCGCAGCAGCCCCCCGGCGCGCACCTTACCTGTGGCTTCTTTGAGTTCAACAACCCTGCGGCCTGGCCGCTTCTGGATTTCCTGCCTCCGGTAATCGTGTTGGATATGTCCCACATGAGTGCCACACCACAGTTCCGAACCCTGATAGACCTGATGATAGGCGAGCTACAGGCCGCAGAACCGGGTTTCTACGCCGCCATCAACAAGCTGGCCCACCTACTGTTCATGCAGATTATTCGTCAACAAATTACGACGGGGACTGTGAAGGAGGGCTTGTTGGCAGCCATGTTCGACCCGCGCCTGGGTCGCGCACTAACCGCTATCCACATGTATCCCCAGCGGCACTGGACTCTACAGAGCCTGGCCGCTGAAGCCGCCATGGGCCGCTCCTCCTTTGCCAGCCGGTTCAGCGAACTCACCGCGACAACCCCTATGCAATACCTCACTTCCTGGCGCATGCAGCAGGCTATCGTACTGTTGCAATCGAGCTCAATGGGCCTTGCAGAAATATCAGAGCGCTGCGGCTACGAATCGGAGCCGGCCTTTCGCAAGGCCTTTCGCAAAATCATCGGCAAGCCCCCGGGCGCTTTTAGAAGCCGTAATTCAACGACTGTTACGCAAGGGCTTTTTCAATAAACACTGACGCCATAGCCTTTGCTATTGTCGCTGCTTCGCTGTTACCACTAAGTGACCAAGCGCACCGATCCACTGGATAAATTCGCCCGCGATCTATCACCTGGAACACCGAGCTGGCTCGGCACGGCAGGTTACGCTGATATCAGAATAATTTATTCAGCAGATTGCCCAGGTCACCACGCTCGACTGCTCCGCTGATCGTGGGTATTCGATAACCCTGTTTCATCCTGACTCAGTGTAAATGCAGGGACGCAAGCGCTAAACCAATGGATGCCAAAGTGATTCCCTGGGCATAAGCAAGACCCGGATTGAGCACCAAATTGAATGCCATTGCGGTTAACCACATGAAGATCGCCCAAAGCAGTGGGTTAAGGCATCCGTTAACGTGAATAAACTGAATATTTGCCGCCCATAGCTGTCTCCATATTTTGAAGTGCACGTAGAGATAAAGCAGCGCTCCCACTGCGCCATATTTATACAGCGTCCCTACTAAACCGATATCGTCTGTAAAAAAATACGGCCCAACAATATCCTGATAGGTCACACCGTAAGCGTTGTCCTCTCCGGCTCCAAAGAAAAAATGTCCAGGAATTTGTTCAAAGGCCAGTTCAAATGATTTCTTGCGTAATCCACCGCCATCCGAGCTGAGAAAAAGATCGTACATCAATTCGAAACCAACAGGGGAAAACAAGATTAGAATTGGCGATAGAACAAGGACAAATGGAATCCTGTTCTTGGAGGAAAAAAAAAGGGGGTAAAGACACACTGCCAAAGTCATCGTGGCCAATGTTGAGCGAAACATAACGATTGACCATATATAGATGGCTATACTCATGACCGACAGCGATATTGCCCACGACAGAAACTTTCGAGACTGGCACACGCCTATAAACGCAGCCATCAGGCCAACCATGATGGCAAAGAGGGGCGGTTTTAACCGGAAACCACGCCAGTCGTCGTAAGTGACAAGGTTACTAAGCGTATGGTCAGTCGAGAAAAATAGAGACTTTAGGTCAAGGCTGAAATAAAAAATCAGGTAATTTACCATCAGGGCGACCAGTGTAAAGCGCACAGTTTTCTCTACGAGAATAGTCGGCAACCCTGTCCTACATAGGAGATAAGTCCCCGGACCTACAAACCCAAGCATGAACTCGCGAGCAGAAAAAAAGCTATACAAAGGGTTACCGCCATAATTGGCCCAAAAAGCCAATGAACTGATGATCATAATACCAAAGATCAGAAAGACGGGTTTTAGAACCCAGGCTTTCAACGAATGCATATCCAACTGAAAAAAGGCTCGCCATGAACCCAGAACCATAAGTGCCATAGCACTAAAAATACCCAGCTCCTGTAATCGATTCGCCATATAGTAGCGTCCTCCTTGGCAACCGGCGAAGATGGCGATAAAGAGTAAAATACAACAAATGTGTTGAAGGTTAACGGGGCGATACCCCGCGTGGTATTCCATATCGACTTTTAGTGCAGATTCCATTGAGAAAACACTATGGCCTGAAACTGGTCGCGCCAAACAAAGCCGACAGAACGACGAGAGCATTGCGGAATTGGCCGCGCATGACCCTCTTCAGGACCGCCACAAAACTATGCAAATAGCACCGGGGCACATTACCCCGGTGATGTTTACGCATAAAGAGGTGCTTGCTCTTGAAGATATGAAAGTCCGCCAACAGAGAGGGTGTTGTCTGCTTCCAGCTGGGTGATCCTATGGACCCACCTTCACGGTGATAAACGTGCGCATCTTCTGCGACGCAAGGACGAACGCAGTGCCCCGCTCGCGTAAACCAATCAATCTCCTCGTAATACAGAAAATAATCTTCATTGAACAAGCCTACGCTTTTTAAAAGACTTCGAGGTATCAACATCGAGCAACCACTGACATAATCAATCTTCTCCTCAATAAGATGACAATCCTTCAACTCATGTTCTGGCAAGAACCGACCTTCGGATTCTGATGCGATACCTGTACGCGTACTGAAGCAATTTCCACCAATGGCTTGAATCATCTCTGGACTGTCAAAAAAATGAATAACAGAACCGCACACTTTCTCAGTAGTTCCCCGCTGAAGCCGACGCTGCATATTTGCCAAACAATCAGGGTCAACTAGCGTGTCATTATTAAGTATCCATGCATGGGACATGTCAGGTTGGCTAAGTGCGTAACGCAATCCGACGTTATTGCCCGCGGCAAATCCGCCATTCTCTTCGTTGTCTATCAAAACCAGGGGCTCGCCCCTATCAGTAATAGGTCCAGAATCGATAGCGCTAGCCGTGATATGCATGTGCTCTAACGGGTGAGATGTGGCACCAACGAATGATCGCAAGCGCGCATCTTGTGGCACTTCGGCACATATCTCACCCCTGGCCCAGCTGGCGATTTTATCCAAACTTCCATCGCTAGAATTGTTGTCACACACGACAACTCGAAAAGACGCAGTTCGAGACTGAAAAACCGATTCCAGGCAGGCGATTGTATCGCGCCAACCATTCCAGTTAAGAAGAATGATGTAGGTACAAGTGTGAGTCATATTTGTACTCCATGACGACCTTTCATCAATTACGACGCAGCCACTTTTTGCCGTAGCTGGCCCATCAGAGCATTTACAGCTGCCTGGTTCATTCCCATATTGGACTGGAGAAGCACTGCCTGAGGACAATTGCTATCGTCAAATTCAGCGAGAAATTTCTCGGTTTCATCTTCAAACCAAAGGCTATGGCATAAATCGTCCGCTTGCTGAAAGTGTCCAGATTGCTCAATTCCTAGAACATGCTCTACGAAAACTCCGTAGAGCGTATACTCCGAAACCGTCATCCTTCTGCCGACGGCTTCATACCATGGACGCTGCTGGCAATCCTCAATATGCTGTTTCATTTGAACGAGATTGCTACGTCGCCATGTCGCGAGTGGCGCGACGTAATCACTACCAAAGTACTGTGGACTAAGGCCCAGTAGTTCAGCAGCCCCATGGTGCCACTTGAGGTGTACACCATCACTCTTATGCATAGGTTTCCTGTGCAGGCGCAGCGCCCTCTCCCTAATGAAACGCTCATGTTGCAGCGGCCTTATAAATTCGATATCTGAATCTACAAAAATGATATTTTCACGTTCTGTAACAACGTCAGCGCACAACTTGGTAAGTTGCTGCATTATCCAACCCCGCACAGGCCACATGGCGTTATCGAGCCACCATTTTTTGAACAGTGGTAATTGTATGAATCGGGCTGGTAGTACTTCCTCGCTACGAATGATGGTGCAGTTTTTTGAAGCCAGTTGGGCGAAGAGTGCCCTGTCGCGATCAGGTACGATAATAAACTGAGCTACATCAGGACTGATGAACGTATTCATGCTCGCACAAAGTCGTGCGCAGCGCTCAAAGTCGGGCCGGTAAGAACAGGTAATTAGAGCGAGTGGATCATTTTCGTTCATTGAGCTCATAAAGGTTCTCCTACAGAATTATCGGAGTCATGATTGCTGCAAGTCAGGGCTGGCATCTGCTTCCTGGTGATGCGTTCGATATAGAATAACTTTTTGCACCATGCCCGTCACAAGCACGCTGGCTAACACGAGATATACCGCCAGCAGCGAGCCAGCTACCGTTCCTATCACAATTCTCTTCTTCCGCGACATCATGAAGCTACGGTAGGGAATTGCCGCAGGATCGATAATTTCCAGCGCATACTCTTCACGCGCGTTGGCCAGCATTGCGATGGCTGTCTGAGCTTCGATGAGACGATAAATGGATTTCTGCATTTCCAGCAACTCGGAATTGTGGAGTTCACTCTGCAGGTACGCCTGCTTCCGCTGCACGTCCCTTATTGTTCTCTCTCGGATAAACTCGTTAAAACTCCGTACGTAGCTGTTCGCCCAGTCCCGCGCCACAGTCGGCTCTGGCCAATTCATGCCAACGCTAAGTATGTCGGTTTCCTCATTGAGGACAATAGTTCGCACACTATCCCGAAATAGGGTAAAAATCTCTCCGCGATCAGGGGTAAAACCGGCCTCCCAGCGCTGCTCCGTCTCTATCCACTGCTCGGGATAGAAATGACGGTAGACGTTATGCTCGTCGATGAACTTCATAGTAAAATAGCGCGACCTTAGTCGAGCGAGCATTACGTCGTTGTAGTTGTCGCGAGTCGTGCCCATTACAAAGCCGTGTTCGACCAGCGTGAGAACTTCCGAGGCCATTCTGTCATCAGGAGCTACTCCACCGGGGTCTTCGATATCAACCACGCTTACCGTGATGGTGGACTGGAACCTGTAGGGTGTGGAATAGACCACGACACTCGCCAGCACTGCGGACAGCATCGCGGCGATAACCAGTTTCCAACGAGCATCGATTAGCGCGTTGATATAGGGCATCAAGTCCAGTTCAATGACGGCGGGAGAATGGTGGGTCGTAGTGTCTATCGTTTTCATTCAACGTCTCCGGCGCTTACTGTGTGATGCCGACCTGGAACACGCTGCTGGCTCGTCCAGTTGTCGTTGTCGGTGTAGCGCATGCGTATCTCTCGATTGAATATCCATGGTTTTGTCTTATACATAGCAATCGGCGTGCCAACCTAGGAGGCCCTTTTATTGTTTATATAAATCAACTACTTAGGCTATCTTGGAGAATCGAGCATGGCGCGGAACATGCAAATAGAGTTGCAAAATGCAAGGTTCTGAGATTTTTAATTTTCGCCTGGGCATGTAATCGCACAAGAAGGAGAAGGACCCGCAGTTACCGAGAAGCACCGTGGGAGGTGTGCCATTTTGTAGCGGGAAAAAAATTGCATCGATGTAGAATGTATCACCGTAATTTCGCGCTTACGCTTCACTCTTCGCGTGTATATCGGTCCGAATTTGATGCACCAGAGGCGGATGTATTCGTAACTAACAGTGATATCCCGTTTAGCCCGCAGATCTTCGATAACCCGGCGAATTAGGTTTTTCTTATCATTAGTACCCTCACCAGGCATTAATCAGACGAACGGTCTTGTGCCCTTTGCAGTACATTACTGGTGTTATATAGGCGACACATCATCATAAAGGTCTGGGAGACTGGCATGATATTACTTCTGTCTTGTGAACCACCATTTGTTGTTGACGCCAGTCGCAGCTCCTCCAACACTTGTGGCCGATCTGCCTCGGCTGCTTTAACAGTCCCCATTGACCAGTTTTGAAAATTGCGACCCTGCGCTAGGTTATCTGAAAGAATTCTAATATTTCGGTGACGAGTATCCACAGTGAGCTTACCCAGAAGCTGGCTAATGGCGGCATCTCCCCCTTCAATCACCTGTATAAAAGCGTTTTCAAGGTACAACAGGGCACCAGTAATGCCGTATTTTTTGTTATTACGACGAGATACCTCTAGCAATTCATTCAACTCACTCTCTGTCAAGGTTCCGGTCGCCTGGCTAATGTATACAACTTGCCTGAATACGCTCATCACCATAAACCCCTTTACTATTTGGACTTATAAATACCCTGCAAACTATGCATAGAAGTTGCGTGGACTTCTATCAACTAGGACGCTAGCCCCTATGCATTCGCATATGAAGCTCACCCGGAGCACCGCAGCTGGCGCTTCTGCCTTCCCAAGTGAATCAACAGCGTCATATTGTAGACATCCCCGTCTAGTAGGCACCACGCGCCAATAATACCGCTGGCAGCGTGCGCAGTAATAACTTGATATCCATCCATAGAGAGCGCTTCCGAATATATTCGATATCCATTAACACTTGTTCGGAAAACGGAATATCACTTCTGCCGGACACCTGCCAGATACACGTAATCCCGGGCTTCACGAACAGCCGCTGCCGCTCGCGCGCGGTGTACCGTGCAACTTCACTAGGGAGGGGTGGCCTTGGCCCGACCAACGACATCTCTCCAACAAACACGTTCCAAAGCTGTGGCAGTTCATCGATAGATGCCTTGCGAATAAAACGCCCTACTCTGGTGACGCGAGGATCCCGCTTCATTTTGAAGGTGGTACCATCGTCCATCTCGTTCTGTGCCAGCAACTCTTGCTTGCGCTGCTCGGCATGTATATACATCGAACGCAGTTTCCAGCATTTAAAGGGGGAGCCACCGAGACCGATACGGGTCTGGCTAAACAGCACCGGCCCTGGAGACTCCAGCTTGATCAGGATAGCCAGCAGCGCAAAAAATGGCGACAGCAGCAGCAGGCCCAGACCTGTGCCAATGCGATCTAAACAGCGCTTGAATAACTCATACCAGCGTCTCCCAGGTATTACACCTGAGCCAGTGCAGGCACCTTCACGGGTAGACAGTTCTGCTATTTGTTGTTTCCACGTATAAGACATGTCATTGATCCTTTGGGTTTGGCTGCCTCGTCAAAAAGTAGAGAGCAAGCGCCGTGCCAAATTACTAAGCCCATGAAATATAGAACTATTTTTTACCTGAAGACAATCACGGGAAAGCGGTTTTGCAATTCGTATGGCATTTTGCGTTTTTTTCTTGGAGACAGCGAGATTATTGGGCTGCCGCGCCTGCTCGACACAAGATGCAAGTACTCAGCATTTTTTTATATACATATAAATCAGTAGGTTAGATGGTTTTATAACCCCTGAGGAGCCGATTGGCACGGTCACTGCAAGCAACACTGCTACTACAACTGCCGATACGGCACCGTACAAATGAATACCATGAGTTACATTAATTCCCTTACCGGGCTCAGAGGCTTGGCTGCATTTATCGTTTTCATATCGCATTGCGCCAATCAGGGCATGCTGCCGGCTGTCTTTAGTAATGGATTCGGTCAAATTGGCGTGATGCTGTTCTTTATCCTGAGTGGATTTTTAATGGGCCACTTATATTTAAATAAAGACTCCAATGTCAGCAACATCAAGCAGTATCTTATAGCGAGGATAGGCAGAGTATTACCGCTGTATTTTTTGCTTATTTTACTCTCCGTACTACTCTCTACGACAATCTACCCGGACTTTCACTACCAGATTACTGAAGTACAAATTGTGTTACGCGCACTGCTTTTTATCGATGCCCCCTATGAGTTTTGGACAATTCCAGTGGAGGTACAATTTTACGCTGTTTTTATAGTGTTCTGGATTCTCTATCAACGCAATGTTAGCCCTTTGTTGCTGATAACATTCATGGCATTAACAGCCATTCCCAGTATTTTACTTTATTCTAAATTGGGCTACGTACCCGCGTTATTTTCGAGCTATAGCGTTCCTTTTTTTGTCGGCATTGGCACTGCCATCATGTATCCGCGCATTGCAGGCAGTGTATTCCTCAATAAGTTCGCCACTTACGCAGCCGCGCCAAGCATCATCGCCCTGTTCCTTAACCTACCCGCTGTCCGCCTTGAGCATGAGTGGATTCTTAACAGTCATTTTTTTGTGCGAACCTGGGCCGACCCACTGAACTGGGTCATTGTCTACTGCGTGTTTTTCTGTGCCATGCTCAATGCAAGAGCCCTACATTTTCTAAACACCAGGGCGTTTGTAGTATTGGGGGAAATATCATTCGGGTTTTACCTGATTCACTATCCAGTGCTGAAAATAATTAAAAGCATTGGAATACTGGTTCCCCTCCAATTTGTCACGTCCTTCGTCCTCATCAGCTTGCTCGCATGGCTGTCCTACAAATATTTCGAGCAGCCAGTAAACAAACTAATACGGGCAAAACTAACTGAACTAAAGCGCGAGCCCTCGCATCAGCCTGTCGCACAAATTCATCAAACCAATTTTCCCATACGGACTCCAGCAGAATGAAAAAGTTACTGTTTATCACTCCCGAGCTTCCCTACCCCGCCCAGAGCGGCGGTAAGGTAAAAAGCCTGAAACTGTTGCACGCCCTGGCTGAAACATACGAGGTAACGTTGGCTTGCCCTCTCAAGATGGAGGATGCGCAGTACGTCGACGATTTTCATGCTATCTCACCCTGCGCCCAACACTTGCACCAGAAAGTTAGCATACCGCGCACACCGGTCAACCTCATCCTGAGCTACCTTAGAGGCATCCCCCTAAACGTACACCGCACTTACAACAAGCAATTACAAAACAACATCGCTGCTTTAGCTGGAGAGCAAGACATTGTTTTCCTGGATCACTTTGAGGTTTACCCCTATCTACCAACCGAATACAAAGGTCTAACCGTTTATCACGCGCACAATGCCTACTTTAAGATGTGGGAGCGTTATGCGCAGCTGCCGGGGCATCCAGTGATACGCGGCGTAGCCTATATGGAATCCAGGCGAGTAAAGGAATATGAAGCGATGGTTGCCAACAATACAGACCTATGCTTTGCCGCCCCCAATGATGCACAGGAGCTGACCAAAGCTGGCGTATCAGTGGACAAGCTGCACGACACCTTCCACTTGGGTGACGACCAGCAGCTCGCACTGCCTGACCTACAGTACGCAAATACCGAGATGAAGTTGATGTACGTCGGTTTTTTGGGCTGGGAACCCAATACGCAAGGACTATTATGGTTCATAGAGCAGGTATGGCCAAAGCTGGTAGAGCGTCATCCTGATTTGCGTTTTGATATTGTCGGCAAGGGTCCGGATCTGCGACTACAAGAGGCAGCGTCTATGTGGGATGGAATAACACTTAAGGGTTTCGTCCCCAATCTGCAGGAAATCTATAATGACGCCCGCGTTTCCGTAGCACCTGTGCTGTTCGGCAGTGGCATGAAAGTAAAAGTCCTGGATGCCATGGCACGAGGCATGCCCACCGTGACAACCAGTGTCGGCGCCGAAGGCATTGATATCGAAACTGGCAAGCACATGCTGGTTGCCGACGAACCCGCCGAGATGGCCATGCATATAGAGCGCCTGTTGAGTGACCCCGAGTTGTGGCAACTCCTGCAGAGCGAGTCACGTGCGTTGATTACCGAACGCTATACCTGGCGCCAATTGTTCATCAAGATGCACCATACTATGGACGCTGGTTTGCGCGTTAAAATATACACAGCCTCTAACTTGGCAGAGCAACGGCTGCAATATGCCGACTAATCAGGCCACGGCAGACGTCGTATCAGCGGCCATAAGCGAACCTGGCCCACGCACACAGAAACTGTCGCAGCTCACGCGCAAGTTCATTCCCGTGCTCACACTGGTGGCCAGCCGCGGTGGCGCAATGCTCGCCCAATTCGCCGCACAGCTGGTCATAGGTACGATGGCTGGCGCTGGCGCATTGGGCGCCCTGCAGTTACTCACATCCTGGACGTGCATAGCGGGTGAAGTGCTGGGGCTTGGCCTGCCCACTCGCGCAATGAAAGAGGTCTCCATTAGTTACGCACAGCGGCAGCGGGAGCAAATATTGCAGACTCTGCACGAATCGCGCAGAAAAATTTTTCGGCTATGGCTTACGTTGGTTCTACTCGCCGCTTTACCCATAATCTTTTTGTCGCGCACCCAAGACACTGCCACCTGGACTGAGTATAGCTGGCTGCTAATAAGCGCCTGTCTCGCTGCGCCGCTTTTCTCGCTGATAAGACTGTATGCGGAATCCCTGAAAGCCACCGGCGCCGCCCTGGCGGCTATAACAATCGAGAGCCTGACCTCGCCACTGGCATTACTGCTGGCCTGCGCCTACTGTTGGCTAGCCGGACATTCAGTCGTAACTTTCACCCTCGTTGTCACTTTCGGACTAAGTCTGGTTATCACGCCCGTTGCATTAAGCCGTAGACTCAAGCAACAAGTGGCGG
Source organism: Halioglobus sp. (assembly GCA_047650635.1). Taxonomy (GTDB): domain Bacteria; phylum Pseudomonadota; class Gammaproteobacteria; order Pseudomonadales; family Halieaceae; genus JBALVT01. Next base: position 113,636 of record JBLHNQ010000002.1, read on the forward strand.
GACTTGCACGGTCAGCTACCGGAACTCGCGACGCTCACGCCCCGCCAAAAGTGGAACGTGGCGACCTGTTCTACCTATGGGGTACCGGTGTACTCAGCATCAGCTTCATGCATTTGCCTTTTATGCTGATGCCGCTCTACATTGATACCGCGCAGATAGGTGTTTTTTCCGTTGCACACAAATTAATCAATGTCATTACCACCCTGCTGCTACTGTTAGCCGCCGTATTTGGACCCTCGTTCGCACGTTATGCTGCCCAAAACGATTCACACGCGTTGTTGGGTCTACTGCGACGCACACAACTTATCTCCACCGCTGTGTTCCTACCAGTCTCGCTGTTGCTGATAGCACTAGCGGAGCCACTGGCAGGACTGCTCGGTGAAGACTTCGGCAATCTGCAAAACTACCTGGCCATACTCGCCGCTGGGTACCTGGTGAATGCGGTAACCGGCTTGTCTGGCGTGCTCATGAACATGGCCGGTGCCGCATCCAGGGAAATGTACGCGCTGATCTTTGCCATGGTCGCCGCACTGGCTGGCAGCCTCTGGATTGGCCCGGAGCACGGCGCAACCGGACTGGCGATAGTGTTTAGCAGCTGTATCGCCCTGAAGAACATTGCCTCCTATGTACTGGCAATAAATCTCATTAAGTCAACAAGAGAACAACCATGAAACCACTAGACTTCCTGATTATCGGCGCACAGAAATGCGCCACCACCGCCCTGTTTGAACATCTTCGCAGCCATCCCAATATCGCTATGCCGCTAGAAAAGGAGGTGCCTTTCTTTACCGGTCAGGATTGCACACAGGAAAGCTGGAACGCTTTCGCAAATGAACAGTTTGACGCCGGACAGCAGAACAAGCTGTGGGCCAAGGCGAGCCCGCAATACATGTCGGACCCCGACGTGCCGCAACGCATCAAAGAACTGATGCCCGACGTCAAGCTTGTGGCCATTTTACGCGACCCGATGGAGCGCACTTGGTCACACTTCCAGATGGCGCGCCGCAGAGATACAGAACATCGCGAATTCGCTCAGGCCATTGAAGCACTGCTGACAGAAGAAGCATTGCAACGCGGGCGCTCTCTTCCAGTACCAGCGCATACCGAAGGCTACGAGTCAGAAGCAGACTTCTACATTGCCTGGAGCGAGTACGGACGCATCCTGACTGAATTCACTGCATCCTTTGACCCCAGGCAAGTGCTGGTGCTGTATACCGAGGAACTGCAAAACGAACCAGAGGCAACCCTTGACCGCCTATTGGAATTTATCGGACTACCCTGCGGCTTTCGCCCTACCACCTTGGGCGAAGTCATCCACCGCGGCGGCGGCACCAGCAAGCGCGTACCGCAGTCTGTGCGGGAATGGCTGCGCAATCGCAAGATGCTATATAGCATGTGGCAGCTCGTGCCAGAAGCACGCCGCGGTCGCCTGCGCTTTCAGTATGAGCAGTGGAATATCCGCCGTAACGGCAACACCCAGGGCAATGGCATGCTGCTGCCTGAAAACTTGCACGAAAAACTGCGCAGGCACTACAGTGCCGACATTAAATCCCTGCTGTCCCTGCCCATAGACCCACCCCCTTGGCTAGATCGGTACCTGGCCGACAGCTGAATAAACCGCGCGATATCCAGAATTTGCGAGTGTCTCTATTGGCAATCGCAGCTCATTGCCTCCCATATATTGCATTTTGCGAAATTGAATCTAATGCATTTTGCGAATCATTTGGATAAGTATATTCTCGAGACCTTTATGAAACTTTATATCTCATTGATTTAATTACTGTTTAATTATTCCCACAAGTTGGCATCGATATTGCTATTACCCAGTATATCCATTAATTCCACGAGCCAGCGCCATGGACAACCTACACCATCCAACCCTACGAGCCGCACTAGATGTGCTCGTAAAAGCCCGGCAGCTCACTGCAGGCCTGGCGTCCTTATGTATCGCAACCGCTTTCCTGTCCGCTCCGGCCAGTGCCGCCAGCGATGCTCACCTGTCCTATGTAGAGCCTCTGCAAGTCATTCAAGCAAGAAACTATGCACAGTCCGCCCCCAGAGGACAAGACGAACCCCTTCCGAACGCGGCTGAGTCAATAGCGATACCGGTGAGCGTCATTGAGCGGGGCGAATCGCGGCTGGAGCAGATAGCCGATGAGAAAAGTGGCCCGCTGAACCTTGAAGAAACTCAACAGGAACAAGTACTGCATTCTGATCTCACTCAATTTGGCTACGACATATTTAACCAGGTGCAGAGCACGCATGCTTCGGTATCAGGCATTCCCGTGCCACCCAACTACCTGATAGGTGCAGGGGACAACATCATTGTGCAGCTTTACGGCAAGCGAAATGTGGAATACAAACTGATCGTAACCCGCGACGGCAACATCCTTGTACCTGAGTACGGCCCCATTAAAGTTGCCGGCATGACCTTCGACGAGGCAGAGCAGCTCATCGCTGGAGGTTTCGAACGACGCGTAATCGGTGCCAAAGTAGTGGTCACCATGGGGCAACTGCGCACAGTCCAGATACGACTCGCCGGAGATGTTACTCAACCTGGGGTTTACACCATAGGCGGCCTCATCACAATGATAGATGCGCTGTTAACAACCGGCGGGGTACGACCCACCGGAACACTGCGCAACATAGAACTGATCAGGGGTGGTAAGCATATCGCTAGCCTGGATCTCTACGACCTGCTTTTAAACGGGCGCATCAACCAAGATTCTTATCTGGACCACAACGACACTATCTTCGTTCCACCCATCGGACCGATCGTCTACGTGGGAGGCGAGGTACAACGCCCCGCTATCTACGAAATGAAAGGAGAAAATACGGTGGGGCAGATAATCGTGATGGCCGGCGGCCTACTGCCAACCGCGTCACTAAAGCACTCCCATATTGAGCGAATACAGGCAGCAGGTATTCGCACCCTGATTGATTTCTCCACCTCCAGCACCGGCAGCCCGGAACATGTGATTCTGGGCACTGCAGTCCAAACCGGAGATCTCTTGCGAGTTTTGCCCCTGGAAGATGAACTGGAAGACATAATTCTACTGGCGGGTCACGTTAAACGGCCCGGCGGCTTCCAGTTCAGGCGAGGTATGCGCATCTCCGACATTGTGCCCAGCGCCGAAGCTCTCCTGCCGGGTGCAGACGTGGATTTCGTGCTGGTCAAAAGAGAAAACCTCAGAACTCTGCGCACTGAAGTGGTCTATGCCAACCTCATGCAGGCCCTCACAAGCCCCGGTGGCCACGGCGATATTGAGCTGCAGTCACATGACCAAATCATGGTATTCAACCTGGCCAACGATCGCGAACAGATCGTGAACGACATTGTCCGGGAACTGGATATACAGGCTACTCATTATCGTCCTTCCAGGGTCATCGAAGTTCGGGGAGCACTGCGCTATACCGGCAGGTTACCACTAGAAGAAGGAGCCCGCCTGCTGGACATTATCGCCCTGTCCGGGGGACTGCAGCCCGGCACGGAGATGTACTATGGCGTCATCGCACGCACCCGTTATCCCGAGCGGGATATCGAGGCCATCCCCTTCAAAATAGCCGCTGCCCTGCTCGATTCAGCAGCACCGGCTAACCTCGCCATCGAGTCAGGAGATCGGCTGTATTTCTTCGACGATCGGAGTAACCGCTCAGAATTATTGCACAGTGAAATCGTCCGCCTGCGCCAACAAGCCAGTTATGGCGAGAATGAGCGCCTGGTGACAATACAAGGTGAAGTGCTGCATTCTGGCACTTACCCACTGGTGCAAGATATGCGCGCCAGTGACTTGCTCTGCGCAGCCCGTGGCCTGACTCGCAAGGCTTATGGTTTGACCACCGAGCTGTCACGCATACAACGCAATGCCACCAGCAGCAATGAGGTAGAGCACACAACACTGGACAGCTTGAAACTCCTTTCGCTTTGTGAGCTCACAAGGCAGGCCGCGGGTGGGAGAATAACAGTCACTGACAACAACGAATTACTCGCGCTTTATGTTGATGAACACGTTAACCCGACCCTAGCGCCCATGGACCAGCTAACCTTTACAGAGAAAGCAGGCTGGGTGGAGCGTGCCTCAGTAACACTGTTCGGCGAAGTGCAGCGCCCCGGCGTGTATGCCATAAATCGAGGTGAAACACTGTGCGAAGTTTTGCAACGCGCTGACGGCCTGACGCCCGAAGCCTATATCTTTGGCTCCAAATTCACCCGCGAATCGGTACGCACAATGCAACAGGAGACGCTGGATGAACTGCAGGACCAACTGGACGACCTAATGATTGAGCTGTCTCTTTCACACTCTTTCAACAACCGCGATAAAACAAGCCATGACTGGGCGGGCAGGCAGGATTATATCAAGACCATTCGCCAACTGGAGAGCGCTGAAGCCAATGGCCGCATGGTGATAAACCTGGAACGCGTAGTGAAATGCCGCAAGGGTGACCAACTGCCACTGGAAGACGGCGACACCCTGACCATACCGCATACCCCGGACTACGTGCAGGTGTCGGGGCAGGTTTATGTACCCACTTCCCACTTATATGACGAAGACCGAAATATAGGCGACTACGTTGAACTGAGCGGCGGTCATACGGTATTGGGTCGACTCAAGGATACCTTTGTGATTCAAGCTAATGGGGAAGTGCTCAACTACAAGGGGAGCCGGACCTCATCGCGGATCGCGCGCAAAACCGTTATGCCAGGGGCCAGGATTTATGTGCCACTGGATGTCGATCGCATGAATGGTACCGAGAAAGCACAGAGCTGGATTTCCTCACTGATGCAGTCCGCAATACTCGCCGGTCTCCTTCTCTAGGCCAGAAGGTTAGAAAATAAGCTGGCAAAATTTATCGAAGCGCAACATAGCAAACATACTCATTAAGGGAGATATTTGACATGGCCACAATGACCTACCCGGCAACACGGGACTGCTTTAACTCGCTGGGTATTCCCGTGGACAACCTATCGCTGCAAGACACAGTAGACCGAATCGTCGCAATGACAAAAGGCTACAATGGAAGGACTCACTTGGTTTCGACTCTGAACGCCGACTTTTTGGTGAATTCGCTGGGGTATGCATTTACCCGGCCCCGCCACCCCGAACTGCTGAATGTATTGCGCTCATCGGATATAGTGACAGCGGATGGCTTTCCGATTATCTGGTTGAGCAAAATTGTGGGCAAGCCACTCAAGCAACGCGTCACTGGCTCAGACCTCACACCGGCGCTGGCTAGCCGGGCAGCAAAAGAAGGACTTTCACTTTTCCTGCTCGGTGGAGCCGGGGGGGTGGCAGCCGCAGCGGCCAATTGCTTGCAGTTAACCAACCCCACACTAAAAATCGCCGGCACTTCGGCGCCATTCATCAACATTCAGGGCACTGCCCTGAAGGACTTCGCCACACATGACGAAGCCCTGCTGAAAAACATCAACAGCTCTGATGCTGACATACTGCTGGTAGGGCTGGGCAATCCCAAGCAAGAGCTGTGGTTTAACCGCAATCGACATAAACTGCAGGTACCGGTGGCTATTGGCGTGGGTGGCACTTTCGAGTTTATTACCGGCACAGTCAAACGCGCGCCCCGGTGGATGCAGAAATCCAATCTCGAGTGGCTATTTCGAATCACCCAGGATCCCGCTCGGTTGTGGCGACGGTATGCCGCGGGGATGATAAAACTCGGAGTACTAACAGCCCCGCTTATTTACTATCGCGCCAAGGAAAGTGTGTTCTACCGGCGCACAGTTGCTACCGAAGCGCCCAAAATTGTCTGGCAATCTGTCTGGTCCTCCCGCAATCAATCTCTGGCGGCGCTGCGCCTGCCGCGTCTGGTAAGTGCCCGCTACCTCGAGGAACTGGTGTCTTCCCTGCCACAGGAGCAGGAGCATGCCAGCACGGCGCTGCGACTGCTGGACTTCAGCAGCGTAAAACATATTGAGATCGCTGGTCATCAGGAATTTTTCCGCCTTGCGCAGTTACTGGCAGATCCGCAGAACGATATTTCAGTACTGGGCGTACCCAAGGCGGTTAAACGTCTGCTGGGCGCCTGTCGCATCATGGATGTTGTCGGCGAGAATCATAGTGGCAACACCCTTAGCACCTTGTCATATTCACCACATGATAAACACGCACAGGAGACGGGATGTAAAAGTTATGTCATGAGCAACACGGCGCTTATGTTTCTGTCCGGCACGGTCAATGGCGAGGGCCTGGCAGGAATCGGCTTCGTAGAGTGTCTGCTGCACACCGCACGAGACCGCACCTGTATTATCGATTTACGCAATGTCACGCTACTGGAAAGTACCGCTATCGCCGAACTTGAGCCACTCATTGTGTCACACCAGACAACCGGCGACGGTGCAATCCTGGTGAGCGGGGCAGACGCCAATGCCCGTCAAATGTTCCGCATGACCGGCTTGAGCGAAAGCGTCATTTTTATTGACGACGCAACCTTGCTGGCCAGCATTGCAGCTGAGGGGCAACACTATGAGTAACAAGACAGTAGTTGCATTTTAAATCGCATTTTGCAATTATTTATCCCATTATGCGAAAAAGAAACTCAAAAAGCGCGCCCGCCTAACCGAAAACAGGGCATTTCTGGGCCCTTTATAAAGATAATATCTAAATAAAACAGTATGTTGTGGGCTATATTCAAATCGCGTCCCATTTTGAGAAATAATGGCACACAACTTGATACTACATAGACAGTCCCTGTAAACCAACAACTTATAGACGGGCGCAGAACGGAGAGAACACCATGGACACACAGGCAAAAGTACTTATGGTAGAAGACAGCATCTCGCTGTCGGCCATCTATAAGGCCTACCTGGAGGATACGAACTACCAACTGGTCTGCGCTGAAACGCTGAGCTCAGCGCACGCCGCACTGGGGGCGTTCAAGCCGGACATCATTCTGCTCGACATCGAACTCCCAGACGGCAGCGGCATGGACTTCCTGGACGAAGCAGCCGTCCTGGAACCCGCACCCAAGATCATCATAATGACTGCACACGGCAGCTCGGACATGGCAGTGGAGGCCATCCAGAAAGGTGCCTTCGACTTCCTGACTAAACCATTCGATGCAGCCCGCCTTAAGGTCACCGTGGACAACGCCGCCGCCCAACTAAAACTAGGTGAAAGGGCCGATAAACTGGCGCAACTCGAGCGAGATCACTACTGCAATTTCATTGGTCAATCACTGGCAATGCAATCAGTGTACAAAACCATCGATTCTCTGGCCGCCAGCGACGCCACCGGCTTTATTGTCGGCGAGAGCGGCACGGGAAAGGAGTTGGCCGCAGAGGCCATCCATCAGCAAAGCCCCCGCCGCAACGCCGAATTCATTGCTATCAATTGCGGGGCCATACCCGGCGAACTGATGGAAAGCGAGCTATTTGGACACGTCAAGGGCGCTTTTACTGGAGCCAGCACCAACCGCGAAGGCGCCGCCAGCGTTGCCAATGGCGGCACTCTATTCCTGGATGAAATTTGCGAGATGAGTCTGGATCTGCAGAAGAAGCTGCTGCGCTTCATCCAGACCGGCACTTTCCGCAAGGTGGGCAGTAATACACTGGAACAGGTCAATGTGCGTTTTGTATGCGCTACCAACCGCGACCCGCTGGTAGAAGTTCGCGAGGGGCGCTTTCGTGAAGATCTTTTTTATCGCCTGCATGTTATCCCTGTGCGCATGCCTCCACTGCGCGAGCGAGAGGCCGATTTACTCATGATCGCCAATCATTTCTTGCAGCAGTTCAGTGACCGTGAAGGTAAGCAGTTTGACGGCTTTTCGCAGGATGCGGCCGAGGCTATTTGCCGCTACCCCTGGCCAGGTAATGTGCGCCAGCTGCAGAATGCAATGCAACAAGTTGTGGTGCTTAACGAGGGAACAGCAGTGGATTACGACATGCTTCCCGATCTGGTTATTAGCGGTAATCTGGAGCCGGAGGCATCATCTATGGCCATAGTTTCATCGATTAGCAGTCTCCGCGAACCAGCGGCGCAACAGGCGCATATGACACGCCGACAGCAGATCGAACCGTTATGGCTCACTGAGAAAAATACTGTCGAGGCGGCCATTGGTGCTTGCGATGGCAACATTAACCAGGCTGCAGGACTGCTTGAGGTAGCCCCATCAACCCTTTACCGAAAATTACAGTCCTGGAAACAAATGCAGGCCTGATCACAACCAACAAAGGAGCTCTGTCATGTACGGCTTAATAAATAATTCGTTAAAAAGTATGATCCTCGAACAGTACGGCGAGGGGCAGTGGCAAAAGGTGTTGTCGGTTTCTGGCGTTTCAGAGAACTCCTTTCTTACCATGCGCAGCTATGACGACAGCATTACTTACTCGCTGGCGGATGCGGCCGCGGAAGTGCTGGACGCGCCAGTAGAGGCCTGCCTGGAAATGTTCGGTGAATATTGGGTACGGGAAACCGCGACCAAATCATACGGCCTGTTGATGGATGCAGCGGGTCAGGACATGCTGGAATTTCTGGGTAATCTGAATAACCTACACGACCGTATTACAAGCACCTTTCTCAACTATGTACCGCCTGAGTTTTCTATCGAACCCAAGGGAGACCACCATCTTATTCACTATGTTAGTCAGCGGGAGCGTTTGACGCCTTTTGTTGTGGGCCTACTTAAAGGCCTCGCCACACGCTTCAACAACACAATCACCTTCATATCGCAGAGCGAAGTAGCCGTAGATCATGGTACACACACCATTTTCGAAGTTGAGATATTAGCTGCATGAACCAGCCTCTGGATATCTGTTGGGGGGATTTACACAGCCTGTTCTCTGTTGTGATGTGCATCGACAAATCCATGAACCTAGTCTACGTTAGCGACACTCTCAGCAAGTGCATGCCTGAAACAAAGCACGAACCCAAGCTGCTAGAGGTATTCAATACATTACGACCAACATCACTCGCCACCTTCAATGACGGCATCAAAGTTCTGGGCTCGCTTTGCCTGCTTACGGCAAGGAATAAGAAGTTCGCTATCAGGGGGCAGTTATTACGCACGCAGTATCACAAGCAGGATGTTTTATGCTTCTGCGGAGCCCCGTGGGTTTTCTGGATCAACTCAGAATGTCCCGAAACCCAACTGAGCCTCAGTGATTTTTCAGCCCAGGATATGCAGCTTGACCAATTGTTCTTCATGTCCACAGAAAGAAAAATGGTTGATGACCTGGAACAACTAAACACAGAGCTAGGGGCTGCTAAACAACAGCTGGAAGAGGCACAGGAGGCGCAAAGACAGTTGTTTGTGCAAATAAGTCATGAAATTCGAACGCCGCTCAACGGTGTGGTGAGCGCCCTGTCTTTGCTGGAAGATCATCCAACCGACCCCGAACAGTCCAAACTCCTTCGGCTTGCTCACAGCTCCTCCGAAAACCTGATGCAAGTGATCAACTATGTACTGAACGTATCTAAGCTGGAGATGGCACCCCATCAAGGTCAGGAAGTATTCAGCTGGCCCAATTTAATCCGCTCCACAATCGATATGATCGCAGCCAAAGCGCAAGAAAAATCATTGCAAGTCAAGCTGGACCTTTCACCCAAATTACCAGACCGCTGTTATGGCAATCCCGCCCGCTTACGACAAACGTTGTTAAATCTCGCCATCAATGCAATCAAGTTTACTAACACAGGCACGATTACCATCCGCGCACTGCCTGTGCACCAGACACCAGACCATTGCATTTTGCGGCTGGAGGTCATCAATACAGGAATAGGCATATCCGAAGAAGACTTACCCCATATATTCGAGCCTTTTTGGAGCTCTCAACCAGAGGGCATTACCACACAAACTGACCGCCACTTCTGTGACGATAGCACCGGCCTGGGTCTGGATATCGTGCGGCGTAACGTGCGCAGCATGGGTGGAGAAATCATGGTGAAATCCACACCGGGGCAAGAGACCAAGTTCTGGTTCGAACTGCCAGCAACACTGCCGACCGAAAGCGAGCCTGTTTCCGTGATCGCAGAGGCTCAACAAGAAGCAGATACAAGGAAGCTTACGGGCAGCATCATGCTGGTAGATGACAGCGAGACTAATCTGCTAGTGGGCGCCATGATTCTCGAATCAATGGGACTTGAGGTAACCAAGGTCGATGGCGGTGCCGCAGCTGTGGCCACAGCAAGGCAACAACAATTCGACCTCGTGCTGATGGATCTCAGCATGCCTGACATTGATGGACTGGAGGCCACCCGACAAATCCGCACGTTCGCCAGCAGCGAAATGTTGAAGATTGTTGCTCTGACGGCACATATCGACGAAAAAGAAAAAGAAGCCGGCTTTGAGATCGGACTGGATGGCTACCTGGCCAAACCTATTGCCCGAGAAAAACTCTATAGAGCGCTAACCACCTGGCTCTCTAAAGATAAAAAACTGCCCTCAAAGGAAGCTGTTGAAAACACCACATACCAAACCAGCATAATCGATATTGAGCTTGTGGCTGAAAGCGTCTTAGAAGAATTGACTCGAGAAATAGGCCGCGACAACTTGCGAATTGTGATCAACAAAGTGTGCACCGAAGCTACCCTGCGCTGGGATGAGCTGACAGCTGCCGACAAACAGGGCGATAAGGAAGCGATACAGCGCCATGTGCATAGCCTGGCGAGTATTTTTCGCAGCGTAGGCCTCATGCCAGCAGGCGATGCACTCGGGGCGATAGAAACCAAATTGCGCGCCGGCGAAGAAGTTCCGTCGGGGTGGCTGACTGCTTTAGAAAATCTTAAAACTGACAGCATCATCGCTTTGGTAGAGCAAATGGATGAAGCATCAATCCCGTCGCCCACAGATCCAATCGATACTAAATGGTCAGCCTCGCAGCACAATGTCTGTTATTGAAAAATTATCTGGTGCTGTGGCGAAAAGAACCAAAGCTAAAACTTTATTCCTATCGCTACTGACGCTGATATGGCGCGCGTCAGATTTACTCGAGGAGGTCATCACCGGAACCCCGAAGATGAGCATAGGGAAATGGCACATCACAGGGGCTGATGCGGTAGTAGTACAAATAGTAATTATCGGTGTTTTGGGTTGTATTTGTTTTATCGCCTACTGCCACATGCGCCAAGACGTCACCCCCGAATCAAAAACCCTGTGAACCAGAGAGCCTAAAGACACTCTGCAAAAAAGCGAATCTCAACTGCGCTTGACGCGCCCTACTCTCAAGATTTTGCATTCTGCAATCTGATTTCGCCAGCATCCCGCAATACGCTATTCGCGCAGCGCTAAATAAGTCCTATATACCCCTATGTCGGCCCAATTCGACTGGCACGTAACTTGCTATATCAACTGTAGACACAATTTAAACACTAGATATATGCACACTGTAGAAACCAAAAAAACCCAAGGAAATAAACTATGCAAACCATAACAGCGCAGCACATCACATCTTCCCCAGCCCTGACCTACCGGCCTCGCGCCTCTGAAAAATCGGGGCATGAGATGGATCCACTGAAACTGGCCTATATGAATTTCGGTTTATTCGAAACTCTTTGCAAGCTTGGCACCTCGCGGGAACGTATTTGTTCCGCCCTGAATCTCAGCTATAGCGACTTCGACTATCTAATGGAGCTTACCCCCGCTCAATCTCATAGATGAAGTCAGCTTGGCGGTACCCGGTCAGTTCATACCCGAGTCGTCGAAGTCGAAACCAGCGCTGCCCATGTGCAGGCGATGGCAAGCCCCCGGGCGCTTTCCGCAGCCGTAATTCAACGACTGTTACGCAAGGGCTTTTTCAATAAACACTGACGCCATAGCCTTTGCTATTGTTGCTGCTTCGCTGTTACCACTAACATGGGCATCAACAATTGCCCCTTCTAAAAGTAAGTTCAGCTGCCTCGATAGCACTTCGGCATTATTCACTCCGGCCTGCTCGGCCAGGCTGCGAATGTAATCACGTACCAGCCGCTTATGCTCCGCGCTGATCATATGGTTGGGGTCTTGATGAGAAGAAAACTCCGCAGCAGCATTAATAAACATGCAGCCTGAAAAATCCTTTTGTTGGAACCACTGATGGTGAACATCAAAAATACTCAGCAGCCTTTCCCGCGGGGTGCTGCCAAGGCGCTCTGTCTCTCGCATCAAATTATTCCTGAACAACTCATCGCGCTGGCGCAAGGTTGCCAGTACCAGCTCATCTTTGGATTTAAAATGGTTGTAGAGGGTTTTCTTTGAAACACCGGCTTCTTTAACAATGCGCTCAATGCCAGTGGCATTAAAACCATGCCTATAAAACAGCTGAAGTGCTGTAGCGACAATAATGTCTCGTTTTGATGGTGCTGGCACGGCGCTCCCCTGTCGATATTTAACCTATACCGAATTGTTTATATTTAAACGGTAAACAATCCTATATCAAGCCACTCCTTATCTCAAGAAGAACGGTTTCCCAGGCAACTTAAAACTTATAACTCACTGTTTTATATACGATATAAAAATATTCAAAATACTATTTGACAAGGTATACCGATCGGTATATCTTTGATCCAAAGTAAACCGATCGGTAGACATTAGGTCTGACTAGAACACTCACCACGGAGCAATGCAATGAGCGAACAACTTAAACCTCCCTTCACGTGGGAGACGGCAAAACTAAAAGTTCAGCGCGCTGAAGACTTGTGGAATGGCAAAGACCCCGCCCGCATCGCATTGGCTTATACCGAGAATTCTCAATGGCGCAACCGCAGCGAATTTGTAGAGGGAAGAAAAGCCATCACCCAGCTGCTGACTCACAAGTGGCGACGAGAGCTCGATTACCGTCTGAAAAAAGAATTGTTCGCCTTTACCGACAATCGCATTGCTGTCCACTTTGAGTATGAATACCGCGACGACAGTGGTCAGTGGTTTCGTGCCTACGGTAATGAGAATTGGGACTTCGATATTGATGGCCTGATGCAAAAACGCGACGCCAGTATTAATGAGCAACCTATTAGTAAAACTGAACGCCGCGTTTTTTAATTAAACAATAGTTTTGAATGAACAAGCGTTTTTTAACCGTTAAACCCAACCTCAACCCTAAAAGGAAATACACCATGTCTACTATCAAACTTTACCGTCACGCACTTTCCGGTCACTCACACCGCGTACAGCTGCTCTTGTCCATTCTTGGACTAGAGGCAGATATTATCGATGTTGACCTTGCACAAGGTGCACACAAAAATGCAGATTTTCTGCTAAAAAATCGTTTTGGCCAGGTGCCTGTTTTAGAAGACAGCGAAACAACCTTGTCGGACTCTAACGCCATTTTGATTTATTTGGCTTCGAAGTATGATGCCTCTCGACGATGGCTACCCGAAGATGCTGCGGCCGCTGCTGAAGTGCAACGATTTTTATCTTTTGCCGCCGGTAAAGTGGCCTATGGCCCCGCTGCCGCACGCCTGGTTAATGTTTTTGGTGCCGGCTTGGACCATGAAGCAGCTGTCGGCGACTCCCATGTTTTTTTGACTAACATCGATGCGCATCTTGAAAATCGTGATTGGCTGGCTAGTGATACGCCCACCATCGCCGATGTTGCCAACTACGCCTATATTGCCCATGCACCTGAAGGTGATGTGTCACTGGAAAACTACGCCAATATTCGTGCTTGGTTACAGCGTATTGAACAGCTGCCGGGGTTTGTGCCCATGCAAGCCACAGCGGTAGGTCTAGCGGCATAACACCGGCTAATGAATCAGCCATATCGTTACATTATGGTCTGGCTGATTCATTGTTTCTCCCCTATACAGGCAAACCACCCTTAGGAGGACGTATGAAAAAAGTCATTATGTTACTCGCCAATGGTGTAGAGCCCCTCGAAATGTCGGCCTTCAGCGACGTGCTAGGTTGGGCATCTCTCGTAGGGGATGAAGCCATTGAACTGATCGATGTGGGCATGCAGTCACACATCAAAACCACATTTGGATTACAGCTTCAACCCAACTATCTGCTGGAGGATATAGACTTGAATGAGTTTGACGCGCTGGCAATCCCTGGTGGGTTTGAACCCAATGGCTTTTATAACGATGCACTTAGCGAACCTTTTCTTGACGTTATCCGCCATTTTGCCACCGCGAAAAAAGTCATTGCCAGTGTCTGCGTGTCTGCCATTGCATTAGGCGAAGCCGGTGTTCTAAAAGGGAAAAAAGCCACCACATATCACCAACCGGGTGGCCGACGAAAACAACAGCTCATCCAAAGTGGCGCACTGTTTGTTGACCAGGCTGTTGTTATTGACGATAACTTGATTACGTCAACAGGCCCTGGCACTGCCGTAGAAGTAGCTCTCACCTTACTTGAAAAGCTCAGTAGTAAAAATAATGCTGACAATTTGCGACAGGTCATGCGAATACCCACACCCGGGAAAGCGTGGTTACAGACACCCCAGGTGTCATGACATTGAGTAAACCAGAGAAAAAATTATGAAAACCAGCGCCCAGCCATTAGCCAAAACCACCGCCTCACCCTTTCACCGCGGTGAACAACAGGTGCAGCAACAACAAGGTGTGCGGGAACAAATGGAGCGTTTCGGCAGTCGTGTAATACGGGATCACATGCCAGATCAGCACCGGGAATTCTATCAGCAATTGCCCTTCATTTTTGTTGGGCACACCGATAAAGCAGGCTGGCCATGGGCATCAATTCTGTTCAATGATCGAGAATTTATTAGCTCAAGGGATAACAAAACGCTAGATATTCACGGTGCGCCGGTGGCCGGAGACCCACTTGCCGACGCCATGCAACAAGGCACTCGACTGGGCTTACTCGGCATCGACCTTCCAAGCCGTCGACGCAACCGATTGGCCGCGCATATAATTGAGGCCTCCAGTGATCACATTCGACTTGCGGTCGATCAGTCCTTTGGCAACTGCCCTCAATATATTCAAACGCGGGAGCTTGAATGGATAGAGCCCGAGATCATGCCGGCAACGTCTATTGAAGAAATAACGAAACTTGACGAAGAAGCCCGCACATTAATTCAACAAAGCGATACCTTTTTTGTCGCCAGCTCCGTTAGCAATGGCAGTGGCGAGGCTAGCGAAGGAGCGGATGTTTCTCACCGCGGTGGCAGGCCAGGATTTATCCGTGTAGATAATGCAAACACGCTCACCATTCCGGATTATCTGGGCAACAACCACTTTAATACCTTAGGTAATTTCGTTGAGAATGCCAAGGCCGGATTATTGTTTTTAGATTTTGAAAACGGCCACCTGTTAACCCTGACGGGTAGCGTTGAAATTTTGTGGGACAGCCCTGATACGCTGTTCTTCGATGGCGCTGAACGACTGTGGAAATTTCATATCGATCATGGTCGACGCATCGAAAATGGTTTGCCGCTGCGTTGGGTACTTGATGAATATTCCCCCAATACCTTGCTCACGGGTACCTGGGGTGAAGCGCAGCAGAAGCGAAAGGTAGAATCGCAGCGTGAACAGTGGCTGCCCTATGTTGTAGAGAACGTCGTCGATGAAAGTAGCGTAATAAAGTCTTTTTATCTGCAAGCTGTAGACCACGCTATACCGGATTTTATGGCAGGTCAGTTTCTAACCATTAAACGACCCATTAACGGCAAAGATACGATCAGGACCTACACAGTGTCCAGCGCACCTGCCGACCAACAACTGCGCATTAGCGTCAAGCGTGAGCAGTCTTTCGATGGCAACACGCCCGATGGGCTGCTCTCCAGTCATCTTCATGATCAGCTAACAGTGGGTGACATAATTCACGCCAAGGCACCCTCTGGCGCGTTTAGCTTCGATGCATCTTCACCGCGTCCAGCGGTATTGCTCGCTGGGGGCGTGGGCATAACGCCTATGGTATCGATGGCGCGACATGCTCTGATAGAAGGCGTGAGAACCCGCGCTATTCGACCAACAACATTAATCTGCGCAGCAAGCAGCAGCGTACAGCGAGCTTTTTTCGACGAGCTCAAGGATATTGCGCAGCAATCTGCAGGCAGCATTCGCAGCTTCTGGGCATTGAGTGAGGTTGACGATAACATGGTGCCCGGGCAGGACTATCACTCTCATGGGCGAATTTCAGCAGCATTATTACAGGCGGTACTCCCGCTGAACGATTACGACTTTTACTTATGTGGGCCGGCGTCTTTTATGCAGTCCATGTATGACATGTTAAGAAATTTAGGCGTTAATGATTCGCGTATTTTGGCTGAAGAGTTTGGCCCGGCATCGCTGCGCCGCGCCTGTGACCA
>JBLHNQ010000003.1:0-126701 GCA_047650635.1 Halioglobus sp.
TCATAATTCGTAATGAATTTATGAACACTTGTTGTGTCTGAATAGTTGTGACAACTACTCCAACAAGTGCCCACACATCTGTCTTCATCTACTTGTTAAACAACTCTCAACACCGCTAGGGCGTGAGACGCGGTAGGGTTGCCCCTTGACCGAGGAGCGCATTATACGGATGCTTTGCTCGCCCGCAAGGGGTTTTTAAAAATAATTGGTAATTAATTTCGACAAGGCAAAAAACGCCTAAAAAACAAACAGCTAACTGACTCTACGTTGGCGAAAAAATCGCCAAATCAGTATCCAGGCGAATAGGCGCCCCATCTCGCTGGGGAGAGTCCAACAATATAAATGGGTTCACCGTTATAGGTTGACGACGAACATGGTATTCATGGTTATCAAACGGCCAAGCATACAGAGGCCACACTAAACATCGTATTAGCTTTTACTATTGACTGTGTCTATGCTGCAAAACATCTGTCAAATCGAGAGAACAGTGCTATGTCAAAAATCGATTCGCCTATTGCTGTTTTTATCTGTTCAGTTTTAGCATCTTTACTACCTGGGTCCCAGCTATCCGCTCATAACAACGAACATATCAAGCAAACTTCAGCCGTGTTAGCAGCGCAAATTACCCCTCACAACGCTCCCCAACTAGTGCAGCAAGGGCCCGATGCCGCCGGTGGAATAGGCGACTGGTATCTCAGTAACGGCACCCTTTGCGCGGTGATTTCCAATATAGACCACGAGAGTGATTTATCGGTCAAGGGCGGGGTTCTTATCGATCTGGGCTACTGCGACCGCCCCGATGACCAATTTGTTGCCGCGCAGGACTTACTGCAAGGCAGTCGAGCAACACCCATAGACATTGATCGAATCGACATAGCGATGAGTAAAGACAGCGCGTCAATCTTAACCCTCGGTGGGCGCAACGGAATCGTCGTTGAGACGAGGTACACACTCAATAAGCATCAGCCCAACCGACTCCACATCACTAAAGCAATTCGCCGAGCAACCAACGCCAGCGACGGATTTTCCGTCTACCTCCCCGTTGGATTCAACTATCACTCGATGGAAGTATTTGTATTATCGAGTCGGGACCTCTCGCGCACAAACGGATTTCAGCAGGAAGATTTCGTAGAGCGTGGGTTGCCAGCATTCGAACAGGCGGCGCGCGCCGCTGACACCATCATTATGATTTCACCCAGAGATTCCATTGTGCCTATCTCCTATGGTTGGCGTATGAAATCGGCGAGGAAAACCGTCGGTAGTGAAGACATCGATCTGCCTTTTTTTGCATTGGCAGATGATGCTTCTACGGCATTTATCATCCTGAGCGAGCCTTTCATGCTGGGTGACCCGGCTTCACTTGGAGTATTGCAGTTGCTGCAAATGGCCCTGATGGGGCTCGAGGAAGAAGCGACCATCCAGTTAGAGGAAGAAATTTTAGTGTCGCGCGGCAGCGATGTTGCCTCAATTACCGACAAAATTTTTCACGACGCCCATCGACTATCAGGTATTGCAACCGAAGCAACGGCAGTCGTGCATTTGGATTTCCTTGACGGCACCCCGCTCACCCATATGCAGCCAAATGACCGAGGGGAATTTTCCGGTAGAGTCCCCAATGGCGAATATAGACTCCGCCTGCTCGCCCCTGGTGGCCGAAAGCTTGTCAGAAACGTAAGCGTAAACGGCGCTGATGTTAATCTTGGGCTGCTAAATGTAGGCGAGCCTGCGAGAGTGTTACTGCCTACAGGCGAGGCCATGAGGCTGATATTTAGGGGGCTGGATGCAACGCCGCAACCCAGTTTTCAAGATTCTCTGAGCGGATTTTCAGTAACCGATGACGAAGGTGTGCGTTCGACGAAACCGGTATCGTCATTGTTTTTAGCGGGCATCGAAAGTGACAGGAAATATATTGATTTGGCGCCTGGCGACTACGAGGTGTATGCAACTCGGGGCATCGAATACAGTCTGGAAAAATCACAAGTCAGCGCAAAAGCCGGAGAACAAACCATCTTAAACATTGCCACACCCATAAGAGTCGTTGAGAGTGATGGATACATCGCTGCCGACTTCCATGTTCACTCAGGACCGAGCATGGATAACGCCCTTTCCACGGTAGAGCGGCTGCGCACCTTCGTCGCTGAACATGGAGAAGTCATGGTGGCCAGCGAACACGACACCGTCTTCAGCTTTGACGAATTAGTAAAAGAACTGGATTTAAGTGCAAAGATTATCACCATAACAGGCACCGAGATGACCAGTGAAGTGCCCTCCGATCGAGTACCTAAAACAATCGGACACGCCAACTTTTTCCCGCTGGAACCCCTCCCTCACGCCTTTCGCAAAGGAGCCCCCAACGGAGAGAATCGCCGCGTGCGAGAAGTTATCCACGAAATGCAGCGGCGTAACCCTGATATCGTATCGCAGCTCAATCACGCCAGAAGTTCACTCGCACTGTCGGGAGATCTGCCGGATGACTACTATCAGCAAATAGATAACCAGGCCTATCTAGACCACATGGGTCCTGCCGCACACCCCTACCAACCTGCGTTACCTATCGACAGCTATCCAAATAATACGCTCATCGAAGCCGACCCGATAAGTGGCTTGCGTGATATCGATTTTGACGTGATCGAACTTATGAATGGCCCTCAGGCATCTGCAGTCTCTCGTGTAGAGGCAATGCGCCTGGATTGGTTTTCATTTTTAAAGCAAGGGATAAGAATAGTGGGGTCGGCGAACAGTGATTCGCATACGCGTAGCAGCCAAGTTGCCATGCCGCGGAATATGGTCGCCGTAGACGACGATTCACTGGCCGCATTCGACATAGTAACGTTTACCAGCGCTATCAAAAATGGAAATATGTACGGTACCACCGGACCGTTGCTAACGCTGAATTTTGCCGGCGTGAAGATGGGAGGACTAGCCCATGTGTCTCAGGGTCGCCTGTCGGGCACCGTTAGTTCAGCTGCATGGGTGGATGCAACAACCATCAGTGCACAGATAAATGGCAAAACGATAAAAACCAAAACCTTAGATGACTCTGGTGAATTTGCGTTCGAACTGGAGTTTCCAAAAGATGCGCTACTCACCGTAGAAGTGCACGGGGAGGCGGGAGCTGATTATCAGGTGGTGTATCCACTATTTACACCCTACGCCTTCTCCAACCCAATCTACATCGACGCGGATGGCGATGGCCAGTGGACGGCACCCGGTCTTTAAACTTTGCAGGCTAAGGCTCTTGCGGTAGGGCTCAACAAGCGCCTACCGCAAGAGTTATGGGGATTACACCCGCTCAATAATGGTGGAGATGCCTTGCCCCAAGCCAATGCACATGGTGGCAAGACCCAAAGTACCGTCATTGCCCTCCATGACGTTTAACAAGGTGCCGGTGATGCGCGCTCCGGAGCAACCCAGCGGATGCCCAAGGGCAATGGCGCCACCGTTGAGATTAACCTTGTCTTCAACGACATCACTCAAGCCGAGATCTTTGATCACCGGCAATGACTGAGCGGCAAAGGCCTCGTTCAATTCCACGTAATCGATATCGTCGATGGTCAGGCCAGCTCGCGCGAGTGCCTTTTGAGTAGCGGGAACAGGGCCATAACCCATAATTGCTGCGTCACAACCAGCAACTGCCATGGCGCGGATTTTAGCCCTGGGCTTTAGCCCAAGCTCGGCGGCCTTGGCTGCGCTCATCACCAACATAGCCGACGCCCCATCAGACAGTGCCGACGACGTACCGGCAGTAACCGTACCATTGCGCGGGTCAAACGCCGGCTTGAGGCCAGCGAGGCTTTCAAGCGTGGTCTCAGGGCGAATCACTTCATCAATTTCACACAGGACTTTATTGCCGAGCTCATCGTGCCCCTCAATACCCACAATCTCGTTCTTCCATCGGCCCTGCTGCGTAGCCTCCCAGGCTTTTTTATGCGAACGCACAGCAAATGCATCCTGCGCTTCACGGGTGATGCCGTACATCATCCCCAGTGCCTCGGCTGTAAGACCCATCATTGCTGATGCCTTGGCCACAACCTTGGATGCAGCAGGATTCAAGTCGATGCCATGCATCATGCCAACGTGACCCATATGCTCAACACCACCGACCACAAACACATCGCCATTACCCGTCATAATACCCTGGGCAGCCGTATGCAGGGCCTGCATAGAGGAACCGCACAATCGGTTAACAGTCTGGGCGGCCACGGTTCGCGGCAAACCAGCCATCATGCTGATGACTCGCGCAACGTTCATGCCCTGCTCCAGAGTCTGGTTTACACAACCCCAGATAACATCTTCTGTCTGGGCTATATCCCAACCGGGGTTGCGCTCTTGCAGGGCAATGACCAACGCACTGGATAGGTTCTCGGCTCGCACATGGCGAAACATACCATTGCGAGACTTACCCATTGGCGTACGTACAGCATCTACAATTACGACGTCTCTATCATTCAAACTCATGTTTAGTACTCCTGTGTCTGTGCGTTAAGCGAAGAATGACTGGCCATTGGCCGCCATATCTTTCAGCATCTGTGGGGCTTCATACAACTTACCCAGGTGGGCATATTGGTCGCACAGAGCAACGAATTCTTTAACGCCAACTGAATCGATATGACGCATTGCACCCCCGCGGAACACAGGGAAACCGATTCCATATATCAAGGCCATATCTGCCTCCGCCGCCGAACCGACTATTTTGTCTTCCAGGCACCTGACAATCTCTGTGCACAGGGGAATCATCATACGAGTAACAATATCTTGCGCCTCGAACTCGGCGGGTTCACCGACATGAGGCTTGATCAGTGCATAAGTCTCTTCGTCCACCGTTTTTTGCTTACGGCCTTTACGGTCTGGCACATACTTGTAAAAACCGATGTCATTCTTCTGGCCCAGACGGTCATTTTCGAACATAACTTCTGACACATCCTTAAACTCATGCTGCATCCGATCGGGGAAGCCTTCGGCCATTACCGCCGCAGCGTGCACGCCGGTATCGATGCCGACCACATCCATCAGGTAGGCAGGGCCCATGGGCCAACCAAATTGCTCCATCGCCTTGTCAACTACCTGAAAATCAGCACCATCGCGCACCAACATCGCAAATGCGGCAAAGTACGGAAAGAGCACGCGATTGACCAAAAACCCAGGGCAATCATTAACAACAATCGGATTTTTACCCATTTTCTTGGCGTAGGCAACGAGTGTCGCAGTGGTTTCATCGGAGGTTTTTTCTCCGCGAATCACCTCAACCAGAGGCATCATGTGAACCGGGTTAAAGAAGTGCATACCGGCGAAGTTCTCTGGGTTTTTCAGCGACTGGGCAAGCCGTGTAATTGAGATGGTGGATGTATTGGATGCCAAAATAGCGCCATCTTTCAACTTTGTTTCGGCCTCTGCGAGCACCGCTTTCTTTACCTTCTCATTCTCTACAACCGCCTCTATCACGACATCCACTTCACCGAAGTCGCCGTAGTTCAAGGTGGGCCGAATTGAAGAAAGAATTGCCCCCATTTTCACAGGGTCCATCCTGCCACGAGATACTTGCTTGGCAAGCAGCTTGCTAGCCTCGCTCATACCCAGATCAAGGGCGGCATCGGCGATATCCTTCATAATGATTGGTGTACCCCTGGAAGCCGACAGGTGTGCGATGCCGCCGCCCATGATACCAGCCCCTAGCACAGCAGCCTGGGTGATATCCCTCGCCCCTGCAGAATGCTTTTTGTTGGCTTTCGCCACCGCCTGATCAGCGAGAAACAAACCAACCATGGCCGTTGCCTGTGGTGTCTTTGCAATGTTGGCGAAGCCTTTAGCTTCCACAGCCAATGCATCGTCCCGCCCCATACTTGCCTGGGTCTCCATAACTCTTACCGCCGCATTAGGCGCGGGGAAATTTTTACCAGCCTGTTGCGCCACAAACCCTTTAGAGGTGTGGAAGGCCATCATTTTCTCGGTGTCCGGAAGCGCCAGAGGATCCAGTTTTTCTTGCCGTTTTGCGCGAAAATCTATTTTGCCTGCCAGACACTGGCCAACCAGGTCGATGGCGCTATCTCGAACCTGCTGAGGTTCCACAACCGCATCTACCATGCCATCTTTCAGTGCTTTGTCGGCGCGATGCTGACCGCCGCCACACACCCACTCTACGGCATTATCCACACCCATTATGCGCGGTGATCGCACGGTGCCACCAAAACCAGGGAACAGTCCAAGCTTGACCTCCGGAAAACCCACCTGAGCCGTGCTGCTCATCACTCTAAAATCACAGCACAGTGCCATTTCGAGCCCACCGCCCAGTGCTATCCCATTGATCGCGCAGACCTTGGGTATATCCATATCCTCAAATGCATTAAACCCTGCGTTAATCTTGATGCACCAAGCGGCGATTTCCTCTTCGTCCAGTTTGAACATTTCAGTAAATTCGGTGATATCAGCGCCCACGATAAACACACCCTTCCCGGATGTAACGACGACGCCTTTAACCTGAGCGTCCGCCTTAATAGCTGCCACCGCAGCCGCAAGATCATCTACTGTGCTCTTATCAAATTTATTGACGGACTCGCCCTGAAGATCGAACTTCAGTTCGGCGATACCACCGTCGAGCATCTCGACCGTTATGGATTTGCCGGAATGGATCATAATTTAATTCTCCTGATGTGAAGTGACGTGTAGACTGATTAAAGGATTACAAAAAATAGTGGCGGGAAGACTACTCCTCTCCCACAAAAAAGCTATCCCGGGGCATCTCTCAGCGCGCTATTTTTTGCGCAACTTCAAGAGGAAGATAACGGGCCCAGAGACCGCGTAAATAACGAACGCCGCCAGCAGAATTCGGGGAGGGTCCAGAGTGACCAGACCGATTACCAACACAATAAGTATCATTACAAAAAAGGGTACTCGACCGTGTAGGTCAATGCCCTTAAAACTGTAATAGGGGAAATTGGCCATCATCAGAATGCCGGTGACAGCCGTTAACAAACTGACAAGAATGGAAACCTCGTGAGGCAAATTTACCCCAACCCAGCCTAAATCCTGACAAACCCACACCGTACTGGCGATCACAGCTGCAGCAGCGGGACTAGCCAGTCCGGTAAAGTACTTTTTGTCGGCCGTATCAATCTGCGTATTAAACCTCGCAAGACGCAGGGCGGCACAGGCCACATAGACAAAGGCGGCACTCCAGCCAATTTTACCGAGATCGCTCAGACCCCAGCTATACATCACTAAGGCGGGTGCAACACCAAACGACACCATATCGGCCAGACTGTCGTATTCTTCCCCGAACTTACTTGAAGTATTGGTCAAGCGTGCAACGCGACCATCCAAGCCATCGAAGATGGCAGCAAAAAAAATGGCGATGGCGGCACTTTCAAAATCACCGCGCATGGAAGCGACAATGGCATAGAAGCCACAGAACAAACCCGCGGTAGTGATTAGGTTAGGCAACAGGAAGATACCACGGCGGCGCACCGTCTTGCCGTTCTCAGACACCTCCTCTTCATGCTCATCAATGAGCATGTCCAGACCGGGAGCAAGCCCCCCTTTTGGCTCTTCTTTCTCGCCCTCTCCCGCAGGAAGGGTGTTGTCTGTTTGATTCATGGGTCGTATTTTACCCCAGATTCCGCGCGGTATTCCATAGTGATTGGACCAAAGGGCTCTCCAAGCGATGTTTCAAACTACAAAGCCCTATGTCCAGCGAGGGTAGAGGGTGCTTAGGTGCTAACGGCGTTAGCATGTCACGCATGCCGCTGGTCTCTATAACAAGTTCAGGCGCTATGCCCACTCCCAAGCCCAGGCCCACCATTGCCACAATAGCTTCATGACCCGCCACCTGCGCGTATATAGTGGGAGTAATGCCCTGTTCACGAAACCAGTTATCGAGCAGATCTTTGCTGATACCGCGCTCGGGGACAATGAAGGGGATCTCTGACCAGTCAAAATCTGGTGCTGAAATGTCTCCTGAATGGGTCAGTTCTCGGGCGACACAATCAGCAGTTGGGGCACAAAGAACAAGTGGTGATTGCTGTAACGGCAGAAAAGACAGCCGCCGGGGCAGAGAATCCGGCCGGGCTGTGACGGCAACATCATCGGCACCCGAAAGAACCCTTGAAATTCCGTCAGCCTGATCGCCCGTGTGCATCATAATGGCGACTGCGGGATGTGCAACCCGGAAAGCCTCCAAAATCGGAGCCAAAATACTGTAGCTGGCCGTTACCGAACAAAACAGTCTAACCTCTCCCGCGAGAGCCGTGTCAGCACTGAGCTGTTGCTGCAGTCTCTGCCAGTCATCAAGCGCTTTTTGTGCATACTCCCTAAACTGCACGCCGTGGCGTGTCACGCTAACTCTTCGATTATCCCGTTCCAGTAAGGTTTGCCCCAATTCCTGCTCCAGGCGTGCAATGGTTCGACTCACTGCAGAGAGGCTCATGTGCAGATTCTCACTACTGCGACTAAAATTGAGGGTATCAGCCACCGACAGGAATACGCGCATCACTCTGGTATCCATAGAACACTCTCCCAATATTGCTATATTAACAATACTATATATACATTATAGCGTTTTACGCAACACCTGAATTGGCGTAGAGTGCGCCTCACATTACCTATCAGCAGAGGATTCCATCATGGGACAAAATTACTTCAACACGCTACCACTTCGCCTGCAACTGCAACAACTGGGCAAATGCCGTTTTATGGATCGTTCGGAGTTTGCCGACGGTGTCGAAAAATTGCGCGGAAAAAAGCTGGTTATCATTGGCTGTGGCGCTCAGGGCCTTAACCAGGGTCTGAATTTACGTGACAGCGGCCTGGACGTTTCGTATACATTGCGCGATACCGCCATCGCCGAGAAGCGCCAGTCCTGGAGAAATGCCACAGAAAATGGCTTTACCGTAGGGACCTACGAAGAACTCATCCCCCAGGCTGATCTGGTGCTCAACCTCACGCCCGACAAGCAGCATACAAGCGTAGTGCAGCAGGTTATGCCATTGATGAGACAGGGAGCCTGTCTCGCCTACTCTCACGGTTTCAACATTGTTGAGGAAGGCATGCAAATTCGCGAAGACCTGACCGTAATTATGGTCGCGCCCAAGTGCCCGGGCACCGAAGTAAGAGAAGAGTACAAGCGCGGTTTCGGCGTGCCCACACTGATTGCCGTACACACAGAAAATGATCCCAATGGCGATGGCCTTGAGTTGGCAAAAGCCTACGCTGCGGGCACAGGCGGACACCGTGCAGGCGTACTTCAATCCTCGTTTATTGCCGAAGTGAAGTCTGACCTCATGGGCGAGCAGACCATCCTGTGCGGCATGCTGCAGACCGGCGCCATCCTCAGCTTCGACAAGATGGTAGAAAAAGGCATCGATCCCGGCTACGCGTCCAAGTTGATTCAATACGGCTGGGAAACAGTAACCGAGGGCCTCAAATATGGCGGCATCACCAATATGATGGACCGCCTTTCCAACCCGGCGAAAGTTCGTGCCTTCCACCTCGCCGAAGAATTAAAAGACATCATGCGCTCGCTCTACGAGAAGCATCAGGATGACATCATGACAGGGCACTTCTCCAAAACGATGATGGAAGACTGGGCGAATGACGATGTAAACCTGCTGGGTTGGCGCGCAGCCACCGCAGAAACAGCCTTCGAAAAAGCGGCAAACACCGAGACAGAAATTACCGAGCAGGAGTTCTACGATCACGGTATTTTGTTGGTTGCTATGGTGAAAGCTGGGGTGGAACTGGCGTTTGAAACCATGGTATCTGCTGGCATCATTGCAGAGTCTGCCTACTACGAGTCACTGCACGAAACACCATTGATTGCGAACACGATTGCACGCAAGAAATTGTATGAGATGAATGTTGTTATCTCCGACACCGCCGAATATGGCTGCTATCTGTTTGATCACGCCTGTCGCCCATTGCTGGCCGACTTTATGTCCAGAATTGACACTGATGTTATTGGTAAGGGCATCGAGGGTGACAACGGTGTGGAAAATCAGGAACTGATTAGCGTAAACGAAGCGATCCGCAGCCACCCTGTGGAGACTGTCGGTAAGAAACTACGTGGGTATATGACTGCTATGAAGCGGATTGTTTAACCGGGTAAGTTACCCCGTACAGGCGTTTTGGTTAAAGCAGCCAAACCCTCTGTACGGGAACTGTCTGTTTGGAACCCGCTGTGAATACGTGCCCCTAAAGCGGGGCAGGCGCAAACAGACAGTTCCCGGACAAAGGGTTTTCCATCAGTGTTTCGAAACACCGGCATAAGAGTGACGCAGTGCGGTGTTACGGCTCCACCGAAAAATTGAACCAGAAAAACTATAGGCTCAAAACCTTCTCACCCCGAGAAATCCCCGCAACACCGGACCGCACAACTTCAAGAATATCAAAGTCCCCCATTGCCTCCACAAAGGAATCCAGTTTGTCACTGGTTCCTGTGAGTTGAATGGTATAGACGTTGGGGCCTACATCGATAATCTGGCCGCGGAAAATATCCGTGGTACGTTTCACATCTTCACGTAATTCACCCGTCGCACGTACCTTTATCAACATAAGGTCACGCTCTACGTGGGCACCCTCGGTCAAATCTACCAACTTCACAACGTCGATCAGTCTATTGAGATGTTTGGTGATCTGCTCGATAGTAGAATCGTCACCAAAAGTCGTGAGCGTCAGCCGAGACAAAGTTGGGTCATCGGTAGCCGCCACATTCAGAGTATCGATGTTATAGCCGCGCTGGGCAAAAAGGCCCACTACGCGGGACAAGGCACCGGATTCATTTTCCATCAGTATAGATATTATGCGTCTCATCTCAGGTCCTCTCGTTCTTGCTCAACCACATGTCGTTCATCGCCCCGTTAGGAGCCACGTGCATGGGATATACGTGTTCCATGGGATCAATAATGACATCGAGGAAAACCAATTTGTCCTTCATGGCAAATACTTTTGTCATGACATCATCGAGGTCGGATAATTTATCTATTTGAAAACCGGCATGACCGTAGGACTCTGCAAGTTTCACAAAATCGGGCAGTGAATCCTCATACGTACTCATGGCATGTCGGCCCTCGTATTGCATGTCTTGCCACTGTTTGACCATACCCAGATTGTTGTTGCGTAAATTGATGATTTTAACAGGTGTTTTGTACTGCGTGGCAGTAGACAGCTCCTGAATATTCATCTGGATACTGCCCTCCCCGGTTACACAGGCAACGTCGTCGTCGGGAAATGCCAACTTCACACCTATAGCCGCCGGCAGTCCAAAACCCATGGTGCCCAAGCCGCCAGAATTTATCCAACGTCTGGGCTTATTGAAGCG
This sequence comes from Halioglobus sp., assembly GCA_047650635.1. Lineage (GTDB taxonomy): Bacteria > Pseudomonadota > Gammaproteobacteria > Pseudomonadales > Halieaceae > JBALVT01. The sequence goes on from JBLHNQ010000003.1 coordinate 11,309, forward strand.
ATAATACTGGGCGGCAAACATTTGATGCTGACCAACATCGGAGGTCACAAATGCCTCTCCTTTGGTAACGCGATAAAGGCTTTCAATTACCTGTTGTGGTTTTATGAAATCACTATCAGCATAGCGCTGTCCCGTGAGCAAACCATGCTCTCCACGCCACTCATCAATCTGCGACCACCAGCGAGCCAACGCATCGACATCTGGCAGCGCACTCTCTTTCTCCTGCAGTGACTCAACCTGTTTAATAAGCTCGGCAAGTACAGTTTTCACCGGGCCGACGATAGGAATATCTGCGGGCACCGTTTTTGAGATTGACGTGGGGTCAATATCAATGTGGATGATCTTGGCGCCGGGGCAAAACTTATCCACGGTATTGGTCACCCTGTCATCAAAGCGCGCACCGACTGCCAGAATCACATCGCTGTGATGCATCGCCATATTGGCTTCGTAGAGACCATGCATACCAAGCATGCCAAGGAACTGCCTGTCATCGCCAGGGTAGGCACCCAGCCCCATCAATGTATTGGTAACCGGAAAATTTAAGCCCTTGGCCAATTGTCTCAATAAATCACAGGCTTCGCCCATAATCACACCGCCACCGGCGTAGATCACCGGGCGCTTGGCAGACAACAGGAGTCGCGCAGCTTTCTTGATTTGGCCGGTATGCCCGCGTTGTGATGGCGAATAGGAGCGCAGCTTTATCGTTTTCGGGTAGACATACTCAAATTTCTGGTCCGGGCGGGTGAAGTCTTTGGGTATATCGATAACCACAGGACCAGGCCGACCGGTAGTGGCGATATGAAAGGCTTTTTTCATCATCAAAGGAATGTCTTCCGCGCACTTAACCATGAAACTGTGCTTGACCACAGGTCTGGAGATTCCGGACATATCGGTCTCCTGAAAGGCGTCCTGGCCAATCAAATGGCTTGGCACCTGCCCCGACAACACGACCAGCGGAATGGAATCCATGTAGGCGGTGGCTATACCGGTAATGGCATTGGTAGCTCCGGGACCCGAGGTGACCAGCACAACGCCTGGCTTACCCGTGGCGCGCGCGTAGCCGTCGGCCGCATGGGTTGCGGCTTGCTCATGGCGCACCAATATATGGGGCACTTTGCAATCTTTGAACAGGGCATCGTATATGTGTAGAACCGTGCCACCGGGATAGCCAAAGATAAACTCAACACCTTCGTCTTCCAGCACACGGGCAACCATCTCACCGCCTGATAACAACTCCACTTTCGTCTCCTCACCTTATGAATACACCGGTGCGTAACCCTCATCCGGGAAATTCAAATAATTAAGTGTGTGGAAGATGCTGAACAAGCGCCGAAACCGGCATTTGACTGCAACCCACCCCTAAGCTCGATACACCGTTCCCAACCAACCCCCTCAGGTGGTCGCCGGGACGCTCCATAGGGGGAATTACGATCACTCACTGATGTGTATCGGTCGCCCTGCGGGGTAGCGCAGTGTCTGGCCCTTAATCTGGTCAATGCAACGCAGATTAAATACGGGACTTACAAGCAGCTGTAGCAAATAATCATATTGCCACAGTGAGCCAGAGGTCGAGGGTACTCGACATTAGCCGTTGCCACTTGAAAGACCGACATATTGTTGGGCGGAAAGCGCTTAAAGTCAACCGCATGGGGGGAATTTAGCCAAAATGCGCAATTTGCACACACTTGCCTGTTCGGCAACATTTGGCTTATTTTTTGTGGAGGTTAATTGTATAGTGTGAGGATAGACAAGAACTACACTGCTTTATTGACAGGGGAAACCAGTGAGAAAATCCAGCTTATTTGTAATGTTAGTGGCTACCGCAGCACTCACCTGCATCTCAGTTCAGGCTAATGAAACACACTATCGCTGGCTGGATAGGTACGGCAACCCCGTGCACAGTGACCGCCCGCCACCCAAAGGCACCGACTATCAGGTGATCACCTCTGGAACCAGTCTGGTTCGCAAGGTAGATTCAACCGAGGGTGCAGTTCCTGCAGAGACTTCACCGTCTGTCGACAATAAGTTTAACCCTGTGGAAACCGCCAATCCAAAAACACTGGCAAAAAATACAGAGTTTTGCAAACGTGCTAAGGAAAATCTGGCCGCTCTGAACAGTAAGGCGCGCATTCGAATGAAAAATGATCAGGGCGAAACCTATATCCTCACAGAAGAGGACAAAGAAGAAAAGCGCGCCGAAGCGCGCAGTGTTATAGGGTCGGCGTGCGAATAAACTATTAGCCCGGCTTAGCTGAGGCGGTAAATGTTGGTTCACCGCCTTGATAGTCCGCTGTGATAATTTGCCCCGGCTCAAACTCTCCCGCCAATATTCGGTGTGCGAGAGGGTTTTCCAACTCCTGTTGAATAGCGCGTTTTAGAGGCCTCGCTCCGTAAACCGGGTCGAAACCCGCGTCTACCAACTTTTCCAACAGTGCAGGCGTGACATCCAGCTCTAATTCCCGGTCTGCCAGTCTGCGCTGCAAACCTCGCAACTGAATTTTGGCAATGCCACCAATCTGCTCTTTGTCGAGCGGGTGGAACACCACAGACTCATCGAGGCGATTGATAAACTCAGGACGAAAATGCTGCCCTACTTCACCCATTACTGCCGCCTTCATCTTGTCGTAATCACCTTCCAACGCCATATCCTGAATCAGGTGTGACCCCAGGTTAGATGTCATCACTATGACTACATTGCGGAAGTCTACCGTACGGCCCTGTCCGTCGGTGAGTCGCCCATCATCAAGAACCTGCAGCAGAATATTGAACACGTCCGGATGCGCTTTTTCCACTTCGTCCAACAGCAATAGCGAGTAGGGACGTCGACGCACAGCTTCGGTGAGGTAACCACCCTGCTCATAACCTACGTAGCCAGGAGGTGCGCCAATGAGCCTTGCTACTGAATGTTTTTCCATAAATTCTGACATATCCAGTCGAACCATGGCCTGTTCAGAATCAAACAAAAACTCCGACAAGGCTTTACACAATTCGGTCTTACCTACACCGGTGGGGCCGAGAAACAAAAAGGAACCGCTGGGCCGATTGGGGTCGGACAGACCCGCTCGAGAGCGACGTACCGCATTCGAAACGGCCACTACCGCTTCGTCCTGCCCCACTACCGTGTTGTGCAAAAACTCTTCCATGCGCAGGAGTTTTTCTCTGTCTCCTTCCAACATTTTGGACACAGGAATACCGGTCCATCGCGACACAACCTCGGCGATTTCTTCATCAGTGACCTTACTACGCAGTAAGGTGTGCTCAACGGTTTCCGCCGCCTGCGCTGTCGCAAGCTGCTTTTCCAACTCGGGCATACGGCCATACTGCAACTCCGACATCAGGGTTAAGTCACCCTTGCGACGGGCTGCGTCCATATCAAGCTTGGCCTGTTCCAGTTCACCCTTGATTTGCGCAGCACCTTGCAGTGACGCTTTTTCCGCCTTCCACACTTCTTCTAGATCGGAGAATTCTCGCTGCACCTTGTCTATCTGTTCGGCCAGTAGTTCAAGCTGCACTTTAGCCGCAGGGTCCTTATCCTTCTTGACCGCCTCTCGTTCTATTTTGAGCTGAATAAGCTTTCGCTCCAGCTTATCCATAGACTCGGGCTTAGAATCGATTTCCATCCGAATTCTACTGGCGGCCTCGTCTATCAGGTCAATCGCTTTGTCGGGTAGCTGCCGGTCAGTAATATAACGTTGTGACAGTTTAGCGGCCGCAATAATCGCGCTGTCGGTAATATCTACAGCGTGATGCACTTCATAGCGTTCCTTGAGTCCGCGCAAAATCGCGATCGTATCTTCTTCATTGGGCTCATCCACCAGCACCTTCTGAAAACGGCGCTCCAGAGCGGCATCTTTCTCGACGTGTTGGCGATATTCGTCCAGTGTGGTTGCACCCACGCAGTGAAGCTCTCCTCTAGCCAGAGCGGGCTTAAGCATATTGCCCATGTCCATGGAACCTTCGGCTTTACCGGCGCCGACCATAGTATGCAGTTCGTCGATAAAAAGAATGATGCGCCCTTCTTGCTTGGTCAGCTCATTCAATACCGCCTTGAGGCGCTCTTCAAAATCTCCGCGAAATTTCGCCCCAGCTAACAGAGAGCCCAAATCCAGGGATAAAATCCGCTTATCACGCAGGCTTTCAGGAACCTCACCATTCACAATACGCTGCGCCAGACCTTCAATAATGGCCGTTTTACCCACACCGGGCTCGCCGATTAAAACAGGATTATTTTTCGTGCGGCGCTGCAATACCTGAATGGTGCGCCTGATTTCATCATCACGACCAATAACAGGATCGAGCTTGCCCTGCTCGGCCTGCTCAGTTAAATCGATTGTATATTTGTCCAGAGCCTGCCTGGACTCCTCGGCTTCGGGATTATCTACGCTCTCGCCACCACGCACTTCCTGTATGGCATTATTCAGCGCTGCGGCCGTTACCCCACTGGATTTTAGGATTTTGCCGGCAGAAGTACTGCTTTCCAACATAGCAAGTAAGACCAGTTCGCTAGAGATATAAGCGTCCCCGCCCTTCTGGGCCAACTTGTCGGTGACATTAAGTATTTTCCCCATCTCGGAAGACATGTGCACTTCACCACCTGTGCCGCTGACGGTGGGCAGCGCCTGCACAGCCGAGTCTATTTCGGCAGATAAGGCAACCAGATTGGCCCCCGCCTTTTGCAGTAAAGGCCGACCGGAACCACCACGTTGCTCCAGCAATGCCCGCAACAGATGAATGGGCTCGATAAAATTGTGATCTTTACCCAGCGCAAGTGACTGTGCATCTGCTAAGGCGTTTTGTAATTGGTTTGTCAGTTTATCCATTCGCATTATAAACGCGCTCCTTTAACCCCGCCGATTTGCCGGATGGGACAATTGATCAATCTCTGAGCTTATATATGGGGGGAAATACCCGCTTTTCAAGTAGGGATTTAGAGTGGATTAGTTTTTAGAATTACTGTGGCCATGCGGCCGGTCTGCCCATCTCGACGGTAGGAATAGAACCGACGGGCATTGCTGAACGTGCATAGGTCGCCACCGTAAATATTGGTAATACCCATGGTCTCAAGCCTAACCCGGGCCAGCGCATAGAGATCGGCCCAATAGAATCCCGGTGCCAGGGCATTCTCGACAAAGCACAGAGAAGTATCTACGCTAGCGGAGGTGATGCAGTCGCGTAAAAATTGCTCTCTCACCTCTGCTCCAACCTCGAAAGCCTGTGGCCCAATGGCTGGACCAAGCCAGACCATAAGGTCAGAAGGCGGAACTGACAGTGCCCGCACCGTCGCTTCCAGAATACCTAGATTGAGTCCACGCCACCCGGCGTGTGCAGCGGCGATTTTATTGCCATTTTTACTGCAAAACAGGGCCGGCAGACAATCGGCCGTCATAACAGCGCAGCCTACGCCTTTGGCGGACGTCCAGCTCGCATCGGCTGTGGGTACATCCTGTGTTTGAGTTGCCTCAATGACGTTACGACCATGCACTTGCTGGAGCCACTGTAGTGTCGAACCAATGGGAAGGCTCCGGGTCAGTGCATCACGGTTTCGGTTGACCCTGTCCACATCATCACCCACGTGATGGGCTAAATTGAAACTTGCATAGGCACCGTTGCTACAGCCACTCTCACGCGTTGTACTCAATGCAACGACACCGGCCGGAGCGGGCCAATCAGGCTTAATAAACGTCATTGGGGATATAAGGGTCTTCACGCTCCAGTATTGCCAATAGTTCTAACATGTCCTTAGCAATCGGACATTCAAAACTCACCTCTTCGCCAGATTCGGGGTGGATCAACCGCAGGGCCTGGGCGTGAAGAGCCTGCCGCGGGAACGTGCGCAACGTTGTGATGAGCTCATCCGATGCTCCCTTGGGTATACGTGGCCTGCCGCCATACACCGGATCGCCGATCAGGGGGTATTTTTTATACGCCATATGTACTCTAATTTGATGCGTTCGCCCTGTTTCAAGGTTCACAACAATGCGGGTGTGATTGCCAAACCGGGTTTTAAGACGGTAGTGGGTAATTGCTGGCTTTCCACCCAGCACTCGAACCGCCATCATTTTGCGTTGCTTGGGATGACGACCAATGGGCTCGGTCACTGTGCCACCGCCAGTCATCGTACCAACACACACGGCACAGTACTCACGCTTTACCGTACGCTTCTGCAATTGGTTGACCAGATGGTGATGGGCTGGGAGCGTTTTTGCCACCACCATAATGCCCGAGGTCTCCTTATCCAGGCGGTGCACTATGCCGCCGCGGGGTAAATTTGCCATGCTTTCGTTGTAGTTCAACAGCGCATTTACCAGCGTGCCATCGGGGTTTCCCGCCCCCGGATGCACAACCAAGCCCGCCGGCTTGTTCAAGACCAGAATACACTCGTCTTCATAAATGATATCGAGTGCTATTTCCTCCCCCTCCCAGGTCACTTCTGGCTCCAACACTGCGCTTATACTCAGACACATGCCTTCGAATACCTTGTCACGGGTTCTTCGAGGCTCACCGTCAACAAGTAATTCTCCCTTTTTTATCCAGGTTTGTAGCCGTGACCTGGAATAATCGGAGAAAAGCTGCGCTGCAACCTGGTCCAGACGGTCACGATCGAGTTCCGCTGGCACTACAGCACTTAATTCTAGCTTCTGTGTCATTACATTTCCTGTTTATGCGACGGGCAGCCTGTGGTTAAATACCGCCCTCAAGGGACAGTATACTGTCCTGATAATCGAATTTGGTGGAATCATTGAAATACACGCTTATCTTTCTGCTCAGCCTACTCGTTGTTGGCTGTTCTAGTAACGACGAATTGCCCGACCTTCCTGCAGATACGGGCGAGCAACAGATGTACGAAGAAGCCCAGCGCTCGCTTGGCAACCGGAATTTCGATCTGGCGGTGAGGGCACTACAAATGCTGGAGTCTCGCTACCCCTTCGGCAAGTACGCCGAACAGGCCCAGCTGGAACTAATTTACGCTCACTACGGGGCTTACGAGCACGAGGCCGCTGTGGAAGCTGCCGATCGTTTTATTCGCCTACATCCCCAGCACCCTAATACCGACTATGCCTATTATATGAAAGGGCTGGCGGCATACAGTAGTAATGAAGATGTTTTTGCCCGGTTTCTACCCACTGATGAAACCCTGCGCGATACCAGCCACGCGAAAGAAGCCTTCGCCGAATTTGCACAATTACTAGCGCGCTTCCCCGGCAGTCCATATGCCGCTGACGCCAAGGCCAGAATGGTGTACCTGCGCAATCTGCTGGCCCGCCACGAGATCAACGTTGCCAATTATTACTTTCGCCGTGGTGCCTACATGGCGGCAACAAATCGCGGTCGCTATGTAGTGGAAAATTTTCAGAAAACACCAGCGGTGGCCGACGGCTTAGCTGTGATGGCGCAGGGGTATATTCTTCTGGGTAAAGAGGACCTCGCTAAAGACAGTATAAGCGCGCTGGCAATGAATTATCCCAAGCACCCCTCCCTGAATAAAAAGGGTAAGTTTCAGAGTGCCTACACATTGGATGGACTTCAGCGTTCGTGGATTAACAGGCTCTCCTTTGGATTATTTGACCCACCGAAACCTCCGCAATTTGATAACCGCGCTGCGTTTTAGTCACCGATGCTCCACCCCGATGTGATTGGATAGCGCCGATCACGGCCAAAGCCTCGCCGGGTGATCCTGATACCGATTGGGGCTTGACGACGCTTGTATTCATTCAAGTCCACCAGCCTCAGCACACGCTGCACCTGTTCTCTATCCATGCCGGAGGCGATTATGGCTTCCGAGCTGTAATCGCGCTCAACGTATAACTCCAGAATCCGATCCAGCACTTCGTAAGGTGGCAGGCTGTCCTCATCCTTTTGATCCGGAGCCAGCTCAGCGGAGGGGGGCCGGTCAATCACACGCTGAGGAATACAGGCACCCAAAGAATTGCGATACCGGCACAGGTCAAACACCATGGTCTTGGGTACGTCCTTGAGCACATCCAGGCCACCTGCCATATCGCCATAAAGTGTCGAGTAACCCACTGCCATCTCACTTTTATTGCCGGTGGTTAGCACCAGCGAGCCTTTCTTGTTAGAAATTGACATTAACAGAACACCCCGGCAACGCGCCTGCAGATTTTCTTCAGTAGTATCGGGGCGGGTACCGAAGAACTCGCCCTTCAGACTGGCCATAAAGGCTTCGTAGATGGGCTCAATGGAAATTACTTTGTGGCTAACGCCCATTGTATCGGACTGCTCCGCTGCATCTTCCACACTCATATTGGAAGTGTACCGAAAAGGCATCATCACAGCCTCAACCCGCTCAGCACCCAGCGCATCTACAGCGACTGCCAGAGTCAGCGCAGAGTCAATGCCACCCGACAGACCCAGCACCACGCTGGGGAAATGGTTTTTGTTCACGTAATCCCGCACACCCAACACCAACGCTTGCCAGGTACTTTGCAAGTCATCATCCTGGGCAGCCACTGCCATCCCAGAGGCGGCAACGGGCCTGCTGGAAAAATCGAGACTGACGGTGTAGTCGCCCTCAGTAAAGCTCTCGGCAGCAGCACAAACTCGGCCAGTTTCATCTACCACGAACGAGCCGCCATCAAAAACCAATTCGTCCTGCCCGCCTACTTGATTCACGTACAAAACGGCAAATCCACCCGCTCTGGCTCGGCGGGATACCAGTTCTTGTCGTTCGCCTTGCTTCCCCAGATGGTAGGGGGAAGCGTTCAGGTTGATCATCAGCTGCGCCCCGGCAGTAGCCGCCTGCGTGGAGGGAAGGTCTTCCCAGATATCCTCACAGATAGTAATGGCAACGCACACATCTTCAATCTGAACAATGCATGGCTCACAGCCTGGGCTGAAATAACGCTTCTCATCGAATACCTGATAGTTAGGCAGAAATTGTTTGTGGTACTCGGCAATAATTTTACCGTGGTGAATAACTCCTGCGGCGTTGTACAGTTTGCCTCCTATCTTTCGAGGAAAGCCAATCACTGCGTAAATTTCTGCTGGCAGCTCTTTACAAAGTTTATTTAGTGCATGATTCACGCGCAACTCAATACTGTCGCGTAAAAGTAGATCTTCAGGGGGATAACCGCACAAGGTAAGTTCAGGAAAAACAACCACGACAGCCGGCGGAGTGCTGTTATCAGTCTCGGCAGACTTCTGTGCCGCAAGGCCTGCCGACTCAATTATTTTAGTGGTGTTACCAGAAAAATCCCCGACCAGAGTATTCATCTGCGCCATTACGATATTCAGGGTAGTCATAGTCTCTCTCAGAGCAAAATTACAGCATTATTGATCGCGCACAGTATACTTAATTACTTATTGAAATAGGTATACTGTCTGCATAATGCGTACAGCGATACTAACAAAGCCCAACTCCAGCGCGCCACCCAAGCAGAATCTGACTTTGCTACGTATTTATGTGGCCTATCGCTCCTTGCTATGTGTAGTGCTGCTTATAATGCTTGTCAGCCCCAACACCCGACAACTTGTTGGAATCCTCAATCCCGCTCTATATGTGGGAACTGCACTGGCCTACTTGGCTACGAGCATTGCCCTGATAGTCTTTTTATCTGCGCGTTCAACCTACAATCAAAATCTCCTCTTTTTTATATTTATAATCGACATCCTTGCCATTACTGTGCTCGCAGATACCAGTCGCGGTATGGAGGGAGGCCTGCCCATATTGCTGGTAATAACCGTAGCTGCAAGCTCTCTTCTGATCAGCAATCGAACCCTTGCGACATTGGTAGCCGCGCTGAGTGTCATGGCTACACTGGCCGACACATTACACCTCATCAGTCGTCAAGAACTAAATTTTAACGCGCTGTTCCCAGCAGGCCTTCTCGGAGTGCTCATATTTGGCGTCTCCCTACTGATGCAAAGTGCCGCTATTCGACTGGGGCGTGCAGAAACTCTGGCGCGCGACCGCGCGAGCGAACTGTATAACTTACAGCGGCTCAACGAGCAAATTGTGCAGCATATGCAAGCCGGAATATTGCTGGTCAGTGATGAGGGGTTCGTCAGAGTGATGAACAAAGCCGCCTCCGTATTATTGGCACCAGAGCGCCCACTGACGATGGAACACGGGCGGCAACTTGCCGACTACAACGCAGAACTGGCCAACCAGTTTGAGCACTGGAAGAATTCAGGACTACACAGAACCCTGCCTTTTACTGTGATGCAAGGTGCCCCAAAAGTCATCGCCAACTTTCGCGAACTTCAGCCCAGCTCCAATCGAGAATCACTGGTTTTCGTACAAGACTACACGCCGATCACCCAGCATGCCCAGTCACTCAAATTGCGTTCTTTGGGCCGACTCACGGCCAGCATTGCGCATGAAATTCGCAACCCTCTGGGCGCAATCAGCCATGCAGCTCAACTGATGCGGGAGTCGTCGGAGCTTTCAGAACCGGACAGGCGCATGACAGACATCATCGTGGATCACTGCGGCCGGGTTAATGAAATCATAAAAAGTGTTATGCAAATCTCGAGTCGCGAAGCGCCTAAACCTGAATATCTGGTACTTGGGGAATGGTTGGAAGAAACCGTAGCCGCCTACCTCAAGACACTCAATCGGGACGTGGAGGTTAGTGTAGATTGTCAGTACAAAGAGCTTCTGGTTGAATTCGATCCAGAGAATTTACAGAGAATATTGACCAACTTATTAGACAATGCTTTGCGGCACAGTAAGTTGGCTACGGCAAAAGAAATAGCGCAAATAGTCGTCAGTCTGGATTTTTCGACGCATCAATGCCTGGTGGATATTATCGACATCGGTAAAGGTGTCGCTCCTGAAGACCAGGCCAGTTTGTTTGAACCTTTCTACACCACGGTGCAAGAGGGTAGCGGGATGGGGTTATACTTGTGCAAGGAGCTGTGTGAAATCAACAATGCGAGCCTCAGCTACACAACCACCGCACTCGATGAAACCTGTTTTAGAATTTCGATGATACAAAGAGCCGTTTAAAGGAAGGCCCCAATAGCGATGACACAACAAAGCGTACTTATTGTAGATGACGAACCTGACATCAGGGAACTGTTGGAAATTACGCTCAACAGAATGGGGTTGGCAACTGCCAGTGCCGCTACTCTGGCGCAGGCGATGAAGGCGGTTGAAGAAATTCAGCCTGACCTTTGCCTCACCGATATGCGCCTGCCCGATGGAAGTGGTATTTCGCTGGTAGAATATATTCAGGAGAACCACTCCCATATTCCAGTGGCAATGATAACGGCACACGGTAGCGTTGAGACCGCCATATCAGCACTAAAAGCCGGTGCATTTGATTTTATCAGTAAGCCTATTGAACTGGACAGTTTGAGAACGCTGGTGAAAACCGCACTGAAACTTCAGGGTACTTCCGAGCTGACCCATTCAACCGTCAATAACGATCTCATCGGGTCTGGGCCCACGATCGCGCAATTACGAAAAAAAATTACGAAACTTGCTCGCAGCCAAGCCCCCGTACATATACAAGGAGAGTCCGGCAGCGGAAAGGAAGTAGTGGCACGTTTAATTCACAACACCGGCCCCCGCTCCAGTGGAGCATTTGTCGCAGTCAACTGTGGTGCTATACCCCCTGAGTTAATGGAAAGCGAACTTTTTGGTCACGTAAAAGGCAGCTTTACGGGTGCGACAAACGATAAAATTGGCTTATTTCAGGCGGCGAGCGGTGGCACACTCTTTCTTGATGAAGTGGCAGATTTACCACTCGCAATGCAGGTTAAGTTATTGCGCGCAGTGCAGGAGAAAGTGGTGCGCCCGGTGGGTGCCAATGAAGAACAGCGCACCGACATTCGCCTATTAAGTGCTACCCATAAAAATTTGGCCGCAGAAGTTGAGGCGGGGCGGTTTCGCAACGACCTATACTACCGTATCAATGTAATAGACCTTCATGTACCTAGCCTGCGAGAGCGAATCGATGACTTACCCGAGCTGGCTCAGGCTATCCTAAAACGATTGACCTCTGACAGTGATCACTTCAATGCCAAGCTGGATACATCAGCCATAACTGCCCTGAGTGCATACGACTTTCCCGGAAATGTCCGTGAGCTGGAAAACATCCTCGAAAGGGCTTTGGCTCTGTCCGATGGGGATGTAATCAGTAGCGATGATTTCCAATTTCCTGCTACAGCGCCTGAAGTTTCCACGAACACTCCAAACAAAAGCTCTATGACTGACACAGCGAATGTACAAGGTGATCTGGAAGGTTATTTGGCTGATGTTGAGCGCCAGATACTTTGTAGCGCTCTGGAGGATTCCCGCTGGAATAAAACAGCGACCGCGAAGGCACTTGGAGTAAGTTTTCGCAGCTTGCGCTATCGGCTTAAAAAATTGGGACTGGATGAAGATTAAGCCCGAAAAAAAGACACACAACCAGAGGCCCTTTGTGCCTGAAGCCAGGGCAAGCTCCTGCGGCCTATAGCGGAAAATCCTGATAGAAGCGATCAAACGAAGTGTCTTTAAATTTTTCAGCGGGGATAGTAATACATTCCACTACGGAGATAGCTTTACCTTCCCCACCGTCCAACTGCCAGGCAGTTGCCCCTCTAGCCGCTCTCACTGCATCAGCCTCAGCCTCAGTTTGAACCAGCACCAGACCTGACTGCCCACTCTGTGTGAGCACTTGGCATGCAAATTGGCCTTCTGGAAGCTGCGCGTGACTGGCGAGCGATACAGTAGCCAAAAAAGCTGCGAGCACAACCCTGTGTTTTGTCTCAATCATTTTTGTAGTCATTGTGTCATCCTCATTTGATCTTCTCTACCAACATTCTGCGGAGGCGGACCCTGTAGCGCCCTTTGCGCCAGAAGAGTCCAATGTAAGCGCTGCGCATTTTGTGTCCTTAGCCTGTGGTGAAGACGAAACCGGTGTAGCTGTTAATACATAGCAGGTGCCGATGGTTCCGCTTGCGCAAGAAACTGCATTAACGCTGTAGTGCCCTTCACTGGAGATAAAGGGATTTGCAGCAAAGCCAAGGTCCTCCATGTCATCTGTATAGGTAGAACGATCCAACATAAGGCGTTCCTGCCGGTTTGTGGCATCCAATAGTGCCGACATGCCGTCACTACGCCGCCCCTTGATCAAACTGTCCTGGTATGAAGGTAGGGCCACTGCCAGCAAAATACCGATAATGGCCACTACGATCATGATCTCCATGAGGGTAAAACCTCTGGAGTGGATGGTATACACTGGTGTTTTCACTAGTATTCCTCCTGAAACCAATAGTTACCGTAAGGCGCGCGGAATACTTCGCCTATATCACATACACCATTCACGCATACGTCACCGCTGTCACCGTCATTGTCAGTGGGACTGCCAGGTGGTAACAGTAGGCGAATTTTACCGTCTTCACCAAAGTGCACTGAAGGTGAGTCGGTAAGTCTTGGTCCGAGATTGATTGTCTGCCTGTCCCCCTTGTAAATATCGAAAACATAGAGCAGACCCTGCCCCGCCTCAGGCTCACAAACATTGATGCTGTTTAGGCCATCATCAGGCGTAAACGTTGGAAAAAAGGCTCGCCCGTTAATAGTGAATGAGTTCGCGCTCACCTTCTCACCACTTTGAGTCAGGTTCAGACGAAGGCCATTGCCCGCAGCAAGCGCAGCTACTGCAATCGCCTTGTCACTATCGGTTCCGGTGTTTAGAACATTACTGGTGACGTCGAATAAGTCGGCATCATCCAAAGGTAATTGGCAGCGAAAATCAGTACTGGGCGGTGTCGCCGAACACTCTGATGACAACGGCGGCGCCGTCGTGTAAGCCACGATGGCCTCATCATTGACTACATAGAAACGATTATCCACATCAGTGGCATTAGGGTTAGTTCTATCGCCACTACCAATTAATACCGCATCTACAGGCGCCCCATTTTTACGAATACGCACGATATCAGGGGCGTAGAAGAAACGCCTGTCGGTTGCATCAGTGCCACCATTGAAGTCGGCAAGTTGTGTTATGCGCCAGGTATTCTGACTGTTAGTAGGCAGTGTGCTGACGCCCATATCAACCCGCCAGACATTGCCGCCTGTGCTGGCAAAATAGATGCGATCGGTCAGTTCATCACCGTTGCTATCTACGGCAGTGATCTGCCCCGCGACAGAATGCTGCAATCCTGTCTCCTGCATATTGGTTGCGGAGTTGGAAGCTGGCGTCACACTCCAGACCAGACCACCTGTAGCTGCGTCAACAATATATAGACCACGACCCATGCCGTCTGTCGTAGCGGCGCCAGTATCGTCTTTATTCACATCATAGCCTGCGCCAAATATAATCACCGGTTTGGGTACGCCATTGGTATCAGCGTAACCGGGGATTCGGGTCACAACAGGAACCGACCAGGTCTGCCCCATCTCAGAGAACCCCGTGGTATTGAAATCAATTCCCCACAGGTAGGCGGGATTATCCGGGTTAGAAAGATCCAGAGCATACATGCTCCTTCCCCCTCGGCGCAGGCCGAAAAATGCCCATACTTTGTCACCACTGTCGATGGTGCCATTTTGATCATTGTCTTTGGTATAAATTAACGGCAAAGCATCTATGCCGTAAACGTGGTCGGCAGACACAGGACTCAGGCGTCGTTGGCGCAAAATTGGCGCCAACTCCTTGGGGAAAAACGCCCAGTCCTCTTGACCATTATTGTCGCCGAACATATGTAAGAAGCCGCCATTGGTACCGACGATAATGCGTAAATCCGGATTGTCCTTGGTGAAACCAGACCTGGAGCCATAGTTGATTACCACTGGCTGGCTGTGCAGAATATCAGCCAGTATCCATTCCCGTGTGACGGCAGAAATACTGCCATCGTCATTGATCTCAAAGCCTCTGCCATATGCTAACTCGGCGTCCAGGCCCGCTTGAGTACTTACGCCAAAGAAGTCAAAAAGTGCGGTATCAGTTGAAAAACCAAAGGCATCGCGGGTCATATTGACGCTGTCATAGCTTTCCAATGCACCATTGGTGCCCGTGTTACTTTTTATCACTCTGGTACCGGGGCCACGCGCTGCCAGTAGAGCACCCACACCGCCAGTCTCCACAGCGCCGCCATCCCCAGAACTCCAAAAAGTGCTAATGCTACTCTTAAAATCGCCAGTTGAGGCGTCTATAGCAGCAGCGCCCAAGGAATCGACCAACACAGCCCCGGTAGCAGTCATTGAAAGTTTTAACTTTTTGATATTGCCAATCCAGTTGATTTCCTCGCTGGGTTTAAACATTGCGTAAAACACATCATTCCGACTCCGAGTACGGGTAAATGTATCCACAGCCACGGCAGGGGACGTAAACGAACTATCGCTTGCGAGGATGTTGTAAATAGCGCCGGAAAATGCTGCGGTCAGTTCGTCGGCTGAATCAGCGGTGAAGTACTTTCCCTTTCCTTTTTCTGCTGCATCGCGCAGCAAGTCCTGATCTGTGGCAAAGCCAATGGTATAGGTAATGCCGAACTGGTTGCCATTGGTGGAGACGCCATCCAAATCATTAGTGGCCATATACTCTGCCAATTCTGGCAAACAGTTTTTTGATTGATTACCGTTAGCATCGTCATAACTATTGCATGTTTTCTCTGATAGCGATTCAATCAGTCCATTCGCGCTCGCATCATTTTGTGGAAAACCATCGGTCATAAGAATAACGTAGGTATAGGCACAATCAGTTGCAGGGGAATCATAGGTACCCGCGGGGCTTTCTGCTGCGGTGTCGCGCGGAATCTCGTCCCCACCGGCATTTGTAGTATTGCGAAGTCCACCCCACTCAACTGGTTTTCCCGCTAGGTACAGGTAGGCCTCATACATGGATTCACACATGGGAGTACTACCATTTTTCTTCATATTTTCAACCAAAGTAATAACATTATCTCGATCACTCAGGGTCATATTTTCTATAATTCTTTGCAGAACCCGCCCTCCGTTTGCACTGCCCGTACCATAGTTAAACTCCATCAGGCCAAAATCCAGGCCTCTATTGGCGAAGATAATACCGGTAACCACTTCCTGCGCAATATCTATGCGGGTTCGGGTGACCAATGGCAGGTCCGTTTTATATTTCCAATTCATATAGTTGGCGCTATAGAAGTTATAAACTACCGGCCGCTTCCATATGTTATTAGTGGCAGGAGGTAGATCCGTAACATATTTTGGTGGGGGTGGTGGCGTAGCGTCGTCTAAGCTTCCCTGTCTGGGATACCCACTAGCCGCTCCGAGATTGTCATTATTTGGCTTTTGTAGATCCTCCCAACAATCTATGACCAAATCTGTCCTTGCAGCTTGTATATTACGCCATTTCCATTTTTCGTTAGCCAGGCGCCACTGAAAAGCAGATTTTGACGCGAAGAAACCTCTATTGTTCAAGCCCGGCAGGGACTCAGCACAATAGTTTTTATTGACGGGAAACCACTCGTTACTGCCCTCATCTGGAATCGTGCCATCGCTCGAATAATATATGCGCCCAGCAGGATGCGCTCCTCCTGTATATGTTGTAGACGAGGAGTATTCAGGCTTCTGATTTTCTACATTGAAACCCATACTACCCGAATCATCAAAAACGATAAGTACTTTGGGCCGCGCCGTTGACGCGGCGTCTTGAGTGGTCTGGTAGATCTCAGTGTCATCTGCCGGCGCAAGCCCCGAATAGGCCGCTAAAATAAGGCTTGCTACAAGGGGGGGGAAAACCGCCTTTGTAAAAAATTTGCTCATCATGGTCCTACCCTCCAATGCGCGCCACCGGAAATAATCAGCCGACGACGTACGTTTTTTAAATTTGAAAGACTGCACACTATTATCCATTCTCGCCAATAACGGTTTTAACTACGCCCAGCTCAACTTTTGTTCGAGCCCGATTAGCAACATCATGCTCTGACTCGATGCGATAGTAATCGCAATCAAAGGTACCGATGCTACTGCCACCCGTCTCTCCTGGTGGACGTGGGCAAGGTCTACCCGCAGCCGTTAAAAATATTTGAGTTGTCACTGAGTTAACGCCATCACGTAAATCACGCAGTGGGTTTTCACTCGAAGTAAGGGTTGCAAAAGGGTCTATTTCTACCTTTCGTGTAAACGGGTCGTTGGCAGAAGCAACCATGGACAGCGCAGCGAAAATACCGGCCTCGGCCGATTGAAACGAGTTATAACTGTCCTGCATGTTAGACGCCATTTTCAGCCCCTGTGAGCTATTGGTCGCCGCCGAGATACTGATAATAGTGACCACCAGCAGAAATAGCAGTGACACCACCAGTGCGATACCTTTTTGTGGTTGAATAATTCTCATGTTTTTCATGCGCCGCCTCGAATGACCAATTTTGGGTTACGCAGCGAAATATTGCTTCGCATCATTAAACGCCGCACGTTAACGGAGTAATTGACTTGGCTTGAAGGTGTAATCGAAACATCACCCAGATTATAGGTTTTAGAATCGGTATAGAGGGGATCTTCTGTGGCGCTGCGCACCAACACAAAGGCCTCGATGGAATCAACCTGATCCCACGTTTTTGCCGTGCCCAACAATGAAAGGTCACCGTCGCCATTCAAGTCGGCTAAAGATGTATAGCCTTCAACTTCGCCTGAACCTGCGTTAGTGATGCCAAATCGCAGATAGAACAACTCCACACCTTCAACCAGGTCCTCGGTAAGAATGTCCATCGCACTGCCGTTCCATCTCAGGGTTTTTCTGGCGAGTGTAGGCATAAAACCATCTCCCACAGAAACCCTACGCACATAATAAATTTCGAAGCGATAAGGCCAGGCGACACCTCGTCCATACGTCTCGCCCTCGCTCACATCGGGGGCAGAGGCACTGTCCGCCCCGTCGAGTAACAAACCGTATTCGCTATTAACAATAGCGTAGGTCTCGGTCGCCAACAGGGGCCCTGGGAAGCTAAGAACCCCATCAGTAGGGGCATTGGGGTCGTCTGGATCTGCATCATAGATTGGGCTTGGCACCAGGTATTTCACCACTAGAACATTGGTATTTGTTACTGCGTCAGTAATACAATCTGACAGTGCCTTCCCGGGATCACCTGTGGTTCTTGCTGAGAAAAAATAATCGGTTAAACCATAAGCGGCCGCGTTACCTGTGCAGTCGTTTGTCACGGCCCCCAGATTGACATCTTTTGAAAAATCCCCAGGGCGCATGGGACCATAAAAACCGGCATGGAGCAGTGAATCTTTCATAATTTGCAGAGCAAACCGCCCGTTTTCAGACAGTCCCCCCACCTGCTCCACTTCAACATAGGAACGCTTGGAAGCCAGGTAAACAGACACCGCACCGCTGATCAAAATAGTGCCAAGTAACATGGCCACCATGAACTCTATCAGAGAGAATCCCCGAGCCACACCTCTTGTGCGGTCAATACTCATAACTCGTCCTCATCTATTACAAACGTGCTGGCTGTCACTTTGCGTCGGAAACGGTCTCCACCTGCCGCTGCGCCACCACAAGCCACGTCCACGTCACCGGCTTGAACCGCATCAATGGTCTCTCGCAGATCGCTCCACTGAACCAATACTTGGAGTAATCCCGTGTTAGTTTTTCCCGTTGCGGCTGTAAAAATAACGCAAGCCTGAGGATTAATAAGGCCGGCAGTGGCGACGCCGCCAACCGTGACGGTCGTGCCATCCAGAGCTTGCTCCCATTGCCATAGGTCGTGGGCCGCCATCTGTGTAGTATTGCAAACGGCAGAGATGCAGTTCGGGGTGGGTTCCGAGGAAATCGTTCCATCTCCCAAAGGGTTTAAGCCGATAGCATAGGTGGCTAAACCGGCCGGATTTATGCGGATCTTCTCAAGCATGCCATCGGCAATAGCAACAGCTCGTGTGCGTTGTATCCCCTGATGTTGGGACGTTTTTGACAATGCCTGTAAACTGACTATGCCCAGCAGACCTATGGCGAGAACGACAAACGTGACCAGCACTTCGATAAGTGTAAAACCCCGTTGAGAACGTGCCACGCGTAAGTTTTCTTTATGGGCAAGTAACATTAGTACTCCCCTGGGAATTTACGATGCCGTCTTTTGGATCATCTGAATCTATCAACGCCTGCACCGAACCAAGATTTGACACCACCATGCCGCGAGCCTTCTTGGCACCGCGGTCATCACATATCATCATTGTGCCGCCAAAGGTCAGGGCATTGCCTCGGGAATTGAAACGTATCCTGTTAGCTGCATTACTGTACGTAATACCCAAAGTAGCATTATCCAAAACTTTACCCTGAATAATTTTGTCTCCGCGCGGCCCATTGGGGTCCAATACACCATCACCATCAAAATCTGTGAACGCAATATAGCCCTGATTCCAGTTCCCATTACAGCCAGCACCATCGCCGCTGCGGCATACAGTAACAAAAGTGCGCTGGGTGAGTGCTTCCGTCCTGGCGTTGTTCAAGGTTGCACGCAAACCATACACCTCGGAGAGGAGGCGGTTATCGGCAATTAAGTTGCTAAATGCAGGTGCGCCAACCGTGAACAGAATAGCCAGCACACCGAGCACCACCATCAGTTCAATAAGGCTAAACCCCATATCGTTTCCAGCATTATCAAATTTGAGTTGTTTTGAGATCACAAGCCCCCCAAAGGCATCGAGAAGTAACTGTCATGCGTCTTACCCTAGAGAAGTGATATGGGGGAGTCTAGGTCCTTTCGACAAAAGGTCACTGGTAGGGATAACTGGCGAAGAGAGCGGACATAAGTGTGTACTATGTCACATTATTATTTGCCCTGCATGCAGTAGAGGCCGTCGCGACGGCAAATAAGGACCTCGCGATTATAAGGCCATGATGACGGCCGCACTATTCTACCAACAGTCGGACGTGGCACCGACACTGGTAGATTTAACACCCTTGGAAGAAATCATCAGAGCACCACAGAGTAAATCCCTTGCCTGACTCAATTGCGGAGTAGCCGCTAAATCGTATCGCTGCGGCACCCCGTCAGGGAGCGCATTTTGAAGACTAATCATGTAGATTTTTCGCGTAGACGACCTGGCAACTTCCTCTCCACCGGAGCCGATGATGACAGGATCTGTTGCATACCCCAATAACACAAGCTTATCGGCATAATGCTTATTAAAGATAAAAAAATGCTCCTGTCTCGCAAGTACTTCCAGTAGCACAGCCCGACCAATGCTGCGCTGACTCTTTCTCACCTGCCCCTGATAAGCCGGCAGCATAATCGACGCGAGAACAGCAACTATTGTCATGCTTAGCATCAACTCTACGAGACTGAACCCCACCTGCCTACTGCCCCTGCCGCCGTTTTCCCGGGACATCACTGCTCGTCGATTCCAGGCTCTCGCCAGTAAATTTTATGGAGCTGCCTGGAGTTTCTCTGACAGGCTTTTCCTTCACAGGATATTTCTTGCGCATTTTCGTTGCCACCAAGAGGCAGTAGCACACTATCGCTCAACGCCAAAACAGCGGAGGGAATTCCCTTTCCCAAGGAGAAAATACGTCCGCTCGGAGATACACCACTCGCATCTTCAAGATTAACAACGTAGACGTATGCCTCTCCGGGGGAGATGGTGCAAGCATCGAATATTGGAGGTACGTAGGAGGTAAAAAACACGCGACCACCATCCACCAATGGACTGGACAAACTTTTTTCTCCCGGCTTTACTAGTCTGATCATCCAGCCATTTTCCAGTGACACGTTACAACGGGGTTCGACATCCAGTCCTCCACCTTTTATGCAGGGTGTTCTGTCCGCTAAAACAAAAGCTGAAGCGCCGCCAGTGACCTGGAAAGCAGGCCTTAATCTGACGGTGTCATCGCCGCTGACAATACTGTGATCCTTGAGATAGAACAGATAATCCTCTGCGTATGTACTATTTGGATCGGCCCTGTTTCCACTGGAAATCAAAATTCCATCAAATTGCCTCCCATCATTCTCTTTGCTGCGAAGGATGTCCGGGCCATGAAAAAAGCGCCGATCACCGGCTTGCCCATTAGAGCCGAGCTCTGCCAGCTTGCTCACAAACCAATGCTCTTTGCGATGCTTTGCGTTAGAAGTGTTGGCTGCTGGCAGGTCAACGCGCCAAACAGCTCCTCCTGTGTCACCTACGTAAAGTCGATCGATAATCCCAGCAGAATTCTTCAGAGCGGAAACCGTCGATGGAATGCTGTCGACCAACTCAGCGTGCTCAAAACGTGTGTTGGAGCTACTGCGCGCAGTATCGGTAGAGGGCCCATAGACAGCCTTCCACACCAACTCTCCAGTGACAGCATTAACGATGTAGATAGCATTACCCGTACTGACGCTGCCGCCTGTGGTCTCAACCACATCGTTGGCCGAAGACAGGTCCTTGCCGATACGATTTTCATAATCAGTGTCCCATCCACCGTGATAACCGCCGGCAAAAATAACAACATCGAGTGCGCTGTCATCGTACTTAACCTTTCCAACAAGTGGTTTGGAGAAACTGAGGCCTAACTCGGCGAAATCACCTGCTACGTCAGCAAGGCCAAGCCGGGAAACTTTCCACTGCAGCGCAGGGGGAACCTCCGGATTACTGACATCTAGAGCATAATAGCTTGAACCTCCGCGCCGCATTCCAAAATAAACATAAGCAGCGTCGGCTTCAGGGCCTTCCCAATCCAAATTTCCATTGCGATTCTTATCAACAGCTAAAAGCGCCACACCACCATCCACTCCATAGCGCATTTTAGTACTAGAAGTTTTGTCCTCACGCAGAAGCTTTAGATTGAGCAAACTCTCATCGGGGAGAAAAGCGAATATTTCGCGGCCAGACTCAGAACCGCTCGGTGTGATATTTTCAAAACCATGAAAAGCACCATCACCAGAGCCTACGAACACTCTAATGTTTGGGTGTTCCGTGCTGTATCCACCCACGGCACCATAATTGAGAACCGCTGGCCTGGAGTGGATGGAGCTACCTAAAATCCAGGGGCGGGCTTCGGATAATATCTGGTCTCCATCTTCATCGTCAATATCTTGGCCGCGAGCCCAGCGGATTAGCTCATTTGCCTCAGCAGCCGTCGACACGCCGGGAGTTGAAGCTAATCTCGATGTGGCGCGTGCATTGCCCACATCCAAAGCGATGAGGCTGTCAGGACTGCCATTACTAGCGGTTTCAGGCTCTATAAACAACTGCCGAGCACCAGCATCACTATTATTATCGCCAATCATTCCATCACTGCCGACATAGCCCGGTATTTTCTGGCCGGCACCGCCGCGAGTCACAACTCGACCATCAGCACCGCGAGGCGCCTCGAGATCCGGTTTTATCGGCAGCTCAGACACACGTGTCCAATAGCTGAGTGCGTCAAACCTGATGCGACCTTTATCGACACCACCGGAGACAATTGCCTGAGAGCCGCGAGCGTCCAGTATGTGATTGTTGACCGACGCTTGGGGGGCGACTTGAATATTGCCTAATTTGTATTTTTTGATATTCCCCTGCCAGCGGATGGTAGTACCAGGCTGAAAGACACTGGCAAATACCTCACCTGAGAGAGAATCAACCACTAGTGATGAAATGGGAGCCCAGGGAGAAACAACCGTACTGCCAGAGTTGACTGCTTTGGAGAATGCAATGCCCAGGCTCCTTTCGAGATCACCCGGGTTGTCTATATTAAGCGACCTGCCGCTTCCTCCTGCCTCGGCCCATTGCTGTTGCAAGTCGGCGTTATCTTTCGGCGAGACTACCCACGTAGTGTCGAGGAAATTAACTCGCTCCCCTAACGCGGATACAAGATTAGAGGAAGAGTCATGGATTTGAGAAAGCAATCCCGCAAAACTGGCATCTCCTTTTGTTGAGATCCCCAACGCCTGAGCAATATCCAAGCTCATTAAATTGTCTTCTACACTCGACTCTGTCGCCATCAAAACAGAGAAGAAGCGCGAACAGGAATCGAAGTCAGGCGCCATATCGCCAGTGGTATTAATATAGCGATACCAGATATAGAAAGCGTCTTTAGCATTGAAGTTATGTCGCTGCGCTGAGGAAGGTTCGACAGAGAGCGATGCCAATTTATCAATCAGTAATATCGCTCCCGAGATACCCGCATAGTCGTCTCCAAGACGTTTATACGTAGATAGAACCCTAGCGCCATAATCTTTATCTGAAATCAAGAGTGAAACACTCAGTGATGAAAACTCCGAGCGCTGAAAAAGCTGCGAGAGCACAGCCGAGAACACTTCAAACCGACTGACCTCGTCACCCTCGCGATGCCCCACCCGTAAGTATTTATAGGTTTCTGCCGTCATAAAGGGTGGGGCGCAGGACCCATTAACTCCATAGGTACACAGCGTCTGAAATGCTGTCGCAGAGGAATCCAGAACGACATGCATATAGGGGGCGCTATTTGGCGTTACGTCGCGAACAAGTATATCGATATCGTCTGCGGAAGAGTTTCCGCCGCAAACACAAGCAATGAGAAAGAGGTATAACTTTATGTGGTTCATAATATTTACTCCGCACTGGAACCGGTAGAACTGGGCACCAAGAGCGCCACGCCCCGAACTGCCTCGGCGGTCCCAAGCCCTCTCTCATGTCCGTCAACCTTTGCATGAATTTCAAAAACAGCGGCATCGTAAGCCAGACTGCTGGAGACAAACTGTTGCGAGCGCCTCACAGGTAAAGATTGCAAGAACAGAGGTGCCATTCGCTCTACCTCAAATGCAACGTCTAATCCTTCGGGAAAATCCAGCACCCTGCGATCTATTTTGACTGTTTGCTGGCTATCACAATAGTTTGCGCTGTCGCTGGTTTTACACAGCGTATGTCCAACCTGGCCCTCCACAGGAAAGTTATCGGATTCAATGCCAATCGCATCAACTATCGCCAGTGCGCGCTGGAACGCCTCCTCCTGAAAAAGTTCATTACTGGCCATTCGCACCTGTAGAATACTTGCTTGCATAGAGGTTCCAGCCAGCACGGCCAACAGCAGTAAAAAAACCATGGCAAGAAGGAGAACCGCGCCCTTGCAACGCATTTTTACACGAGCGGCTGACTGCATTGCATTCACCATTGACTCATCGCCAATCGGATGTTCGGCAAGGGCACCGTCGAACTGACAATGCGCCTCAAGTACCGGTCTCTTGTGGAGACTTGTTTTCCACCAAGCTCATAGTTTCTTTCTCTTGCTACCCCTGGCATCTCTACTGTGCTGCGCATTAGAAGATAAATTCTGGCAACGACCAGGTTGGCCAATTCAGATTCAAGCGGCGCGTCCGTAAACACATCGGGTGAGTTATCAAAATTGTTATCGACCCCAAACTCAATTTGCATATCTTCTACTCCCTCAATGACACATTGACTTCTCATAGTGCCCAGTCCAGCACCCCCGTACAGGGCCTCGATACACAGCGTCGGAATGCCATCTGAACGTGTGCTTGAGTGATTTCTTACGTAGAAAATACGGGCAAGATATGCCCAGTAATCCACTCCGGAATTATCCGTGACATCAGCAACCGGGAAGCCACTGGACCTCTGATTCACCCACGTATGGCTATTGGACTGATTGTCGACTCTCAAGTACCACTGACCGTTCCTGGCACGCGCATCATCGGGATATACACCGTTTCTTAATGTATAACCTCCCGCGGTTCGCTTCACCGCAAGCACATCAGTACCCTTCACCAAATCGCTGGAGTTCAGACAATTGAGCGCTGTTCCAGCGGTAGTAATCAGGGGCGCAGTAGGGGCTTCATTCGCATTGTTAATGAAGTCCAGTGGGGTCCGCGTATCCAGCGCCCAGTTTCCACTGCTGACACAATCTGAACTCACTGAACGCGAGGGTGGGCTCTGCATAACGTGCACTCCGGCAAAAAATCCAGCCTGCGAAAGCTCTGTGCGCAGTAAATTCAGTGAGAATCGGCCGTTCTCTTGCAGCCTGGCCATTTCATTTTCCACCATGAAATGTCTGATACTCTCCAGATACACATTAGAAATCGCCAAACACAGAACTGCGCCCAGCAGTATCGATATGAGAAGCTCGATCAGTGTTAGCCCTGTCATGGGGGCCACTTTGCATGTGACCGCATTGTTGCCAGACCTCCAGCCAGTCATAGCCGCGCCACAAAGCTAGCCATTGTGAGCGCGCTAAATTTTTCGTCTGAAAATTCATCAGCTGAAACCCGCTCTCTACACGGTGCCGCGCTGGCGCCGATGGCCCCGTTCAAACTCCTCCAACTAATAGTGACACTAACGATGCCGGCTTCATTTTTGATGCAGGCTCTCGCATCGACAAGCCCTCCACTGGCAATATCACGCCCCTCTATAACAACGCGTTCCTGCTCCCCACTTAGCGATTCACTCCACTCGTAGATATCGCGTTGTGCCAACTGTAAATTGCTACAGGCATCACTTATGCAGTCACCCACAGCCTGCGGTGCCTCAACCCCAATATCATCCACAACATAGGCGTCCAACACGTCAGGATTGGCTCGTACTCTGGCAAGAATATCGCGAGCCAGAGCGGTTGCAGTTGATTGTTGAGCAGCATCATAGTTGGTTCTTTTTGCAGCTATCTGCATGCTAAATGTACCCAGAACACCAACACTGAAAATGCCGAACGCCACGAGCACTTCGATAAGGGCCATGCCTCCTTGCCTTGTGCACTTGTTCATAAACACTCACCCCAGCCCTTCGCAATCCTAGGCCTTCCTACCAAATTCATGACGACGCTCCAGGACGCGGCGCTGTACGCACCTGCCGGACAAATCATCAGAGTTCTGTTCTTGCGTGAGGAGCCGTCCGGATAATAGGAGATAAGCTCATAGGCATCGATGGTGCCGGCTTTATTTGTTAGGGAATACCCCGAAGGCAAGCCGGAAAAAACACGTATAATCTCGTCGCTGCCTTCATCGACCACGCGATCTTTATCGCGATTAGTGAATACAATCCATCCGTCTGCGTAACTTCTGGAGCATCGAGCAACGCCGTCTGAAGCAAAGGATGATGGGCAAACACTAACCAGACCGTTGCGTCCAATAGCTTCAGACCTCGCCAGGTTGAGGGCAGACAACAGTCGATTTGCTTCAGCTCGAAGCCGTGTATTAGAGACCGTTCGCTGCATGCCGGGAACTGCTAGAGAAAGCGTAATAGCGAGCACCGCTAGCACTGCCATCAGTTCGATCAGGGTAAATCCGGTAGTCGTTTTCTGATTTGAAAATTTGGCCACAACAAGCCTCCTTGCAATTGCAAGATTAGACCTTTCACAGCAGCGCACCACTGGCTGACCATATTTGCCGAATATTGGCTGGCAATGATGTGATTACAAACTAAGAGTGTTGCTCAATGGAGCCAGAAGGCTCGCAGTGAATACTAGATATTTTTAGCGTCTATGCGCAATTCACGGGGCAGAGGAAAAAATACGTTTTCGGGGCGGCCTTCCACTTCAACAGAAACATCGGCGCCCATGGTTTGCAAGGTGTCGATTACCTCCTGTACCAGTATCTCCGGAGCAGAGGCACCCGCAGTAACACCAATATTCGTTTTCCCCTGCAACCAACTGGAATCGATGTCCTCTGCCCGATCGAGCAAGTGGGCCTCTGCCCCCATTCGATGCGCCAGCTCCCGCAAGCGATTAGAATTGGAGCTGTTGGGCGAGCCCACTACCAGCACAAGATCACAGCTTTCCGCCAGCAGCTTCACCGCATCCTGGCGATTCTGAGTGGCATAGCAAATATCATTCTTGCGCGGCCCCTCTATGTGTGGGAAACGGGCACGCAAGGTATCAATGACTCTAGCGGTATCATCCATCGACAAGGTCGTCTGAGTCACATAGGAGATTCTGTCAGGTCGATCGACAATCAGTGTCTCCGCTTGCTGTTCATCTTCAACAAGGTAGATACGCCCGCCATTACCCGAGTCGTATTGACCCATTGTGCCCTCAACTTCGGGGTGGCCTTTGTGACCAATTAAAATGCACTCCCGTCCCTGCTTGCTATAACGGGTGACTTCAATGTGCACCTTGGTAACCAAAGGACAAGTGGCATCAAACACTTTAAGGCCGCGCCTATCGGCTTCTTTACGCACGGCTTGGGAAACTCCATGAGCACTGAATATAACAATGCAATCGTCGGGCACCTCTGCCAACTCTTCCACAAATACTGCACCGCGCTCACGCAGATTTTCAACCACAAATTTATTGTGTACAACTTCGTGACGCACATAAATGGGCGAACCAAATACGTCCAGAGCACGATTGACGATATCTATCGCTCTGTCGACTCCTGCACAGAAGCCGCGTGGATTAGCCAGTTGTATATTCAATGTAACTCCGTAGGTTCCACGCGATGAACAAGTACATCGAACATAATAGTCCGACCCGCCAGCGGGTGATTAAAATCTACCTCAACATCCTGGTCATCGAATGAAATAACCATGCCTGGCAGTTCCCCTCCGCTGGCATCGGAAAATGAGAAGAGCAGGCCTATTTCCAGCTCGGCACTTTGGTCAAAATCTCTACGCGCAATCCGTTGAACATTACTGTCATTGATCTGGCCAAAAGCATCCTCCGGCGTCACAGTGAAAATTTGACGATCACCCGCCGTCATTCCAATCAGGTGACGTTCAAAACCCGGTAACAGGTTGCCATCACCTATAACAAATTCGACAGGATCATTGCCAAAATTGGAGTCCACTTCGGACCCGTCATCCAGACTCAGAGAAAAATTCAGCACTACGCGCGTGCCTTCACCAACCGGCGCTGTAATAGGACTCATAGCTTCAACACTCCTGCTCACTCTTTCCATCCATAAAAGTATCCAGCAACATGAGCCCAGCCCCTATCGATATGGCGCTGTCAGCAATATTGAAGGCAGGGAAATAGCGCCCCTGATAATGGACCGAGATAAAATCCACTACATAGCCCAGCTCAACACGATCCCACAAATTGCCCAGGGCGCCGCCGAGAATCAGGCCCAAACTCAAAGCCAACAAATGATGACCGCGAGGCATACGATAAACCCATATCAGCAACCCTACGCTAATTGCCGAGGCAATCGCCGTAAAAAAGTATCGCTGCCAGCCGCCTGCGTCACTAAGAAAACTGAAGGCCGCTCCTGAATTGTGCTGCAGAGTCAGGTTAAACCAACTGAAAACGCGAAGTGGCTGTCCATACTGAAGCTCACTGCTTGCTACACCCTTAGTATATTGATCCAGAGCTACCACTACTAGCGCCAGAGCATACCACCACAGGGCTAGACGACCGTTACGATTCTGCGCTGCTGATTCAGGCATATTTACGCTGCTCGCCCTCACCTTCAATATTGCTAACGCAACGTTCGCACAGTGTGGGATGCGCTTCAAGGCGCCCTACTTCCGGGCGCCGGTGCCAACAGCGCTCGCATTTTTCTGCACCTGACACAGACACAGTAAGTCGCAGTGCTTCTATTTCAGTAACAGCCGCATCTGTTGCGTCAGAAAGAGGCGCCAGTGTGGCAGCGGAGGTAATCAAAACGAAGCGCAACTCGTCACCCAAAGTTTCAAGAGTCTGTAGCAGGTCATCATCACAGTACAGCGTAACCTCTGCATCTAAAGACCCGCGCAACAGGCCCGCCGCCCGCTGAGTTTCCATTTCCTTGTTGACCGCGGCCCGCACTAATATCAATTTCTGCCAGTACTGCCGGCCCATCACTGTGTCAGAAGGTAGCGCACTCAAGCCCATATACCATTGTTCCAGGAACACGGAGTCACTGCGCTCACCCGGCAGGTTCTCCCAAATTTCCTCTGCAGTAAAACTCAAAATGGGTGCCATCCATCGCACCAACGCTTCAGCGATGTGATACATCGCTGTTTGTGCCGAGCGACGGGACTTGCTGCTGGCAGCGGTGGTGTACTGCCTGTCTTTGATAATATCGAGGTAGAAACCACCTAAATCGATAGAGCAGAAATGGTGCAACTTCTGATATATCACGTGGAATTCATAGTCATCGAAGGCTGTTATCAGCTCTTGCTGTAAATCCAGAGCTCGGTCTATGACCCAGCGATCGAGGGACAACAGTTCGGTGGCAGGCAATACATCAGCAGCGGGGTCAAAGCCGTCAAGATTTGACAGTAAAAAACGTGCTGTATTGCGGATGCGTCTATAGGAATCTGAAGTACGTTTGAATACTTCATCGCCCACAGTAAGCTCGCCGCGATAATCAGTGGCGGCCACCCACAAGCGTAAAACGTCGGCGCCCATGTCATTCATGGCAGTTGTCGCCGGCAATATGTTGCCAATAGACTTGGACATCTTGCGCCCGTCACTGTCCACGGTAAAACCGTGGGTCAATACGCTCTTGTAGGGTGCCTCACCAAAGGCCCCTATGCCCGTGAGCAGAGATGACTGAAACCAGCCGCGGTGCTGATCGGAACCCTCAAGATACAGGTCAGCAGGAGAGCGCAGGTCGTCTCGCTGGCGCAGCACACAGGCGTGAGTAACACCTGAATCGAACCAGACATCGAGTGTATCCGTCACTTTTTCGTAGTCCTGTGCATCACTGCCGGTCAACAGGTCAGACACTTCCAATTCAAACCAGGCCTCGATACCGCGCTGCTCGATGAGCTGCGCCACCCGCTCCATCAGCTCCCCGGTATCGGGATGCAACTGCGCTGTCTCCTTGTGAATAAACAGCGTAATGGGCACCCCCCAGGTGCGCTGACGGGAAATACACCAGTCGGGATTGCTGTCTAACATGGCCTCGATGCGCGCTTGACCCCAGGAGGGAATCCATTGAACGCCCTCTACCGCTGCCTTGGCAGTATCCAATAGGCCATTCTGCTCCATGCTGATAAACCACTGTGGCGTGGCTCTAAAGATAATCGGGGTTTTGTGCCGCCAACAGTGTGGATAAGAATGCTCATATTCCTCGTAATGTAGCAGCGCGCCGCGCTCGCGCAACAAATCAACAATCAGCGGGTTGGCTTTGAGTACATGCTGGCCCGCGAAATACTCAACATCTGGCAGGTAAACGCCATTGCTACCAACGGGGTTATAGACTTCCAGGCCATATTTTTGGCCGACAACAAAGTCATCTTGGCCATGGCCGGGAGCAGTATGCACGGCACCGGTGCCCGCCTCAGTCGTTACGTGCTCGCCTAATATGATGGGAACTTGCAGATCGAGAAAACAATGTTGTAGCAGCATGTTCTCAAGAGCAGCGCCCTTAGCGCGCCCCAGAATGGTTACTGTTTCAATTCCAAATCGATTCGCACAACTTTCGGCCAACGCCTCGGCCACCAAAAGTGCCCGGCCATCGCTCTCAATCAACACGTAGTCGAGGTCAGGGTGCAGGCTAACCGCGCGGTTGGCGGGCAAGGTCCAGGGCGTGGTAGTCCAGATCGGAACGGCTATTTCACCTGAATAATCGCTGCCACAGGCTGCGTTAAACGCCTCGGTATCAACCACAGCAAAAGCGACGTCGATGGCAGGTGACTCTTTATCCTGATATTCCACTTCGGCCAATGCCAGGGCAGAGCCGCAGGACATGCACCAGTGCACCGGCTTGTACCCCTTATGCAAGTGGCCATTGTCGATGATACGCGACAGTGTCCGCACAATATTAGCTTCAAAGGTGAAATCCATGGTCAGGTAGGGCTTAAACCAGTCGCCGAAAACGCCCATGCGAATAAAGACTTCGCGTTGACTATCGACTTGTTTAGCCGCGTACTCCCGACATTTTTGTCGGAACTGTGCGGCAGATATTTTAACACCTGGCTTACCGACTTTTTTCTCGACACTCAATTCAATCGGCAAGCCGTGGCAATCCCAGCCGGGCACATAGGGAGCGTCGAAACCGCTCAGAGTTTTAGACTTGACGATAATGTCTTTCAGAATTTTGTTAACTGCATGTCCCACATGCAAATCACCATTGGCATAGGGAGGACCATCGTGAAGGATAAACTGCGGACGACCACTGGCCTGTTCGCGAATTTTTTCATACAACCCCATTTCCTGCCACTGTTTGAGCCGTTGCGGCTCGCGCTGTACTAGAGAGGCCTTCATCGGAAAGGCCGTCTTGGGCAAATTCAGGGTACTTTTGTAATCGCTCATTTCTTTACTCACAACGCAAACCATAGCCGTGCATTTTTTACATCCCTTGCAATATTCTCTTTGAGTTCATTCACTGATTCAAACTTCTGTTCGTCACGTAACTTGTGCTTAAAAACCACTTCTATTCGCCTGCCATACAAATTCTGATTAAGATCCAGCAGATGTACTTCCAGATTGGCCTTAATGCTATCGTTTACAGTAGGTCGAGTTCCCACATTCGCCACACCTTGTGCTTTATTCAGGCCGGCTCCTGTCACCTCCACCGCATACACGCCCGACAAGGGGGCTCTCAACCGATGCAACTCCAGGTTAGCGGTGGGGAAACCGAGACTGCGACCCAGTTGCCGACCGTAAACAACTTTGCCGGATATACTATAGGGTCGGCCCAATAAGGCCTCCGCCAATTCAAAGTCTGCCTCTTCCAGCGCCTGCCTGATGCGCGTACTGCTCACTCTTTCGCCGTGAATGGCAAAGGTATCTGTGGACTCTACATCGAAACCGTAACGCTCACCCTGAGCGGCCAACAAGCGAAAGTCTCCTTCCCGATCATTGCCAAAGCGGAAGTCGTCACCAAGGGCCACATGCGACACCCCAAGACCCCCTACGAACAAGGTGTCGATAAAATCCTGTGCAGACATCGTTTGCAGGTGCTCGGTAAAGCGCACTCGCAATATCCTATCGACACCCAACGCTTGCAGTGCGACAAATTTCTCCCGAAAACTGCTTAATCTGGCCGGTGCATTCAGGGGTGCAAAATACTCCCGGGGCAGCGGCTCAAACACAATGACAATAGAGGGCATGTCCACTGCGGCAGATTTTTGCAATAACTGACGTATGACCGCCTGATGACCACGGTGCACACCATCAAAAGCACCAATAGTTGCCACGCAACCGCGGTGCCAGGGTCGCAAATTGTGTAGACCTCGAATTAGCTCCATGTGTCAGGAAACAACCAGTTTAATCGAACGCGCAAGTATAGCGAAATACACGGCCTTAGCCTATGGCTGACAAAGCCAAATAACACAATCTTACAGCCGGGCCGAGGGTGCCCGAAGGTGCTGCAGACGGCTCCCTGTAACCCAATGAACAAGGAAGTAGGCCACGACACCCGCGCCACAGACCAGAGCCATTTGGCCAGCCCTGACATCCCAGCTCCATGCTAACCAGCTGACGCTATCGGAAACGAGAAACAGAACCACCCCGGCCATGGCTGTTGTCGCAGCTAACAAGCGCAGTAAATATGCTCCCCAGCCAGCCTGAAAATGGTAGACCCCCTCGCGCAATAGCCCTCGCAATAATAATCCTGCATTGAGCCAGGCGGAGACACTGGTGGCCAAAGCCAGGCCAACGTGTCCCATATTCCAAAAATACATCAACGGTACGACAAACAGAAAGTTCAATATCATATTGGCAACCATGGCCTTAATACCTATCGCCACCGGCGTGGCAATATCCTGCCTCGCGTAATAGCCCGGGGCAAGCACTTTAATCAACATAAAAGCTATTATACCCAGGCTGTAAGCACGCAGGCTCCATGCCGCCATAGCAACGTCATTCGCGGTAAATGCATCGTATTGAAAAAGTGTTATCAAAATAGGCTCTGCCAGCAGCATTAATGCTAGGGCCGAGGGTATGGCTATCATCAGAACGGAGCGCACTGCCCAGTCCAGTGTTTGCCTGAACTGTTCATCCCGGGATGCGGACTTGTGCGCCGAAAGGTTAGGCAAAATAACCGTGGCAATGGCAATGCCAAACACACCCAGCGGCAGTTCAGCCAGACGGTCGGAGTAATACAACCAGGAGACACTGCCGGTGGGCAGAAACGAAGCGAGAACAGTGTCCAACAATAAATTTATCTGACTCACCGAGACACCAAACAAAGCCGGTACCATCAGCTTCATGATGCGTCGCACACCCTCATCCCGGGTATCCCAGAGCGGCCTTGGAACCAGATCAAGTTTATACAAAAAAGGGAGTTGAAATAGCAACTGAATCACACCCGCCAGAAATACGCCCCAGGCCAAAGCAAACACGGGCTCGTCAAACCATGGGGCCGCCAGGGTTGCAGAACATATTAGAGACAGATTTAGAAACACCGGCGTAAAGGCCGGCACGCTAAATCGCCCATAGCTATTGAGAATAGCACCGCAAAAACCTGTCATTGAAATAAGAAAGAGATAGGGAAATGTGATGCGAATCATGTCGCTGGTGAGTGCAAATTTGTCGGCGTCACTGATAAAACCCGGAGCAAAAATTGAAGCGACTACGGGGGCACCGACCACAGCCAACCCGGTTACGACAATGAGCACCCCACCGAGCACGCCGGCAATCCTGTCTATGAGCGCTCGTACAGCCTCTAAACTGCCCTGCTCCTTATAATCGGCCAATACTGGAACGAAAGCCTGTGCAAATGCACCTTCGGCAAATAATCTACGTAAAAAGTTAGGGATCTTGAAGGCGACAAAAAAAGCATCGGCATTGGCGCTCGCGCCTATAAAGCCGGCGATAACAATATCGCGCGCCAATCCCAGCACACGCGAGAGCATTGTCATACAACCTACAACAGCGCTTGAACGAAGCAACCCCGGCGTATGGCCACGCTTGCCTCCCGGCGGACAGTCTTGCGAACTATTGGTGATTGTCATAGCAGTGAATCGGGCTAAAAACGCCGTTCGGTATACCAGTTTACATCGCGGGAATGGGCGTCAACCTGATCAGCCACATCGAGAATAAGCACAAACAGCGCCATACGCACCAGAACACCATTGTCCGTCTGTCTGAAAATAGCGAGGTTGGGGTTGTCGTTCAGGTCATCGTCGAGCTCCCGGGCGTTGTCCCGGGAGTCTCTGGGCAGGGGATGCATTATGACAGTATTGGGTTCGCAGTGGCTGGTATAGACACTTTGATTGAGGCGAAACCGGCCGCGGTAGATATCAGCTTCGGCCTGAGAGGCAAAGCGCTCTTCCTGTATTCGAGTTGAATAGACGATATCGACATGGGCGATGCTCTCTTCCAGCACCTCACTCTCCAGCACCTGGTGGCCACAACGGCGTATTTCCTCAACAATTTCTGCAGGCATGGTCAGTTCTTTCGGTGACACCAGCACCACCTGAACATCCTTGAATAGACCCAGCAGTTTGCACAGGGAGTGAACGGTGCGGCCGTGGCGTAGATCGCCCACCATGGCGATGCGCAACTTGTCGATACCTCGACCTCGCCCTGCCAACTCACTTTTTATAGTGTACAAATCTAATAGCGCCTGGCTGGGGTGTTCATTGCTACCATCACCCCCATTAATGACCGGCACTCGACTGGCTGCGGAAAATTCAGACACCGAGCCCGGCGACGGGTGGCGCATAACAATGGCATCGGAGTATCCACTGAGTACTCGGGCGGTGTCGTAAAGCGACTCACCCTTGGCGATGGACGAGTTTTCAAAGCCCGTGGTCTCGCGAACTTCGCCGCCGAGTAAATTAAAAGCACTGCCAAAACTTACTCGTGTTCGGGTGCTGGGCTCGAAGAACATGGAGCCCAATATTGCGCCGTCGAGTACTTTTGTCATGCGCCGGCGCTGGGCGTAGGGCAGCATGTTGTCGGCAACGGAGAAAATGCGTTCTACGTCAGCGCGCTCAAATTGATGTACGGACAAGATATTGCTGCCGGCAAATTGCACGTTTAGGGCCTCCTTATTAAGTGCTGGCTATTATAGAGGGCAAGGTTTGGGTTGGACATAGGCTTAATACCAAATATTGGAGGGATTGGTATTGGGGTACTTCAGGTTGAGCGTTCGGCGGCGTCCCGGTCTAAACAAGCAGAGAGTCGCCGTATTCGAGAAGCTGCTGCAGTAAAAGCCGATGCTCATCGGTAACCCCATCTTCGGCAAGTCGCTCCTCGATTTCCGCCTGATACCCCTCCATACAGATACTGGCACCCATATCGGGATCCGTGAGGTAAGCAAAACGATGCTCTTCCCACAGGGCGCGCTCCTCGCCCGACAGCGATTCGGGGAAGTTTCTGGCGCGATACCGAAACAACATCTCCGGCAGGCGGGCGTCTTCGAAGGGAAAGCTTGCCGTGGCAAGATCTTCAGCGCTGCTATTTCTGATGCGATCCATAATGCGGCGATCGCCGTCGGAGAAAAAACCGCCGGCATATAACATACGGTCAGGGTCGGACAGTTCAGGAAATTTGCGGCCAGTATAAATAGCCTGCAATTTGCTGGAGAATCCGGACTGATCTCTGTCTTTATATTCGCGCAAAGCGGCCAGATGGGCGCGGCACTCACTCCCATTTATACCTACACGCTGGGCGAGTGCGGGATCTGCCATCTTTGCAGGAGCTATTATCGGGCATTTATTGATATGAATAGACTTCAGGCCCGGTCGCTCGACACCCTCCGGAAGCTCGTCTGTTCGCGTGTACAGTAATTCCTGTAACTGTTGCGCTGGAAATTCGAAAAGGTTTTGCGGATCTACGCTGAGGTCATAGCAAATAATCTCGTTCTTATTCACCGGATGAATGGCTAGCGGCACCACTAATGCGATGCTATGACGGGCTGCGCCGAACATTCCGGATACATGCAACACAGGTTTCATACCGGGTATATCCAGCTGAGCCATTACCGACCGTTTGTCTTTGTGTTGCAGTACGAAATCGTATAGCCGCGGCTGTTTCTCTTTTACCAACCGCGCCATGGCTAGGGTGGCGTACACATCTGACAAGGCATCGTGGGCAGATTCGTGACTTACACCATTAGCGACGGTCAGTTCTTCCAGACGAAAACTGGGTAAGCCGTCTTCCCGCAGTGGCCAATGGATTCCATCCGGGCGCAGCGCATAAGCGGCACGCAGGAGGTCGATAATATCCCAGCGCGAGTTACCGTTCTGCCACTCGCGAGCGTAGGGATCAAAAAAGTTTCGGTACAGCGTGTAACGACTCACTTCATCATCAAAGCGCAGTGAATTGTAGCCAACACTGCAGGTGCCAGGCGTGGCTAGCTGCTCGTGTATCAGACGTATAAATTCGTATTCAGGCAAGCCATCGTGCAGGGCTTTCTGCGGGCTAATGCCTGTTACCAAACAGGCACGCGGATGAGGCAGCGCATCACTGGCGGGGCGGGAATAGATAACCAGAGGCTCACCAATAACGTTCAGGTCAGCGTCGGTGCGCAGCCCCGCAAATTGCACGGCCCTGTCGCGGGAGGGGTCTGTGCCAAAGGTTTCGTAATCGTGCCAGTAAAACGTATCAGACAACGTTGATGGCCTGTTCCTGTATTTTTTGTTGCCAGATTTTCGGACCGATTTCGTGTATCGAAGTACCGCGTGCATCGACTGCCACGGTCACGGGCATATCTTTGACCTCGAACTCATAGATGGCCTCCATGCCCAGTTCAGGAAAAGCGAGGACCTTGGCGGACGTTATTGCCTTGGATACCAGATAGGCAGCGCCACCTACCGCCATCAAGTAAACAGCACCGTGTTTCTTAATGGCAGCTATACCAGTGGGGCCACGTTCTGCTTTGCCTATCATCCCCAGCAAGCCTGTTTCTTCGAGAATAAAATCGGTGAATTTGTCCATGCGAGTGGCAGTAGTAGGACCAGCCGGCCCCATAATCTCATCTCGCACGGGGTCGACCGGCCCCACGTAATAGATAAAGCGGCCCTTTAAGTCAACTTGTTCGGGTAGACCCTCTCCACTCTCGATGAGCTCCTTCATTTTCTTATGCGCGGCATCACGACCCGTTAACATTTTCCCGGACAACAATAGTGTATCGCCCGGTTGCCACTGGGATGCCTCCTCTCTGGTGACGGTATCGAGGTTAACCCGGCGCACATTATCGCCAACTTCCCAGGTAATGTCGGGCCAGTCATTGATATCGGGGGGGGTCTGCAGCGCGGGACCAGAGCCATCTAGCACAAAATGGGCATGCCTTGTTGCTGCACAGTTGGGAATCATAGCCACAGGCAGAGAAGCAGCATGTGTGGGGAAATCTTTAATTTTCACGTCCATTACCGTCGTCAGGCCACCCAGGCCCTGGGCGCCGATACCCAACTTATTAACCGCCTCCATAATTTCCAGACGCAATTCCTCTACCCGGTTCTGGGGGCCTCTTTCGCGTAGCTCGTGGATGTCAATAGGATCCATCAAAGATTCCTTTGCCATCACCGCCGCTTTTTCAGCCGTGCCACCAATGCCAATGCCGAGCATTCCCGGCGGGCACCAACCAGCGCCCATAGTAGGGATGGTTTTTACGACCCAATCGACCACGCTGTCGGAAGGGTTAAGCATGGCTAGCTTGGACTTGTTCTCGGAGCCACCGCCCTTGGCGGCCACCTGCACATCCACCGTGTCACCTTTAACAACTTCCATATGAATAACGGCAGGCGTGTTATCACCGGTGTTTTTACGCGCGCCAGCAGGGTCTGTCAGGATGGAGGCGCGCAGCACATTATCAGGGTTGGTGTAAGCGCGGCGCACTCCTTCATTCACCATATCTGAAACCGACAAGGTGGATTCCCATTGCACATTCATGCCAATTTTCAGGAAAACAGTAACAATGCCCGTGTCCTGGCAAATAGGCCTGTGGCCCATGGCGCACATACGGGAATTGATGAGTATTTGTGCCATGGCGTCTTTGGCCGCGGGATTCTGCTCGCGTTCGTAGGCTTCATATACCGCCTGTACAAAATCCAAAGGATGGTAATAAGATATAAATTGCAGCGCATCTGCTACGCTGTCGATGAAGTCATCTTGACGAATCACGGTCATGTTTGTAGCCCTTCCACAATTGGACAAAAATTAGGGAGCAGCTTGTAGCGCCGTGATATCGGCCTGCATACGGGTTAGCGCAGAATTAACCTGGCTGCGGAAGGCATTGATTGAGCCCAGCCACCCCTCGTTATCTTTCACCCGGTTATCAATCTTGGAATACTCAAGATTGATGCGATTAAGATCATCAGCCACGCGTTCAACCTCGGCTTGGCTGGCTTTGGAACTGGTCAGAAGACGATCCAGGTCACTGGCAACACTCTTCAGCTTAGCGATATCACCCGATGCTGCTTTTAATTGAGATTGTGTAGTGCCCAGTGATTTTTCCGCGCTAGCTAACTTACTACTGTGTGATTTGCTGGACGTTTCCAAGGCCTCGATCTTCGCCTTGTTTTTACGCCACGCCGATGCCCACAATTTATCGACTTCGGAGTACAGCTCTTTAATTTTGACTGCCATGGTGGCAGTGTTTTGACTCAATCCTTCATCCGTATCAGACAGCCTGTCTTCCAGGTCGGTGATGCGAGCTTCGTAGCGCTCCAAGATGTGGCCGGACTGCTCCAGCTGTTCTTGCAATTGCCACGCCCAAGCGCATGCGACCGCGGCGATGACCAATGAAATGGTTAAAAATAACCGGGTCCATATTCCTGCCCCACCCGCTGCACCACCCGGTGGCGTCCTCCCACCACCTTTGCCACCGCCTCCGCGCGTCGCTTTCGCGCCTCGCGTCTGGCCGCTTGGGGTGGAAAAGCCGGTTTCCGTGTCCCGCGAGGGGACGATGGAAGGAATATGGTCCAAGTCATCGTGTGGCATTAGTATCTGCTGTTTATACCATAATCATTATCGCGCCCATCACGGCTGTGAGAGCAACACTTGAGTGAATTACACCCTTAACTGAAGCCATAGGGCCCATTTTACCGACGATGGCATTCACTTCAAGAGCTACGATGATAGCGATGACGATGTAGAATGCAGTATCGGAAACACCCACGGCCAAATGCTTGGAACCCAGCATACCCATCAACATGGGGCCAGAAAGCAGGGTGTTAGTGCGCGAGGCCAAACCTGCTTTTGCCGCTGCAGCAGGACCGTCACCCTCAGCCAAGCCGAGTACAATTTTCTGCTTTGGCCAAATGATTAACCATACGTTCAGGAACATAAATATGCCGGCTAGAGTACCCATCCAGATGAAGGGCATAGCCATCATATTCTTAGTAGCACCAACCGAGTGCAACAGGTACAGGCCGGTCAGAAAGGTAAACATTGCCCCCCAACGAAACCACCAGAGCGCTCGAGGCGCTAGCTTTTTAACGGCATCCGCCTTGGCATCGGCCTCAGCCTCTTTGAAATACTCGCCCTGAATAAAGTTGAAGTAATACAGTAATCCTATCCAGGTAATGCCGAACAGAACATGCGCCCATCTAAAAATAAATTCGAGAATCATAATACTCACCTTTTTTGTTATGGAAAAACTGCTGCTATTGTACACCGTCTTAAGCTTTGAACCATAAAAAAACCCCGCACGAGGCGGGGTTCTAAATCTTTCTTTACAGCGAAATTACATCATGCCGCCCATTCCACCCATGCCACCCATATCTGGCATAGCTGGAGCACCTGCTCCGCCCTCTTCTACAGCGTCAGTGATCATTACTTCAGTCGTAATCATCAGGCCGGCTACGGAGCCAGCCGCCTGCAATGCAGCGCGAGTTACTTTAGCGGGGTCGAGGATACCCATGTCGATCATGTCACCATATTCACCGGTGGCAGCGTTGTAACCGTAGTTACCTTCACCCTGGCGAACTTTATCCAGAACAACGGAGGCTTCACCGCCCGCATTAGATACGATCTGTCGCAAAGGAGCTTCCATTGCACGCAGAGCCGCATTGATACCGTGAGTCTGGTCTTCGTTTGCACCTTTGAGATCAGCCAAAAATGTCAGTGCGCGAACCAGAGCAACACCACCACCGGCAACCACGCCTTCTTCAACCGCTGCGCGTGTAGCGTGCAGCGCATCTTCAACGCGGGCTTTCTTCTCTTTCATTTCGATCTCAGTGGCAGCACCAACCTTGATTACTGCAACACCGCCCGCCAGCTTGGCAACACGTTCCTGCAATTTCTCGCGGTCGTAATCGGAAGAAGTGTTCTCTATTTGAACACGAACCTCAGCCACACGCGCCTGGATAGCTGCGGCATCGCCTGCGCCATCAATAATAGTGCTGTTATCTTTATCCATGGTCACGCGCTTGGCGCTTCCCAGATGCTCAAGAGTGGTGGACTCGAGGTCCAGACCCACTTCTTCAGAGATAACGGTTCCGCCAGTGAGGACCGCGATGTCCTGCAACATAGCTTTGCGACGATCGCCGAAGCCCGGTGCCTTACAGGCAGTCACCTTCACAATTCCGCGCATATTGTTGACAACCAGAGTGGCCAACGCCTCGCCTTCAACATCCTCTGCAACGATAACCAGCGGACGTGAAGCCTTGGCTACCTGCTCCAGTAAAGGCAACAGCTCGCGGATGTTTGAGATCTTTTTGTCTACCAGCAAAATCATGGGATCATCAACATCGGCGCTCATGTTTTCCTGATTGTTGATGAAGTACGGAGACAGGTAACCGCGGTCAAACTGCATACCTTCTACTACGTCCAGCTCATTTTCGAGGCCAGAGCCCTCCTCAACAGTGATAACGCCTTCCTTGCCCACTTTAGCCATCGCTTCGGCGATAATATCACCTACCTGAATGTCACTGTTGGCAGAAATGCTACCCACTTGGGCAATCGCCTTGGCATCTTCACAGGGAATAGATGCTTTGGAAATTACTTCTACCGCAGCTGCGATAGCCTGATCGATACCGCGTTTCAGGTCCATAGGGTTCATGCCTGCCGCAACAGACTTGAGACCTTCGTTGACAATAGATTGAGCCAGAACGGTAGCCGTAGTGGTTCCGTCGCCAGCCGCATCGGAAGCCTGTGAAGCGACTTCCTTGATCATTTGAGCGCCCATGTTTGCGATCTTGTCTTTCAATTCAATTTCTTTTGCAACTGACACACCGTCTTTGGTGACGGTAGGAGCGCCGAAAGATTTATCGATGATTACATTGCGACCCTTGGGCCCCAAAGTTGCTTTTACAGCATCAGCCAGCGTATTTACGCCGGTGAGCATACGCTGACGAGCTTTGTCGCCAAAAATTACGTCTTTAGCCATGATAGTGTTCCTTACAGTTAAATCTCTGTGTTGTGTATGACAGGGTGTGCGTGCTTACGACTTACTCAACAATGCCGTAGATTTCGCTCTCACCCATGATGATCAATTCTTCGCCATCGATATCGATAGTGTTGCTTCCGGCATACTGGCCGAATACAACTTTGTCGCCGACTTTCACAGCCAAGGCGCGTAGCTCTCCGCTATCAAGCAATTTGCCATCACCAACAGCAACCACTTCACCCTGATTGGGCTTCTCTTTAGCAGAGCCGGACAAAATAATGCCACCAGAGGTGGTCTCTTCTTCTTCGTTGCGACGAACGACCACGCGGTCGTACAGCGGACGGATTTTCATGTGTGTAAGTCTCCAGTTTAAGGATGTTATGGTAGCCCCAATGGGGGTTGCCTAATAAATTGGGGCGCAGAAAAGGAATTTCAAGCCCAAATCGAAATTTATTAGCACTCTTTTCAAGAGAGTGCTAATTCTAGCCGTGAAATGTAGGGAGTTAAACGCTACGGGGGCGTAAAGTTAGTCGTCCAGGCGCTGAAAATCACCTTCGATGGTGTCGTGCGAAGCACTGTCGCGGCGCGGAACATAGGGCTCGGGCGCAGCGCCTCCCAGCCAGCGAGACAAACGTCGTCGCAGTGGGCCGATCATTACCATCACGGCGATAAAGTCTGAGATCATTCCGGGAAAAATCAACAGTAGGCCCGCAAAGCCCAACCACATATCATCCAGCAACAGGTCTGGCCCAATAACCCTGCCTTGCTGGGACTGCCTGAGTCGCTCAAACATGCCTATGCCCTGACGGCGAAGCACGGCCAAACCCAGGACAAAAGTTAGAAGAACATAGAAAATAGCCGTTAAGGCACTGGTCTCTATACCCAGTTGAATGAGGGTAAACAGCTCCAACCAGGGCAATAACAGGAAAAATACACGCATAAACAACCTCCAATTAAGGAGAGTATGGGGTCAAACAGAGAATTTACAAGCACTTCGGTCCGTGAGGGCAGTCGCTCCAAGCACTAGGTCCTGCTGCCTACCAACTATAATCCAGCCCGATAGACCACTTCCGATCTTCTTTTTCAATATTTGCATCCCCAGGGAGGTTATCGTAGTCAAGCTGTAACTGCACAACAGAACTGAAATGGCCATTGATGGGATATTTTAAACCGGTGAGGGTGTTGAATTCATAATCGCCATCGCTTTTGAAAGACTGCAATATCGCGTGCCTGTGGAAGAACTCTATTCCTTTGTCATCAAACTTCCAGGCAAAATCCAGGTTCCACAGGAATGCTGGGCGAGTGCGCTTTACACCCGTTCCAAACTGCTCATCGACATAGTTAACGCTGCCTTTGCCCAATAGATTCAAATACGTGGTTTCGAGAAATTGGTAACCCATACCCAGTCCCACCGAGGAGCGTTGATCGATGTCCCTGAACTCATCCTCCTCGTAAAAAGCATTGCCCGTGGCGAACCACTGGTCGGTGAAAAACTGGTCATACTGATAGGAGCCACGCCACATATTTCGGGTTTTCTGGCTTTCAGCACTCTCCTCCTGCACCAGCAAGGCGAAAGTGTGTCGAGATTCAATGTAACGCCACTGTGAGCGGGCATCCACATTATATTGGGAGATATTATTGTTACCCGACGCATTCTCAGCAGAGACCTTGATGTCGCCTTTCTGCGCCAATGCCGGCAGTGGCTCAGTGAGTGTTTCTCCCGCCGCTACCACGAGTTTCCAGCTTGAAATGGTCTTTACGCCCTCCGCGCAATGCAGATACTGCTTTTCTTTTTGCACATACATCCAACAATTGCTCAGATTTTGACCGCTGGTTTTTAAATCAAAATGATCGCCAGACTCAATGAGGTTAATATGAAACTGCTCGATAACAAGATCACCCAGAATCGGAGAAGACCAGCTTACTTTGCCATCCGCAATACCCTTTAAAGTGCCGGACAGTGCTTCGCCGTCAGTAAAGTGAAGACGGCCGGCTAGGGCGTGTGGGCCAACGATGACAGACAGGGCGAGAAGAACCGAAATACAGTTCCGGAAAACGATCTGACCGCAGCAATATGATAGTTTTTTCATTACAATCTTGTTCTAAAACCTAAACGCCCAGTTTTATTATGTATAAACACGATCCCGATCTGAATCAGCTTATTTGGCAAGTCGTTGCCCTGATTCCGCCAGGAAAAGTCGCAACCTATGGTGATGTAGCACAGCATGCAGGCCTGGCCAAAGCGGCAAGACGCGTGGGACTTGCCCTTCGTCAGCTACCCCAGGGCTCTAAAATACCCTGGCACCGCGTGGTGAACGCACAAGGCCGCATTTCGCTCCCCGACGGTACTGCGTCGCAGTATACCCAAAGGGAACGGCTAGAGGCAGAGGGGATTGTGTTTCGGGGAAATAAAAGCTTGGATTTGGGGCGGTTTCGGTGGCAGCCTGGTGGGTCAGAGCAAACATGAGGCGTCTGACTTCATTATCTGGTGAATATCTTTTAATGCCCGCTTGGCGTAATCAACGCGCTACGACCCACGCAGGTAAACAGGTAACTTATGCTTCAAGTTCAAAAAGGGTAGCTCTATCAACTTGTAGGTACATGTCGCCAGCACCACTGAAGCGAATAAACTCAGTAGCGCGTAAACATACAGGTAGGGAGAAGTAGAATACTCTGCCACCCCAAGAGAATTCTTTGCCGGGTAGATTATATAAAACAGGATTGGAACGTGCACAAGGTATAAAGAGTAAGAAATCTTACCCGTAATCGCCATAGCACG
This sequence comes from Halioglobus sp., assembly GCA_047650635.1. Classification (GTDB taxonomy): domain Bacteria; phylum Pseudomonadota; class Gammaproteobacteria; order Pseudomonadales; family Halieaceae; genus JBALVT01. The sequence goes on from JBLHNQ010000003.1 coordinate 55,047, forward strand.
ATTCGTTAGCAAGAAGCCTCCAACGGGCTTGCCCAGAATCAGCGTTAACATGATAGCAGCCCATAGCAGCGCTTCATAAACATGCCTGATATGCCAAAATTTCTCCGCCTTCGCGTCCCCCATAATTGCAGATTTCTGCAGCACTACTCCGAGTAAAAAAATAAAACCAATAGACATCACCATCGACACAACTCTCAAACTATTTTTATGACGGTCAAAGCCAGTGTGTCGCTTTAAAGTTAGATACAACACAGCGGCCAATATACCTATCAAAAAGGCGGGAAATCGCCCGAATAACGATTTAGTATAAAAATATGTCATGGAAGTCGCGGGTAGACCGTTAAGAATAACAAGCGTTATATAACTATATGCCCACACACAAAATACAAGAAGCAGAACGGCTCTTGTAAAATTGGAATGTGACCATGCCATAAAAAGGACAGGCAGCAGCAGATAGAACTGAACCTCTGTGGCCAACGTCCACCAAACCACACTATAGGGAAAAATATCAAATCCTATAAACGAAAATATGGCAGCATTCGCTCCTTCAACAACTTTTCCGGTAGCCAGCACACTGACTAAAACGGCCAGATAATAAAGAGGAATTATCCTTAGAAACCGTGCGCTATAAAAATTGAAATTATTTGGAGGCGACGCTGTATTTCCCAGTAAAAAATTAAGCCAGGGCAGGCTTAAAAGAAAACCGCTCAGCACAAAAAAGAGAGTAACACCGCTGTTACCGCTCACCATAAAACTCGCCATAATCGAATGCTGGCGCATATCGGCACCCAAGGAAACACCATAGGCATGAAATGCAAAGACCATCAAGATGGCAAGGCCTCTCAAGCATTCCAATTCGTATAAATAAGGTGTGCTTCCTCGAAGCCCTGATTTCAAATCAAAACGTTCTAACATGGCGGTAAAGACACCTGAAGGCTCATACAGTATTAGGCGTGTGATTCAGAAATATACCGGCATTTGTTTGGCCGGTGCCCTGGAAGCGGCAAAGAACCATGACTCCAGAGCGTATCGGTTTTCTGTGTGGTCATCTCCGAACGCCGTTCTATGTAAATTGTAGTGATCGAAGAAAAGGGCATCACCCGGGGAAAATCTCGGACACAGTACCGGCGACTCAGATCCAAGTTCATCAACCAGCCCTTGGCCTACCGTCCAGTCGAAGGGGGCCCCATGAGTACCCGTCTCAAAAATTTTTCGGTTTTTACCGCCCACGATATCCAGCCCGGGGGATTTCGCTTGCCCACCACACTCCGTCAAGGCTATCCACAAATTAACTGTCCTGACTCCATCACCTAAAAAACGTCCATCCTGATGCCAGCCCGACTTGCTACCATTATTCGGTGCGACTTTTCGAAGCACCCACTTCTTCACAGACAATGTTGCAGGCTCGGCGAAATAAGCGTTTAACAAACCCGGTAAATTAATCGAGTGGTAGAACTCCATCAGTTGACTGGCGACCCGAGGGGAGTCAACCGCCCAAACTGAGCCACTTTCAGAACTTTTCTCTCGACCAAGGGCAAAAAACTGCGTCGGCCCACCCTGTACCTGCGTAGAACGCTGATACCAGGATTGTCCGACCGGGTCACTGTGCGCTCCACCGGATTGCCGGTCGACTAATGTTCGATCGATATTGTCACACATTCTATCCACAGTGTGTGGATCCATCAGTCCACGTACAACAAGCGCTCCGTTTCCCATTATTCCAGACCTCAATGCGTCCACGGTCAGATCAGCTGGATTGATTTCGGGGAGGTCGCTACCACTGGCTGGAAGCACATCGTGAGCGGGAGGCCATTCTATATCGGGCGCCGGCCAGCTTGATTCACGAAATGCCCGAATGCGTAAATCAACTAATTGCTGCTCCAACGCCGAATTGGGCTGTCGAGCATTCTCCTTCATTAAGCACTGCAGAGCAGATTCCCAATCCCCGATGGATACAAATTTGTCGGCTGTAGCCATGATATCGATACTGCATTGACTGTCCACGCTATCCCCCTGAACTAAATTTCCTTGCACAATTTACGTGTGACCCGAGCGATGCCGTTGTCCACTGTGGTGTTTTTTTCGCTGTCGCCAACTAAGCGTTCACTGTATATGAGGGGGCGACCCAATATGCCACTGAAGCGATATTGCCCGCTTGCGTTTCCCCCAATATACGTTGGCTGCATAAGATTATCACTCAACAGAATGGGATGTTCGATATGCTTACTCCCAACTAGCCTTTCATTGACATAAAGCTGTATTTGCGCTCTATTAACCTTTGGCTTCAACGCAGAAAAAACAAAATGTGAGGTCAATGCCACTGTTGAACACTGGCCATAGGGCAGAGCCCCCCCCTCTATTGTTGTTCCATTGAGAACAGCCGTGAGCTTGCTGCCGTCGAAACTGATATTCCATTGGCCCTCGTGATAAGCAATAAATTGTTTCTGCGCCGCATTCAAGTCTGCAGCGGGTTCTTCAGGGCGATCCGGGGTCACTGCTATTGCAAAGGTATGCCCCCCGAAGCCCGGGCTACGCTGCATGCTCGATCCGGACAGCTGAGCGCGACCATTGGCGGCAGAACGACTATAATCAACTGGCACAAGCCTCGCGTTGTGCCGCCAGGTTAAATACTCTTTGTGAAGCATCTGTCCAGTCGGCTGATTATCTTTAAGAACATCGAGCTCGCCAGACGGGTTTGTATTCAAGTCATTCAGCACAGGTTCTCCAAAGAAATACTGGCTCATTCGCCAGCGCCCACCCGAAGATAAGGCACTCCACGCATGTACCTTAGAATTACCGGCTTCCCAGAACAAAGGCGTGTCCAGACCAACATTGTTGCGCACTACCCACTGAAGGTCTCTGCCGGGTAATTTGGGTGGTAGCTTGGCTCCTGTCGCTTTGGCTATTGTCGGGAAATAGTCGAAATTACTAACTGATTTTTTGAATACCAACCCCTCGTGAAAGTGACCGGGCCATCGGATAAGGAGTGGGGTTCTCACCCCTCCTTCAAAAAATGTAGCCTTCGTACCAAAATAGGGGGCATTATTATCAATTTGCTTGTTGGTGCCGCCGTTATCGCTTGCCACTATCAATAAAGTATTATCAGTCAGGTTATTTCTCTCAAGGCTTTCCACCACTCGACCAACAGTATCGTCCACCTGCTCAAGTAGAGCCGTGTAGCGCCCCTGAGGCGTGTTCGGATATTTTCCCGCAAACTCGCTCATTGGTTGAATGGGTGCATGTGGGGCATAAGTCCACAAATTCAAAAACCACGGCTGATCTTCTTCCTTTTTGGAGTCAATAAGCTCAATGGCTCGACGAGTCAAAATTTCAGACAACTCACCTATGTGCTGTCGCGGCCGTTCATTTTGCTCCTGTAACCATGGGTTATGATAAGTCGGGCGCTTGTAGTTAAATTCTCCATCTTGCTGAGGCCCCCTGAGCAAAAATTGGTTAAGAAAACCAAAAAACGTATCAAAGCCTTGCTGATTCGGCCAAGCCAATTTCGTCGTATGGCCCACGTGCCACTTGCCAATGTGATGTGTCATATAACCTGCCGTTTGCAGAGCTTCGGGCAGCGTAACAAGCTCTGGCGATATTCCACGACCAGCCGGAGTAAACCCCTGCTTGATGGGCTCAGCTCCAGTCAGAATACCCACTCTTGTGGGCGAGCAAGTGCTGTCGACATAATGCCGCGTAAAACGAACACCTTGTGCTGCCAAGGCATCAAGATTTGGAGTCGCTACCGCGTTATTACCATTCACACCAAGGTCGTTGAAGCCCATATCGTCTATCAAGATTAGAACGACATTAGGTTTGTCTTTCTCCACAGATAATTCGTTCTGTGCTGAGGAGCAGGCACACAACATGGCTCCAATAGCCAGTACCGACAACAGCTTGTGTAAAGATATCATGTAAGTATATTTACCCTTCGAAGATGCTCCCAGTGGAACTACCCCCAAAACACCGGTACCCCGACTTTTATTTGTCGATGCTGTCCATTTTACCTTGCCCACCCTGCTTGTTCTTTTTTATTTGTGCCTTAAACCGATTAGCCTGACGCCTCGCTTCCAGAAAATGAGATGCGTGTGCATAGAATCTTCTTAGGTCATTTCTGTCTTCTTCGTCCTTTGAAAACATAATCTCGAGAAGCTGGCCATCATCCCTGCTGCCCCCTGGTTTGCGGAGTACGCCAAGACCAAAACCGTGATAAAACTTGAATATCTCTTCGTGCTCTGCCTCCAGTTCTTCAAAGTACTTCCATGCACCAAAATCCTTTATTTTCGCCATGACATCATGAAAAAGTATAAGACCTCCAGGCCTAACTTTCGGATACCAGGTGGAGAAATCCTCTTTGACAGCATCGTAGGTATGCAGGCCATCAATATGCAGCAGGTCGATACTATCGTCCTCAAAATGTTGCAGTGCCTCACTAAAGTACATCTTTAGTAAGTATGTGAAACCCCGGTAATTTTCCCGGGCGTGCTCCTGCACTCCTTTAAAAATTGAATCGTCATAGGTGTCAGTATGTTTGTCCCCTTCCCAGCAATCGACTGCATAAGCAACACCATCAATGTTGTGTTCCAGCATGGATTGGCAAAAACCAAAAAAAGACAAGCCATTGTACGCACCCAGTTCAACCAATAACTTCGGCCTAATCGCCTCAACGAGATCATAGGCAAATGGAAGATGGTCGACCCAGGTACTAAACACCATCCTTTTGGGCTCAAAACCCTGTAATGAAGGGGGAAAATATATATTTCCTGTCATTGTGATTTCCTAACTTCCTTAACATTTAATGTCCGCTGCAGGATGAATATCGTCTTCCCACAAATGCTCGCCTAACGCCTTTAGCCTATTAAACCGCTTACAATATTTTTTAAGTGAAAACTGCATATAATCATGGGCCCATGGTGTCACCGCACCAAGCAGCATTGGCTCTCTACGTAAGCTATGGAACTCTCCACTCCAGATCTCCTGCAACTGAGCACTATTCGCAGCGTGTATCTGCTCCAAGCCATCATACTCTGAAGTAGTAACACCGCCATGATACTGATGAAAAGAACCTTCACCGGGGAGAATAAAATATTTACTACCTTTCAAGATACCCATGCTTCTGAACATATGTAGATTCACGGCCCCACCACCGCGTGAGGTAAAGCGCTTATCTGCGCGGCCTATTCTCATAAAACTCTCAGCAGAGGCAAACATACAATTGCACTCCATGATCGGGTTTAAATAACCGTTCAGATTTGCACCGCTAATATCTGCAATAGTGAAAAGCTCATAACCATTCTCTCTCCAATTCGTAGTACTCAACAGTTTCTTTTCAACATCCTCATTGTAACCGCTACTAAGGTTCAAGTGATGCGCCTGGCCTCCTAATTGATAGCCGGGGACAATGGTGAAAAATTGCGGTGATATTTTCTGGCTCATCAGGACATATTGAACAACCCGCGGCGTTACCATCCTGGCACCATCAATCATCAGTCCAATAGCCTTCCCCCGGCACTTTTCAAAGGCAAAATTGATGGCGGGAACGGGTGTGTGGGCTGGTTCAGCTCGACGGAAGAAATGAAAATTACTACCCAGCGACGGCAATATGGACTCGTCAAAGTTATCAGCGGATGCGTTTTCCACAACAATAACTTCATAGTCTTGTTCAGAAACACCTGTCTGATAAGCTGTAGATAAAGTAAACAGTGTATTGGCAAGCTGTGACGGCATGTTGTAGCCAATAACAATAATCGACAGCATTGGTGCCGATGGCTCAACCATTAATTAAATTCCTTCAGCGGTTTCTCTCTCTTGGCACTCAGCCACAGTCCGGAAGAAAAATGCAAAAATTTCTGGCATTGCTCGGGTAGCTGCCCCAAATAAATAGGATCAGTATCCGGACCAGAATAATCCTCACCACGCAGTTCTCGATACTGTTCCTTGCACGTTTCGATATAAGCATCCCTCACATCACTCGCCTCGCCTCCTGTAGTAACCCCTCCATGAAACTGGTGGAAGGTTCCCTCACCGGGAATAATGACATGCTGCACCCCAGGGTATTCACAGGCCCGCCTGTAGAAATCCAAGTTAATTAGGCCACCACCGCGCAGGTCAAATCGAGCGTCAAAACCACCCAATGCTTTCCACAATTCACGAGGCACGCTAATACAGTTACTCTCACTGTTGGGCAGGAAAAACCCACACGCTGAGGAGCCGCTAAAGCAGGCAATGTCGAACAATCGGTAACCATCGCTGGGCCACTGGATAGACTGCATTAGCTCTTTTTCTGTCTCAAGGCCGTAGCCGTCACTGACACTTTCTTGCTGGAGTTTCTCTCCAAGATGGTAGCCCGGGATAGATACAACACTTGAGTTCGAGAGTTTGTGACCTAACAACAAATTTTTCACAACTCGGGGAGTGAGCATCCGCGCACCGTCTATCATCACACAGATGTAATCGCCTTTCGCCTTGCTCGCACCAAAATTTATGGCATGAAGCGGTGTTGGTTGAGTTTCGCGGCGGTGGTAGTAATGAACATTAGGCGGCAACGATTTGACGAAATCTGCGTTCAATAGATTTGGTGATTCATTTTCAACAACAATAACCTCAAAATCCTCCATTGAGACATCTTGTTGGTAATCCGTGCTGAGGGAGATAAGTGTGTTTTTCGCCTGATCAGGCATGTCATATACGACAACGACAATGCTTAAAATCGGCCGCAGCTCCGCATTGACCGATTTAGAAAAAGCACGTTTTACCCGATTGAGCATTTAAACGGTCACCCTATACACAGCGCTTGAGTAGACGACTATACAGACGCCTTACCTTCCAGCTCATTGCTCTATCCAACTGTTGTTTATCGTTATTGGATGTTTTGAGGGAATCATCATAAAATTTTTGCTCGCCATTTACATCAGGCAATGCCAGATTGAGAACAACTTTTTCAAGTTTTTGATGAAATTCCTCCTCTTCCTCGTCAAAGCATAATATTGGAAAAGCGCTTTTCTTATGTTCCTGAAGCAGAACGCTATTGTAGTCGTACCACAGAGCGAGAGCCTTTTCCTCTGGCATATCGCTACGATTTTGTAATGACCTGGCAACGACGTTTGGATGGCGTACCACGCCGACAAACTCGATGGCAGGGAATGCCTGTTTCCAGCCACTGACAACTAACAGCGTCCTGGGGTCTTTAAATCCGAAAGGCCCCTGTCCCAAATTTTGCGTTATAAGTGACCGTGCTTTTTCCAATTGCTCGGAGTTCCAGATTGCCTTTTTAGGCGGAGCATCCCAAGCGCCCCCGTTTTCAAGTAGAACATCATCATTCAAGTCAACGAAAGCCTGATTTTCCCGATTCCCTTTTTTATTGTGTGGGTTCCACGTATGGCAGTCACCCAGCATAAGTCCAGCATTTTGCAATGAACCCGTGACGCAGCTCGTACCGCTGCGATGCATGCCCAGTATACAAATCAATCGATCAGAGTCGCCCATATAATATGTATAATGCCTGTTACCCAGATATGCTCACCAGACGGAAAGCCGTCTAGAGTATATAGTCATCGCGATCTGTTGACTAGAATCTCCCAGCCATAGTCTACGAAATTTGGATTAATGGTAAATCGGCACCGAGATAGGTCGTCGGGCATCCCAATATCCGCCAAATAACAGGATCGAATACAGTGCCTTGGGGAAACGTAGCGTACTTACCATGCAAAACAATTCACTGCCTTTAAAATATAATCCTGCTCTGGACTCGATCAGGGGAATCGCTGTCCTTTTGGTTGTATCGATGCATGTCGAGTACTATTTTTTCGACTCCAATATGAGCTGGATTCCCGGTGGCTTTTTGGGTGTGGACTTGTTCTTTGTCCTGAGTGGATTTTTGATCACGAATATTCTTCTCAGTGACTTCACCCGCCACGGCAAGTTGAGTTACAGAAAGTTCTATATCAACCGCCTTCTCAGGCTATTTCCCGCTCTTGCCCTACTCCTTTTGGCTTACTTTACGCTTTCCAAATTGATACCGACTGCTCAACCGATGGAATTTGACACCATTTTTGCAATCCTTTTTTACTATTTCAATTGGTTTTTGCTCAGCACACTGGATGTACCTGAGGGAATGGGGCATATGTGGTCCTTAGCTGTGGAGGAGCAATTCTATCTGCTGTGGCCCGCCTTATTAGCTCTAGTACTACGACATTTGAAACCTGTGAGATATGTGGTCTTTGCGCTAGTAGTGCTAATCGCATCTGTCGCAGTTTGGCGTGCTTATCTCTGGAACTTGGACACTAATTGGCTTTTTCTCTATGTTCGAACCGACACTAGAGCAGACTCCATATTAGTCGGCGCCTTACTGGCATACCTCCTCTCAAAGAACTTACTGCACATTCCACACCTGAAGTTGGTTTCGGGAATCTCTGCGTGCATTTTCCTCATTTGTGTTCTTTACTTTGACCGGGAAAGCCCTGCGCTCTACCTGGGTGGATTTACACTATTGGCCATTTTGGGCGCCGTTTTAATCTGCTATGCAATAAAGGAGACTGAAGATAATCCGATTTTCTTCGATTGGAAGCCATTGCGATGGCTGGGGAAACTGTCCTATGGTTTGTATCTATGGCACATGCCGATTTTTATGTTGGTTTCTGGGGCCGATCAATTGGGCTCGAGCGCAAGTCGAGCTTTCGTCGGGCTAGCCCTTCTTAGCATGACAACCCTCGTGTCCTGGTTTTTTGTAGAAAGGCCCTGTTTAAGACTTAAAAATCGAATATAAACAGCTCTGGGAAATAGCTAAAGACGCGTTCGGCTTCACTTTGAAGCAGCCCGTCCCCAGGGCGCCACCCAAAACAGCAGCAACATCCCCGGCAGGGCAAGTCCTGCACATAACAGGAAAAAATCTACCCAGCCGATAGACTCGACAATAACGCCGGTGCTCGCATTGGCGAAGGTTCTGGGCAGAGCGGCCAACGCAGTAAATAATGCAAATTGCGTTGCGGCATACGTCCGGCTGGTCTCCTTCGCTATAAAAGCAGTGAAAGCTGCCGTCCCCATGCCAACGCCGAGGTACTCAAAACTAATCACAGCGGCAAGCATCCATAGTACTGGACCATGTGAGGCGAGGATGGCATAGCCCAGAATGCTCAACACCTGCACCACTCCAAAAATCCATAATGAGCGGTTAATGCCTAGACGAATCATAATAACCCCACCCAGCAACCCGCCGATTATGGCGGGCCACAAAGCGGCATTCTTTGCCACAAGCCCAATCTGGGTTTTGGTGAAGCCCATATCCAAATAAAAAGGGGTAGACAGCGCTGTCGCCATATTGTCCCCTATTTTATAAAGGAACATAAAAGCCAGCACCAACAACAGGCCCTTCCAACCACGCCTGTGAATGTATTCTCTGAAGGGTGCGACAACAGCATGGCGCAAGCCCTGATCTTGAGGGGCGTCGAATTCAGGCTCATTGATTACGGCAGTCATCGTCAGCCCTACAGCCATAAAGCCCGCGGTGATCCAAAAAACGCTGGACCAGGGTAACAAGTCGGCCAGGATGAACGCCAATGCGCCCGGTATCAGGCTCGAAATACGATAGGCCTGCACGTGAATCGCATTTCCCAAGCCTAATTCTTCGTCAGGCAATATCTCTCGACGGTAGGCGTCCAGAACCACATCCTGACTGGCGCTAAAAAACGCCACCGCCACGGCAATCCACGCTATAACCTCGATTGACTGCTCCGGCTGATACATACCCAAAATACCAATAGACACCAATAGAGCCACTTGTGACAAAAACATCCAGCCCCGCCTGCGCCCAAGCAGTGGGGGTACATAGCGATCCATAAAGGGCGCCCACAAAAACTTCCAGGTATAGGGAATACCCACAAGAGCAAAGAGACCAATATCTGTCAGCGAGACACCGCCTTCCCGCAACCAGGCTGGAACCAGCTGAAACAAGACATACAAAGGCATACCGGAAGAAAATCCGGTGAATACACAGATCAACATACGGCGATTTAAAATGGCCTCTCGCCAGCCAGTCTTATCCATCGTGGTCACTGCGCTGGCGCTGACTTTGAGCCAAGCAGTCTCTGCTCTCTGAGGGATAGCGCCTGTTCATAGAGCGCTACATCGGCCTGATGATAGGCCTGTATTTGACTGCGAAAAACCGGGTCATCGATATAGGAACACTCAACCGGCGAGGGGTTTACGTTTACACGAACACTTTCGAGCTTTGCCCCCAAGATATACTCTGAAAAATAATCAATTTCTGAATCGTAGTACTCCGTGATGCCGACAAAATCGAATTTTTCGAGTGGAAAACACCAGAAAAACTTACTGTAGACATTACGCATTTCTGGGCCAAGACAAAAGCGCTCCAAAGTCCACTTCTCTTCTACCACCTTCCGATGCAAACGACCCGCATCGATAGGATTATAGTTCCTAATCCAATACAAATAATGCGACGCCAACCGTTCGACAGGGTCTCTCATCCAAACCACGAACTGTTTTGGGCTGGAGGTCTTCAATAGACGATATTTGAGCGGCATAAAATGCCCATGAATACACTGCGTATGACGGAAGCGTGATTTACTGCCACTGTTCAATACGCACCGCTCAATGGCATGCCAGTTGCGACCCAACGAGGCACGGTTAACGGGCCTGTCACCATAGTCTTGTACCAGATACTCTCCGTAGTGCTTCTCAATCGCAGAGAGAAAACTTGAGCCTGCAGTTTTGGGGAGATGAACCGAGATCAACATAAAAAATACAATTCAACCTGTGGGAATTTGATGATTAGCTGATTGTAGAGACTCTGATTCAAATATACTATGCTCTCACATCGGCTTTACTAATCCATCCCCATGCCCAGACCAGAAAAACATCAGCGTCATATAGACGGCTTACGGGTCGTCGATATACTCTGCGTAGCGTTTTCTGTTTCAAACATCCACTTTTCGGCTAGACAGCAGCTACTTCGATAATGGCAGCCACAGCAAGGCTTTCCGACAATTCACTTCCGGAGATTCTGGAAAAGAGACAGGTTTACCATGGATTTCCGGCGGTCATAGAATAAAAGCCTCAAATTGAAACGGGAAAAACAGGAGCGAGTTGAGTCATGGATTATCTGGATATTGCAAAAAGTTCTATCGAGAGATTTTCGCTCGATGCGACTCAATATAAATGCAAACCAATTCCATCGGGGTTTAAACTCAACGGGAATGTGGGTGAAAATGCAATCTACATAAAAGATACAGATTATGAAGCTGAGTTTCAAATCAATTTCAACAAGACAAAAGGATGCAGAGTCTTTATAGGTCGCAAGACCAGAGGCGACGTATTAATCAACTTCAACGGCGATAACTCCACCGTTTACATTGGTGACAACTGCGACTTGAAGCAGCTCCAAATTCGTTCAAGGCAAAATGACGACTTTATCGCCATAGGCGAAGAGGTTAGCGTCGCTGGGAACAGTATCTGGGTGTCGGGTTACGGTGCCGGAAACCAAAAGCCAGCAATCATAATAGGAGACGACTGCATGTTTTCCTACGACATTGTCATTAGAAATTCAGATGCGCACCCTATCTTTGATATGTCGTCCGACCTGCAGATCAACCAACCCCGCAGTATCGTACACATTGAACCTCATGTCTGGGTTGGAGAACGTGCAAGTGTACTCAAAGATATTACGATCGGTGCGTGCTCAGTCATCGCAATGAGCAGCACCGTCACTAGGGACGTACCACGTTTCTCAACGGCTCGCGGTGTGCCGGCTACAGCGGCCCGCCAGGAAAACATCTACTGGGCAAGAGATCACACTGATTTCGCAATACAGCAAGCTAAGTATTACACTAAAAAATACCAGGAAGCCTGACTCCGTTACAATCAAAGGTAATCCGACCAATGCCTTTTTGATGATATGGCCCTGTACAGATACGCTTTTTGTTTTTTTAGATTAGCGGCCATACCTGGATCTTCATTGCCAATATCTAAAAAAATCGCATCCAGCTGCTTAGCATTTAATTGAAATTGATTTCTAAACATTTCCGGTTTATGGAATCTTAATTCTGACGTCTTTAAATATTCTCTTGAAAAATCATTGTTGGACGAATTATATTTTTTAATAAATAAATTGTATAAACCTTCTGGAATATCCTTGGTTAACTTATAACTAGCATTGTTCTTTGCAAGATCTTGGAGCACCTTATAAAGTTTATTGAAATCTATATGTCGATCAAAATCCGTAAAATTTAATAACCTTTTAAATTCTAGTAAACCTCCGCCGATACTAATGTTTTTCTCGCCTTCTGCATAATCTAAATTATCTAACTCTCCCACTTGGCAAATATCACTTCGAATAAGAAAGTCCTTTCTTATATCCCCGCCTAACAGGTGCTGTTTTGAAAATGATCCAATAATTAATTCGACACTAGAAAATGCTTTTTCCCATCTTTTTATGAATTTCAAATAATTCATATTTTTAAATTGGGTAGCTTCATATCTTTCGAGTGTTAAAGTGACTTTTCTTGCCTTAACCGCTTGTGCATAAGAGGATAATAAATAACTTACTTGATCACGCACATACACTACTACTTTTATATTAAAATCTTTAAAATCGACTTTCATTTTTTTTGGATTAATATTCTGAAAAGCCTCACTACTAATAATTATATTTTTATGTTGCTTGATTTCTGCCCAAAATTCCTCAATTTCTAATAAATCTTCTTTTGTCAGGTGCTTAGATTGGTTTTTATCATAGTATTGAGCGAGAGGATGATGTGCAATTTGGCGCCTTAACGCCTTAGGATAATAAAATCCTTTTGCTGTTAAAAACTCTTCGTTATCGCATAAAAATTTTTGTAAAGATGAAGTGCCGCTTTTATGGCGACCAATATGTAAAATTATATTTCTTTTCATTTTTTCACTTATATTTAATATATGAATCCAAATCTAAAGTGTATAAATGAGCTCTGCGCTGTGTCTCTAAGCTATTACTAATTGCCGTTAAGTTTGCTACAGCGTAGTCTGAAATTCTGCAGTTTTTCACTAAATCCGTCAATTTTGCTGATGTGTGTATCCAATGCTGTGTTTACCAATTTGTACAACGCCAAATCAGCCTTATTGTTCTCTTGTAGAGCATTGGCGACACTACCCAGCTCCTTAAGAACCCTCTGTATCTCCCCCTCTCGTGTGGGAGGGGTCCGCCCTCTGAACCAACGCTTTTTACTGGCGTTCTGTCGCACGTATGACAAATCAATCTGAGGAAAGTGGCCCCTTAGGCTTTCTTCAAAATAAACCATCGACTCATCATAGCGATCAACGATGCCAGCGAGACCCGCAGAGGAGATTTTTTCTGCCGTCTCTTGGATAAGTTCGTCATTCACTTCTAGCCCTTTCCGGCCTGAGCAATATTTGATTTGATAATTCATAATGACACCGCCGCCCTTGTGCCCCATGCGCCATTCCACATAGTCCCGGAAATTCAGCTTCTTGGCATGGACTGCCCCTGGCGTATCCGATTTTTGGTGTCGCTCGAAGGTATAGACCGAACGCACTCTCTCTATGGGATGTCGCAACAAAAAACAGGGAATAAGATTCAGTGAAGGCCTCTGTGGCAAGGGCATGCACCAATAAAGATGGTGGCTGGCAAAAGCTCTTAGTTCGGGGTTGCTGTCAATGAATTCTGACAGGTAACCCGATGCGCCTCGCCGCATGTCTTCATTGTCCGGATGATCAATGAAGGCCTGCCCAAAATTTCGCTGCAAAGACCAATCAAAGGTTGTCCCTGCGTTTTTAAATATATGGCCGTGGGCAATAATTGTTCGATTTGTTACGTCTGTCATTTACCGGATTCTTATCTAAGCTTTATGGGATTTAACTGTGCCCCAATCATGGCTCTAAACGCGAGGCCGCGAGTCTATTGACCGCGAGTTAATGTGGGTGAGCAGGCTCCCAGCGAGCCCGTCACTCGCGTGAAATTATATCATGACTCCCAGGCAAAACGTGACCACCACAGCGCATTGTGTGACAATGCTGCGAACAGAGATTGAACTGCCCGTTACGCGAGAAGAAACTATTTTGACCCGCAAAAATGCTCCCGAACGTACAGTGCTCCTCCATGCACACATGTTCAAAAATGCCGGCACAACACTGGATTGGAGCCTTCGGCGATATTTCGGAGCACAGTTTGTCGACCATCGCGACGATGAAGCCATGCGTGATAACCGCGTTTACCTGGCTACCTACCTGTGCGACCACCCACCTATAAAAGCACTCTCAAGCCACTGGCTGCCAATGCCGCCATTGCTTCACACGGAGTTTTTCAGCCGGACATTATTACTCTTGAGGGACCCTTTGGAGCGATGTCGCTCGGTCTATAACTTTGAACGAACGCAGGCAGGCGAATCGATTGGCAACCAAAAAGCACGTGATTTAACATTCCCAGAATACATTAACTGGCGATTGCTACCTGCCACGGGCCCGGTGATCAAAAATTTTCATACCCGCTATTGTTCCGGCAATTACTTCGGCAAGGACATGAAGCAACTCTTCGCCAAAGCCATGACCAACCTCGAATCACTGCCCCTGACTGGCTTGGTACACCGCTATGCCGAAAGCATGGTGTTGTTTGAAGCAGGCCTCAGTGACATATTCCCCGATATAGACCTGTCATGGAAAATGCAGAATGCCAGCCAACCGATTAGCCTACCCACCACCGAGCGGGTCAATTCAATTGAGCAGGAGTTGGGAGATAGCTTCCAGGCTCTGGTGGAAGCCAATCAATATGATATTGCCCTGTTTCACTATGCTGAACAGCGGTTTAACCGTGAACTGGAAAAAATCCCTAACTTAAGGGAACGAATCAACTCTATGCAAGAACGCAATGAAAAACTCTTATGAGTGAGCTTGGCTACCACATACACCGGCGCTATCGCACCGCCGTGCGAAAATTACAAACTGCGGTCAAAGGCCCCAAAGTTCACCCCGCCTACACCCGGGCCGCCCACTACTTCTCGGATGGGTGGGTATTGAATTTTTGGCAGATAATGGATCCGCGTCAGCTGGATGCCGATTTCAAACAGATAATAAATGATGGGTTTAATACCATCATTTTGGTAATCCCCTGGCGCGAATTCCAAAATAACCAGTTCCACCCTTTTTATGATTCTTTTTACATCAAGCAGCTGGACAAAGTTATGCGGGCTGCAGACAGGCACGATTTATCTGTACTTGTGCGTGTCGCCTATTCCCACCAAATTCCCGAACGAGCTGCGCTCAGTGGCCTAACCCAAGCTCAACGGTTGCTAACCGATAAAGACACTCAAAAGGTGTGGCTTGATTATCTGGCGCGCGTTTTCGATATTTGCCATGGCTATCGCAGTTTTCGCTACGCCTTTTTAAGCTGGGAAGAGTTCTGGCATGCATTCGCCCACTGGCAGCACTACCCCCTGGAATTTCGAACCAAGCTGGCCCGGGACATAGGCTTTAAGGCTTATCTGGATGAGCGAGGTGTACGGAATATTGATGCAGTGCCCGGAAATGTTGAGCCTGAGCATGAGCATTACCATGCTTTTATCAACCATCGAATTGCTCAAATGTATCAACAAGCTCTGACAGTCTTCCCCAGGCTTTCTATGGAAATCAGGGTAGACAAAGATCGTGTTCGAAGAGCAGATGGTGAAGTGGAGTGGCTCAGCAATGACTCCTATGAAGATATAGCGGGCTCCAGACTCACCTATTGGGCACCTTTTATGGGCGCGAGTAATAAAGGAGAGACACTGCCCGCTGCCCGAGCCGTGGAATTGCTTGACCATATGCTGGATGAGATAACAGACCAGGGCATCAAGCCCAATCATATTATTGACCAATTCAATTTTGTCGATGAAGCGCCAAAATTCAAAGGGATACACGCCGAAATAGACTCAGCAGAGATATCTCATTTTCTTCATGCCGCAGCTCCCCTGCTGGCATCCAAAAGCACAGGCTACGGCGTGTGGGCCTACCGTGACTATAGACAAAACCTGCTCTATAACTCGCGCTTCCTCATGGGCATGCGTGGCTGGGAGCAATCAAGTGGCTCCTACAGTCTGCTGCGCAAGGGCGGGGTTCGTCTGGGAAGCTCAGCCATTTTAAGGCAAGTTTTGCCGCCACGTGTTGCCGGCCTGCAAAGTGCAGTCCCCTTCGATCACTTCACGCTACGGATCGACTGCTTGTGCACAATTACCGCCCTGCACCGGTTGAGCGTAAAGATAAATGCAGCCAACTGGATAAAACTTGAACCAAGCTCTACCGCCAGAGGGTTTACTACTGATATCCCGGTAGATAGCCCGATAGTTTTCCACGACGGCATTGTGATTGAATTACGCAACGACGGCGCAGCTTTGAAACTTGGCACTCTCTCACTATTTCACTATGTTTTTCGCGGTGGAATTCGGCTGGAATCAGGGCAAGCATCAACCCATCATGCATCTGTAGTTGACTTCAATCGCCAGCTCAAATGCCTTACTGAGGAGGCTGAGGGCCGCGGCGGGGATCAAACTGATTGACATAGTCTATGGTAGTTTCTGCTGCAATTTCCTGACTCATAGCACCGTCTCCAAGCGCGTAGCCAAGTGACAAAATGGCTGTGCCCCATTGAGCATTGACATACGCAATATCGTCTACAGTTAGCCAGTTCCGCCAGTCGCCGTAGCCCTTGGAGCGAACCACCCGGTGATACTCCTCTGGCACCTGTGCGTCCTCAGCCAGCGTCAATCCCAGATAAGCCTCCAGGCCGCCCCAGTTTCCCTCTAGCAAGTCTTCATAGCGGGTCCGGTAGGGAGAAAAGGCGGAGACATACTCATTTTGCACACGGTGCAGGTTATTGAAAACGGCTATAGGCGCCCGACCAACCCGACTGGCCAGCTGATTGTATAATTCGATGGCAGAACTACCAGCCGGATCCTGCTGTTTTCTTTTCAGCGCGGCCAAACATTCATCAAAGCCGGCTTGATCGCCACTCACCTGAAAGTCATAGAACAGGTATAGCAACATACTAATAAACTGATCCCGCGGATCACGATAAATCAATACATGCTTATCAAACTCCGCTATAACATCGAAATCGGGTAAAACACGCCCTACCAGAACTTTTGTCAGAGTATTTGAGTTAACACCCTGCGAGAGAATGTCTCCCAGCTGTGATTGTTGGTCGGGTTCAAAAAAAAATTCTCCGCCGGAGCCCAGTGCCCTTTGAATTCGACTGAACAGCATTGTTGTACCAGATTTTGCGAGGCCTGAAATAAGGTAGTTCAAACACTTACTTCGGGTGGCCCAAAGTCCTCCAGAATAATACTCATAGCCTTTTCTTTACTGAAATTTGTCTTTAACCACGCGTCATATTGCTTCATTTTTGCTAGCAGTTGAGTGTCACCGCCATCCAAACGGATAATAGTTTTAGCAAATTCCTCAGCGCTATTGGCAATGTTCATTACGTCTTCTGCATCGGGAATACCTTCGGCACCGATACTCGTTGTTACCAGAGGTAAATTTTTCTGTATTGCTTCCAGCACTTTACCCTTAACACCGGCACCAAACCGCAGGGGAGCGATTACCTGACGTACACGTCGATAAAGCTGTCCTAGCTCTTCATCGGAGAGGTATCCGTAAACTACGACATCTTCACTCTGAAGATCCTGAACTGCGTCGTTTGGATTGGAACCGACTACATGCAACTTTATGTCAGGGCATTTTTCTTTTACCAGCGGAAAAACTTTTTCTACAAACCAGCAGATTCCATCAACATTTGGTGGGTGATTAAACCCACCGACAAACAGTATGTCACTGCTTGAATCAAAATCGTAAGGCTCTTCGACCTCACCTTCTAGCACGTAGAGCGGAATTGCCCTCACACTGAGGTCGGGGCGTTCGGTAAGTATTTCATCCACCTCCACCTGGGAAGGGTAGTAAATTTTGTCGACTCGATCGAAAACCGCATACTCTCGCTTTTTCCACTTCTGCTCACTTTTAATAAGAGAAGCATCTCCAACAACCTTTTCTTCCCGCCCTATACGAAGGTAGTGCAAGTCATGCCCAAAAAAGATAATGGGTGGTCGCGGCTTCATTTTCTCCAAACTACCCAAAATTTGCTCAGCGATATGTGGGCGGTGTAAATAGATACGATCGATATAAGGTGCGTTCTCGATCAGCCACCGATCCTGGTTACGCGCCATGCTCTCACCCACGAGCACCTCTACCCCAAGCTGCTGTAGCTTTTGTGTATAGGGTTTGTGGGGAAAGTAATTCGCACCGAGAAAAAGTACTTTGTATCCCATTTCCAGCATCAGCTGCACGTACATGAATGTCGAGCGAGAACCTGCATCTTTGTCATAATGAGGAACGTAGTGATCTATAAAAAGTACACTTCTTTTATTGCGCGAACGGTCCCGAGCGCGAAAAATTTGCTGCGCGTTGGGGAAATGAAATGCAGCCAGTCCTTTCTTCCACTTCTCACGAAATTTCTGTTGGTTTTGTACCTGATATTGTTTGATACCCGACGCGAGGTCGGTACCGTTGCTTACACCCTCAAAGTGAAAGACCTGCGACAGAGGCTGATAAACTACAGTATAGCCCGCTGCGCGAGCTTCAAACGCTATATCGGTATCTTCGTAATAGGCTGGCACATACCGCTTGTCAAAACCGCCCAGTCGACGCCAAAATTCTCCACGAACAAGTAGGCAGGCACCGGAAATATAATCGACTTCCCGTACATAATTATATTCAGGCTTAGCCGGGTCGTCCATGCGCCCGAAGTTCCATGCAGAAGCGTCATCCCAAACAATGCCCCCGGCTTCCTGGAGTTTACCGTCAGCAAAAAGTAGCTTAGGGCCGACAATACCCACCGACGGGTTTTCCTCTAAAATTTGTACCAGCGGGGCAAGCCAATTTTCACAAACGCCCGTATCGTTATTTAAAAACAGAACATGCTCACCTTGCGCCACTGCGGCAGCGGCATTGCAGTTCTCCAGAAAACCCCTATTTTTATCACCCCTGACTACCGTAATATTTGAGACACGATCAGTAATATCCGCAGTCAAATCAGTCGAGCAGTCATCGCCGATAATAACTTCATAGTTAACATTCGATGTATGCTCCAGCAACTGCTGCAGGCAATACACAGTCATCCGATAATCGTTATATACAGGAATAACAATCGAAACGCTGATTGTGGATGCCCCACGACTAGCGCCAATTGGTGGAAACGCCAACTCAAGTTGATCCAAACTGGCATCGAGGTTCTTGGGGTCTATGACTCCAGCACTATCACCACTAGAGCTCTCACTGGGAAAACGACTATTCACCCAGACATCCAAGTCATCCGGATTTGACTTCAAAAACACCTGTGTAGCCCGCTTCAATCTGGGCAAACTAAAACTCCGGACCGATCCCGCCGGATTCTTCGCCACATATTTCATGACATCGGCGAGCAGCGAAAGCTTGCCCTGTGGCAATGGGGCTTGCACCGGATCTTCCCCATCCGGTGCACTCAGTTGATATCGCTCAACGTGCACATAAGCATCTGCAAGCACATCATCGTAGCTGCTGTTTACTCCCCTACGGCGAGTTACCAAACGATAAACACGGGCTGTAAAGCGCCAAATAGTGGCGAGATATGACTGTTCAAAACCGAGTAATTTAGCATAGGCCCCACTGAGCTCAGTGAAAAGATATTCGGCTTTGTTAGCAAGAACTTGATGTGCCTGCTCAAGCTGTGTGTAGTGCTTAAGCTGCGCGCCATGTTCATCCGATAAAGCTTGATGTTGCTCCATCAAGCCACGGTGCTGCCCCTCCAACAGCTTGTGTTGAGATATCTCTTCCCGGTGAGCCTCTGCCAGGGCAGTATGCGCGGACTCTACACCACTGAGTTGCGTCAATGAGTCATCCCGTTCACGTGTGCGCTCAAGGCAGAGACGGGACAGCGCTTCCGCTTCGTTTTGAGTCTCAATCACAGTCGCTAAAGGCGCCAAGGCGCTGGCAATATCAGCGATTACCGACCAGGTTTTTTCATCCAACTCAGGTTTGGCAGCTACCGGCTGATTGGCACAGAGTGCCCCACAGTAACTCACCAGCGCGGCTTGTGACTCACTGAGCAGGGATAAAACAAAGTCTCTATTAGCGTCTGTATTATGGTGCACGAGTGACGGGTCAAAGAGCTCGTCGGTAACTAACCCTTCACAGCCAACCCCTTCGGCATCCAGGCGCTTAAAAATCTTCTTCAGCTCCGATTCTGGTTGCATTGAAAGGTCGTCAAACGAGACACAGACCGCATTACGGCCCTCGATAACACGCAGTGCCGCATGGTTATAAATTTCCCATAAGGCAACACCCAGTAACAGTGGAAAGCCGTGCCGCTTGTTCAATGAATAAGCAACAGCCCACGGGTCGCGATAAACATAAATGAGTAAAGCATCACCTAGAATGTTCTTCCAACATGGCCAGGTGATTACCAAGCGAGGGTCTTTCAGCAGCCAACTTTGAGACGCCGTAGCCCCACCGTTAAGCCTTGAGATAATGGCTTGCACAGAGTCCTTGCTCTCTACCTGCAAATACTCGTCTGTCAAATCGAATTGGCTTGGCGGCGGGTTGAACCAAGAATAGCTTGTGCTATGAAGTATCTCATCATTAAGGGCCACGACATCCTTGCGCTCCCAAAAGCCGTTCGGATTGTCCTCCTGATCAGAAAGAAGTTCTGTCTGCTGCCCTACATAGACACCCGCCGAAGCTAAAGCCCGGGCGACCATAGAAGTGCCCGAACGATGCATCCCCAGGACTACAATATTCCGCATAGAGACGCTATTCCCAACCTATACCAGGGCCTACTCTCCGCCTTTCTCATACTGCTTAAACATAGCATCCAGAGCCTTGCCGTCGATTGTCGCTTTATCGCTTATATGGAAGCTGCGGTTATACGCCTTGGCCGACAACGACTTATATTCATTTTCAAGCGATTTGATTAACTGATCTTTAACATCCTCATAAGGAAGATAGCTGGATTCTTTAATGGCATCTAAACGGACAATGTGAATGCCAAACTGTGTCTCTAGCATCGAGTATCCACCCACCGCGTCGACTTCAAATAACCCTAATATGTAAGGGGGAGAGACTCCAGGAGAATCCATCTTCAACCAGCGGTCAAATTTTCCATCTTTAGCTTTGGTGCCCGGGTCTTGAGAATACTTATGCACCATAGCGGTAAAGTCAGCCCCACCTTGCAGTTCGCTAAATACCTTACTTACCTTGGGCCTCAGCACAGCGCGATCACAGGCATCGATGCCACACTCGAAAAGAATATGCGAGGAAGAGCGGACCTCAGGTACCTTAGCAATTCGGTCTTTGTCATTCTCAAAGCGTTCTTTAGACAGTTCAGTCATATCGGGTATTACAAGATTATCAAGAAAATTTTTCATTATGATATTTTGCTTTGCCCTGCGTATTTTAAGAACATAATCCCAATAGACATCACCGTCTTTTACAGAGGAAAGTTTGTCTCCTTCCAGTGCAATTTTCTTTGCGATCAAAGCAATGTTAATTAGCTCGAGCCGATCGCCAACATCAATGGCGGCAGCTTTGCGCATTTGAGGCGTCCAGCGAAGAACAAGCTGCTCGAGTTCCTGCTGGCTAATAGTGACACCCTCATCTTCGATAACAACCTGGGACCAGACCGTAAAAGGAGACAGAAAAACTAGCAGTGCGAGAGTACGGGAAATTGAAAGTTTCATAAGCGAGGCAACTCTGGTTAGACGATAAAGCTAAACGTAATCATTCTAGCTCTAGTATATCGCCCTAATCTTCAGGGACATACTATAGCCATATATTTCTGGCAAAAAAAAGCCGACACCCGAGGGTGCCGGCCTTTAATCTTACTAGATCAAACCAGTGCTACTAGGGAGCCGACACTGTGTAGCTGTGATCGATGATACGACCATAGTTCGCATCGGGGTTAGCAGAGAAGCTACGCTGCCATGCTACGAACCCAACCAGAGGAACGCCGCCAATTGCTGGCGTACAGGCTGTAATAACGTCACCAGGGCTATTGGGGTCGGGAGCGAAATCACATACTGACTGAGCATGTGCTGAAGTAGGTGCAACTGTCAGAGAAGCCCAACCGTTTACTGCGCCTTCAGGAACAGGAACAACAATAGTAGTCGGTGCATCCAGTACTGACTCATCAGCCCACTGAACCACATTGACTTCCTTGTCGAGTGTTACGTCAGGAACAAGACCTGGGATAGTTGGAGAGAATACCAACTCGCCTGGATCGACTACGATTTCATTTTCTTCACGATCATAGACCACGAAAGAAGCTGTCAGCGGAATGTCACGGAAGTCACATGCTACTGCTGCTTCAGTTGCCGTCTTAGGAGTACAGAAACCTTCCTCTACACCGATAGCATTGGGAATGAAATCAGTCAGATCAAGCATGGTGTACTGTCCTGGCGCGGTTACAACCCAGTCGGTACCGACAGTGAAACCTGCATCACTGGAAGCATTAGACCAGTCGTTAGACAGGTTAGAGCCACCGATTGAAGCACGAATCTCGTTAAACTTACCACGAGTCGCTGCGTTAGGAACACCCGTTAGAACGCTCAAGGGAGCACCACCGTTCAGGTCAGGGTAGTCAAAACCCTGCAGATCGCCGCTGAAGATGCCGCGCTCTTGGTTAGTGATAGACGGGTTAGCCATAAAGCCAGAGAAGTGAGTGGCGTTTGAACCAAATTCTACACCGGCTGTGCCATCACGAACGAAGAATGAAACTTTAAGCGAATCGCTAGCATCCATGTAAGTGTTAGTTACGAGAGCATCCTTAGCATTGGTTTGAACTGAACTGGTAGAGTTGATTACACCAGTGCTCGTACCAGCCACGCCGTCTGCCAAAAAGTTCTCACGAACACGATCACAGCTGACAGGTACGCCAGCTACGTGCAATGAATCGGAATAAATTGGCTGATTGGGATCAGCAGCACCCATACCAATAACTTCGATGTAACCCGTTTCTGCGGCGAGGTTGTAAATAGGAGGCATAGGTGCCTGATTATTGATCAGCTCAGGTACAGTACAAGTTGTGTCAGCACTGTTAAAAGTGATCTGGCCGCCGTCTGTGTCATTCTTGAGGAAACCTGTCCACTCATCTTTAGGAGACATGATCAGGTTAAAGTCCAATGCGTCCATAGAGTCTGTAGCGCGACGCAGGCGAAGTTTAACAACCTGAGTATAATCGCTAGTGTTGATAACGTGTACACCAGTAACAAAATCACCTTGGACGGTGTAATAAGGCACTACTGCCATATCGCCCAATTGGTTACCAGCAATCTCGGCGGCTGAATTAACGACACCGGCATAACCGGCTGACGCTGCAGCAACTGCTGCTGCCAGGCCTAATTGTTTAAAATTTGCATTCATAAGGAGCTCCTAATGTGTTTTTTACACTTTGGTACAACTGTTAATAAAAGTTGTTAGCGCTATTTTCGCTAACTGCAGCCAGCTGTCAACATCAAGCGGCTTCTAATCTTTGGCACTATGCCACCATTCACCATCCACGAAAAACCACTTTTCGGTGAGGTTCATGGGCACGGCGCCCAGTGCTATAGATGCTACTGAAGTTTGTTTGGTCGGCTTGGACATGACCCTCACCGCCACACTCGCTACAGCTGCTTGCGCATCATAGTTAACTACGTCGACATCTGTCAACTCCCAATCGACCGCATATGAAAATTTATTTACATACAAGCTCTTAGAGAAGATACCTCTGTAATTAGGTGTCTCAAATTCGTAGGCTTTGGCAAAGTCCTTAACTTCCAGAACACGCCACCGTTCAGTCGCCCTTTTAACCAGAGCAGCTTTTACTTCCGGACTCAATTCCTGCTCTATATTAACCCCAAAATTGGAACAGGCAGCCCCAAATACAAGGGAGGCTAGCACAAGTAATATAGATACTGGGCGGTAGACGTTGATCTTGCTTAAGGTATTCATTTTATTACGAAATTTATCCGTTGATGCATTGATTTTGCGCACATTGTATAGAACAAGACAGGTAAATAACATCAGTGCTAAGTAGTTTTCTAACTACGATTGTCCACACAGGGTAATTACTCGCCTCCAGACCAGAACGAGGGTTCAGCCACCTTACCCTTCACAACAGTCGCCTCGTCTCACCGCGGAGGAGCGTCAATTAAATCCATATGCCTGATATGGGAGCGCATTTCCTCACTTACATCGCGCAATTCCGACTCATCATAGATGGCTCTGGGTGTGATTATTACCAATAATTCAGTACGACGACTTTCTGTTGTGGTGCTGCCAAACAATGGCCCTATCAGCGGAAGCGTGTAAAGAAAAGGGACACCCGACTTACCTTCAGTGGCGTTTTCTCGTATCAGTCCACCCAACACAATAGACTCTCCCGATCTCACCGCAACGCGACTGCTGATATTGCGCTCGAGAAACGAACGCTGCCCAGTTGCTGCATCAATGGTCCCAATGTCGGTAACCGACTGATCAACGTCCAATGTGACTAGTCCGCCGGCATTTACCGAGGGCTTAACTGTCAATTCCACTCCGGTGTCCCTATAAGTAATGTTCTGCACCACAACACCATTGTTAGTCACGGTATTGCCAGCATTCACGGGAACCGAGTCTCCAACGTGTATATAAGCAACATTATTATCCAGCACCATCACTGAGGGGGTGGAAATAACATTAATAAGCGATTTCGCTGCCAGCGCATTCAACACCGCATCAATATTGCCACTACCCAGGACGTCAGTTATGGTGTAGGAAAACCCAGGCACTGCCGCTGCCGGCCCACCTGCGGCGGCAGCCAATACGCCAACGCCTTCGCGCCCATTGTTCAAATTATTATCAAAGGTCCATTCCACACCGTATTGCATCTCATCAGTCAGGGACACCTCCAAGATACTGGCTTCGATAATCACCTGCGTAGCCACAACATCTAGTTGCTCCAGTGCCACCTCGATTTTGCTGTATTCCTTGCCTGTGGCATAAATCATCAGGGCATTATTGTCGTCATCCGCCACTACTTTGACACCGTTTAGGCTAAAGTCAGATGTACCACCGCCTGAAGAAGAATTGGGAAAAGATGCTGGCGCGGCCGCGCTACTGCTGCCACCGCTTGACGCTCCAATTTTCTCGGCACTCAACCCGGGGGCCACGTCGCCGCCACCACTGGAGCCACCGCCAGCAGAAGAGGGAGAACCCCCTCCACGCGAGCCGCCGCTGCCTGACCCCACATATACTTTACTCAGCAGCTCAGCCAAACGACCGGCGGATGTATTTTGCACCGGATACACATACAGGCGCTTTTCAAAACTTGATTGGGGCACGCCGTCGAGACGGGTGATCCATTTACCCACTCTGTCCAGATAATGGGCCCTCGGTGTCACTACTAGAATACTGTTGAGCCTATCAATGGGAATAATTCTCACCAGGGAAGCCAGATCGGCAACAGCGCCATTTTTACCCAGCAGACCGGATAAAATCTCATTCATTTCGTCAACGGAGGTGTTTTCCAATGGGAACATGCCCACTGACATTCCAGCCAATATATCTACGTCAAATGTCAGAATTATGTCCATCCAGCCATCCAGTTGCGCGCCAGTTCCGGCTAACATCAACAAGTTGCGGGTATTATCAACGCGAACAAAAGCAGACTCATCAGCCAGAGGTTTTAATATCTCGGCCATATTGGATGCGCTAATAAACTGCAATGGCGCAACTATAGTGCTATAGCCCAACCCGGGATTCTTTGCATCAGACAGACCGGGAGATAACTTTGTGGCCTGTGCGGAACCCGTGATAAGAAAGCGATTATCCTTGCCGCGAATCATTAACACTTTATTGGCTTTGAGCAAAGATTCCAGGATACTGAAAACCTGATCCCTTGGAACCGGGGTGCGAGTGCGCAATGTAACCGTTCCCTTCACCGGATTATCCACGATGTAATCGAGCCCCAGCATGTCTCCCATGATGGCGTGCATCACCTCTTCCAGCGGCGCCTGCTCAAAATTCAGACTAACATCGTCGCCAATGAACTTTATAGGCTCCCGTGCAGGAGGCACGTTTATTTGCTTGTCATTGCCCTTGTACAAAATGGGCAGCGATTTGTCCGTGCTGGTGACCGTCTGGGCGAGATCGGTAGCCGAACTTGAGAGTGCTGTGCCCGCCACAGCGTCGCTTTGAGGGTTTGCCCCACCTTCAGACTGGCTGACAGCTGTCATTTGGGCACTGGAACCATTTTTATCGGAATTGGTAGAATTGGAGGCGCAACTGAGCAAAACACTCAGGCATGCGGGCACCAGAAAAACCCATCGCCCTAATAATCCTGCGTGTGTAACTTTTCGGCTAATTTTTCGGTTCATTATTAGGCTTCGTTTTACTGTGTATCAATGGAGTGTGCTTGCTGGTTTATCATTTTTTTTGCGTCACTGCGTCGCTGTTTTTGTAAGCTTCAATATTTACTCCAGTGTTTTTTTTAACGTCAAGGTCTGCGATTGCCCACTGTCCGTAAACACCGCCTGACCTAGCTTGACTGATTCCAGCGTCCAACCTACCACCTTGTCACCCAGCAATATACGTTTTTTCTGGCCTTTGACCAGCGCGATTACAACGGCAGAATTACCCGACCCTATAACGCCAAGCACCTTAACGGCATCTAGCTCATTTTTTTTTGCAGGCTGTGGTTTGCTCACAACTGCCACTGTGGGCTCTTCTGAAACTGGCCGGCGCGTGGACCAGAAAACCGGCCGCGCTCTCAGGTCGTTACTGTGCTGCGCTGTCACAAGCCCAGCGCCGCGTAAAGTTCCAATTTGCAGGGAATCTGGAGACGGTAAAATAGGGCTTGGTTGAGGGCTTAAAAACAGTGAAACCACACCGTACGCCACCTGAAACATCAGTACCATTGTAAGCACTAATGCTGCCAACTCAATTTTGCGCTCACTGCGAAGCGGATCGGAAGCAATACGATAACGGCTCAATATTTGACTGATCCCTAGCATTAGATAGCCTTTAAAGTCAGCAGTTGAAAGCTCGCTATGACAATTTGCTGCCCGTCATCACCACGAGAGCGCGACATCCGCTTGGGTTTGATGTCCATAGTGTCAATTAACAACAAGGGTTTATAATCCGCCATAGCCAGTAAAGCAGAATCGAGGGCATCGAGCCCGCCACTAACCGTCAAACTAAGGCCGATTCGGTCGAAGTTTTCTTCCTGTAACACAGGAAGAATTCTGCTATTAGTCACACTCAGGCCTGCGTCCGTCATTATTTGGCGCATATCTGCCTGCAATGCAGCAGACACCGTGGCCGAATCATCGGTCGGTGGGTAGACTAAATTCAAAACTTGAGAACCAAGTTGACCCGCTGAGGCACGCAATTGCTCTTCACTTTCTATAAGGCCGACCATGCGAGCTACCCGAGGCTGGAGCCCATCTATCTCCGACTGATAACCCTGCCTGGCTACCAAGAAATCCAGCAGAATATACATTACAAGCAATAACGGAAGCGCCAACGTAGCTCCGACGATGAAAGCAAACCCTCTATGATTCTTTAGCCAGTTCATTTGGCCGGCGCTCCATCCATGGCCTGCTCCGGAGAAATCCTTTCTTGCTCTCCTAACAGCTTAATATTGAGAAAAAATTGCTCCTGTTCTGTATTGAAATACTTGGTGATGGCCTGAGGCGCCATTACATCAGAGAACGCTGGCTCATCGGTGAGTTGCTGAACCACCACCGCGGCATCGTCAGCCACACCCCGCATATCCAAAGCGGTTCCCTGCACGCTCAGCTGCAAAAGAAAGGCATCATCGCCCAATAAAGATGACAACCGGGCCAATTCGTAATGCGGATTTGGACGCTGTGCGGCCAGAGCATTAACCGCTGCTACTGTTTCATTTGCCCGCACTATAGCTGATCGCATTTTGATGGCGTCGCTAGCACGAAGCTGAACTTCAGCAGACAAACTGCGTAGCTGATTGAGCTGCAAATATTTAAAGCCCGCAGCTCCCCCAAAAATAATGACCAAAACCAGAACGCTGTAGGCAATACCAATGACAAACCTGACAAGGCGTTTATTATAATGCTGTTGGCGTTTTCGCTCTCCGAAGCCACTCAATACGACAATCGTCTTGTCAATATCGGCCCAGACCTCCCGCGCATGTGGATCATGGCAAGCATATTTCTGTCCGAGATAGCTCATTACCGCGCTGAGGGATACAATCGCAAGCTGCACCGTCACATTGTTTTCATCCCGTGAGACTATGCGCCAGCCATTACTCGTATCACTTTCCGGGAATGGGCTGTTTGCGGTAACTTCCATAGCCATCACCAACTCGAGATCAGTTTCTGCGGCTTTCGGCAGAGTCAGGATTTTGAGTAACACCATCGAATCGGGAAGTATCACCGCCTCACAATCAACAGCGACGTCGTGCTCCACTTCAGGCTTGATCACTCGCTGTCCTGCGTGAAAGTACTCGTCTTTACCACTATGATTTTTTACACTGAGGACCTCGTCAAGCCGAGCTTTGATGGGAGAATCATCTCCCCACAGAAAATCGCGCCACGCAGCTCGCCAACTTTTATACAGTTGACGAACATCATAGCCAAACAAATCCCAATTTTGCCCCGACTGAAGCATTCACATCCCTTGGTTTATTTTTTATCACCACAACCCTTGCGGATTATATCTCTTTCTTTCATTAGTTTTCTTTATTTCTCGTATCAACAGACCGCACGGGCTCAGTACCGGTAAAACGCCAGGGAAGAAGGCCCTCGCCCTGAGTCTCGACAGATACCCAGCGCCGACGTAACCACTGTTTATCACCCACAGTAACCAGGGCGTCAACGCGGTAATCATTGCCACTACCTGCGATTTGAAAACGCGCATTTAGACCTCTGGGAATAGAATTGGAAGGAGAAAAACTTCCCTCTCGTGACGACAGTACCGAAGTCACCACGTCATCCTTCCCACCATTAAGCACGCGCAAAACGGATTCGGGAGCAGACATCCAATCTACCCCCCTGCTAGCCACTGCGGCCACGGCAACCGAATCACGAATATTTTCGAATAAGGTTCGCCCTACTCCTTCTACACGCAGGAGGTCTTGCAGCGAATTGAATTTCTGTTTCTGGCGCGTACTGGCAGATATTTGATCTCTCCATTTCATAACATTTTCTGCCAGAATTTGAGCATCTTCTGCAGATTCGGTACCACTACCAGCAAATAACTCAACCAGTAGCTCTCTAGACGCACCGTTCAAGTCGATAAGCCCGGCTACAGGAACCAGCGAAACATTGACATCCTGTTCTCCCACCTCAAAATCGAGCTGCGGCACACCCCTGCCACGATAGCCCTTTATCTGCTTTGATTGCAGTGCGGCGAGCATTAGCTGTATCGCACCGTCTCCCGCCGCCACAGCGTGTGCCCGGGCCACATGACCTTGCGCCATGCGTGTATCCACTTTGGCTTGAGACACAATTCCTGCGACCAGTAACGACATTGCCGCTAAAAACCAAACGACAATGGCCAGCGCAACACCCGACTGAAATTTCCGGCGCACTAGCGCTGCACCTGAACGATTAAATCTGGCCAATAGCGACCCGCTGCTTTGATGGAGAGGCGAACCAGTGCCGGAGCACCTTCACCTGTCCACTCATCATTCTGCCAAGCGGCATTAAATTCAGGTTTAAAACTGACCTGAAATTCCTCCACCGCATTCACCAATACACGTGAACTTTTACCGGTCCAATTTACTCTGGCAGATTGAGCCGGGGGATCCTGCCAATAAAGCTTGAGGGCGCCCTCTTCTTTAATCAACCTCAACAGCTGTGTGCCACCATACACTTCGCCAAATAGTACAGGGGCTTTCCACTCGACCCACTGGGGCGTTGCTTCGAAGTAAGCGAGCCCTGAGCCTCCCCTTCCTCCAAAAGATAAGCCACCACCTTGTTGCTCGCCAGCCACCGACCCTTCGAACATATCTCTAACAAAGCCACTAACCGTGCGTACTTCGTCTACCCGACCCATCATCGCGTCCAGCGAAACCTGGGTGTTGGCAAACGTGCGCAGGGCAGACACCGTTGCCAACAAAATAAGTGATAGCACGGCCAGAGAGACAACAACCTCTACCAGCGTAAACCCATTTGCCTTATGGCGCATAGCCACCTACCACCGAAGTGAGCATGACCTTACGGCGCTTGGTGCCATCCGACCAACTGACCCGTACTTCCAGTGTGTGTAACTCGCCCCTGGGCAGAGACCGATTGGCCAAATCGATCGGGGATGTCTGCATAGACCAACGAAAGCCACCCTCGGTCTCCCCCTTTGCACTTTTTCCCTCTACAGGCACCAGAGCATTATCGGCCAGGAGTGAGCGGGCCAATTCCACCCCGTAAGCATATTTTTCTGCGCTGCGCACGTTGCGTGTCGCGCCACTGGTGGCCTGATACAACATTCCAAGGGACAGGGAAAGAATAGCAATGGCTACCACCATTTCCAGAAGTGAAAAACCGCTCTGTAAAATAGTGGTTCCGCAGGTCTTGCCATGAGTACGACGACACTTATTAGTTAAAGTCATATTTTTCCTGCGTCACCGTGCCCAGTAACCAGTCGACAGAAACTTTGACACCCCTACCAGTGGCAGCTTCCACACTTACCGAACCACCGCTGGTACCGCCCTCTGGATAGAACCGAATGACACCTACGTTACCGCGATTCAACTCTCCCGCTGAATCCACTGAGATTCTCACCCCCTCGGGTATTTGCTTTATCACACTATTCAAACGAAGCTCACTCTTATCCGGCTGAACCTCAACACTCTGCGCATAGCCACTCTGAATTGCCTTGTAACGCGCAGAGGAGAACAGTGTAATCACATCGCGAACTGCTTTATGATATTGCATCGACTCGTACATACGGATGGAGGACGGTACCGACACGGCCAACACCATCCCGGCAATGGCCAGTGCAGCCAGAAGCTCCAGCAATGTGAAGCCAAGAACCTCTCTACCGCGCGCCACCGCGGGCGCTCTCAATGGTATTTATTCCCAGTTTCCCACATCGGTATCTTCTCCATCGCCACCGGGAGTGCCATTTTGGCCATAAGTATATATATCCAACTCGGCATGGTCGCCGGGATATTTATAGTAATAGTTCTTTTTCCAGGGATCCTGCGGGACTTTCGACTTTAGATAGGGGCCATTCCAGCCAGCGGCATTGGCAGGCTTCTCGACCAGTGAGACCAGGCCCTGGTCTGTTGTGGGGAAACGCCCTACATCGAGCTTATACATTTCCATGGCTTGCTCAATATCCCTGATTTGGAGAGCGGCAGTTTTCACTTTTGCACCGCCCAGCTGATTGAGTACCTGCGGCCCCACCAGGCCCATGAGCAAGCCCAAAATTGCCAGCACTACCAGCAATTCCATCAGAGTAAAGCCCTCATCGCGGCGGTTACTACCTTGTTTGTTATATAACATCGTTAATTCCTCAAACCTAAACCTTTGTTCTATGTCGACCAGGGTTTCAAACCGCCAGGTCGTTGACCGAAAGAATACCCATCAAGATAGATATAATAATAAACGCGATAACAACGCCCATAACCAATATGAGCACAGGCTCCAACATAGTTAGCGCCCGTTTGACTCCCGACTGGACATTGGCGTCGAATACCTTGGCTAGCTCCAGCATCATTTCACCGAGGCTGCCCGACTCCTCACCCACATGAATCATCTGAATGACCATGGGCGTGAACATGCCCGTTTTTTGCAAAGCAGACGACATACGCTTGCCCGCTTTTACCGCAGGTGGCAATACACCCAAAGCGTCTTTAATAACCCGATTTTCAACAGTATCGATAGCGATAGAAATTGCCTGCAGCACTGGCACACCATTGCCCAGCAGGGTTCCGGCTGTGCGTGCAAACTTCGACACTTCAAACTCAAAAATAATCCCTCCGGCTATGGGCATTTTCAACAATTTTTCGTGCAGCTCCTTTTTCCCCTTATCGGAAGCTGCCCAACTACGCAAATACATCACCAAAGCGATAACGACTGCGGCTATAAGCCAAAAATAAGTTTTTACGAAGTCGGCAGCACTGATAACCATACGGGTCATTAAGGGCAACGCATCTCCCATGTCAGCAAACAGGGTATCAAACTGGGGGACTACAAATCCGAGCATGCCGACGATGGCAAGCGTGGCCACGACCACCAAAATGCAGGGGTAAATAAGCGCAGAAACTACGCTGTCCCGTGTGGACTTGGCATTTTCCAGATACTCCACCAGGCGCGCCAACACGGCGGGTAACTGGCCACTGGCCTCGGCGGATCGAACCATATTGATATAGAACATACCAAACAATTTTTCGTGCTGCATCAGACCTTGGCTGAGGGGCTTGCCGCCTTTTACTGCTTTGAGCAATTGGGCAAGCATTTGATGCATCTGTGGCACCACGGCCATGTCGATAAGCACTTTTAGCGCTCTGTCCAACGGCAAGCCCGCGCGCAACAAAACAGTGAGTTCGCTGGTGAACGACAGAATATTTTCGCGGCTTGGAGGTTTGCCCCCAACCACTTCTTCCGCAGCGCCACGACCTGCGGAGCCACCCACTTCAAGCTTAAGTAAAGTAAGCCCTTGAGATCGCAGTTCTCGCGACGCCAAGTCCTGGCCGGGCGCCTCGATAACGCCCTGCAGCGTCTTTCCATTGCGGCCAATGGCCTTGTAACTATACTGCGCCATTAGGCAACATTTGAAGCTTCAAGAGAGTCTTCCTCAGCAACAAGCTGCGGCACTACACCCTGGTCCTGGGTAACGCGCAACACTTCGTGCAAGGAGGTAACGCCCTGCAGTACTTTGCGCAGACCGTCTTCATACAGCGTAATCATGCCCTGCTTACGCGCCGTAGCATGCAATACTGTTGCATCAGCACCTTCGAGAATAACTCGATGCATTTCCCCATCCAGCATAAACAACTCGTGAATCGCCACACGACCTGAATAACCCGTACTACTGCAGTCTTCGCAACCCACAGCCTCAAATACCGTGCGACTGTCAGTAAGAAACGGAGCCATGCCAGAGTGCGCGATATCTTCGTCTGATAGCTCCACAGACTTTTTGCATTGTTTACACAGGGTACGCACCAGACGCTGGGCGAGCACACCATTGACCGAGGAGGTAATGA
Organism: Halioglobus sp.; assembly: GCA_047650635.1. Classification (GTDB taxonomy): domain Bacteria; phylum Pseudomonadota; class Gammaproteobacteria; order Pseudomonadales; family Halieaceae; genus JBALVT01. The sequence continues at coordinate 88,264 of JBLHNQ010000003.1, forward strand.
GGTAGCGCTCTATGCCCATATCTTCAAGACGGGTAATGGCGGCGGCAGCGGTGTTGGTATGCAGTGTTGACAGAACCAGGTGACCCGTTAGAGCGGATTGAACCGCTATTCTGGCCGTCTCGGTATCGCGCATCTCACCAATCATAATAATGTCTGGATCTTGTCGCAGAATGGCGCGCAGGACCCGGGAAAACGTCAGATCGATATCGGCTTGAACCTGTATCTGATTGACCCCACGCAGCTGGTATTCCACCGGATCTTCCACGGTAATGATTTTGAGACGCTCAGAATCCAGCGAGGCGAGAGAGGCGTAAAGTGTTGTCGTTTTACCTGAGCCAGTGGGGCCCGTAAGCAGTAGCACACCGTGCGGACTGGCCAGAAGCTTCTGATAGCGCTCCAGTGTGTCCTCGCTGAAGCCCATCGAAATGAGACTTAGCCTGATACTGTCTCGATCCAACACGCGCATGACGATACTTTCACCGTGCACCGTGGGAATTGTAGACACGCGAAGGTCAATCTCATGGCCCTTCACGCGAGTCATGATACGTCCATCCTGCGGCAGGCGACGTTCAGCAATATTCATTTGCGATAATAACTTAACCCGCGAGGCGATGGCGGCAGCCTGACTGGCGGAGGGCATATCGGGCGCATCCTGCAGTACGCCATCCACTCGATAGCGTAACTGCAAACCATCGTCAAAAGGTTCAATATGAATATCCGAGGCACCCAGGTCCACGGCACGATGAATAATCTGGTTAACCAGCCGAATGACGGGTGCCTCACTGGCGAGGTCCTTCAGGTGTTCAATAAATTCGTCATCGCTTTGACCACCGAACGTATCCTCTTCGTCGCCGGCGCCCTCTTCTTCGGACTGCTCAGTGCACAGGGCGATGGCCCGCGCGATATCAGTCTCCAGCCCCAAAGTCAGGGAGATGTCTTTTTCGATAGCCAATGAGAGGGCTTTCCGCAGAAAAGCATCCTGAGGGACTGAGGCCGCAAAGGTAACGTGATGGTCAGAAATCGCGATAGGCACTACGCCATTGCTGACAAGAAACTCCTGAGCGACACCATCGATAAGCAGTGGCTCTTTGGGGTAATCCGAGCTGGCTTGCAACGGCACATCCAGTTGCTGCCCCAACGCTGTAGCAACATCTAGCTCAGATACAAGACCCAATTTAACCAAAACTTGGCCGAACATGCCGCCCATTTCGGCTTGGCCCAACAGTGCCCGCTCTACATCCCGCTCAGAAATTTTCCCCTGCTCTACCAGCAGTTCGCCTATTTTCTTCATGGCCTGGCACACTATTCCGCTCAATGACTTGATAGCCGACTGTTCCAATGAGTCTGGGACAGCCGCTAAAACCGAGATTGTAGCATAGCAATCAGCAAGGCATGGGTACTAACTATGCTCTTTGACTGGAGACAGGAACGATTTCCCCCGTCATGTAACTGGAATAATCCGACGCCAAAAACATCATTACGTTCGCTACCTCCCAAACCTCTGCAGCGCGCCCGAAAGCCTCTTTCGATGCTAGCTCTTCCAGCAACTCCATCGGCGTGGTCTTCTTCAAAAACTCGTGAAAGGCAATCGAGGGTGACACCGCATTAATGCGCACATTGAAATCGGCCGCCTCCAACGCAGAGCAACGCGTTAAGGCCATTACGCCGGCTTTGGCGGCAGCGTAGTGGCACTGCGATTTCTGCGCGCGCCAACCCAGCACGGATGCGTTATTGACGATTACACCGGCACCTCTTGGTTGCATTTTCTTCAACATGGCACGGGTCATACGCATAGTGCCGGTGAGGGTAACGTCCAGAACTGTGGACCACTCCTCATCTTCCATATCCACCAACAATTTGGTGCCGCCCAGACCCGCGTTATTAATCAGCACATCCACGCCCCCCATGAGCGACTCTGCATCCTCTACCAGCGCTCGTACATCGGCCTCTACGGTGACATTCGCTATCTGGCCGTATACCGCCTCAAGACCGTGCTCGGACTTAAGCGTCTTTACAGACTTGGCCAGTCGGCCCTCGTGAACGTCACTGATCATCACGGCCCGCGCACCTTCTTCCACCGCTCGGGTGGCAGCGGCAAAACCGATGCCAGCACCAGCTGCAGCAGTTATCAGTACTGACTTGCCCGCCAGCAAGTTATGGCCTTTGACATAAGGGGGCGGCTGTTTCAGTGCCATTGTTAACTCCTATTGAAATGGATCGTCTGTTAACCGCGCGGCTCGCGGGGCATGCCCAGCGCTCGCTCGGCAATAATATTTCGTTGAATCTGGTTAGTGCCGCCGTAAATAGTGTCGGCGCGGGTGAACAGATACATGGACTGCAAGCGACTAAGCTCATAGGGCTGGCCATCGAGAATCTCACTCTCTGCGCCCAGCACGTCCACGGCTAGCTTGCCCAGATTACGATGCCATGTCGCCCAATACAGCTTATATATCATCGCCTCTTTTTGTAACTCGCCACTGCCTCCGCCGGAAAGCATACGCATGCTGTTAGCCCGCATAATTTGTAGCCCAACATAGGCATCGGCGACACGCTGGCGAATTGCACTATTTTGGGCAGCGCCATTCGCCTTGGCGAGAGAAACAATTTGATCAAACTCGTTCCTGAACAGCATTTGCTGCCCCAAGGTCGATACGCCGCGCTCAAAACCAAGTAGCCCCATAGCCACTTTCCATCCATCGCCCGGCTCACCGACAATATCTTGGCCGCCACACACAGCCTCATCGAAAAAGACTTCATTAAATTCACTGGTGCCCGTCAACTGTTCTATGGGGACAACGTCTATTCCAGACTGATCCATCTCCATCAGGAAAAAGCCCAAACCTTTTTGACCCACTGATTCGGGGTCTGTGCGTGCCAGCACGAAACAAAACTGCGACTCGTGCGCCAGAGAAGTCCAGACCTTCTGGCCTGAAATTTTCCATTGACCAGATTGTTCGCAGAACCAGGCTTTGGTTTTAATATTGGCTAGATCAGACCCCGCCGCCGGTTCAGAGTAACCCTGACACCACAGTTGCTCACCGCGCAAAATTCCTGGCAAGAAACGCTTTTTTTGCTCTTTACTGCCAAACGCAATAAGCGTGGGACCGGTCAGAGTTTCGCCAATATGGCCTATGCGGCCAGGACCACCCGCCCTGGCATACTCTTCATGAAACACAACCTGCTGCTCAATACTCGCACCGCGACCACCAAACTCTTCAGGCCAGCCTACACAGGTCCAACCTCCTGCGTACAGTTGACGCTCCCAGGCAATACGTTCTTGCACGAACATATGCTCGTCGCCCGGGCCTCCGCGATGGCGAATCTGCTCAAACTCGCCGCAGAGATTATTCGCCAACCACGCGGCTATCTCATTACGAAAATTTTCGTCATCCGCACTGAAACTGAGCTTCATGCCACAGCCTCCCCATCGAGCAAAATGCAAGCCAGACGCTCGCGATGAAAAGCACCATCGCCGAGAAATGTCTCGGTCGATTTTGCACGTTTGAAATACAATTGAATGTCGTACTCCGCGGTGCAACCAACTCCGCCGTGTAATTGGATACCGGTGCCTGCATTATAGAAATAGGCGTCACTACAATAGGCTTTGGCAATGCTTGCCGCCTCTGCGAGCTGTGAGCCCAGAGCCCCGCCCCGCATCGCCTCGTCGGCTATACACGCTGCGTAGTAAACCGCCGAACGAGAGGCCTCGACTTTCACCATCATATCTGCCGCCTTGTGTTTCACCGCCTGATAGGAAGCGACGATGCGACCAAATTGCACTCGCTGTTGTAAATAGTCTACGGTGCTATCCAGTGTTTGCTGGCTTCCGCCGAGTTGATCGGCGGAGATAGCAACGGTTGCCAAATTGATTATCTTCTGCAGCAAAGGCCAGGCGCACCCGGGTGACTGCATCACATTTGCGCCATCCACACTGACATTATGAAACTCCAGCTGCGCCTGCTTGCGCGTCTGGTCCATTGTGGGCAACCACTGCCGCGTAATACCTTCGGCCTTCGCAGGCAAGATGAAAAGACTGATGCCTTTTTCACTATCAGTCTCCGGTGCTCTCGCTGCGACTATAAGCAGGTCGGCACTGTGGCCATCCGGCACAAAGCGATAACGGCCATTGAGGACAAAACCATCACCCTGGCGCATGCATACAACATCTATGGCCGAAGCATCCCAGCCTCCCTTTACCCCGGTGTATGCAAGCGTGGCTGTCGACCCAGCGACGATTTCAGGCAGATATTTTTCTTTTTGTTGTTCAGTGCCAGCAATCAATAGCGCATTGCTTGCAAGACAGACCGTAGAATAAAAGGGCGAGCACAGTAAGTAGCGCCCCATCTGCTCCAGCATGGCCACCAACTCAACGTACCCTAAACCCATTCCGCCGTATTGCTGCGGAATGTGAATGGCCTGCCAAAACATCTCCTGCGTGATACGCGACCACAGACGAGGGTCATAGCCAAGTTCAGTCACCATGGCGCTGCGGACCGCTGCACTGGTAGAAGCCTGGGCAAGAAAAGCTCCCGCTGTATCGCGGATCATTTCCTGTTCTTCCGTAAATTTAAATTCCATACTCTACATTATTCCGTGTTCGGTCAGCTGCCGTAGACCTTCTGTGCGGGAACTTCCTGGGCGAACAGTTGATCAATAGCGTTCCCAATTTCTTCAGGAGACCATTTGTCACCTTTGTCGACCGGCGTGGTAGAACGCCATCCATCGGCGATAGAAATTTTGCCGCCCTCCGCTTCAAATACACGGCCGGTTACGTGAGACGACTGCACAGAACCCAACCAGGCCACCAGCGGCGCTACATTAGCAGGGTCATAGTAATCAAACTCCCCCGCGTCCGGCTTCTTCATCATGTCGGCGAATACCTCTTCGGTCATGCCGGTTCGTCCCGCCGGCGCCAACGCGTTCGCGGTTATTCCGTACCGGCTGAGCTCTGCCGCCTGATTTAAAGTTAAAGAGGCTATGCCGCCCTTGGCCGTAGCATAGTTGCTCTGCCCCACAGAACCATTCAGGCCTGCGCCAGAAGAGGTATTGATTATCCGCGCATTGACTTCAATGCCTTGCTTGGCTTGCGAGCGCCAGTAGTGAACAGCGTGACTGCTAATACAGAAATGGCCTTTAAGGTGAACGGCAATGACCTGATCCCACTCCTCTTCAGTCATTGAGGCGAACATACGATCGCGACACACTCCGGCATTGTTCACGACCACATGCAGGCCGCCGAATGTGTCTATAGCAGCCTTAACGATATTGAGGGAGTCCTCGTAGTTTGTGATGTCACAGGTATTGACCAGAGCTTTGCCGCCCATAGACTCGATCTGCTCAACAGTGGCTTTAGCAGACGATGCGTTGATGTCATTCACCACAACGCTGGCGCCTTGCTCGGCAAATGCCAGCGCATACTCGCGGCCCAAACCACCGCCGGCGCCAGTGATGATAACTACCCGTCCTTCACATATCCCCGTCATTACCTACAACCTCTCAATAATAGTGACATTGGCCTGACCGCCACCTTCACACATGGTTTGCAAACCGTAGCGGCCACCACTGCGCTCCAACTCATGCAGCAAGGTAGTCATTAATTTTGTTCCAGTTGCCCCAAGAGGATGACCCAGCGCGATGGCACCTCCATTCACGTTGGTTTTTTCGTGAGGAAAGCCAGTTTCTTTCAACCATGCCATGGGCACCGAGGCAAAGGCTTCGTTTATCTCGACCAGGTCGATGTCATGCAGTTTCATTCCAGATTTTTTAAGTGCGTATTCGGTTGCGGGAATGGGTGCAGTTAACATCCAGATTGGGTCTGCAGCGCGCACGCTCATATGCGCGATGCGGGCTCTTGGGGTTAAGTTATAGCGTTTCAATGCAGCCTCTGAAACAATCAGCATTGCAGAGGATGCATCACAGGTTTGGCTTGAAACTGCTGCCGTTATTGTTCCACCTTCCTGTAGCGGCTGTAGCTCTGACATTTTCTCCATTGATGTGTTGCGCGCAGTTTCATCCATGTCCACACCATTGAGCGGCGCAATCTCTTTGGCGAACCGCCCTTCCCGAATCGCATTTAGAGCTCGCCGGTGTGACTCAAGCGCGAACGCTTCCATCTCCTGACGGGAGCAATTCCATTTATCGGCAATCATTTGAGCAGAGTTAAACTGGGAAACAGGCACATCGCCATAGCGAGCCACCCAGCCCTGGCTACCGGAAAACGGATCGCTAAAACCCAACGGTTGCGCAGCCAACATGGAAGACGAAATAGGAATGCTGGTCATAGTCTGCACACCACCAGCGATGACCACGTCATTCACTCCGGCCATAATCGCCTGCGCGGCAAAATGTACGGCCTGCTGGGAGGAGCCACACTGTCTATCAATTGTGGTGCCTGGCACTTCCTCAGACAGCCCGGCTGCCAACCAACTTGTTCGCGCGATATCGCCCGCCAAAGGGCCGATGGTGTCGACACAACCAAACATCACATCGTCGTATTCGCTATCGGGGATACCATTGCGGTCGACCAGGGTTTTTAATACATGTGCGCCCAAATCAGCAGCGTGCACCTCGGCCAGCCCGCCTTTACGTCTGCCTGTCGGGGAGCGCACCGCATCGACTATATACGCGTCTGCCATGAAATTATTTCCTTATAAGAAGAGTTATTAAAACGTGTTGCCAGCGCCCAACATTGCGCCCTCGGAAAAAATGTAATCGGCTACTCTGGTTTTGTGAAAACCCTCATCACCCCAGGTGTTAGCTAATGCCCAGGCCTTCTTCATAAAAATGTGTAAGTCTACTTCCCAGGTATAACCCATGGCGCCATGCGCCTGGATGGTGTTTTTCGCCGCTAGCTTGGCCACCTCACAAGCAACGACTTTGGCATGAGACACATTGCGCGATGCGCTCGCCTGACCATTCGCAATCGCATAGGCCGCACGATGAACCGGCGCTTTGGCATATTCCAGGCGCACCGCAATATTGGCCATAGAATGCTTTACTGCCTGAAATGAGCCAATAGGTTTGCCGAATTGGTGGCGATCTGTTGTGTACAGGACGGTCATGTCAATCATGCGCTGAGCAAGCCCCAAGGCCTGGGCGGCACAAGCCAGAGCCCCGCGGTTTAGGGCCGCATTTACCAGATCTGTCGCGTGCTCACCACGGGCCACTGACTGTACTGAAGGGTCAAACTCAAGCGCGTAAAGTTTGCGCGAGGGATCGATGGACGCGTTGTGCCGCAAGGTTACCTGCTGCGGTGTTAATGCAAATATTTCCTTACCTTTCTGGATGAGCAGCAAGTCGGCTATATGCGCATCTTCTACCAGAAGATTACGTTCCAGGCCCACAACAACCTTCGCCTCCCCGGCCGCAACTTTTGGCAACCATCGGGCGGCCAGCCCACCGCCCAATTCCTTCAGCATAGGCACAGCAATAAGTGAGGTGTGCACCAGTGGTTCCGGTAGAGCCACATAACCGCACTCCTGGGCGAGCAATACAAAGTCCAGCTCACTCATTCCCAGGCCACCGAACTGCTGGGGAATCGTTATGCCGGGCAAACCCATCTCAACAATTTGTTGCCACAAAGCCGGGTCTCTACCATCTTTGGTTTCCCAGCTAGCGCGAATTTTCTCCGGCGTTACTTCCTTTACCAGGAAGTCGCGAACAGAATCCTGAAACAACAATTGATCTTTGCTAAACGTAAAATCCATGATTTACCTCGGCATTCCAAGCATTCTTTCGGCAATAATGTTGCGTTGAATTTCATTGGTTCCTGCATAGATAGGGCCCGACTGTGAAAACAGCCAACCATCTAACCAGTTACCAACACCCGAAGCATCCGGCGCATGGGGTAGCAACTCTGCCCGGGCGCCGAGAATACTCATCGCCGTGGCGTGCATAGCCTGATCGAGTTCGGACCAGAAAATTTTGTTGGTAGAAGATTCTGCGCCGATCTTGCCACCGCGCGTTAACCGACAGGCCGTTTGATAAGTAGACAGGCAGTAACTCTCTGCATCTATATAGGCGCGCAGCACAGCCTCCTTAACCGCGGGGTCGTTGTCTGCTGTCACACGGTTGTCTTTGTAGAGCTCAACTAATCTGCGTGCGGTCTCCTGAAAGCGTGCTGGCGAGCGCAACATTAAACCGCGCTCGAAACCGGCCGTAGCCATCGCCACACTCCAACCTGCGCCCTCGTCTCCAAGACGGTTTGCAACAGGTACTTTAACGTCGTCAAAAAATATTTCGGCGAAGCCCGGCAATCCATCTAGCTGGGGAATGGGGCGCACAGTAATGCCAGGTGTATCCAGAGGCACCAAGATAAAAGTGAGGCCCCGATGACGCTCGGACTTGGGGTCGGTGCGAAACATTCCGAAAGTCCAGTCGGCCCATACGGCCCGTGTAGACCAGGTCTTCTGTCCGTTGATCACATAATTGTCGCCCTCTATTTCTGCGGTCGAGCGAATGGCGGCCATATCTGAACCGGCGTTGGGCTCTGACCAACCCTGCGCCCACACTTCTTCGCCAGTCGCCATCTTGGGCAAGATACGCGCTTTCTGTTCCTCAGTGCCATATTCCATCAGCGTTGGTCCTAGCAGAAAAATACCGTTTTGGTTGACTCGCAGCGGCGCGCCCACACGATAATATTCCTCCTCGAAAATAAGCCATTCAATCAGATCACAGCCGCGCCCACCCAGAGCTTCAGGCCAGGTGACCATACCCCAGCGGCCTTCATTGAGCGTGGCTTCCCAGGCCCTGTGCTGGCGAAACCCCTCTTCGGTATCAAAACTTTGCAGAGGCTGTGCCGGCACGTGCTCAGCAAGCCACTGCCGAACTTCTTCCCGAAACGCATCCTGCTGGGGTGTAAAGGATAAATCCATTGTTACTGTTCCCCCGCGAAATTTGCGTCGCGCTTGCCCACAAAGGCATCGCGCGATTCCTGCGAATCACCCAGGGTGTAAGCCTCCAGAGTAAAGCCCTGTTCCCAGCGGTATTTGTCTTCCAGGTTGCCATCTTCGATACCGCTTAACGCTTCTTTGGCAAGCTTTACCATCGCTGGTGATTTTTCGGCAATTTTTGCGGCTATCTTTCTGGCCTCCGGAAGCAGTTCTTGCAGTGGCACGACTTTTTCAACGGCACCCAGCCTATAGGCTTCCTGGGCGTCGATAAATTCACCTGTAAAATACATGTGGCGGACCTTTTGCACGGGGAACATGCGCTGCAAGTGCGCACCGCCGCCCATTGCACCGCGGTCAATTTCTGGCACACCAAAACGAGTGCACTCGGAGGCGATTAGAATATCGGCGGCTCCCGCCATGCCAATGCCTCCACCCAATACAAAACTGTGCAGCGCCACTATCACTGGCTTTGGATTGCGATGTATGGCTCGAAACGTTTCATAATTACCCTTATTCACATCGACAATTTTGTTGGGCTCAGCGGCCAGCTCTTTAATATCAACGCCAGCACAAAATCCCTTACCTGTAGCGGCAATAATAATCACTCTGACTTGCTCGTTCTCGCCCAGTGCATCGATTTGGGCTGCAATTGCAAACCACCCGGCGCTATCAAAAGCATTCACCGGCGGATGATCCAGAATCATCTCTGCAATGCCGTTTTCTACGCTTGTTTTGAAAGGTTTATACATAAGAGCGTCCTGATATTGGGTAGTAGATCAAGCTTCACTAACGCGAAGCGCCAACAGAGCGAGGCGTTGTTCTGCCTCCGCCACAATGGTATTGATGAGTGCTTCGCAACTGAGTAATTCGTCGATCACCCCCGCCACCTGGCCGCTGGGGAGCACACCTTGCGAGGGCTGCCCATCGACCATCGCCTTCTGAATAATCATGGGAGCATTAGCTGACATAATAGCCTGAGCAGCGGTCATGCCATCATCGCGGCTCATCGCAATAGCCGACTTAAACAAGCCAAATACACTCGCGCCGGTGTGCTTGCGGAACGCCAGGCCGTTGCGCAGCGCTACAATCAATTTCTTTAAACCGCTGGCCTTTTCAAGATCGGCCAGCAATTCGTTCATAATCATACGCTGGGGCAAACCGTCCATTGCGCGGGACACAATAATGTTACCGGGGTCTTTACAATCGAGGTAACGCTGCAACGTCGCATTGGGAACAGGGCTTTCCCGGGTCAACAAAAACCGGGTGCCCATGGCAATGCCATCCGCCCCCCAGGCCATGGCCGCGACCAAACCGCGACCATCCTTGAAACCACCTGCAGCCACTACCGGCACCTGCGAGCCCACCGCGTCGATCACCTGTGGAATAAGCAAGGTGGTGGGAACTTTGCCCGTATGACCACCGCCCTCACCCCCTTGCACCGTCACTACATCCGCTCCCAGTTCAACCGCCTTAATGGCGTGTTTGGGAAGCCCGACCGTGGGCATGCATATAACCCCCGCACTTTTCAATTTCTGAATAAACTCAGGCCCGGGCGAGCGAGAATAGCTCACGGCTTTAACACCGTGCTGAATGACCATATCCACGATATCTGCCGCATTGGGCTGATACATATGAAAATTCACACCGAAGGGCTTATCGGTAAGCGCCTTGACCTGCAGAATATCCCGCTCCATCTCTTCAGGTGGGATTGTGGCTCCCGCTAGAAACCCAAAGCCACCCGCGTTGCAACTGCCAGCGACCAGGCGCGGGTCTGCCACCCAACCCATGGCAGTTTGTACGATGGGATATTTGCAGCCCAGTAATGTTGTCAGTCGAGTCTGGAGCATAAATTAAACCTGTTTCAGGACCGATCGCCCGCCGGATTGTCTTTTATCTGCAAGGCGCGCTGATTGTGCGGATCCATTTCAGCAATGATAGCCAACTGCTGCGCCGTGGGCGCAGCGGTGACAGCAACGCTATCAGAAATATAGACGGTAAAACCCGTATTTTCCTGCACCTGTTCAGCGCTCACACCGGGATGCAATGACACCAGTCGCACCTGATGACTGGGTCCACCCAAATCCAGCACACACAAATCAGTGACTATCAGGCCTATTTTTACATCATCCAGGGCGTGTCCCTTGGGCAAGCGCTCGGGGTTATAACCAATTGAAGAGACAAAATCACATTCACCATCGACAAACACACGACTGTTGTGACCGGGTACAAAGAAACTGTTTGGATGAGAAATCGAATTACCGGGAAAGCCCCTGGCACCCAACATCATAACCTTGGGCTGCTGATAGCTACCTCCTAATGCCGAAGTATTGGACTGGCCAAAGCGGTCAATTTGAGTGGGGCCCAGCATGGCGTGACGATTGCCGCTCCATACATTATCGAAAATTCGGGAAAAGCCCATCCAGCTCTCGTTAGACTGTACGAAACTGTCTTCTCGCACACCCAGCGGATTGGGTTCGCTAAGCATAAACGACTCGGAATCGGTCATCATCAAATCGGTATTACTGGTTTTCATGCAAAGACTGGCTGCCAGGCGGGGAATGACCCCAATGCCGGTAGCCAGCACTTCCCCGTCATTGTCAAATGCTTTGGACGCCGCGACAATACAAAGTTCGGCCAGTGAATAATCTGTTGCAGGATTTGTCATTGCTTTACTCTCTTAATCAATGCGCTTAATAGGTGGGCAGTGCTAGTGATTGAATGGCTTTAAGGCCACCTACATTTTGCTGGTACTCGGCTTCAGATTCTCCGAGGTACTGATCGCAGTAACCCGCAAAGCCTTGTTCTGTTTTGGCAGAACCGGTATAGGCTTTAAAGTGTGTAACATCGAAACCATATTGGGGTGCACAGGATGAGGGGTGAGCACCGCCAGGAATATGCACAACCCCGGTAGTAGCCGAACGCTCCCAGTGCACCTGACGCGCTATCGCAGGATCTTTAAAATAGTCAGTGTCCACCAACTCGTCACAGGAAACATACGTTTTAGTCGCTGCCCTGGCATACCAATCGTCCATATAATGGTCTGGACCGGCTATCTGGCAGACGCCGCGTTTGTCTGCGCGGTCAACATGAATAAGGGCGGCATCCAATTTCAACGCTGGCATGGCCACCCATTCTTTATCGTCATAAGGGCTGTCGATTACTTTTATATCCGGGTTTTGTTTTATGATGTCGGTGCCCAGGCCCACTTCGGTTGGAATAAAAGGCACGCCCCAAGCTGCCGCTCGCAGCCCCAGTAGCATCATGCCCTCGTCGATTTCCATCACCTCCAGCGCTCCGCCCTGCCGTGCCTGGCGAAAGTAAGGCTCGAGCGGAATGAAGTCCAGTGAGACAAAAGCGAAGACCAATTTTTTAACTTTCCCCGCGGCGCACAGCATTCCAACATCTGCACCACCGTAGGAAACAACCGTCAGGTCTTTCAAGTCGGAGCGCAATATTTGCCGAATAAGGGCCATGGGTTTACGCCTCGGGCCCCAGCCACCAATGCCAATTGTCATACCATCTTCCAGCTGCGCCACCATCTCTGCCGCTGTCATTTGCTTATCCATTGACCAAAACTCCCTATAACTAACTGACAATCCGCGCCATGCGGTAGTCGTGTTTGATAAAATTGACGCCCAGTGTGCTCTGCGTACGGCGCACGCCTTCCACACCGCTGATAGTATTGTGAATAAACTCAGCCAGATGCTCTGTATTGCGCACCATGGTAATCGCAAGAATATCTGAACGGCCAAGCATCACACCGACAAAACCAAGTTCGGGCACACCGGACAGTGCCTCCGCAACCGCTTGCGTCTGGTGACTGCGCTCTACTTCAATCCAGATGTAAGCAAGAGCAGCATCGCGAAACCGGTCTATGTTGGTAACGGCCGTAATGCGAATCAGTTTCTCTTCTTGCATACGCTTAATACGCGCCCGCACCGTTCCCTCAGTAACGCCTAAATCCTGCGCGATCTTTCGGTTGGCAGTTCTGGCATCTCGAGACAGGCGCTCAACAATCGCTTTATCAACATCATCCAAACGCCGTCTAGTCATGGAAAGGCACCCAATCAGGCTGATTTTTAAGCACATCAATAGCCAGAGATGCGGTGAGGCGACGAATGCCCGGCACAGTAGAAAGCACCTTTGCCTGCAATGCATTCAGCGCATCAAGATCTTCAGCCACAAGCAGAATTTCCACATCGTGAGTCCCTACCACTACGTTGACCGAAAATATTTCCGGGATTTTAGCCAGATCATGCGCGACATCGGATGGCGAGCGATCTTCAACCTGAACACCAATAGCCAGCAACATTTGATAACCGGCCGCTTCTATATCGGTGACGGCAACAACGCGCATGGTGTCAGATTCTTCCAGCCGCTTTACCCGAGAACGAACCGTGGCCTCAGTGAGTTGCAGCTCTCTGGCCAGCGCACGGTAGGGCAACCGGCCATCGGCTCTGAGCAAATCGATAATGGCGTGATCAATGTCGTCAAGCGTGATCAGGTCGGAGGCACCCGGTGTTTTGGCGGACTGGATATTCACGCTTTGCCCCCGGCAGCCAGAGCCCGCAGATCGCCCTTCAAGACTTTCCCTGCGGCATTCATGGGAAAACCCTCAACAAACGACACGCAACGAGGAACCTTGTAGTTAGCCATATTGTCTCGTGACCAGGTAATGACAGAGGCCTCGTTCAAATTCGCTCCCGGCGCCGCAATGATATAGGCCTTGGCGACTTCGCCCAGTCGCTCGTCGGGTACGCCAATAACGGCTGCACGCGCAACACCGGGCATACTGCACAAACTGTTCTCGATTTCAGCGGGGTAACAGTTAAAACCGCCGACGATAAACATATCTTTAATGCGATCGGTAATTCGCACATAGCCCTCAGCGTCCATCACTCCCACATCGCCTGTTTTCAACCAACCGTCGGTAGTAATTGTTTTGCTGGTTTCCTCTGGGTCGTTAAAGTAGCCGCGCATCACGTTATAACCGCGACACCAAATTTCGCCCTCAAACCCCGCGCTCACTTCCTCACCCCGGGCATCCACACACTTCATCTCCACACCAGCCATGGCCCGCCCTGAACTATGCGAAATTCGCTCGGCAGTGTCGTCGGGACGACAAATCGACACAACCCCACAAGTCTCCGTCAGGCCATAGGCCGTTACCACCACCTCAAAGCCCAACTGCTGGCGCATGTCGTCCACCAGTTGCACGGGCACAGGCGCCGCTCCAGTCACAGCAAGTCGCAAACTGGAGAGGTCGTATGTATCGCGATCGGGGTGGGCGAGCAGAGACTGGTAAATAGTCGGCGGGCCGGGAATCATTGAGATTTTCTCACTCTCGATTTGCGCCAGCACTGCATCCAAATCGAAACTTTTTACCGGTACCAGGCGCGCACCGCGAATGAATACGGCCAACCAACCCGCTTTATAACCAAAAGAATGGAAAAATGGGTTAATTATCAGGTAGTTATCATCGCTACGCAGGCCCACCGTAGAACTCCAGACATCAAACACACGGATATTCTGGCCGTGGGACGTGATAACACCCTTGGGCTTGCCAGTGGTACCGGAGGTGAAGAGAATATCCAGTGTGTCGTGCGGTGTAATAGAGGCGGAGAGATCGTTGATAGTGCCGCTCGCGATAGAGGCCCCGCAAGCCAGAAAGTCTGTCCACAGCGTTGCCCCTTCGGCCTCACCACTGAGCATGATAATTTTCTCGAGATCGGGCAATTCATGCCCTAGCAATAACTCAGGATAGGACACATCGAGGAAGTCGCTAACGGTAAAGAGGAACTTAGCGCCGCTGGTGCTCAGAATATAAGCAGCTTCTGCACCTTTTAACCGCGTGTTCAGAGGCACCAAAACACCGCCCAGAGACTGAGCGCCTATTGCTGCGATAATCCATTGGTAAATATTGGGCGCCCAAATGGCGAAACGATCACCTTTTTTGAGGCCCGCGGCTGCGAAGGCCTTGGCTGATTCAATCCTCGCGAGATCAAGTGCTGTGTAACTGAGCTCAATCTCACCGTCGGATATCGCAACCCTGTCACCAAAGCGAGCGGCTCCGTGCTGGATGACCTGAGGTAAGGTACACGCTGTATAGGGCTTTGGAGGCATAGATAGCTACCGAAAACGCAATGGGAAGTGCAAATTGACGTCTATACTAGGTAGCTTGAACCGTTAAAACAATAGTATTTCGTATTATACTGTCTGTATATTTACGAATAGTTTATATAATTATAATCGAGAGCGTTTTTAGGTGGGTATCATTGGTCTAGCCGCTTTCGGAGTGGGCTTTTCTCGAAAACCGAAGAGGCCGGGCCGGGTCTGTCTCGGCTGGACACGCAAAAAGACGCATCCATGCGGGCTCGGCCTCTTCCATCGAGAAAAATCCACCCCGAAAGCTAATAATAAGTGAGTGCTAACTACCGCTATAGGACCTGCCATAATCCAGTATCACTACGGTAGTCGACGAAACTTTCCGTCTTCAGCTTTATAAGGTGCGCCTCTAAGGACAGTTTCGCCATGCTATGTAACGACACATTAACATCGTCGTAAACCACGGCAACCAACTGATCCAGTGATGCCGAATCAAAGCTTTTCAGCCCCTGCAGCACCTTGGCTTCACGCTTCAAGCGATGGTTGACCAGCCACTCCACCACGGCGGGGGAGTCTTCCATCACCTCTCCATGCCCAGGCGCAATAAATTTTAACGGGTACTGCAGCAGGAGCTGCAGTGATTCAATGTAGGCTTTCATATTGCCACTGGGCGGCACAATAACCACAGTGGAGCCATTCATAATGTGGTCGCCCGCGAACAACATCTGTTCTTCCTCGAGGAAAAAACAGTAATGATTGCTCACATGACCGGGAGTATGCACTGCACGGAGGGTGAACTCCGAGGTGCGCAAGACATCGTCATGATGTACTTCAGACGTGGGCTTGAAGGTATCGTCCTGGAACTTGTCATCAGCAGGAAGAGCGCCTATTACTTCAGCGCCAGTGGCCTCGGCCACCGCCTGCCATGCGGGGGAATGATCGGGATGGGTGTGGGTGCAGATAATCCAGCGAATGCGACCTTCGCCCACTTTTAATATCGCCTCGATGTGCGCGGGAATGTTTGGGCCCGGGTCGAGTACCGCTATCTCTTCATTGCCAATAAGATAGGTGTTTGTGCCGGGCCCCGTCATAGCGCCGGGATTCGAAGCAACGAGGCGCCGCACCCGCGAATTCAGGCGATGGGGTATATCGTGATCCATCATCTATGTCACCATGCCGGCGATAGGCACTTCGGGATTTACGTCAGCATCATAATCAACGCCCTCTACTTCGAAACCGAACAACTGTAAAAATTCGTGCTTGTAGCCGGCAAAGTCAGATAGTTCGCGCAAAGTGTCTGTATTGATTTGGTCCCACAATTCCCCAACCGCCGCCTGAATGTCAGGATCAAGCTCCTTGGTGTCCGCACGCAGGCGCCCCTCTTCATCCAGATAGGGCTGATCGCCGTAGAGAGAATCGCGAAACAGAGCGTCTATCTGTTCAATGCAACCCTCGTGGATACCGCGTTCTTTCATAACCTTAAACAGCAACGCAAGATAGATAGGCATAGCGGGAATCGCCGCTGAGGCCTGGGTTACCACCGCTTTGAGAACTGACACCCGGGCATCACCGCCTTTGGCAGCTAAACGCTCACGAATACCCAGCACCCGTTTATCCAGATCTTTCTTCGCCGCTCCGATAGTGCCATGCCAGTAAATGTCCCAGGTGAGTTTATCGCCAATGTAGGTGTAGGCCGTGGTTTTTGCGCCATCGGCCAACACATCGGCCTCATCCAGCGCGTCAATCCACATCTGCCAGTCTTCGCCGCCCATGACCGCTACCGTGTTGTCAATTTCATCCTGATTGGCCGCCTCTATCGGAAAGTCCTGCACGATTTCCTTGTCGGTATTTACGCCTTTCTGCACAGTGGCTTTTCCGATGGGCTTCAGGGTGGAGTTGTGCACCACGCCGGTTACAGGGTGCTGCCGTCGTGGGGAGGCCAGGCTGTATACGACTAAGTCGACTTGCCCCATATCTTCGCGAATGGTTTCGATGGTCTTCGCTTTAATCTCGTCACTGAACGCATCGCCGTTGATACTCTTGGCATACAGCCCGTCAGCCTCGGCACACTTGTGGAAGGCCGCCGAGTTGTACCAACCGGCCGTACCTGGCTTTTTCTCGGTGCCCTCTTTCTCGAAGAAAACTCCCAGTGTTGCCGCGCCACAACCAAATGCAGCGGTAATACGCGATGACAGGCCATAACCTGTGGATGCCCCAATCACCAGAACACGTTTAGGGCCGCCCGAAATTTTCCCGCCCGCCTGTACCGTTTCAATTTGATGCTTCACATTGGATTCACAACCAACGGGGTGAGTGGTCACACAAAGAAAACCGCGTACGCGAGGCTTGATAATCATCTGAAGTTTTCCTGAACGTTGGTTTTAATCATCCCGCCAAAGCGACTTTACTCTGGCTGGCAGCGAGTGGGCAGTGTAGCATACCGGCGCATGAGCAATCCTCCTTTACAAGCCCATAAAAACTCTCCGCTACGGTTTAAAACGCCCGAGGCCTGGACCGTAAAGGTCATGTCTGATTTTGACAGTTTTTTGCTGGACCATGCCGCAGCGGAAAAAAAAGCATCGGGCATGGCGATGTCCATGCTGTCTCATTATCCCGACAAGGTCGAGCTGGTTACTGCCATGACAGACCTGGCAATAGAAGAGCTCAACCACTACCGGGAAGTCGTTAAATGGATACATAGCCGGGGACTAATAACGGCAGCGGACAAGAAAGATCCGTATATTATTGCCTTCCGCAAAGTCATTCGCAAAGACAGCGAGGAGTACCTGCTTGACCGTCTACTCACCGCCAGCATCATTGAAGCCAGAGGCGCGGAACGCTTTGCTCTGGTTGCACAGGCGCTTGAAGATGCAGCACTAAAGAAATTTTATGAGTCGATTGCACGCTCAGAAGAACGCCATTTTGAATTGTTTCTGCAGCTGGCAAAAATATATATCGATGAAGCTGTCATTGGCAAGCGTTGGAATGAGCTATTGGATATCGAAGCGGAAATAGTCAAGACCCTGCCTATACAAGCTGCACTACACTAAACAAGAGCATGAGAGAAGACATCGCCCTGAAGCGTTACCTGGAGCGACACATAGAGCCCAACTTGCCCAACGCACCACAGGGAATCAATCACTGGCAGCATATGCTGGTTATACCAGCCTACGACGAATCTCCCGAGTTACTGCGCAGTTTATCGCGGTTGTGCGGAAGCGGAAAAACCGTCGTCATACTTGTTCTGAATAGGCCCGACTCAGACCCCGATACCAGCCGCAATAACCCGCTGCGAGATGCCATAGGCCAGCTTGAGCCAGCCTGTCAAGATGCAGAGCATGGCCTTAATATTTATTCGCTCGGCGCTTCGATCGAGTTATTTTTCTACGACATGGACACGATTAAAGGCCCAAACCCGGCAGCTCAGGGAGTAGGCTTGGCGCGCAAAGTTGGCTGCGATATCGCACTGTTATGGCAGTACCAGGGCGCCATAAGCAGCGATTGGATTTGCTGCAGCGACGCAGACGCTGCGCTTCCCAAAAACTACTTTTCCCGGCTCGATCAAGCCGCCAACTCAGGCGCAGCCGTTTTCCCGTTTGCCCACCAGAGCGGTGTCTCAAGTGAGGTCAGTGAAGCGACCGCTTTGTACGAATTGAGGCTGCACCATTATGTGCTGGGGCTGAACTACGCCAAGTCCCCCTACGCTTACCATACACTTGGCAGCTGCATCGCAATAAAGCGCCAACAGTACGCCCAAATAAGAGGCTACCCCAAACGCTCTGGTGGTGAAGACTTCTACGTGCTAAACAAACTGGCCAAAGTAGGGTCGATTGCCTCTTTGGATGGAGAATGTATCGCTATTGCCTCCCGCAGGTCGCACCGTGTTCCGTTTGGAACCGGCCCAGCCGTTGAGAAAATAATCAGTGAAAATGATGTCAAAATCTTCTACCACCCGGACTGTTTTGAGTCACTGCGAGCTCTTCTTGCAGTCGTGCCAACGCTGAGAGAGAGCTCGTTAGAGAAGCTCATTTCACTACTCATAGCCCAGGGGCTTGCCCCGGACCTTGCGCTGCTGACTTCCCAGACCCTGAATAAAATGAACTTTTCAAAAGCTATTACACACTGCCGGCAACACGGTAAAGAAGAGCGGCAATTTGTCAGTCAGTTCAACCAATGGTTTGATGGCTTTAGAACGCTAAAATTCATCCACGCCATTCGGGATAGCCGCGCAGGCATGATATGTCTGGAAGAACTACTCAGCGTGCAACCCGCTCTATTTCCAGGTTCCGATAGCCGTATTAACGAAGTCGAAGCACTGCTGGGAAATATAAGAAAGGAGCTTGGGTGGACAACAAAAACAATGAAATAACCATCAAAAAAAGTCAGCCGGAATCACCGCGCGCTGAATACGTGTAATCGACAATGTCACGTTCCTCGCCCAACCGAAACAGGTGGTTCACTGTGCTGGGAAGATCAACCAAACACTGCTGCGTAATGCGCTGGTAATACTGAATAAACCTGGCAATATCGGCGCCAGACATGAGTTTAAGATCTGAATCGGGGAGGGTCCTGTCGGCGAGTTTACGCTCCTGCTCCAGACGCCAGCGGTACACACATTCAAAAGACGGCGCCTGTAACATAACCCACTGATCGACTCGCCGGTACAGAGGCGGAAATTGCTCCGCCAGAACATCGTTTACGTGACAACGCCATCGTCTATCTTGATCTTGTTCGGCCTCAAGAGCGTTTGCCGGGGCGACCAGTTGTTGCTCAAGTTGCGCACGCGCACCCATACACCAACCCTCGATAATGACAACATCAACCGGACTGTTCACACTACCCCAGTCACTCTGGGCGCGTCTGTCATCGCGTGCCTTATCGAACCGGGGAATGGAAATAGTCGAATCTCTACTGACATCCATCAAACTATCAAGTGTTGCATTGAGCAACTTTAAATCGTGAGTGCCGGGCACGCCCCGGGTCAGTAGCAGAGGGTGAACGGTTTGCGCAAGATGAACGCGCTGGGAGTGAGTATAATAAAAGTCATCCAGCGATAGCGCTACCGTTGACACATTATGAGACGAATTGAGCGACGCGACGAGATAGCCGGCGAGCGTTGATTTACCCGAACCCTGAGCGCCATTCAACGCCACCAGAATTGGAACACCTGCATTGGCTTGAAATGTTATAAGGCTGGTTGCCAGCGGGTCGAACCACTTTTGTGCATGCTGAAGATAACTTTCTTGCAGCCCGTGCACCTGGAGAAATGTCTTTTGCCAATTCACTAAACGCTGGGGCATTGATACGTCGTGCCCCAGCAGCTGAAAAATAGTACAGGTTTGAGCTTAATCAACTAGAGCGCCAAGCGTCTAATATCGGAGAGCAAAGCTACCAGCTGCGTGAGGAAACGCCCCGCATCGCCACCATTGATAACACGGTGGTCGTAAGACAGTGCCAGCGGCAACATTTGACGCGGCTTAAACTTTTCGCCGTTCCACACGGGGTGAATGTCTGCCTTAGACACACCGAGGATGCCCACTTCGGGCGCGTTGACGATAGGCGTAAAACCGCGCCCTCCAATGCCCCCCAGACTGGACAGAGTAAAACAGCCACCGCGCATTTCGTCCGGGCGTAATTTTCTATCACGTGCTTTTCCGGCTACTTCGATAACTTCGTCGGCCAAATCCCAAATAGATTTTTTATCCACGTCACGTATCACAGGCACAAGCAGGCCAGCCGGGGTGTCTACAGCCATACCAAGATGAATATAGTCTTTATAGATCAAACTTTGCCCATCACCCGACAATGAACTGCAAAACTTAGGGTTGTCGCGCAGTGCTACCGCGCACGCTTTGAGCAGGAAGGGCATAGGCGTTAACCTCGTGCCACGCTTTTCTGCCTCGTCTTTAAGACCTTTCCTGAAGACTTCCATTTCTGTTATGTCGGCATCATCAAACTGGGTGACATGGGGCACATTTAGCCAACTGCGCTGCATGTTTGCGGCGGTCACTTTCGCCATTTTAGTTAATGACTCTGTGCGAATTTCTCCAAAGTCCGAAAAATCTACATCAGGTATGGGCGGTATTCCCGCGCCACCTGTTGCGGCAACCGCGCCACCACTCAGAGATTTTTGCACGAAGGCGTGCAGGTCTTCTTTCATCAATCGACCCTTGGGGCCCGAGCCAGTGACTTTGGAAAGATTCAGACCAAATTCTCTGGCCAGCTTTCTCACAGCTGGCCCGGCGTAAACCGAGCTTTCACTACGATCGGGTTGCTCTGTCGGCGGCCGCACCGGGGCTTTGTTTACTGTACCTGCGGTGGTCTCTTCAGGTGCCGACGCGACTGGAGCAGATGAAGGTTCTGGCTCTGGTTCTGCTTCTGGCTCTGGTTCTGGCTCATCCACACCAGAAGCCATTGTGCGCAAAACCATTAACGCCTCACCCTGACTGATGGTGCCGCCCTCTGTCACCAGAATCTCTATAACTTCTCCGCCAAACGGTGCTGGAACCTCCATAGAAGATTTGTCAGATTCCAGCGCTACCAGCGAATCACCCTCGGCTACCTGGTCTCCTACTGCCACGCTGATTTCGATCAGATCTACCGGCTCATCGCTACCGATATCGGGCACTACAACTGTTTGATCGGTTGTAATAGCAGGAGTAGATTCCGCTGACTGGGAATGTTCCTCGGCAGCTGGCTTGCTCTCTGTGTCATCGGTTGTTGTTTGGGAATCGACATTGGATTCAGTTTTTTCCACCAATGCTTCCACCGGAGCTTCCACCTCCTGCGCAGCCTCTGACTCGATCACTACGATCACATCACCCTCAGACAGCTCCTCTCCTTCTTTCACCAAAAACTCAACAATCGTTCCCGCCGCGGTAGAAGGTATTTCCATGGAGGCTTTATCCGACTCCAAAACGATGAGGCTTTGCTCCAGTTCGACCTCATCTCCTACCGCAACCAACAACTCGATGACTTCAGCGCCTTCTGCGCCGCCTATATCGGGTACTTTTACTGGTATCTTCGCCACGTCAGATTCCTTTAAGCGCTTACAGGGTCAATTTTATCGGGCGAGATACCCAGAGAGCGCATGGCTTGGGTGACAACGCTCGGCTTTATCGAACCCTCGTCCGCCAGGGACTTGAGTGCGGCGATAACAACATACTCGCGACTTACTTCAAAAAATTTGCGCAGGCGCTCGCGCGTATCACTTCGACCGTAGCCATCTGTACCTAAAACAGTTAAACGCGCCGGAACAAACTCGCGGATCTGTTCCGCATAGGACTTCATATAATCTGTTGCTATCACACAGGGCTCGCCACCATCGCCAAGCATCTGTTCCACGTAGGATAGCTTCGCTTCACTTTCCGGATGCAGTAAGTTCCAACGCGCCACCGCTTTTCCTTCACGCTGAACCTCGTTAATGCTGGTGAGGCTCCAAATGTTGGCAGCAACATCGTAGTCATTTTCAAGTATCTCCGCAGCAGCCTCTACTTCACGCAAAATACTTCCAGAGCCCAATAGTTGTACCCGCAATTCCTTTTTACTCATACTGCGCTTTAGGCAATACATGCCCTTGATGATGCCTTCTTCTACCCCCTCGGGCATATCTGGTTGGGTATAATTTTCGTTCATGGTGGTAATGTAATAGAACTTATTCTCGCCTTCTTCATACATGCGACGCAAGCCATCCGATATAATTATGGCAAGCTCAAACGAGTAAGTGGGATCATAGCTAACACAATTTGGAATGGTACTGGCCAGGAGATGGCTGTGTCCGTCCTGGTGCTGCAGCCCCTCTCCATTCAGTGTAGTTCGTCCCGCCGTTGCGCCAATCAAGAAACCCCTGGCCTGACTGTCGCCCGCAGCCCAGGCCAAATCGCCTATACGCTGAAAGCCGAACATGGAGTAGAAGATATAGAACGGCACCATCGGGTAATCGTGCGTGCTATAGGAAGTGGACGCTGCGAGCCAGGCCGAAAAAGCGCCCGCTTCGTTAATCCCCTCCTCGAGTATCTGGCCTTTAATGTCTTCTTTGTAGAACATCATTTGCCCGGCATCCTGCGGGGTATAGCGCTGCCCCACCGAGGAGTAGATACCCAACTGCCGGAACATACCTTCCATCCCAAATGTGCGTGCTTCATCAGGCACAATGGGCACCACACGCTCGCCAATTTTCTTATCTTTAACCAAAACGGACAAGATTCGAACAAACGACATGGTCGTGGATATTTTGCGTTTGCCACTGCTCTTCAGTTGATTTGCCAGCGCCGACAGCGGGGGAACGTCCAGTCTTGCAACTTTGTTTCGTCGCACGGGAATCTGACCACCCAAGGTCTTTCTTGCCTTATTCATATAGCGCATTTCTGCGCTGCCGGGAGCGGGACGGTAGTAGGGAACATCTTTTAGTTCGGAGTCACTGATGGGAATGCCAAACCTGTCACGGAAAGCTTTCAAACTTTCGATGTCCAGCTTCTTCAACGAATGAGTTTCATTGTTAGCCTGACCGGCCTCACCCATGCCATAGCCTTTCACGGTCATCGCCAGAATTACGGTGGGGCGCGCGCGCTGCTCCACCGCTTTGGCATAGGCGGCATACACTTTATAGGGGTCGTGACCACCACGATTTAAGTACATGATGTCGTCATCAGACAGGTCCGCCACCAATTCTAATAGTTCCGGGTATTTCCCAAAGAAGTGCTCCCGTGTATAGGCTCCGCCATTGTACTTGTAGTTCTGCAATTCACCATCGCAAACCTCATCCATGCGCTTTTGCAGTAGCCCGGTCTTGTCCTTCTCTAACAAATGATCCCATTTTCGACCCCAGATGACCTTTATCACTTCCCAGCCTGCTCCGCGAAATACGCCCTCCAGTTCCTGAATGATTTTGCCGTTACCGCGAACCGGACCGTCCAGTCGCTGCAAATTACAGTTCACGACAAACGTGAGGTTGCCCAGATGCTCACGGCCCGCTAATGATATGGCGCCCAATGACTCTGGCTCATCGCACTCTCCATCGCCTATAAAACACCATACATTGCGGTCGCCATGATCGAGCAGCCCGCGGTTTTCTTGATATTGCATGACTCTGGCCTGATAGATCGCCTGAATAGGCCCCAGACCCATCGACACGGTCGGAAATTGCCAGTAATCCGGCATTAACCAGGGGTGTGGATAGGAGGACAAACCCTCGCCATCAACTTCACGGCGGAAATTATCCAGCTGATCTTCGCTGATACGCCCCTCCAGGTAGGAGCGCGCATACATACCCGGCGCACTATGGCCTTGATAGAAGACCAGGTCGCCCCGATGATCGCCTTCAATACCGCGGAAAAAATAGTTAAACCCAATATCATACAATGTGGCGCTGGAAGCAAAACTGGAGATGTGCCCACCCAACCCCTCATCGTTGTCATTTGCTCGCATTACCATGGCCAAGGCGTTCCAGCGAACCAAGGAGCGAATTTTTCGCTCCATAAACAGGTCGCCAGGCATACTTTTTTCATCGGAGGGCGAAATTGTATTGCGGAAGGGCGAGGTGATGGCAGTTGGCAAACGCATACCAACTTCTACTGCATGTTTTGCCATTTCAGTCATGACAAAGGAAGCGCGATCGGAGCCACCGTGCCTCACCAGGGCATCCAGCGCATCGAGCCATTCACGGGTTTCAATGGGATCGTTATCTTCCGTCATTCGTGGTCCCTTTTCTGAGCAATCATCGGAAAGAAGTCAGAAACCAACGATTAAAGTTAGTTTCATAATAGAATCTACATATAGCTGTTACAGCAATAGTATAGACGAATTTGCGCAATATTCCAGTTCCCCCACTGTAGCAATGTGACAAGAAAAGAGTAGAGGTGTTTTTGGTGAAAAAAAACGCCTCTCTGATAGTTCCATATTAGAACTATTACTGAATAATATAGCTTCCGTGATCACTCCTGATCGCGGAGGGAGAGTCATAGCGCTTGACTTCACCCTTGGGGAACGTCCCCCACTTACCAGGCGCGACTACTTGCAAAGAATGCTTCTGAGCCACAAACACACGCTGATAGTAGTCAAGCCAAGACTGTAAGGTCAGGCTATCGAGGGCTTCCACCATAGATTGACGTGAGGCGAAGTCATATTGATGCTTGGCAATCGATTGCCAATAGAACTCGGCCCGCTCCCAGATGTTCTTATGCGGACGGAGAATTTCGTTACGAAGAGCCAACTTATGACGCTCAAACTGCTCGGCGTCCAACTCGCCCTCTACAGTCCGCATGAAGTGGTCCATTGCGCCAGCTACTACCCGGGAATCATCGCTGGGGGACTGCACCAGTAGAACCAATCCGGGCACCTCGCGTTGAGCCCAGGAAAATGCGCTGACAATATACCCAAGCTGCTGCTGCGTACGAAGTTGCTGGAAGAACCCGGACTTTATAATCTGGGCGGTAAGAGCTGTTGCAGCCCTGTCGTTCAAGGTGTTGTTTTCACCTTGCAAATACCAAGCGACTACCGAGTCGTCATGTGCGACATCTGCCGTTAGCAATATGGACTCGTTAGCTGCCACTTTTAACACTCTTAGCTCGGGCACTTCTGGTGCGGGCCCCGCAGAAAGAAGCGCGGCTACCTTGGTGGAAATTTCCTTCACGAGGCTGCGCTCGTAGTTACCATATATAAGCACCTCGGCCTGTGCATCGCGCCAGAACAGGCGGGCGTATGCCTTCATAGCGGCTAAGTCAAGGTCCTCCAGAGCAGTTATAATCGCCGCTTCCCCCCATTCACCATCCAACAGAGCCTCGCGAAGATCATCAATAACCTGACTGCTGGGGCGCTTGGCCACAGAGTTTTGAAGGCTGCGAATTATATCCTTGCGAATATTACTAAAACGCTGCTGATCAAAATGGGACGCCTTTATGGTATCCAGAATGCGGTCCAGCAACAAAGATTGTTTGTCATCGTACCCACCGATACGCAAGCTAATACCCTGTGAATGCTTGTATATATTGAAGCTAAGGCCGGCCAGTAAGGCAGGGTAAGCAAACTCATTCACCGAGTCTTTTAGCATGCTGGTATACAACACTGCAGCAGCGCTTTGGTCTGCACTCATGCCAACATGCGGCGAGCGGAAATTAATGTAAGAGGCGCCCTTGGGAATGCGAAATTCATCATCTTGCATAAACCAGATCTTCTGCCGCTTACCTTCCAGCACAACCTCGGGCAGAGCTGGGTTGTCTTTCGATATTGGTTTGAGGGAAACATCGCGGGCGATAAAATCGTTTGCGGCAGGAAGATTAAACTTGACCAAGTCGCCTTGCTCACCCCAACCGGCAACCATATCGGCACTGACTTTTACACTTGAGTAAGGCACTTTGTAGTGTACAGAGACCGTGTCTGTCGCCACGTTGGCATCGTCCAGTGTGATCAGGGAGTTAGCAGGCACTATACTTTTCAACAAACCGCGCAGCATGTTGGCGTCATAGTGAGTCATGAGATAGGGGCCACGCAAAATATCGTCGCTAGTGTAGATGTGCATGCCCGAGGCCAGCGAACTCACATAGCCCATGGGTTCAACCTTTTCCTTAAACCTGAACCCCAAATTTGCCAATTGCGCTTGCTCATTGTAAAGGCGCTCTCTGGGCCCTTCTTCACGCAGCATATCCAAATAGGAATATAGCAGTGCCAACACTGTTTGATAGTTAGCCACACCTTTAGCGGTAAGCGAAATATCAACACTAAACAACGCTCCTCCACGCCACGCCAGACCAGACCCGGCCGATAGCCCCTCGGCCAAACCCTGTGCTTTAAGCTCAGACAAAAGACTGCCCTTACCTTCATGCCCTACCAAATTCCCCAAATAAGAAACCGGCTTGGCGTGATAGTTGTGGCGGTAATCGGCTATAGGAAATGCCACACTCAAGCTGCGCAGCGTCGCCTGCGGCTTTACTTTTACCAACATGGGTAGAGTGTTTGGAGCGAACAGTGGCGCGTCAATGCTGTCGTGCTCAAAAACATTATTGGGTACCGGGTCAAACATGGGAACCACCAGCTCTTGCAACTCGTCCAGAGATTGCGAACCCAGCACAACCAAGCGCATCATATTGGCAGAGTAATGCTTGTCATAAAAGGCGAGCAAGTCGTCGCGCACAGTGGCGCCAGGGCGGTCAGCTAAACTCTCCAGACTGCCAACCGCAAACTGACTGAAGGGATGTTCAGGGTTCATAACCTCCTGCAACACATCCAGGCCTCGGCGACCATCACTCTTCAAACCCATCTGGTATTCGGCTTCAACCGCATTTTTTTCACGGTCTACATACTGGGCGTCAAACTTAGGGGATATAAAGAACTGGGCAAAACGATCCAGCGCCTCAGGCAAAAACGCCTCGTTGATATCGAAAAAATAATTGGTATGCTCGAAACTGGTATAGGCGTTGTGATTACCACCATGCTCCGTTATGTACTGTTCATACTCTGCCGAATCCGGGTATTTCTCGGTTCCCAAAAACAACATGTGCTCGAGAAAGTGCGCCAAACCACTGCGCCCGGCGGGGTTGTCTCCGCTGCCCACCATCACATCGAGAGCTGCTGCCGCTTTGGGTGTCCCGGGGTCGGAAATCAGTAAAACCTGCAAATTGTTTTCCAATACCAGATAGCGATATTGGTTGTCATCATTGGGGCTTTTAGCCGGCGAAATACTGGAACCTGAAACAGTGGCGCAGGCCACCAGAACAAGAGCAGATACTACCGGTAGTAGTACCCGGTTGATCAATAGCACAGACATTAATTACTCCGTTGTTGAACTCGGCTGCTCGGCTTTAGCGCTACTGCCAATACGCGAACTGGTGTTTTTTTCGGGTTCAGGCGTAGGCCAAGCGTAAATAATAGCCTTAATGAGAGTCGCCAAAGGGATAGCAAAAAACACACCCCACAGCCCCCAGATACCCCCAAAAAAAAGTACCGCCAATATAATAGCCACCGGATGCAAATTAACCGCCTCTGAAAACAACAGGGGAACCAGAACATTGCCATCCAGTGCCTGGATTAAAGCATAGACACCAAACACGTAATAAAATTCATTGGTAAAACCCCACTGGAAGAAAGCCACCATCACGACAGGCAGGGTAACCAGCGCAGCACCTATGTAGGGAACAATGACCGACAGGCCCACCAGCAAAGCCAACAGAGCAGCGTAGTTTAGGCCCAGCGAGACAAAAGAGACGTAGCTAACACTGCCAACAATCAGCATTTCCAGTGCCTTTCCCCGCGCATAGTTGGCAACCTGAACATCCATCTCGACCCAGATTTGACGCAATAGAGGGCGCTCTCTGGGCAGAAATCCAGCCAACCAATCGAGTATTTTTTGCCTGTCTTTGAGAAAGA
Organism: Halioglobus sp.; assembly: GCA_047650635.1. Classification (GTDB taxonomy): domain Bacteria; phylum Pseudomonadota; class Gammaproteobacteria; order Pseudomonadales; family Halieaceae; genus JBALVT01. The sequence goes on from JBLHNQ010000003.1 coordinate 116,619, forward strand.
AAAAAACCAGAATGGGGATCAAAACCATATAAACTATTAGGGCTAAAACGCTTGGAATGGAGCTGACCGAATAGCTCAGCAAAGATTGACCGGCGCCAGCAATCTCTGTTTGCGCCAGGCCCAATAATTCATTGAGTTGTGAATGGCTTACCAGATCCGGATACTGTTCGGGTAAAACGCTCAGCAGCTCTCGCCCCCGTTCGAGCATACGCGGCATCTCAGCTGCCAGACTCACTAACTGCTGCCACGCTAGAGGCAGCAAACCCAGACAGAAACCAAAAAATGCGCCGATAAAAACCAAAAAAGAGAAGCCAATCCCAAACCATTGCGGCAGGCCCCTACTTTCCAGTTGACTAGCCAGCCCTTCCATCAAGTAGGCCAGGACGATAGATGCCAACACCGGTGCAAGCACATCACCTAATGTCATCAACAGGACGATAGCGAGCGTCAGCAAGACGAGCAGAAGTACCGCCTCCTCCTGAAACAAATAGCGTTCATACCATTTTTTAAAAACGTCTAACATTGACTTCCTCTATTGCGGTTGCGCAGCATCCGCTTTTTTCAGCATATGAATATAAACACCGTCCACCTGCTCTGTAGATAGCAAAACATTGCCTGATTGCCGGGCGAACACCTCAAAATCGCGCACTGAGCCCTTATCTGTAGCCAGCACCCTCAATTGTTGCCCCGCCGCCATGCTGTTCAGGGCTCGCTTGGCTTTCAGTAAGGGCATCGGGCACTGTTCGCCGACAACGTCCAATTCAATAATATCACTATAAGTCATAAGGTTTAGATGTCTACCATTCTGCTTTAGGCGTTGTCGATCAGCTTGTTAGTATAACCACACCCACTAAATACTAGTGAACTTATCGCAAAAAAAGAACTCCATGAAACACGGCCTGTTCGCTATGTTCCGATGCAAGGCGCATAGAGTACAATGCCCGCTGCTCGAGTCTATTCACTCTCATTGATGCAAAGGTGCGGCTTCATCCTGTGATGAAATATTGGTTGACGGTCAAAAACCAGTGGCGACAAAGCTTCACTGTGGCGCTGTTTTGCGCGCTGTTCATTGCAGCCAGCGCGACCTCTGATGAACTCAAAATCCCCAATCTCGGGGAGTCCAGCACCAGTCTTTTTTCTGCAGACTTCGAACACGATCTGGGTAGAACCTGGCTGCGCATGTTCCGCAGCCAGGTACCCACCATAGACGACCCGCTACTGCAGCAATATCTTGAAGACCTCATATACAAACTTGTTACACACAGCGAACTGGAGGACAGGCGTATTGAGGTAGTGATTGTGGACAACCCCACAATAAACGCGTTTGCGGTGCCAGGAGGCATCATCGGCATTCACAACGGACTCCTTATGTATGCCCAAACCGAGGATGAACTGGCTACCGTTCTGGCACACGAAATTGCCCACCTCAGCCAACGCCACTTCTCCAGGCGAGTGGAATATCAACAGGGACAGCAAGCCTTATACCTCGCGTCAATGCTTGCTGGACTGGTGTTGCTGGCCACTGGAGGCGGCAGTGCAGGTATGGCCGCCATTTCGGTGGCTCAGGCTGCAGCACAGGATTCTGCCTTGAGATACAGCCGCAGCAATGAGGCCGAGGCTGATCGCGTGGGCATGCAAACTCTGGTAGATGCGGAATTTGACCCACACGCCGCGTCAGCCATGTTTGGGCGTATGTTGCAGGCGTCTCGTTATTCAGGCGGCAACCGGGTTCCTGAATTCTTACGCTCCCACCCCCTGTCGGAAAACCGTATTGCCGACACGCGTAATCGCGCAAGAAAATATCCCAAGCAAATGAAGCACACTAATCTTGATTACCAGCTCATGCGCGCTCGAGTAGCCGTTTCGCTATCAAATACGCCGGAAGAAGCCGTGCAGAAATTTCGAGGCGAACTGGAAGGCAAGCCCCTTTCGAGGGAAGCCGCCCGCTACGGCCTGGCATTGGCTCTCACCCAAGCCGGACGGGGCGATGAAGCGAGCCTGGAACTGGATTCCATCTGGTCTTCAGCGCCTGATAGGCTGGAATATATTCTGGCCGACGCAGAGATTGATATAGCGCGAAACAAACCAGCTATAGCGGCGCAAAAGCTGGCAAAACAGCTACGGCTATCACCCAATAATCACCCTCTCACTATGCTATATGCCAAAGCCCTGATGGATAATCAGCAAGCCTATATTGCTGCGGAAGTTTTATTTGCGCAGAGCAAAATTAATCCCAAAGACCCTGGCCTGTGGTATCTGCTTGCCGAGGTAGAGGGTTTGTCAGGGAATATTGCCGAGCTACACCGCTCCCGCGCCGAATATTTCATCCTCAATGGGATATTAGATGAAGCCGACAAACAGCTGAGATACGCGCTGCAACTGACAGAAAAGGACCACCTAACGACGGCTAAAATTTATGAGCGGATTAAAGACGTTGCAGAAATGCGCAGCAAGATGGAACTCTAGCTTAACCCTGGCCCCGAAGCTGCGCCGAAAATTCCAGCATTCGCCGCAGTGGAACCATGGCTCTGTTAGCTAACTCCTCATCGACAAACACTTCATTACTACCGACATCAAACACATTCGATAGCACTTCGAGCTCATTCATCGCCATCCAGGGGCAATTGGCACAACTACGGCACTGGGCTCCATCACCAGCGGTCGGAGCAATAATGAACTCCTTGTCTGGCGCCAGTTGCTGCAGCTTGTAAAAAATACCCTTGTCGGTAGCAACAATGAATTGCGGGTTTTCCATCGTGCGAGCTGCATTTATGATCTGCGAGGTGGAACCCACGCAATCTGCAAGCTCAACCACTGACATCGGAGACTCGGGGTGAACCAGCACAGCCGCATCGGGATAAACACGTTTTAAATCTGCGATGCCGCGGGCCTTGAACTCTTCGTGAACGATACAGGCGCCGTCCCACATCAAAATGTCAGCATCGGTCTGCCGGCGCACGTAATCGCCGAGGTAGCGATCTGGCGCCCAAATTATTTTCTTTCCCTGATCCGCGATGTGCTCCACCACATCCAGCGCTATACTGGACGTAACAACCCAATCGGCTCGCGCCTTTACCGCGGCTGAAGTATTGGCATAAACCACCACCGTGCGGTCGGGATGTGCATCACAGAACGCACTGAATTCATCGACGGGGCACCCCAGATCCAAGGAGCAAGTGGCTTCCAGGGTTGGCATTAAAACCCGTTTTTGAGGTGTGAGTATTTTGGCCGTTTCTCCCATAAAGCGGACACCAGCCACTACCAGAGTATCGGCGGGATGCTCGTGCCCAAACTTTGCCATTTCAAGAGAGTCTGACACGCAACCCCCGGTCTCCTCAGCCAGAGCCTGAATAATCGGCGGCGTGTAATAGTGAGCAATCAGAACCGCGTTTTCACTGCGCAATCGAGCCTTGATGGCGTCGCATAAACTGCGTTCTTGTGACGGCGTGAGCTGACTTTCTTCCGCTTTATTCAGGTGGTATTGCACTTGCTGGCGGATAGTTTCCAGTTTGTCTGAGGCTAAACTCATATGTATACGGGGGTCTTTACGCAGATGGAACTGTTCAAGGTCGGCGGATTCTAACATGGTTTATCGGCAAGGAAATGCCCGACGCGGCGGCCCAAATAAACCCGGTGACTACAATGATGGTATTTTTCAACTAGTATTGTGTAGAAATCCATTTAAATATACCGTATAACTTCATGTTATATATAGAATTAACAATAAGACTGACACCCTACTAGGAACGGACGTGGAACAACACACGGTATTGATTATTTCCGAAAGCAAGACAGATCACCTGATCCTGTCTTCGTGTCTGGAGCGCGCAGTTCCGCGGCGGTTTCATCTCACGTCACCCGACTCGATGGAGAGACCGCTGGAGGCGCTGATGCACCCCGACATTGACGTGGTCATTCTCTCTCACGGTCCCGGAACAGAATATCTTCTACGTCTGGCTCAAAAGCACATACCTGCGGTCCCGATGGTTGTTTTACTCGATGTGGCTGATGAGAAGCTAATATCAACGTTGCAGGACAGCGGCGCCCAGGATTATCTGGTAAGAGGACAGCTGCAAGACGCCCTCGCCCACCGGATTCTCGACTACAGCATCCAGCTTAAAAGCGCTCGAGAGACTATTCAGCAGCTTTCCAATCAGGATTCTCTCACCGGCGCTCTTAATCGAGCTGGCTTTCGGGCACACCTGAATCGCGCGCTGGATCGATCTGAGCGCTATGGCTTCAGCACCGCACTGCTGTGCATCAATATTGATCAGTTTAGCTATATTAATGATCACTATGGGGAAGCGGGTGGCGACTTGGTTATTACGACAGTCACCCAGCGACTCACCAACAAAATGGGCGGAGCAGACAGCATTGCGCGCCTGGGTGGCGACGAATTCGCCATCGTACTGGAGGATGCGGGTTCTATCAGTGACGTAGAGGCTACCGCAGAAAAAATGCTGTTTAGCATTTCCGGCCCTATCACCTTAAACGAGCAGCAGGTTTCAGTACATGCCAGCATTGGCAGTGCCATATTTCCGGACGGCCAGCATAAGTCCTCCGATTTGGTCGATGCGGCGCGCAGAGCCATGCATCAGGCTAAATCAATTCAGGGAAACAAATATATACGCTACAGCGAACAGCTCGTATTTGATGAAGCGGGCAGTAGCTCTTTGGCAGGCGAGTTGCGCACTGCCATCCGCAAAAACCAATTCGAGTTGCATTACCAACCCCGAGTCGATCTCAAGACAGAGCGTTTGGTCGGTCTCGAAGCACTACTTCGTTGGAATCATCCTGAGAGAGGCCTGATATCGCCCGATAAATTTTTGCCTGAATGCGAAGACATGGGTTTGATGAAAACCATTGGCTTTCAGGTTATCCAACACGCCACCAGTGCTCTTGTCTGGCTACAGGAACAGGGAATGGACTCAGTGGATGTTGCCGTCAATATCTCTTTCTCCCAGGTGCAGGACAAGCGCTTCGTTGAGGTAGTGAAGGACATCATTGGAAAAAGCGGGGCCAATTCCAACAATCTGGAATTCGAGCTGACAGAAACCACTATTCTCAACGACCCCGAAACGATAAAACTGCAGATGGACCAGCTGCGCCTGCTGGGTATTTCTTTCTCCCTGGATGACTTTGGCACGGGGTTCTCGCAGCTATCTCATTTGACCGAGCTACCTATATCCGCCCTTAAAATTGACAAATCATTCGTGCGCGACATTCCCGACAACGAGCAACAAACCGCAGTCTGCACGATGATTATCGAGATGGCTCATCGGCTAGGTATGCTGGTCATTGCAGAGGGCGCTGAAAGGCATGAGCAAGTGGAGTTTCTTCGTCAGCAGAACTGCCATCAAGTGCAGGGTTATTACTACAGCGCCGCTATTCCTCTGCAGGAACTTCCCCGATTTTTAGAAGAACAGCGGTTCCGGCAGCAAAGGCACCGCGCATCGGGAGCATGAAGCCGATCGCAGGCGACACAAAAGTCGAGTTAGCCTTGGCATCGAATCTATTTACGCTAGTAGGCAGCCCCCAGTAATGATAGCCTAACCCTTCTACAATAAACGAATTTCGGACCCCGCATGTCCACCGGCGAAGACACCGCAACCAAAGCCAAAATTCTCGTAAGCGACGACGACCTGAACGTGCGTCTGCTGACCCGACAATGTCTGGAAGCTGAAGGCATGTCAGTTGTCGAAGCGGCAAACGGGCCCGAAACACTAGATGTTTTTGTGCGTGAACGACCCGATCTGGTATTTCTCGATGTAGAGATGCCAGGAATGAGTGGGCTGGAGGTCTGCAAGCGCATCAGGCAAATGCCACAGGGTGAGTCTATTCCCATCATGATTGTCACAGGCTCTAACGACCGGCAGTCTATCGACCAAGGCTTTGAGGCTGGCGCAACGCAGTACAAAACCAAACCGGTAAACTGGTCACTGTTAGGGCGCGATGTTCAATATATGCTACGCGCCAGCAATGCGTTCAACGCGCTCAAGCGGCAGGAAGATCGTCTGCGTTACCTGGCGTATTATGATCCGTTGACCAGCCTGCCCAATCGGCGCAGCTTTAATGAACAGCTCAATCGTATTTTGAAACGCAGCCAAAGGCGAAACTCCAATGCTGCGCTGCTGTTTATCGATCTGGATCACTTCAAACGTATTAATGACTCCATTGGCCATGGCAGAGGTGACAGGCTACTGGTAGAAATTGCCAAGCGCCTAACGGTGGAATTACGCGAAGACGACGCAATTAACTACCTTGCAGAAAATAATTCCGAAGATCTTGAGGATGCCGAACTGGGCACAGAAATTGCTCGACTGGGGGGTGACGAATTTACTGTCGTTTTGTCAGACGTACCCGATATAGCGCATGTAGAGCGCATAGCGAAGCGTATTCTTAATTCGCTCTCCAAGCCCATTCCACTGCAGTCCCACAACCCTGTCGTTACTCCCAGCATTGGTATCGCTCTGTTTCCACACGACGGCACAGACCCTGACACACTGGTGAAGAATGCAGATACGGCTATGTATGTGGCAAAAGCCGAGGGGCGCGCATGCTATCGATTCTATGACGAAAAAATGAATGCAACTGCCGTCGAACAATTGAAGATGGAAGAAGATTTGCGGCACGCATTGCAGAACGGAGAACTGGAACTGCGCTACCAACCGCAGGTGGATACTGCTAACGGCCTGGTCGTTAGTATGGAGGCGCTCATCCGCTGGAAACACCCTCAGCGCGGAATGGTATCACCCGCCGTGTTCATACCTGTGGCAGAAAGAACTGGCCTGATCATTGAAGTCGGCGAGTGGGTTCTCGAGGAGGTCGCGAGACATTGCAGTTATTGGGACACGCTCCCCATAGAAAAATTTCGGATCTGCGTAAACATCTCGCCACTACAATTTAACCAGAACGATTTGCCAGTCTATCTCAAAGAGTTCCTGAGAAAATCCGGTTTGGATCCAAATCGTCTGGAGCTCGAGTTCACCGAAAGCGCAATTATGAACGACGCAGAAATCAATATCGCTAGACTCAGTGAACTAAAAGCGCTCGGTCTCGACCTCGCAGTGGACGACTTCGGTACGGGCTATTCTTCGCTGAGCTATTTAAAGCGCTTCCCAATAGACACTTTAAAAATAGACCAGAGCTTTGTCGCTGACCTGGACTCTCCAGACGGCGCGGCAATTGTCGACGCAATTTTGGCCCTCGCAAAAGCGCTTAATTTAAGGGTAATAGCAGAGGGCATTGAAACAAAGGACCAGCTACGCTACTTGGTTAGAAAACAGTGCCATTTACTGCAGGGCTATTATTTTTCCCGCCCAATCTACCCCGAAGATGTTCCTAACATGCTCTCGCAGGATTTCACTTCTTTCCTTGATGAGGTAGCGGAAGACTAAGACTCTCCCCTACCAATGACACACCTCAAACTCCTTAGCCTGCTGGTGCCCCTTTTGATTTGGCCCACACACTTGTGCTGGGCAGAACAAACTAAATCCGATCCATTTAAAGTCCTTTTGCAGGGTAAACCCGGCGTCGAGCTTCAACAACTGGTCAAACAACATGGGGGCTTGGTAACCCACGAACTACACATTATCAATGCAGTGGGCGCCATGGTGACCCGCGAACAACTTGACAAAATAAAGCAGTCAGAACTCGTCACACGCTCCATCGATGACCTCTCCTTATCAGATCCCACTGAGGAAGATGAAAAAGAATGTGACGTGGGCGGAGCGGTCGAACTTGACTTCGACGAGGCTGGTTTCAGTTGGCGCCTTTACAACAAGAAGGACACGCAAGTACAACTGCGGAGCTTGGACATGAGCTGGCCCTCGACGCTGGGAGACATCGACTCCATTACATTGGGCGGCGCGGCTGTCGACACTGCGCTATCTCAAGCTAAGCAACACGGAAAAATATCCCTCACGTTCAAAGAATCGAAGAGAGTGGGTATCCATATAGACAAAACCGCTATCCTTCGAGTGGTATTCGCTTCACCAAACAAAAGCTGGACGGACAGTTTCCCCCAGCAAGTAGATTTCCAAGTCAAAGTCGGATTTGGCGACGACTGCACAAACGAGTTAATACCCGGGTATCCCGCCAACCATGAGAACAGCTACTTCCCCACAGTCATCGGCGCCGATGCTTTGCACCGGCACGGAATAACCGGAAAGGGCGTAACCGTTGCAATCGTTGATTCGGGGCTGTGGGAGACAGACGTCCTTCGTGAAGACAGCGCTGGTAACAATCGAATTTTAGCGCGTTATGACGCCATTAAAAACCTCGCTGAAGAAGAGGCGTTCGACGACAGCGGGCATGGCACCCATATGGCCAGTGTGCTCGCCCAGAGCGATCCAGTAACGGAGAATGGAAAGCCCACAGGTACCTTCAAAGGTGTTGCGCCCGACGTAAACCTGGTTGTCGTTAAAGCGTTCGATATAGAGGGCCATGGTGATTTTCTGGATATCGTTCGCGGAATTCAGTTCGTGGTAGATCACCGCGAAGAGTTTGGCATAAAGATAATGAACCTGTCTTTCGCAGCAAGACCGCGGTGGGACTATTGGGATGATCCAATAAATCAGGCGGCGATGAAAGCCTGGGCAAGCGGCATAACTGTGATTGCCGCTGCTGGTAACGAGGGGCCGGACGCTATGACTATAGGCTCTCCGGGTAACCTGCCATACTTGATTACAGTGGGCGCAGTGACAGATTCCTGGACCGTGGATACCCGCGATGACGACTACATTCCAGACTTCTCATCGCGCGGCCCAACACCCAATGCCCACATAAAACCCGACATAGTTGCACCTGGTGGACACATGACCGGAATCACGCGCATGGGTTCCACCTTGACCAAACAATATCCGGATTACCTGCTTAAAACAGGTGAGTTTGTGATGACAGGCACTTCACAGGCCACGGCTCTGGTTTCCGGCATGGTCGCCCTGTTGCTGCAATTGGAGCCAGACCTGAGCCCTGACGATGTTAAGTGCAAACTTATGTCCAGCGCGGAGCCGGCAATAAATAGCGACGGCCTGTTAAGTTACAGTCCGTTCCAACAGGGCAGCGGTTATGTCAGCGTTACCCGAGCGATAACGTTGGGGCAGCGTGGCTGCGGTAATGTAGGCCTGGATATTCAGAAGGACATGATGCGACAGGAACATTTTCAGGGGCCTGGCACAATTCTGGAAGATGGCAGCACAAGCCTACCCGGGCTTAGTGAGATGTACCTCGGGCAACCTTCAGAAAAGGGCCTCAGTACGTCTCGAAAGTGGGGCGTAAAAGATCACATAGAAAGCAAAGAATATGAAGAAAATAGCCACCAACCTGCTGCATCCCAGCCCTTTGACTGGAAACGTGCCTATAGGGACGAGCAGGCTCGCATTGAAGAACTCAGCCGCTAAACCCGAGCAAGCCTTGCTTTAACGCCGCAACATCTCCCGCATAACGCGCCGCTACCCCATATGGGGCATTTCGCTCTAACGTGAGCAGTTTTCCCCATTTTTTACGATATATATCAGCTAGTTACAACGCGCCCTTCAGGCTTTGCCATAGAATTCAGCTCCGTCCATCAAGCCCCATTACCCCATTAGGGTTAGTGCAATTGTTCTTTTCGATCTTTTGGCGCCGTATAAATATGTCAAGCGCCTCAACAAGAAGACGTGATCCAAGTCCTAGACAAGGGTCAACAAATTAGAAGTACGTCACAGTTTGTGACAGATGTTGAAACCAAATAAATAACTGAAGGCGGGCAAAGACGATGAAAACATTAAATTCAATAGCATGTGCAGGTGGTATCGCGATGGCGATGCTGACATCCACTGTAACCATGGCGGGAAGTGCTGAGCAGGAAGCTGCTGTAAACAACAGTAACTCTGGCAGTCAGGTTCATCGCGTAAGCCACGCACTTGCAGCATCGTCGACCTACCAGGCTTCAGGATATAAGTGGGACAAGCAAGATTCTGCCAATCAGAATAAGCCAGACTCACAGTGGGGCCAAGCCTCTGCTGCGCAAAGCGGAAACAAGTGGGGAAACTCTACAGAGAGCTCTGACTCCACTAAGGCCGTTTATGCTACAACTTCTGG